>NZ_JAWIRS010000002.1:381944-382864 GCF_036320005.1 Stenotrophomonas sp. SMYL11
GCCCCCCCCCCCCCCCCCCCCCTGCCCTGGTGTGGGCCGCCCCGGCGGGGGCCCCCCCCCCCCCCCCCCCCCCTCGACTCTACCCACCCTGTTCAAAGGACTGACATGATCCACCAGACTGAACTGAGCGACCTGCTGCCCGGCATGGTCCCCTACCCCACCGACGTCTTTCCCGCCGACCAGGCCTGGCTCGGCCAGCACCTGCTGCCGCTGCTGAAGATCGACCTCGGCGTGCTGCGCCCGGAACTGGCCGGCCAGGTGGCAACGATGCTGTGCCCGATCGAGCCATACGACGGTTGCATCGGCGAGACCACCGAAGAACACCACAACGATTTCACCGGCACCAACTGGATCGCCTTCGAACTGACCACCGGTAACGAGATGCGTTTCCTCGGCAACGAGGGCTATTTCATCGGTGATGCGGTACAGGACAAGGATGCGCGCGAACACATCGCGCAGATGCGCGAGAGCTACGCCAAGGCCCGCGATTACCATGCCACGCATGGCCGCCTCGCCTGCTACTCGCGCTACGGCAAGGGTGAGGCCAGCGAGCGCGATTATCTGGATACGCTGGGTGGCCCGATCGGTTTCGGCAACTGGACCGAAACCGCAGAGATTCCCGCGGCATTCGAACTGGGTTTCACCGAAGCTGCCGATGACCCCAACGCTGCGGACGATGCCGAAACAGTGATCATCACCCGCGATGGCAACAAATTCTTCGCCGTGGCCGACGTAGCCGGCTACAACTGGTGCGCCACCGGTGCCGATGCGATCGTGATGCTGTACGAGCCGGAAAGCCGCACGGTGCTGTTCTCGTACGACTGGTCATAAGCGCGCCTGGTAGTGGCGGGGGGGGGGGCGGGGGGGGGGGGGGGGGGGGGCGCCGCGGGCCCCGACCCCACAGTAGCGGGGGGGGGGCG
>NZ_JAWIRS010000002.1:382874-402364 GCF_036320005.1 Stenotrophomonas sp. SMYL11
CCCCCGGCGCCGCGGCGCGGCCCCCGCCGCGGGCCCCCCCCCCCCGGGCCCCCCCCCCCCCCCCCCCCCACTACCGGATATTCCGGTCGCGTCGAGCAAGCTCGACGCTACGACGGCCATCCCAACCCCTTGCTTCAGCAGCAGCGTGCCGTTTCCCCGCGCGCTTACGGCGCGGCCTTGCGCACGGTCAACGTCGCACTCGCTTCGCCGCCGCCTTCCAGCTGCAGCCGCAGCGGCAGCGCCTGCCCTTCCTTCAACGCGCCCTTGCCCTGCATCAGCATCAGGTGCAGGCCACCGGGCTTGAGCTCGGCACGTGCGCCCGGCGCCAACGGCAGTCGCTCGATCGCGCGCATCCGACTGACGCCATCGACGATCGTGGTCTCGTGCAGCGACACATCACCGAAGCTGCTGCTGGCCGCGCCAGTGATCGCAACTGCCTTGCTGCAACCGTTGTGGATCACGCCGTAGCCTGCGGTCATCGGCATCGCCGGATTCGGCGGCAGCCGCGCCCAGCCCTGCTCCACCGTGACGCAGCCCGATTCCGCAGCCGAGGCCGATGCTGCGGCCGCACACAGAACCAACAGTACGCCAACGAATGGTTTGGTTATCATCGCCCAGGTTCCTTCTTCGCAACGAGACCGCAGCATGACGACGCTCATCGAGGTGATCAACCATGGCCCCATCCGCGAACTGCGCCTGGCGCGGCCGCCGGTCAACGCACTGGACACCGAACTGTGCCGGCAGTTGATCCATGCCATCGAGCTGGCCATGGCCGAAGACGCGCACGGCATCGTGCTGTCGGGCAGCGAGCGCATCTTCACCGGCGGCATGGACGTGCCGCACCTGCTCTCGCATGGTGATGACAAGCACAAGTTGTTGGACACCTGGAACGCCTTCTTTGGCGCCGTGCGCACGCTGGCCGAGAGCCGGATCCCGGTGGTCGCGGCGATCACCGGCCACGCCCCGGCGGGCGGCTGCGTGCTGGCCCTGTGCTGCGACTACCGGGTGATGGCGCGCAGCGCCGATCCGTCGCGGCCGTATGCCATCGGCCTGAACGAAGTGCAGGTGGGCCTGATCGCGCCGGAGGGCATCCAGCGCCTTCTGCGCCGCGCGGTGGGCGTGCACCGCGCCGGCGTCCTGCTGACCACCGGTTCGCTGGTGCCGGCCGAACAGGCGCTGCAGATCGGCCTGGTCGATGAACTGGCCGAAGGCGACCTGGTGGTGGCGCGCGCCATCGCCTGGCTGCAGAACCTGCTCAAGCAGCCGCGCCAGCCGATGCTGCTGACCCGCGCGATTGCCCGCGCCGACCTGCACGAAGCCCTGCACCCGGACCTGATCCAGCTCGACCGCTTCGTCGAGGCCTGGTTCGCCCCGGATGCGCAGAACGCCCTGCAGGCGCTGGTCGCCCGCCTCGGCAAGTAAACGGTAGTGCCGGCCGCTGGCCGGCAACCGCAGGTGCCCCAGGAGGATCATGAGGTTGCCGGCCAACGGCCGGCACTACCGATGATGGGCCGGGCTGCACCGGTCGAATCGATGGGCCGGGCTGCACCGGTATAATCGGGCCCTCTTCACTGCTGTGGCCGCCCCCTTGAACGACACGCCCGAACCCGTCGTCTCCGAGCTGATCGACCTGCTCACGCTGGAGCGGCTGGAGGACAACCTGTTCCGCGGGCAGAGCCGCGACATCGGCACCAAGTACGTGTTTGGCGGGCAGGTGCTGGGCCAGGCGCTGGCTGCGGCGCAGGCCACGGTCGACAACGGCCGCCACGTGCACTCGCTGCACGCCTACTTCCTGCGCGCCGGCAACATCGACCACCCCATCGTCTACGACGTGGACCGTACCCGCGACGGCGGCAGCTTCTCGGTGCGCCGGGTTACCGCAATCCAGCACGGCAAGGTGATCTTCTTCTGTGCTGCCTCGTTCCAGCAGGCCGAAACCGGCGCCGAGCACCAGCACAAGATGCCCGAAGTGCCGCAACCGGAAGACATCGAGCCGAACCGTCCGCTGCCGGCCGAGGTGCTGGAGCGGCTCCCGATCAAGGTGCAGCGCTGGCTCTCGCGCGGCGGCCCGTTCGAGTTCCGCCACGTCTACCCGCGCGACGAACTGAACCCGCCCAAGCGCCCGCCCTACCACCAGGTGTGGCTGCGCCTGAGCGAGCCGGTCGGCGATGCCCCGGAGCTGCACCAGGCGCTGCTGGCCTACGCCTCCGACTTCCACCTGCTGGGCACCGCCACGTTCCCCCATGGGATCAGCTACTACCACCCGCACGTGCAGATGGCCTCGCTCGACCACGCGATCTGGTTCCACCGCCCGTTCCGCGCCGACGACTGGCTGCTGTACTCGCTGGACAGCCCCAGCGCGCAGGATTCGCGCGGCCTGGCCCGCGGCCAGTTCTTCACCCGCAACGGCGTACTCGTCGCCAGCACCGCGCAGGAAGGCCTGATCCGCGTGGTTCCCGACCAGGCAGCGGCCGCCGCCGTGCCGGCCAAGGATTGATCCGATGCGCCAGATCTTCAGCAGCCAGCGCGTGGAAACCGTCGAAGGCGTGGCCGAGCTCCTGCGCGAGCATGGCATCGACGTCAAGGTGACCAACGGGCGCTCGTACAAGACCCGTCGCCGCGGCCAGTTCAGCTATACCGACCTGGGCAACGCCAACGCCTACCCGGCGGTGTGGATCGTGCGCGCCGACGACCAGCCGCGCGCGCGCGAAATCCTGCGTGAGGCGCGCCTGCTCGACACTACCCGCCGCGACCATCCGACCGCCGAATTCGCCTTCCGCGACGCGCCGGAACAGGGCAGCGGTGGCCGCAGCTGGGCCTGGCGTATCCGCATCGCCCTGCTGGTGGTGATCGCCGGCGTGGCGCTGGTGATCGGCCTGCGCCATCGCGGCAGCCCGGCGCCGGTCGCACCGGCCCCTGCCCCTCAGGCGAAGCCGCAGCAGGCCCCTGCCCAACCGGCTCCGCCGGAAGAAGAAGAAGTCCGGGTTCGCATCCAGCCCTCCAAGTAAGAGGCGGTGCCGGGCCATGCCCGGCGAGCACAGCGGCCTGGCAGCAAGGCCACGATTTCACCGTAACCCGTCAGGATTGGAGCCCCCTTGTTGTTCAAGGGGGCGCGCCAGCGGCGCGGGGATGAGGTGGAATGCGCGGACCGCAGATGCATCGGCATCTGCGGTCACACTTCGCGCGCGGCTCCGTCTTGGGACACAATCCCAGCAGGAGAGCCGCCGCCATGACGACGTTCGCCGCATCGATCGACCAGACCCTGGAACGCGAACTGCCCGCCGCCGCCAGCGGTTGCCAGCACGCCTATGGCCGCATCGTGCTGGCCTGCCAGAACACGGTTACCGCCATCGCGCTGGCCATCACCCGCGATCGTCAGGCCAGCGAGGACATCGCCCAGGAGGCCTTCGTGAAGGGCTGGCAGCAGCTGCACCAGCTGCGCAGTTCGACCAGTTTCCTGCCCTGGCTGCGGCAGATCACCCGCAACCTGGCCCGCGACTGGCTGCGCGCGCAGCGCGGCCGGCCGCTGACCGGCGAGGCCGCCGAGGTGGCGATGGGCATGGCCGCCGACCCGGCCCCGGGCGCGGCCGACCGCCTGCAACGGGTGGAGGAAGAGATCGCTGCCGAGGACATCATTTCCGCGTTGCCGGCCGACAGCCGCGAAGTGCTGCTGCTGTACTACCGCGAAGGCCAGCGCTCGCAGCAGGTGGCCGACCTGCTTGGGCTCAGCGACGCAGCCGTGCGCAAGCGCCTGTCGCGTGCCCGCGCCCTGGTGCGCGACGGCCTGCTGCAGCGCTTCGGCGAGTTCGCGCGCAGCAGCGCCCCGAGCGCGGCATTCGCCACTGCCGTGGTGTCGATGGTGCTGGTGGCTGCGCCCGGCACGGCCAGTGCTGCGGTGCTGCTCGGCACCGGTGTCGGCATCGGCGGCAGCAAGCTTGGCCTTGGCGGTGCCAGCGCTGCGGGCGGCACCGCGATGGGCTCGCTGACTGCCACGCTGGGCCAGCTGCATGTGCTGCCGGCTGAAAGCTGGGGGGCAGTGATCGGCGGCGTGGTCGGTGGCGCGCTCGGCAGCTATCTCGGCGGACGTTTCCTGCTGTCGTACACCGAAACGGCATCCGAGCGCGCCGACGTGCGCCGCTTCCTCTACCTCAACATCATCACCGGCATGTTCTGGTGCCTGGCGATCCTGCTGGCCGTGATGCTGCAGGCGCCGGTCTGGGCGCAGCTGACGGTGCTGGCGGTAGGCCTGGGCGTGGTCAACTACCAGTGCCTGGTGCCGCTGCAGCGGGTGATGGCACCGATGATCGCGCGCGATTCGGCCCGCCGCGGACGAACCGGCATCAACTGGAAATTTGAATCGATGTACGGCCGCACCGGCATCATCGCGATGAACCTGATGGTGATCGCGCTTGTGGTGTACTCACTGATGCGCGGCGGCCGCCTGTAACGGACAACGCCGGCAGTGCGCCGGCGTTGTCGTCATTCACTGCGTAGAACCTCAGCGCTGCGGCTTCGGCGCCGCGCCGTCACGCGGACCGCCATGACGCGGGCCACCGTGCATCGGGCCCTTGGCGGCATCGAACTCGGCCTTGCTCAGCTGGCCATCCTTGTTGGTGTCGGCGGCGGCGAACCAGGCATCACGACGCTGCTTCATGCGCAGCTCGCGGTCGGCCTTGTCCAGGTAGCCGTCCTTGTTGAGGTCGAGCTGGTCGAAGCGCGCGGCCAGGCGCGGGTCAGCCTTGGCCTCCTCGCGGCTGATGCGGCCGTCCTTGTTGACGCCCAGCTTGGCCCAGCGCTCACCGCCGTGGCCACCACGGCGACCATGCTGCCAGCGCGGCAGCTCATCGCGCGAAAGCTTGCCGTCCTTGTTCTTGTCCAGCTCGTCGAACTTCGCGGCCAGACGCGGGTTGGCAGCGGCCTCGCTGGGGTCGATCACGCCGTCGCCGTTGGTGTCCAGCTTGGCCGGGCGCTGCGCCGGCGTGGCCGGGGTGTCGGCCGCGAGCGCGATACCGGAAGCGGAGGTGCCGAGCAGCAGGGCCAGCAGCAGGGGGGTACGGATCATGGGGTCACTCCTGGGGATGGGAATTGCGTCGGGGCGATCACTTCACCCTCGGGAGACAACAACGCCCGGGCGCGACATCGGTTGACGCCGCTGCCGGTTCCATTCATCCGGCGGACAGTCGCCGCCACTGCGACAGGCTGGGGCTATGCTGTGCCCATGGCGATTCACGGCGACAGAGACGACGAACTGCGACTTTTCCAGACCGGCGAGCACCCCTGCGGGTACTGGTCGGACCGGGTGGCGCGCGACCTGGTGCTGGACCCGCACGATCGCCGCCTTGGCGGCCTGTACCCGCTGGCACTGAGCTGGGGCTTCCGCCGTAGTGGCGACCTGGTGTACCGGCCGCATTGCGCGCACTGCCAGGCATGCGTGGCGGTGCGCATCCCGGTGGCCCGCTTCGCCCCCGACCGCAGCCAGCGCCGCTGTGCCGCCCGCAATGAAGACCTGGAAGTGCGGATCACCGCCGCGACCGCCCGCGACGACCTGTTCGCGCTGTATCACCGCTACCTCACCCATCGCCACGCCAACGGCGGCATGGATGACCATGGCCCGCACGAGTTCGAGCAGTTCCTGATCGGCAGCTGGTCGCACACCCGCTTCATGGAAATGCGCCTGCCCGGCCACGACGGCCAGCCCAGCCAGCTGCTGGGGGTGGCGGTGACCGACGTCACCGAGCACGGCCTGTCGGCGGTCTACACCTTCTTCGACCCGGACCATGCCGCGCGTGGGCTGGGCACCTTCGCGATCCTGCAGCAGATCGAATGGGCCCGCCGCGAGGGCCTGCCGCACGTATACCTGGGCTACTGGATCCGCGGGCATCAGAAGATGGACTACAAACGGCGCTATCGACCGCTGGAAGCCTACGACGGCCGCCGCTGGCACGATTTCGACGACGAACTGGACGGACGCTGACAAACCACTGACACCGGGCCGGGTGCACAATACGGCGCATGAACCTCCGACCCCAGATCCTCGCCCTGGCCCTGCTCTGCGGCGCCACCGCCCCCGCCTTCGCCACGTCCCCTGCGATGACCGAAAAGCCGTCCGCTGCGCTGCGCCTGGCCACTTACAACACCTCGCTGTACTCCGATGAGACCGGTGGCCTGATCAAGGAACTGGAAGGTGACAGCGAGCACGCGCGCAAGATCGCCGCGGTGCTGCAGCAGACGCGCCCGGACCTGGTGCTGCTGAACGAATTCGATTTCGACGACGCCCACCGCGCCGCCGACCTGTTCCAGAAACGCTACCTGGAAGTGGCCCAGCCCGGCGGCGGCAAGCCGCTGCACTTCGCCTACCGCTACCTGGCCCCGGTCAACACTGGCGTGCCCAGCGGCCTGGACCTTGACAACAACGGCGTGGTCGGCGGCGAAGGCCGCAGCCGCGGCAACGATGCCTGGGGCTACGGCCTGCACCCGGGCCAGTACGGCATGCTGGTGCTGTCGCGCTACCCGATCGATGAGGCCAAGGTGCGCAGCTTCCAGCTGCTGAAGTGGAGCGCGATGCCGGGCGCGATCCGTCCGGTCGACCCGCGCACCGGCAAGAGCTTCTACAACGACCATGTGTGGTCGCAGCTGCGGCTGTCGTCGAAGTCGCATTGGGACGTGCCGGTGAAGACCCCGGCCGGCGTGGTGCACGCGCTGGTCTCGCACCCGACCCCGCCAGTGTTCGATGGCCCGGAAAAGCGCAACGCCGCGCGCAACCACGACGAACTGCGCCTGTGGCAGGAATACCTGTCCAAGGGTGACAAGCCGTGGCTGTGCGACGACAAGGGCCAGTGCGGAGGCCTGGCGCAGGACGCGCGCTTCGTGATCCTTGGCGACCTCAACAACGACCCGGTCGACGGCGATGGCCGCCATGAGGCGATCGTCGAACTGATCGAGAACGCCCGCGTACTGCGCTACCCCACCCCGCGCAGCGTCGGTGGCGAGCAGACCAGCCTGGCCTATGCGGCCAAGGGCATCGAGCGCAAGGGCGCACCGTTCCACGCCACCGGTGATTTCGGCCCGAAGTCCGGCACCATGCGCCTGGACTACGTGCTGCCCTCGACCGGTTTCGAGTACGTCGGCAGCGGCATCTTCTGGCCGGCCAATGAAAGCCCGGAAGCGAAAATCGCCGACGCCAGCGACCATCACCTGGTGTGGGTGGATGTAAAGCCGTAACCGGTATCGATGGGGTACCGACCAACGGTCGGTACCCACCTGAATTCGGCCTCCGCGTGCCAAGTACCCTGTAGAGCCGAGCCATGCTCGGCTGCTTCAACCAACCAGGCTCACTAGCCCTGCCAGTCTATCTGCGCCCCTGCTCCAAGGTAGCGATCCTGCCAAGCCTGTTCCCGGCCCAGGGAATCGATGAACGCTTCTTCAGATAGTGGCTCATATCCGAGCTCGATCTCCATCTTGTTCTCTGGATCCAGATGAAACGTCAAACTTGTCCAGAGTGCATGGTGCCATTGCGAAAAGAGCTGATGCATCTCCAGAAGCGCTGCTTCCGCAGCATCTGGAAGCTCTAGATGGCCGTATGAGCCTGACGGCTTGCGGTAGAACGCCCAACCCGACCAAGCATTCTTGATGATCTCGAAGTTCAACCAGATTCCGCACTGGTCAGTAGGTACGGCATCAATCAGTGATTGGCCAATTCGGTGATACAAGGCAGGTAGCGCTGATGTAAGCCGCTCGTCCAAGCCTTCTCCTGAGGTGTCTTTGGCATTCATCCGACAGAAGATAAAGCACGCAGGATTCTGACGCTCAATCAGATGTCGCTTTCAGCTCGCTTGCCTGGCGTAAATTACAAGTGGTCTTGTATCAGGCCTGCTGCAGGCTCGCCCCAGCCACCAACAGCAATCCATCAACCCATTGCTCACAGTGGAGAATGTGGGCCATTCGGCGGGCTGAAAGCGTCATCCAGGAAAGCCGCCGCATGGCTCTGCTTTACAGAGGATCGGTACCGACCAACGGTCGGTACCTAACGGGATGCGGCCGCCGGGCATGGCCCGGCGCTATCGGTTTACGGGCGCAGTTCGACGCCGATCGCTTCGGCGGCATCACGCGCAATGGCACGCGCTTCGTCGATGGTTTCCGCGCGTGCCAGGGTCACACCGACGCGGCGGTGGCCATGCACGCTCGGCTTGCCGAACAGGCGCACGGCGGTGTCCGGCACCTGCAGTGCGGCGGCGACGTTGTTGAAGTACGGCACGCCCTCGCCATGCGCCAGCAGCGCGCACGAGGCCGACGGCCCGCTCTGGCGGATCACCGGGATCGGCAGGCCGAGGATCGCGCGCGCGTGCAGCGCGAACTCGCTCAGTTCCTGCGAAACAAGCGTCACCAGGCCGGTGTCGTGCGGGCGCGGCGACACTTCGCTGAACCACACCTCGTCGCCCTTCACGAACAGCTCGACACCGAACAGGCCCCAGCCACCGAGGTCATCGGTGATCGCGCGCGAAATCTCTTCGGCACGCGCCAGTGCCGCGCTCGACATCGGCTGCGGCTGCCAGCTTTCGCGATAATCGCCGTCCTTCTGCAGATGGCCGATCGGCGCGCAGAACGAGGTGCCGCCGGCATGGCGCACGGTCAGCAGGGTGATCTCGTAGTCGAAATCGATGAAACCTTCGACGATGCAGCGGCCGGCACCGGCGCGGCCACCGGTCTGCGCATAGTCCCAGGCGGGTGCGATGTCCGCCTCGCTGCGCAGGGTGCTTTGGCCCTTGCCCGAGGAGGACATCACCGGCTTGACCACGCACGGCAGGCCGATGGCGGCCACGGCGGCACGGTATTCGGCTTCGGTATCGACGAAGCGGTACGGCGAGGTCGGCAGGCCCAGGGTCTCGGCGGCCAGGCGGCGGATCCCTTCGCGGTCCATGGTCAGGCGTGCGGCACGCGCGGTCGGGATCACCCGCAGGCCATGCTCCTGTTCCAGCTGGACCAGGGTCTCGGTATGGATGGCCTCGATCTCCGGTACCACCAAGTGCGGCTGCTCCTGGGCGATCAGGGCACGCAGGGCCATCGCATCGAGCATGTCGATCACGTGCGAGCGGTGCGCGACCTGCATGGCCGGGGCATCGGCATAGCGGTCGGCGGCGATCACTTCCACGCCCAGCCGCTGCAGCTCGATGGCCACCTCCTTGCCGAGTTCGCCCGAGCCGAGCAGCAGCACGCGGGTGGCGGAGGGAGACAACGGAGTTCCAAGCTTGGCCATGGCGGTTCCAGCAGCGATGTGAAGGGGGGTGGGCATTCTAGCTGGCCGGGCACCCAGGCCATGGCATCCGACGAACGGTCACCCAGATGTGATATCACTTTGATATCTTCATTTTGAACCCTCAAGGACGTACCGCCATGAAAGAGAAGTCGCTGTCTTCGCTCAACGGCCTCGGCACGCTGGCCGGCGCCCTGCTTGTCGCCCTCGCCGGCGGCGCCCTGTTCGTACTGGGGGTAGCAGCCAAGGCCAGCACCGGTTCCCCCAACCTGCTGCTGATGCTGGCCGGCATCCTGGTGGCGGCGCTGGCGATCTTCGCCCTGGCCGGCCTGTACACGGTCCAGCCCAACCAGGCGGCGGTGCTGAGCCTGTTCGGCAAATACGTGGGCACCGTGAAGGACAACGGCCTGCGCTGGAACAACCCCTTCTACGCCAAGCGCCGGGTCAGCCAGCGCGTGCGCAACTTCGAGAGCGGCAAGCTGAAGGTCAACGAGCTGGACGGCAGCCCGATCGAGATCGCCGCGGTCATCGTCTGGCAGGTGGTCGATGCCTCCGAGGCGGTCTACAACGTGGACGACTACGAGAGCTTCGTGCACATCCAGTCCGAATCGGCGCTGCGCGCGATGGCCACCAGCTACCCCTACGACCAGCATGAGGATGGCCAGCTGGCACTGCGCAGTCATGCCAGCGAGATCTCCCAGCACCTGAAGAACGAACTGGCCGAGCGCCTGGCCGATGCCGGTGTGCAGGTCATCGACGCACGCATCAGCCATCTCGCCTACGCCGCCGAAATCGCCCAGGCGATGCTGCAGCGGCAGCAGGCCAACGCGGTGATCGCCGCACGCACGCGCATCGTTGCCGGTGCGGTCGGCATGGTCGAGATGGCCCTGGCCGAACTGCAGAAGAACGGCGTGGTGCAGCTGGACGAGGAACGCAAGGCGCACATGGTCAGCAACCTGCTGACCGTGCTGTGCTCGGATCGCGGCACCCAGCCGATCGTCAACGCTGGCTCCCTGTACTGAACCACCCTCGCAACGGGGCGCCCCACCGCCCCGCCAGGAGTTTTCATGAGTGAGAAGAAAGCCTATCCGCTGCGCATCAACGCCGACGTCCTGGCTGCGGCACAGCGCTGGGCTGACGACGAACTGCGCAGCCTGAACGCACAGATCGAATACGTACTGCGCGACGCATTGCGCAAGGCAGGACGCCTGCCAAAACCCAAGCCATCGCCGGAGGACCAGGAATGAGCAAGCGCTGGAGCTACCAGACCATCGAGATCAAGACGTCCATGATGGGCGTGCTCAAGCCAGAAGACGTGCAGACAGAACTCAGCCGCCAGGGCCAGCTGGGCTGGGAGCTGGTGAACGTCATCATCCCGGCGCCGATGTGCCCGGCGATGCTGGTGTTCAAGAAGGAAGCCTGAACCATGGGCGCCAGCGACCCGAAACAGTACGAGGTAGCCGAGAGTTCGCCATTGCGGGTGCTGTGGATCGTGCTGCCGCTGCTGGCTGCCTTCGTGGCCTGCCTGTATGCGCAGCTGTATAAAGCACCGGCGAACGCACCCTGGATCGAAGTAACGCTGTCGCCGCCCTGGTTCCGGATGGGCGGCAGTGCGGCATGGAGCCTGATCGTCATCGCTGTACTCGCTGTCGGGCTGGGGGCCGCATTCTTCCGCCGCCGGGTGGAGCTGGCCGGCAACGTGCTGGACGTGCGCTCGACGATGTATCGGCGGCGCGTGCCGGTGGCGCAGCTGCGGCTGGACCAGGCCGAGGTGGTCGACCTGCAGCGTGACCGCCGCTATGGCATCCGTGTCAAAACCAATGGCTATTCAATGCCGGGCTTCTACTCGGGCCACTTCCGCCTGCAGGGTGGCGGCAAGGGCTTCGCGCTGGTCACCGACCGTGCGCGTGTCCTCGCCCTGCCGGTCAGTGATGGCAGCACGCTGCTGCTCAGCGTGGATCGGCCGCAGGCGCTGCTCGATGCGCTGCGCAAGGTGGCCGCATCGGCGCCACGGCAGTAAGCTGCGGCGATGCAACGACGCCCGCCCCTGCTGATCAATACCGAGGCCATCGAACTGTGGCCTGCCGACCTGCTGCGCGCGCGCAGCAACCTGGATGCACGCCTGCTGTCACAGGCGCGTTGGGTGCTGCGACGCAAGCGCGACGGCCGCTATCTGGCGGCCGTACTGCCGCACGGCGTGCATTCGATGGTGCCGCGCCTGCCGCGCGAGCCCGGGGTCGAGGATGCACTGGCGCTGCTCGACGCGATGGCGGCGCGCCCGTTTGGCGCCGGACTGGAAGATCAGTGGCTGCCGCTGGCCGGGCTGCAGCAGCGTCTGCAGCAGCTCGGCCTGGACCCGCAGCGCTACGCCGACGACAGCGGCCTGCCACTGGAACCCGAACCCTGCCTGCTGCATTTTGCCGGCCGCGATCGCTTCGCCCGCCCGCTATGGCTGCGCCGTGGCGCCGCGCAGGGCTGGCGACGGATGCGCCTACACGCAGCACAGGATGGCATTGCGCTGGACGCCATCTCCGGCTTCCGCAGCCATGCCTACCAGTTGGGCATCTTCGAACGGAAACTGGCGCGCGGCTTGAGCGTGGCGGAGATCCTGAAGGTCAATGCCGCCCCGGGTTTCAGCGAACACCACAGCGGCCACGCGCTGGACATCGGCACACCGGGCGATGCCCCGGCCGAAGAATCGTTCGAAGCCACTGACGCCTTCGCGTGGCTGCGGGCCCATGCCAGCACGCACGGCTTCCAGCTGAGCTACCCGCGCGACAACCCGCACGGCATCGTCTACGAACCCTGGCACTGGTGCTGGAAACCCGCCAACGGCTGAGCCCCTCGTGGCGGCTGCACGGCGAAATTCATGGAGCTGACCGGGCGGGTAGGCTGGGCAGGGGACGCCGTGAATCCGTCCCTGGAGGCTTAGCCGCGCCATCCATGGCGCGGATACCCCTGCCCAGCCCACCCGCCCGGCCTCTGACAGTTTCCGCGTGCGTCCGCCACGGAATGGAACAAGAGAGCAAAGACAAAAGCGGGTCGCTTCGCTCGAAGCCTCTACAACGGATCAGCGTGCAGCTGTTGGGTCCGCCTTCAAGCGAGCCGAGCACCGCAGGTCCGGCGAGGGCGAAGAGGTGCGTGCGATTTTGTAGAGCCGAGCCATGCTCGGCTGCTCTCCGCACCGCCCCTCGACGGGCCGAGGAGCACAGGGGACCGGTGCGCAGCACCGGCTCGCGGTCGGCGGCGCGTTTCTTTTGGTTACTTTTCTTTTCGCGCGAAAAGAAAAGTAACGCCCATGAACCATCACGATCGCATCGGCATGGATCGGAGCGAGAGCCCTGCGACCCTCACCGCCTCAACGCATTGATCGCCAGCAGCACCCATCCGGCCATCATGCTGGTGCCACCGATCGGTGCCATCCGCGTCGCCCACTGCCACAACGCACCGCCCACCAGGCTGCCGGAAAACAGCAGCACGCCCAGCAGCAGCACGTACAGCGCCAGATGCGCGATCGCGCCCTGCGCGCGCGGCCCGAGCGCCACCAGTACCGCGCCATGCGCGAACGCATATAGCGCCGCCATGTTCAGATGCTGCTGCGCCAGCGGGTCGGCCACACCGTGCGACGCATAGGCCGACAGGCCGATCGAGGCGGCGGCCAGCAGCGCCCCCAGGCAGGCCAGCAGTGATGGCTTACGTGCGCGACGTTCGAGATTGAACATGTGGGCTCCTTGCGCAGCGCCCTTGCCGGGCGCCAGATGAAAAAAAACGCGCCGCAATGAGCGGCGCGTTTTCGTGTCCAACACTACATGGGTCAGCCGAGGCTTACTTGACGGCCCAGTAGATGTCGTAGGTCGCTTCCGGGGTGAACGACTTGTCCAGACCGTCCTTCCAGGTTTCGTACGGGCGATCGACCACTTCCGAACCGTTGGTCACAGCCCAGGCACGCAGGCCGTTGCGGGCCACGTCCAGACCCGCCATGTGGCCGGTGTAGGCGGCATGCGCCGAACGGTGCGGGGCCACGTGCACGTACTTGACCGGAGCGCCGCCATCGATCTTGACCGTCAGCTCTTCAGCGGTGGCACCTTCAGCACCCTTCTTCTTCACCGGCTGGGCGATGTCGAAGGCGTACTTCTCCTGACCAAAATCGGTGGTGATGATGCGGAACGGACCGGCGGCTTCAAGGCCATTGGCCTCCATCACGCGCTTGATCCACTCCTGGTTGTCCTTGATGGACTTGGTGATCGTGTCCTGACCGCGGTCCACGTTACCGGCGTTGACGACCAGCAGGTCTTCAGCCGGCACATTGACGATGGCCAGATCGGTCAGCGGGGCTTCCGGGGTGCGGTAGTCCACGTTCGGGACGCTGGCCAGCATGTTGGCCATACGCGACAGACCCATCTTGATGTCGTCGCCGATCTGGCGGCTGACATACAGGCCTGCATAACGACCGAACAGGTCGAAGCCGTACTTCACCGAGTAGTCCTGGGTGATCTTGACGTTGCGGCCACCCTTGCCGGTCGGCTCCAGCGTGAAGGTGGTGATCTTGTCGTGACCCTTGGTGGCGTCATCGATGGCGATCGCAACACGCTTGTTCTCTTCGGCTTCGGTGATCTTCCAGGAACCGGTGCCCAGGTCCTTGGAGGTGAAGTCGAGAGTGGCACCGACGCCGGAGGCCGGGCCGGACAGCTTCAGTTCAACGGCGGGATCGCGCAGTACCAGCGGGTTCCAGTCCTTGAAGCGGCGCAGGCTGCTGACCGTGTCGTACACGATCGTCATCTTGCGGTTGGTCTCGATGCTTTCGGTGATGTGACGCTCGCCCGGCAGACATACGCCAATGATGACGAACAGGCCAGCCACGATCCCCAAGGCGATCAGGAACTCGATAATACGGGTCATTCAGAGAGTCTCCGGGGCCGATCCCACGGCCGGGTTGATTGAAGCGAAGCGCCAATCCTAGCAGGCTTCGCGGGCATTGTTTATCGGGATTGGCGCACCGGTTTCCCTGCCGGCTGCGTATTTGTATGGACAAAGAATTCGAAGGGTACCGCATACCGATACCCGTGAAGTAGGGGGCAACCCCACCCGAGGGCCATGACTGGGCCTCAAGTCATTGTCCTGAAAAGGTTTTCCTCAGACCAGCTGGAGTTCGAACGCCTTCAGTACGGCGCGCGTACGGTCGCGCACGCCCAGCTTGGACAGGATGTTGGACACATGGTTCTTGATGGTGCCTTCGGCCACACCCAGCGAGTTGGCGATCTCCTTGTTGGAGAAGCCACTGGCCATCAGCCGCAGGATCTCGGTCTCGCGGTCGGTCAGCGGGTCCGGGCGGTCCAGGCTGACGAACTCGTTGCGCATGTGCTCCAGGCCGGACAGCAGGCGCTGGGTCACGGCCGGCTGCACCAGCGAACCGCCGTCGGCCACGGTGCGGATGGCACCGACCAGCTGCGCCAGGGTCACGTCCTTGAGCAGGTAGCCCTTGGCGCCGGCCTTGAGCCCGGCCAGCACCAGCTGGTCGTCGTCGAAGGTGGTGAGGATGATGGTCGGTGGCAGCTGCTCCTGGCGCGACAGCACCTGCAGCGCTTCCAGCCCGGACATCACCGGCATGCGCATGTCCATCAGCACCACGTCGGGACGCACCTGCGGTATCAGCTCGACCGCCTGCCGGCCATCGCCGGCCTCGGCCACCACCTCGATACCGTCGTCGAGCGCCAGCAGGGAGCGGATTCCCTGCCGCACCAGGGTTTGGTCGTCGACCAGGCAGACGCGAATCATCAACGCACTCCTTCAGGAACCTTGGTAAGGGCGGCCACCAGCACCGTTGCCGGCACCGTCGCCCGCAGCCGGAAGCCTTCACCGGGACGGGTTTCGACCTGCAGCTGGCCACCACATTGTTGCAGGCGCTCGCGCATGCCGCGCAAGCCATTGCCCACATTGACCATATCCGCGCCGACGCCGTCGTCGCGGGCCTCCACCACCACCCGGTCGGGGGCTTCACGGTACACCTTGATCCACAGGTGGCGGGCGCCGGCATGGCGCACCGCGTTGGTGATGATCTCCTGGGTACAGCGCAGCAGCACGTGGGCCCGCTGCGGGTCCTCCACGTTCAGCGGATCCTCGATCTCCAGCTGGATGTCCAGCGAGGGCACGTTCTCGGTCAGCGGCCGCAGCGCCGCCGCCAGATCGATGGCGCCGGTCTCGCGCAGCTGGCTGACCACCTCACGCACGTTGCCCAGCAGCAGCTTGGCCAAGGCATGCGAGCGCTTCACGTGGTCCAGCGCCTGGCCCTCGGCCAGGTGGCCAGCCACTTCGAGGTTCAGGCTCAGTGCGGTCAGCTGATGCCCCAGAAGATCGTGCAGCTCACGTGAAATGCGGGTTCGCTCGTTGACGCGGGCGCTTTCGGCCAGCAGGGCGCGGGTGGCACGCAGCTCCGAATTGAGCCTGCGCTGCTCGTCGCGGGCCTGGGTCTGCTGTCTCGCGACAAGGCTGGTCACGAAGATGAACATGGAAAAGCCGCCATACAGCAGCGATTGCATCACGGCTTCGAACAGCGGGAAGTTCAGCAGTATGTAATAGACCGGAGCCACCGCCAGCTGGCTGACCAGCAGCCACAGCACGCACAGACGCGCCGACAGCATCCACGGAATGACGCCGGCAGCCACCATCATCAGGATGCTGCCCAGGCCCGAACCACTGAGGAAACTGACGCCCAGCGCCGAAACAGTCAGCAGCAGCAGCAGGCCGCGGTCCAGCCAGGTGGTGTGACTGTCGCTGTCACTGCGCAGGAGGCGGGTCAGCCAGTAGTACGCGGCGCCGAAGGACAGATAGGCGACGAACAACAGGATCGCCCAGCTGCCCATATCGCTGCGGCTGTGCAGGTTCTCGAATTGCGAGTACGCCAGTGGCAGGCCGACCATGACCCAGGTAAACAGGCCGGCCAGACGGAGGACGCGGGTATGGCTGAGGACTCCCAACATGCCAGCACTCTACGGGCCCGGCCCGCGTCGCGCACTCCCACGGAAGTCATGCATCCGAGGTCCCCTGTTCATGCCGCAGCCCACCCCGGGCATGCAATAATCGTGCGCAGGGTCCAATTTGACGGACCAACCGCGTTACCCCACGGAGTCACAATGTCGATTGTCATCCGCGACGTGCGCGAGCACGAGCTCGATTCCGTCCTGGCTTTGAACAACAACGCTGGCCTGGCCATCCTTCCCCTGGATGCGGCCCGCCTGCGCCTGTTCTACGAAACCGCTGAGTATTTCCGCGTCGCCGAGCGCGACGGCAACCTGGCCGGCTTCCTGATCGGCTTCGGCAGCGACAGCCAGCACGACAGCAGCAACTTCGCCTGGTTCAAGCAGCAGCTGGACACCCCGTTCTTCTATATCGACCGCATCGTGGTCGCCAGCCGCCGTCGTGGCGGTGGCGTCGGCCGTGCGTTCTATGCCGACGCGCAGAGCTTTGCCGAGCTGCGCTACCCGCAGATGACCTGCGAAGTCTTCCTCGACCATGGCGCCGATGCCGCCCTGCTCTTCCACGGCAGCTTCGGCTTCCGCGAGCTGGGCCAGAACACCATGCCGCAGGTCGACGTGCGCGCCAGCATGCTGGCCAAGGAACTGTGCAGCTACCCGTGGGTCCAGGAGACCTACGGCGGCAAGCTGCCGGATGTGGCATGGACACGTGCCCGGCATCTGCCGGCGCAGGTACAGCGGCCGACGGGGACCTGAGCGTGGCGGTGAATTTCGATTACGAACAGGCCGGTGAACTGAAGATCGGCCAGGTGGGCATCGCCAACCTGCGCATCCGTACCCTTGATGTCGAACGCCTCGTGCAGGAAATGCGCGAACGCGTCACCCGTGCGCCGAAACTGTTCGGCCGCGCCGCGGTGATCCTCGACTTCGGCGGCCTGAGCCAGGTGCCGGACGTGGCCACCGCGCAGGCGCTGGTCGATGGCCTGCGCAGTGCCGGCGTGCTGCCGGTGGCGCTGGCCTATGGCACCAGCGCGGTCGACCTGCTCTCGCAGCAGCTCGGGCTGCCACTGCTGGCCAAGTTCCGCGCCCAGTACGAGCGTGCCGAGGCCGAGCCGGCCCCGCCGCCGCCGCCCGCGCCGGAACCGCGTCGCGCAGCCCGTGCCGAACCGAAGCCGGCGCCGGCCACGCCGGTGGCCAAGGTTGCCGACGCCGCCGCACCGCAGCCGGGCCGCATGCAGCTGGGCAACGTGCGTTCGGGCCAGCAGCTGTACGCTGAAAACTGCGACCTGACCGTGATGGCCACCGTCGGCGCCGGCGCCGAGGTCATCGCCGATGGCAGCATCCACATCTACGGCACCCTGCGCGGCCGCGCGCTGGCGGGGGCACAGGGCAACACCGCGGCACGCATCTTCTGCCGTGATTTCCATGCGGAACTGGTCGCCATTGCAGGCCACTACAAGGTACTGGACGATGTCCCGGACTCCCTGCGCGGCAAGGCCGTGCAGGTGTGGCTGGAACAGGACCAGATCAAGATCGCTGCGCTGGACTGACGCAGCACCCAAACAGAATCATCAGGAGAAGTCCTTTGGCTGAAATCATCGTAGTCACCTCCGGCAAGGGCGGCGTCGGCAAGACCACTTCCAGCGCGAGCCTGGCCTGCGGCCTGGCACGGCGCGGCAAGAAGGTGGCGGTGATCGACTTCGACGTCGGCCTGCGCAACCTCGACCTGATCATGGGCTGCGAACGCCGCGTGGTGTACGACTTCGTCAACGTCGTGCACGGCGAAGCGACCCTCAAGCAGGCCCTGATCAAGGACAAGCGCTTCGAGAACCTGTACGTGCTGGCCGCCTCGCAGACCCGCGACAAGGACGCACTGACCCAGGAAGGCGTGGGCAAGGTCCTGAAGGACCTGGCCGCCGACGGCTTCGATTACATCATCTGCGACTCCCCGGCCGGCATCGAGAAGGGCGCCTTCCTGGCGATGTACTTCGCCGACCGTGCCGTGGTGGTGGTGAACCCGGAAGTGTCGTCGGTGCGCGACTCGGACCGCATCATCGGCCTGCTCGATTCGAAGACCCACAAGGCCGAGTCCGGCCAGGACGTACCGGCCTTCCTGCTGCTGACCCGCTACACCCCGCTGCGCGTGGAAAGCGGCGAGATGCTCAGCATCGCCGACGTCGAGGAAGTGCTCGGCCTGAAGGCGATTGGCGTGATCCCCGAGTCGGGTGACGTGCTCAACGCCTCCAACAAGGGCGAGCCGGTCATCCTGGATGTCGAGTCCGCCGCCGGCCAGGCCTACGACGACGCCGTCGCGCGCATCCTCGGCGAAGAACGCCCGATGCGCTTCACCAACGTCGAGAAGAAGGGCTTCTTCAGCAAGCTGTTCGGAGGGTAAGCATGGGCCTGTTTGATTTCCTCAAAGCGAAGAAGACCACCGCCGAAACCGCCAAGAACCGCCTGCAGATCATCATCGCGCAGGAACGCAGCAACCGCGGTGGCCCGGACTACCTGCCACTGCTGCAGCGCGAACTGCTGGAAGTGATCAAGAAGTACGTAAACATCGACGTCGATGCAGTGAAGGTCGACCTGGTGAAGGATGGCCAGCACGATGTGCTGGACATCTCCGTGGCGCTGCCTGAAGGCCCGGACAAACCCTGATGCTCTGCCCCGCCCGTGCCTGCACGGGCGGGGCTGCCTGACCCGCATGACCGATACGACAACCGCCGTGGACATCACCTGCGTGGGCGACATCGCCTTCGCTGATGCGCAGTGCCTGCTCGCCGCGCATGGCCTGCAGCTGCACCACGTCGCGGCCGGTGAACCGATTCCCGGCAGCTACTGGGGCGAGCCCGAAGCCGGCATCATCGCCAGCAACGTGTACGTGCGCGATGACACGCCTGTGCACTCGATGCTGCACGAAGCCTGCCATCTGATCGTGCTGCCGCCGGAGCGGCGTGCGCAGGTGCATACCGACGCCACCGACTCGGTCGCCGAGGAAGATGCCACCTGTTACCTGCAGATCGTGCTGGCCGGGCAGCTGCCTGGTGTTGGCAGTGCGCGGTTGATGGCCGACATGGATGCCTGGGGGTATACGTATCGGCTGGGGTCGACACAGGCGTGGTTCGAGCAGGACGCAGAAGACGCGAAGGCGTGGTTGATCGAACGCGGATTGCCGGTGGCGTAACGCATCGGTAGTGGCGGGGGGGGGGGGGGGGCCCGCGGCGGGGGGGCGGGGGGGGGAGGGGGGGGGGGCGCGCGCGGGGCGCCCC
>NZ_JAWIRS010000002.1:402374-547087 GCF_036320005.1 Stenotrophomonas sp. SMYL11
TCGCCCGGGGTTGTGGGGTGGGCTTACCGCATGGGTCGGGCCGCCCGCTGGCCGGCAACCCGATGATGCTTCACGGGTTCACGAGGCTGCCGGCCAGCGGCCGGCACTCCCCCGTCAGCCCTGCCCTGCCAGCGCGCGCAGGGTAATGCCGACGATGTAGGCCAGGTAGGTGCCGGTGGCGTAGCCCATCGTGCCCAGCAACACGCCCACCGGCGCCAGGGCCGGATGGAACGCTGCAGCCACCACCGGCGCCGAAGCCGGGCCACCGATGTTCGACTGCGAACCGATCGCGAAATAGAAGAACGGCACCTTCAGCAGCTTGCCCAGGCACCACAGCAGCACGATGTGCACGGCAATCCAGATCAGGCCGAGCAGGAACAGCCACGGGCGGTCCAGCAGCGCCAGCAGATCCATCTGCATGCCGATGCAGGCAATCAGGAAGTACAGCAGCAGCGAACCCAGCCGCGAGGCGCCCGCACCTTCCAGCGTGCGTGCACCGGTGAAGCTCAGGCTCAGGCCCAGCGTGGTCGACAGCACCACCACCCACACGAACGGCGCATCCAGGCTGAACTGCGAGGCCCAGCTGACATTGGCCTTGAACCATGCCGCCAGCGGCGCACCGATTGCGTGTGACAGACCCACGCCGCCGAAGGCCACCGCCACGATCAGCATCAGGTCGGTGAGGCTGGGAACGCGCTCGTGCTCGGCCTGGAAGCGCGCGATGCGCTCCTTCAGCTCATCGATGGCCGACGTGTCGGCACCGCTGCGCGCGTCGATCTTCGCTGCGCGCCCGGCCAGGAAGATCAGCGCGGCCATCCACACGTAACCGACACCGACATCGACCACCGCGAACTGGCCGAACGTGGTGGCGTTGACGTCGAACACTTCGCGCATCGCCAACATGTTTGCCCCGCCACCGATCCAGCTGCCGGCCAGTGCGGCCATGCCGGCCCAGGTGTCACCGGCCACGGTTTCCGGATGCAGCGCGCGCATCACCAGGAAAGCCACCACCGCACCCAGCATGATGCTGGCGGACGCACCCAGGTACATCAGCACCAGCTTCGGGCCGAGCCGCAGGATGCCTTTGATGTCCACCGCCAGGGTCAGCAGGATCAACGCTGCCGGCAGCAGGATGTCGCGTGCGATCGGGTTGTAGAGCTTGGTGTTCTGGCCGTCGATCAGGCCGACGGTGTTGTAGATGCCGGGAATCAGGTAGCACAGCAGCAGTGCCGGCACGAAGGTGTAGAAGCGCTTCCACAGGCCCTGTTCGCGCGAGGCGGTCCAGAACACGGTGCCCAGGGTGGCGGCGATCAAACCGAAGACGACGATGTCGTTCTGGATCAGGGCGGTCGAGGGCATGCAGGCGCTCTGGGTAGAGCCGGCCGCTGGCCGGCTGCTGTTGGCGGCAGATCAGGAAGGTGTGCCGACCAACGGTCGGCACCCACCGGTAAAGCAGATGGTGAAACAAAAGCGCCGCCCCGAAGGGCGGCGCCGCAGTCATCAGTTGCCGATGTGCTGCTTCAGCCACGCATTGACGGTGTCATGCCACAGGATGCTGTTGTTCGGCTTCAGCACCCAGTGGTTTTCATCCGGGAAGTACAGGAACTTCGATTCGATGCCCTGGCGCTGGGCGGCGGTGAACGCGGCCAGTCCCTGCTCGACCGGGATGCGGAAGTCCTGCTGGCCATGGATGACCAGGATCGGCTTCTTCCAGTCCGCCACGTGGTTGACCGGGTTGAACTTCTCGTAGTTCGCGGCCTTCTGGTACGGCGTGCCGCCCTGCTCCCACTCGGTGAACCACAGTTCTTCGGTGGCGTAACCCATCATGCGCTGGTCGAACACGCCGTCATGGTTGACCAGGCACTTGAATGGGCCGTTCCAGTTGCCGGCGATCCAGTTGACCATGAAGCCGCCGTAGCTGGCGCCCAGCGCACAGGCCTTGTCACCGTTGAGGAAGGAATACTTCTTCAGCGCCGCATCCCAGCCCTTCTGCAGGTCTTCCAGCGGGCGGTCGCCCCAGTGCTGGCTGATCGCATCGGTGAAGGCCTGGCCATAGCCGGTGGAGCCGTGGAAGTCGATCATCACCACGGCGTAGCCCTGGCCCGCATAGGTCTGCGGATTCCAACGGTAGCTCCAGCCATTGCCGAAGCTGCCCTGCGGGCCGCCGTGGATCAGGAACGCGACCGGGTACGACTTGCCTTCCTGGTAGTTGTGCGGCTTGACCACATAGCCGTGCACGGTGTCGTTGTTCCAGCCCTTGAACTCGAACTGTTCGTAGTCACCGAAGCTGACGTCCTTCAGCACGTCGCCAGCGGCCGGGGTCAGCGCGCGCAGCTCGCCGATGGCTTCGCCGGCGGCCGGCAGCAGGCCGACCAGCACCTGGTCGTTGCTCTTCAGGCTGTTGCGGGTGATCGCCACGCTGTTGCCGGCCACGTCCACCGAGGTCACGCTGCCGTCGCCGATCAGCTTGGTGGCCTTGCCGCTGGCCACGTCGATCTGGAACAGCGGGTGCTCGCCGAGGTCATCGGCGGTGGTGTAGATGCTGGCGCCGTCGGCGGACAGGCTGATGCCGCCAGCCGAGCGATCCCACTGCGGCGCGATCTCACGGCTCTTGCCGCTGGCCAGGTCCATCGCCATCAGGCCGAAGCGGTCGGCTTCGAAGCCCGGGCGCTTCATCGCACGGTAGAACAGGGTCTTGCCGTCGGCACTGAACACCGGGCCGGCATCCCAGGCCGGATTGGAGGCGGTCAGGTTGACCGGCGCCTGCTTGCCCGCAGCGTCGAAGCGGTACAGGTCGAAGTTGGTCGACCACGGCTCCTGCTTGCCGGCCACGCGGATGCTGGCCACCACGCTGGCGCCATCCGGCGACCACGCGAAATCGTCATTGCCACCGAACGGCTTGGACGGTGCATCGCCGTCGATGATCGCGCTCAGCGCCGAGGCGCCCTTCACCGCGCCGGCCTTGGCTGCCGGCAGCGGTGCCACGAACAGGGTGTTGCGGCGGCCGTCGTTCCAGGTATCCCAGTGGCGCACGAACAGCGAATCCCACACCTGGCCGCTGGCCTTGGCGTCCTTCTTTTCCTTCAGCTTCTTCTCGGTGCATGCCAGGTCCGAGGCACAGGCCTGGAACACGCCGGCACTGAACAGCACGCGGTCGTCCTGCGGTGACACGTGGTAGCTGTCAACGTCCACCGGGAAGTCGGTCAGCTGACGCGGGGTGCCGCCGTTGATCGGCTGCGCGTAAAGCTGCTGGCTGCCGTTCCTGGCGCTGAGGAAGTAGACGGTCTGGCCATCGGCCGACAGCGAAGCGGAATTGACGTTCCAGCCGGCCGGGGTGATCTGCTTGGGCGGTGCCGCATCGCGGGTGCGCAGGTTGCGCGCGAACAGCGCGGTGGAGGCCTTCAGGTTGGCGTCCACGCTGCGCTTGGCGAACACCACAGTGCCACCGTCCGCGGCCAGTACCGGCGCGGAGACGCGGTCCATGGCCACCATGTCGCGGACTTCCAGGCCACGGGCAGCGGCAACGCTGGGCAGGGCGGCCAGCAGGCTCAGTGGCAGCAGGGCATGACGCAGTTTCATCGGGGTCTCCGCACGACGGCAAAAATCCGATGGTAGGCCCGCGCGGCCGGGGCTGCCAAGGCCATCGGTCATGGCTGCCCGCGGCGCGCAGCCCCGTCGCCAGAAAAAGCAAACCGCGCCGTAGCGCGGTTTGCGGTGCCGGCCGCCAACCGGCAACCGGCAGCCAGGGGTATCACGGGATTCCGGGATTGCCGGCCAGCGGCCGGCACTACCCGCCCCTTACGCCTTGGTGTATTTGCCGGTGCGGTAGATCAGCCAGCCCACCAGGAACAGCACGGCCAGGCCGATCCACTGCGCGCCCGGCAGGTGGAACGGCACGGCCAGCACGTCGGCGCGGCTGCTGGCCACGATCGGAATCGCGATGGCGATGCCCATCAGCGCTTCGCCGGTGATCAGGCCGGCGGCGAACAGCACGCCCGGCTTGTGCACGCGGTCGCGGCCTTCTTCGTCATCGGCGCGCACCTTGTGGAAGCGCTCGACCAGGTGAGCGATCAGGCCGCCGAGGAAGATCGGCACCATCAATTCCAGCGGCAGGTAGATGCCGATGGCGGCGGCCAGCACCGGCACGCGGAAACGCGAGTTGCGCGACTTCAGCCAGCTGTCGAAGGCGATGATGACCGCACCGACCACGGCACCGATGCCGATGAAGGTCCACGGCAGTTCGCCACCGAACAGGCCCTTGGCCACCGACGCCATCAGGTTCGCCTGCGGGGCGGCCAGCGCGTTCGGGTGCAGCTCGGACTTCACGCCGATGCCGTAGGCCGTGGCCAGCAGGTTCAGCACCGGGGCCATGATCAGCGCGCACGAGAACGCACCGATGCCGAGCATCAGCTGCTGCTTCCACGGGGTGGCACCGACGATGTAGCCGGCCTTCAGATCCTGCAGGTTGTCACCACCGACCGCCGCGGCGCAGCACACCACCGCACCGATCATGATCGCCGCCACCGCGCCCAGCGGCGCACCGCCGGCACCGACCGGCTTGAGGCCATCGGCGCCCAGCAGCACCACCAGCACGGCCGAGGCGAACAGGATGGTGGAGATGGTGATGCCCGACACCGGGTTGTTGGACGAACCGATCAAGCCGGCCAGGTAGGCCGAGACCGACACGAACAGGAAGCCGGCAACGATCATGATGATGGTCATCGGGATCGACACGTGCCACTGGCCGACGATGGCCTGGTACAGGGCCAGCAGCGGCAGCACGAAGACCACCAGGGCCACCAGCATCCACTTCATCGGCAGGTCGCGCTCGGTGTGCGCCAGCACCGGGCCACCGCTCTTGCGGGCAGCGGCAAAGCCGCTCTTGACGCCATTGAGCAGCGACTTGCGCAGCGAGATCAGGGTCCAGATGCCGCCGATCAGCATCGCGCCGACACCCAGGTAACGCATCTTCGCGCCCCAGATGGCGAACGCCGCTTCGGTGGACGAGGCGGTGGCGATCGAGGCGGCCAGCGCCGGATCGGTGTTCATGAAGAACGCCTGGTAGATCGGGATGGCGATGTGCCAGGTCAGGATCGAGCCGGACACGACCACGATCCCGACGTTGAGGCCGACGATGTAGCCCACGCCCAGCAGCGCCGGTGACAGGTTGGTGCCGATGAAGGCGGTGACCTTGGAACTGCCGACATAGGCCGAGGTGGCCCAGGCATCGGGAATCAGGCGCATGCCGCTTTCCGCGGCCAGCTTGACGAAGGCACCGATGACTGCCGACAGGCCGAGGATCTTCAGGCCCGGGCCCGGGTTCTCACCGGCCTTGAGCACTTCGGCCGCGGCCTTGCCTTCCGGGAACGGAAGCGGGTCTTCAACGATCATCGAACGGCGCAGCGGCACCGAGAACAGCACGCCCAGCAGGCCGCCCAGGCCCGCGATGCCCAGCACCCACCAGTACTTGAAGTCCGGCCAGTAGCCCATGATCACCAGCGCGGGGATGGTGAAGATCACACCGGCGGCGATGGACGAACCGGCCGAGGCGCCGGTCTGCACGATGTTGTTTTCGAGGATGGAACCACCTCCCAGCAGGCGCAGCACGCCCATGGAAATGACCGCGGCGGGAATGGCGGTGGCGATGGTCAGGCCTGCGAACAGACCGAGGTAGGCGTTGGCCGCTGACAGCACCACCGCCAGCACGATGGCCAGGGCCACTGCGCGGAAGGTGAGCTGCTTGGGCGCAGCGTCGTGGTTCATGGAAGCCCCTGCTGGCAAAAAATCCCTGCCACGCTAGCGTTCAGGGCAGATCAAGTCCAGCGTGCCAAAGGATGGGGCGTGTGCTGCAGCGCAATGGGCCAGTGCGTGGACCGGCAATCGACCGACCCGGCAAAGTCCGGCTGGGCGCACAGCAAATGATATGTTATATCTTAATACTACCTTGCTGTTACTGCATCGCATGCCCCCTTCCCCCTCCCCTCGCCTGGCCTCCATCGACCAGCTGCGCGGCACCGTGATGCTGTTGATGTTGCTGGACCACGTGCGCGAGACCTTCTTCCTGCAGCATCAGGTAAGCGACCCGATGGACGCATCGACGGTCTCCCCTGCGCTGTTTGCCTGCCGTCTGCTGGCCCACCTGTGCGCACCCGTGTTCGTCCTGTTGACCGGGCTTTCGGCCTGGCTGTACGGCCAGCGCCAGGCCGATCCGCGCCGGGCCACGGCCGCGTTCCTGCTCAAGCGCGGGCTGTTCCTGGTCGTGCTGGAACTGACCCTGGTGAATTTCGCCTGGACCTTCCAGCTGCCGCCGGAAACGCTGTACCTGCAGGTGATCTGGGCCATCGGGCTGAGCATGATCGCGCTGGCCGGCCTTCTGTGGCTGCCGCGCCCGGCCCTGCTGGTGCTGGCAGTCGCGGTGGTGGCCGGGCACAACCTGTTGGATGGCGTGCGAGTGGAAGGCCACGGCCTGCTGGCGATGCTTTGGAAAGTGCTGCACCAGCGCGACTGGATCGAGGCCGGCGCGCTGCGCCTGCGCACTTCCTACCCGGTGCTGCCGTGGATCGGCGTGATCGCGCTGGGCTACCTGATGGGGCCGTGGTTCACCCGCGGCCGCGACCCGGCGCAACGCCAGCGCTGGCTGCTGTGGGCAGGCGTCGGCGCGCTGGCCCTGTTCGCGCTGCTGCGGTTCGCCAATCAGTATGGGGATGCACCGTGGCAGTACCAGACCAGCGCGCTGCGAACCTGGATGAGCGTGTTCAACATCACCAAGTACCCGCCGTCGCTGCAGTTCCTGCTGTTGACCTTGGGCGTGGGACTGGTGCTGCTGCGCCTGTACGAGTGGCCGCCGGTGGCACGTGCGCTGCGGCCGTTGGCCGACATTGGTGCAGCACCGATGTTCTTCTACCTGCTGCACCTGTATGTGCTGAAGGGGCTGTACCTGGGCGCACTGGCGATCTGGGGGCCGACCCACGGCGGCCTGTATGCGCTGGATTCGGTCAGCGGCCTGCTGCTGGTGGCCTGCGCACTCGCAGTGGTGCTGTATCCGCCGACGCGGGCGTTCGCGCGGTTCAAGGCACGAAGGCGCGATCTGGCGTGGCTGCGGTACCTGTAGGCCATCAATCGGGCGGCCATCCACGCATGGCATGGATCTACTACTGGAAGCTGGCACGGCGCTACCGGGCGCGCCCGCCGCTGCAGGCCTATAATCGCGCCCTTTCCGCTGTCCCCGCCGTCGATGACCGTTGCCGCTCCTGCTTCCGACGATTTCCTGGGCCATCCCAAGGGCGTCTACGTCTGCTTCTTCACCGAAATGTGGGAGCGCTTCTCCTTCTATGGCATGAAGGCGCTGCTGCTGCTGTACCTGACCAAGTACCACCTGTTCGGCGACAAGGCCGGCCTGGACCTGCTCGGTGCCTATGGCGGCCTGGTGTACTGCATCCCGGTGTTCGGTGGCATGCTGGCCGACCGCTGGCTGGGCATGCGCCGGGCGGTGCTGTTCGGCGGCATCCTGCTGGTGCTCGGCCACCTCGGCATGGCCTTCGAAGGCCACGCCGCGTATCGGGTGAACGGCGAAGTGGTGCGCGACACCTCGGCACTGGCGGTGACCTACCTGTCGCTGGCGCTGATCATCATGGGCGTGGGCTTCCTGAAGCCGAACATCTCCACCATCGTCGGCAAGCTCTACCCGCAGGACGACCCGCGCCGCGATTCGGGTTTCTCGCTGTTCTACGCCGGCATCAACCTGGGTGCGCTGTTCTCGTCGCTGGTATGCGGCTTCCTCGGCGAGGCCTATGGCTGGAAGTACGGTTTCGGTGCGGCCGGCATCGGCATGCTGGCCGGCCTGGCGATGTTCCTGTGGGGCCAGAAGTACCTGCAGGGCCACGCCGAGCCGCCACAACCGGCCGCGCTGAAGCAGAAGGTGCTGGGCCTGCCCCGCGAATGGCTCATCTATCTGTGCGCGGTGCTCGGTGTGCTGCCGGTCGCATGGCTGATGTGGGCGGCCGGCAACGGCGCGTTCGCGCTGGGCGGTGAAATCAGCCTGGCACTGATGCTGATGCTGGTGGTGCTGGGCGGCGTGCTGGTCTGGTTCGCCTGGTTCACTGGCAGCAAGTGCACGCCGGTGCAGCGCCAGCAGATGATCGCGCTGATGGTGCTGATCTTCATGGCGCTGGTGTTCTTCACGATGTACGAGCAGTCGTATGGCTCCTGGGTGACCTTCACCGACCGCCTGCTGACCAAGGACATCGTGCCCTCGCTGGTGATCACCGGCGGTACGCCGCTGCCGTGGTCGATCATCTCGCTGCTGCTGGCACCGCTGGGCTTCGTGGTCAGCGCGCGGCTGTCCGAGCGCCGCCCGGGTTCGGCTGCGCCACGCACGTTCTTCGCCGCCATCGTCGTGCTGATGCTGGTGCTGCTGGTGCGCGACTGCCTGGTGATTCCGCAGACCGCCGGCTCGCTCACTTACCTGGGCGGGTTGTTCCTGGTGCTGCTGGCACCGGCCTTCGCCGCGCTGTGGACGTGGATGGACCGCCGCGGCTGGGAACCGGGCAAGCCGGTCAAATCGGCCTGGGGTCTGGTGATCGGCGCGCTGTCGTTCGTGCCGCTGGCATTGGCCGCACAGCAGGTAGGCGCCACCGGCGAGATGGCCAGCGTGTGGTGGCTGGTGCTGGCCTACTTCCTGCTGGCCAGCGGTGAGATGTGCCTGTCGCCGGTCGGCCTGTCGGCGGTGACCCAGCTCGCCGTGCCACGGGTGATGAGCCTGATGATGGGCACCTGGTTCCTGGCAACCGCATTCTCGGAGACGCTGGCCGCGCTGTTCGGCAAGCTGGCCGCGATCGAGGTGCCGGAAGGCGAATCGCTGGACATGGTGGCCGCGGCCGGTGCCTATGCGCACCTTTTCTGGCTGCTGATGTGGATCGGCCTGGGCTGTGCGCTGGCCGCCTTCATCGCCGCGCCGTTGCTGAAGAAGATGATGCACGGGGTCAAGTAAGCCCGATGCAGGCGAACTCCGGGGGCGGCGGATCGGTCATCCACCGCCCCCGGCTTGTTCAGGGCGCGCTGCTCTTCTCCGCAGGCGCGGCCTGCCCGGCCACCTGCCCCCCCAGGCTGCGCGAGAGGAAAGCCAGCAACCTGCTGTAGTACGCACGTTGGTTGGCAGGGGAATAGAAGCCATGCCCTTCATTCTTGACGTACAGGGTTTCCACCGGCGAGCCGGCCTTCTTCAACGCAGCTTCCATGCGTTCGCTGTGCACGATCGGCGCACGTTGATCCTGGCCACCCGCGGCCAGGAATACCGGCACCCGCACCTGCGCGGCCAGATTCACCGGGGAATGCTCTGCCAGATCCTTGGGCGATCCCAGCCAGTTACGCAGGTAGGCCAGGCCTGACTCATCGCTCTGGATGTCTCCGCGGGCGTACATCAACGGCAGGTCGTAGATGCCGACGTAGCCGGCCGCGCACTGGTAGAGACCCGGTTCGCGCACCGCCCCCATCATCGCCGCATAGGCACCGTAACTGGCTCCATAGATGCAGATGCGGTTCTTGTCGGCCACGCCCTGTTCGATCGCCCAGCGCGTGGCATCGGTGACGTCATCCTGCATCGACAGCCCCCATTGCTTTCGCGCGGCCTGCATGTGGGCCCGGCCATAGCCGGAAGAGCCGCGGAAATTCACCTGCAGTACCGCGTAACCTGCCGCCGCCAGCATCTGTGTCTCGGTGTCATAGGTGCCCTGGTCGGCAACACCGATCGGACCTCCGTGCGGCACCACCACCATCGGCAGCGCACGGGCCTCGCGGCCATGCGGAACGGTAAGGAAGCCATGCAGCGGACGCCCATCACGCGCCGTCAGGCTGATCGGACGCACCTCCGCCGCCAGCGCGGGGTCGATCCAGTCGCTGCGGCTGATCAGGTGCCGTGCACTCTTGCCAACCGTGTCATAGAGATAGAAATCGCCCGGATTGCTGCCTGACCAGGTTTCCACCAGCACCGTCTTGCCATCGCGCGTGCTGGAGGTGATGTAGACCGCTCCGCCCAGGCCGGCTTCGAGGCTGCGGTAAAGGCGAGCGTCGTCCGAGGCGTCATCGAAGAATGCCGTTCGCGGCGCACTGCCAAGGAACAGGGCCCCGACCGGCACGCGGCTGCCGGGGCGCCGGATGATGCGCGCCGGGTCGGCGCTCCCATCGCGCAGCACGGTGCGTCGTTCATTGCTCTGGGGGTCCCAGCTGACAATGGCATCAGGTCCGTCTGCCTGCTCGACCTGCAGGTACGCCAGGCGACCATCGGCCGAGAAGCCGAGCGGCGCCTCGATGCGCTTGCTCAGGGATTCATCATTGAGCAGGATCCAGTCGCTGTTGCTGCCCGTGCGGTAGTAGAGCTTCTGCGTGCCATCGGTAACGACAGCGCGTGCGAAACGCACCTCGCCCTGCTCATCGGTCGTGAAGTCCGCATCGGGAATGGGAGCGCGCGCCACGGCGTTGCGGCGACCGGTGATCACATCCATGCGCTCGACCTGAGCATGTGAACTGCCGACCAGCGGGATCACCGTCACCAGCGCGTTGCGGTCATCGTCCTTGAGCTCATCACTGAGGTAGGCGGCCACCAGGCCTGCCGGCTTGACCTTGATGTTGGTGCCCAGGCTCTGGTCGGCAACCCGGTACCCCACCAGCAGCTCGCCGCCCTTGCCGTTGGCATTGATACCGAACAGTTCGCCGGTCGGCGTCGGCCGGTCCAGCACGCCGAACTTCTGTGCCATGCCCACAAGCAGCCGCTCGTTGCTGACCCAGTCGAAGGTGTGGGCGTGATCGTTGCGGGGCGGGCGGAAGCTGCCGACCATCTTCATGTCGGCAATGCGGTAGATCGCCAATGCGGTTCCCGCCTCCAGCGGAACCGTCGCGGCGATGTACTCGCCCCCCGGTGAAATCTTGATGTCGGTAAACGACTCCTGCCGCAGATAGCGATCCAGGTCCAGCGCTGCGGCCGATGCCCCACCCACAACCGCGCCCAACAGTACAGCCAGCACAATCCTGCGCATCCTTCCCCCATGGAAAACCGGACACCCTGTCCGGATGCACGATTCTAGGCACGTGACCGTTTGCCGCGCCACATCGGCAGAAAAAACGACGGCACCGTTGCCGGTGCCGTCGTTACCACTACCTTGGAGAGAGAGTCAGGACGTGGGTTCGGGGGGCGTGCGCCGGGTCAATGGACCCCGCGCACCGCCAACGTGAGGGCCAGGATGCTGAGGATCACGGCAATGGTGCCGTCGAGCACGCGCCAGGTGCTGGGCTTGGTGAACAGCGGCGCCAGCAGGCGTGCGCCCAGGCCCTGCGCGGTCAGCCACAGGCAGCTGGCAGTCACCACACCGGCGGCGAAGGCCATGCGGGCGTTGCCGAAGTTCTCGGCGATCGAGCCGATCACCATCATGTCCAGCCAGAAGTGCGGGTTGATCAGCGAGAAGCCGACCGCAGCCATCAGCACCGCGCGGCGGCTGCCGTCGTCGCTGTCAGCTTCGCCCATCCCGCCGCCACCGGCGATCGCACGGCGTGCCGACTTCATGGCGTACCAGGCCAGGAACGCGACACCGGTCCACAGCACGGCGGTGGTCAGCCACGGCAGCGCCGAAGTGAGCGTGCGCAGGCCGGCCACGCTGGCAAAGATGAAGATCGCATCGATGGCCGCACAGGTGGCAACCACCGGCACGATGTGCTTGCGCAGGATGCCCTGGCGCAGAATGAAGGCGCTCTGGGCCCCAACCACGGCGAACAGGCCGATGCCGGTAGCTGCACCAGAGAACCAGGCACCGAGGCCGGTGCTGGCGGAGATGACCGAGAACATGGGATTCACTGCCTTTGCTTGCTTGGGGGGACGGTGCCTCGCGAAGGCGGACAGCACCGGAACGGGCGCCATTGTCGCGCCGCAACATGAAAAAGACGAGCTAAACTTCCTAAACCAACATTAGCGGAACTTAATTCGATGCGTATCGACCATGCCCAGCTGCGCGCCCTCGCCGCAGTCATCCGCGAGGGCAGCTTCGACCGCGCCGCGCAGTCGCTGAATGTCACGCCCTCGGCCATCTCGCAGCGGGTCAAGGCACTGGAGGATCGGGTAGGTCGCCTGCTGGTCAAGCGCGGCACCCCGGCCACCGCCACCGCCGAGGGCCAGGTGCTGGTGCAGCTGGCCGAGCAGACCGCCCTGCTCGAGCACGACGCGCTGCACCGGATGGGCCTGGCCGACGAGGACCTGCCGCAGGCCAGCATCCCGGTGGCGGTGAACCATGACAGCCTGGAAACCTGGTTCCCGCAGGCCGCCGCGCAGTTCGCGCAGAGCACCGGCACCACCCTGGACCTGCGCGTGGAGGACCAGGACCACACCGTCGAACTGCTGCGCCAGGGCACCGTGCTGGGCGCAGTGACCACACTGGACGAGCCGGTGCAGGGCTGCCAGATCCACGCGCTGGGCAGCATCCGCTACGCCGCCACCTGTACCCCCGAATTCCGCGAACGCCATTTTGCCAAGGGCGTGACCGCGCAGGCGCTGGCGCAGGCCCCGGTGCTGGTGTTCAACCGCAAGGACGAAATGCAGTCGCGCTTCGCCCGGCGCATGGCCGGCGACGACCTGCCCAGCACCGCGCCGACCTGGTGGATTCCCTCCACCCGCGCCTTCGTGCAGGCCAATCTGGGCGGCATGGGCTGGACCATGAACCCCCTGCCCCTGGTCAAACGGCATCTGGACGCCGGGCGACTGGTCTACGTTCGCCAGCGCGCGTGGGAGGACGTGCCGCTGTACTGGCAGCACTGGAAGGGCGACGTGCAGACCATGGCCCTGCTGACCCGCGCAGTGCTGGACGCCTCCTCCGCGCTGGTGCGGCGCAAGCGCTGAAAAAGGGGACGGAGGGGATTAAGTCGTATTTGCCCTGTATGACGTATGGGCCTTAAACGACTTAATCCCCTCCGTCCCCTTTTTGCTCCATCCAATCTCCACGAAGTCTCCACACCGGGTCCATGCGTGATGCGGATACTGGCCGGCCGATAACTGCAAGGATGCCCTGCATGCCTGTATTCGTCCGCGATGCGCGCCCCGAAGATGCCGCCGCCTGCATCGACCTGCGCGGGCGCACCCGCGAGAACGCCTTCAGTGCCGCGCAGTTGGCGGAGCTGGGCATCACGCCGGAAAGCTGGGCGGCCGGCATCGCCCAGGGCGATTCGATCGGCCGCGTCGCCTGGGAAGGGGAGCGCATGGCCGGCTACTGCTTCGCTGACCGCGACAGTGGGGAGGTGCTGGTGCTGGCCCTGCTGCCGGAGTACGAGGGCCATGGCATCGGCCGCCAGCTGCTGCAGGAAGTGGTCAGCCTGACCCGCGATGCCGGCCATACCCGGCTGTTCCTGGCCTGCTCGGCCGACCCGCGTTCGCGCTCGCATGGCTTCTACCGGCGCCTGGGCTGGCGCCCGACCGGCGAGATCGATGAGGCCGGTGACGAGATTCTTGAGCTGGTCTGAGCCGGGCGTGGCCCGGCGCTTCGCCTGGCGGGGCCGCGAAACGTCGGATGCTGCGTTGCATCAAAAACGGACCGGATCCGGTTAGAATCGCGGATGGATGGCGCAAGGCGTTGTTTCTTCACGCCCTTTCCCTGCCCCACGCGCATCCTGACCCCTTCCCCTCCGCCAACGATCCCGCCCCCCATGAAGAAATTTGGCAAGGCCCTGCTCGCCCTGCTCGTGCTGCTGTTGCTGGCCGCCGCGCTGTTCCTGTACTGGCCGCTGACCCAGCGCTCGGTGCCCGCCGCCAGCAACGACAAGCCCGTCGACGTTGTGCTGGTCGGCGCCGGCATCATGAGCATCACCCTGGCCACCTACCTGCAGGAACTGCAGCCGGACTGGAACATCCAGGTCTACGAACGCCTCGACGGCGTCGCCGGTGAAAGCTCCGACGGCTGGAACAACGCCGGCACGGGCCACTCGGCCTTCGCCGAACTGAACTACACCCCGGAACTGCCCGACGGCAGCATCGAGACCAAGCGCGCGGTCGGCATCGCCGAATCGTTCGAGGTCTCACGCCAGTTCTGGTCGCACCAGGTGAAGGAAGGCCGCCTGAGCCAACCCAGCGACTTCATCAACCCGACCCCGCACATGAGCTTCGTCTGGGGCGATGACAACATCGCCTACCTGCACAAGCGCCAGCAGGCCCTGGTGAAGAATCCGCTGTTCTACGGCATGCAGTACTCCGAAGATCCGGCACAGATCAAGCAGTGGGCACCGCTGCTGATGGAAGGCCGCGACCCGAAGCAGAAGGTCGCCGCGACCTGGATGCCGCTGGGCACCGACGTCAACTTCGGTGTGATCACCCGCCAGCTGACCACCGGCCTGCAGCGCAGCCCGAACTTCAGCCTGCACCTCAACCACGAAGTGAGCGCACTGCGGCAGAACGCTGACAAGAGCTGGAACGTGACGGTGAAGGACCTCAAGGCCGGAACCGAGTCCACCACCCACGCCCGCTTCGTGTTCATCGGTGCCGGTGGCGCCGCGCTGAAGCTGCTGCAGATGTCCGGCATTCCGGAATCGAAGGACTACGCCGGCTTCCCGGTCGGTGGTCAGTTCCTCGCCTTCCAGGGCCAGGACGTGACCTCGCGCCACGGTGTGAAGGCCTACGGCATGGCCGAAACCGGTTCGCCGCCGATGTCGGTGCCGCACCTGGACGCGCGCAAGCTGGACGGCAAGCCGGTGGTCCTGTTCGGGCCGTTCGCGCTGTACAGCACCAAGTTCCTCAAGCACGGCTCGTGGTGGGACCTGTACTCGTCGGTGAACCACAACAACGTCGGCCCGATGCTGGAAGTGGGCAAGGACAACCTGGACCTGGTGCAGTACCTGATGGGCCAGGCACGCTTGAACGATGCCGACCGCCAGGCCGAACTGGTCAAGTACTTCCCCAATGCCAAGCCGGGCGACTGGAAGCTGGTCACCGCCGGCCAGCGCGTGCAGATCATCAAGCGTGATCCGCTGAAGGGCCCGGTGCTGCAGTTCGGTACCGAGATCGTGACCGACAAGGACCACACCATCGCCGCCCTGCTAGGCGCCTCGCCGGGTGCATCGACCTCGCCGCCGATCATGCTGGACCTGATGGCCAAGGCGTTCCCGGACCAGATGAAGGCTGGCTGGGAAACCCGCCTGCGCGAGATCGTGCCGTCGTACGGGCGCAAGCTCAACGACAACGCCGCGCTGGTCAACGAGATCCGCACGCTGACCAGCCAGACCCTGCGCCTGCCGTACCTGGAGGTGCCGGTGGACGCCAATGCGGCGGCTCCGGCCCCGGCGGTAGTGCCGGCAGCAGTTCCGGCGCCGGCCAAGGAAAAGCGCAACGCCAACGAGGAACTGCAGGCGCTGTAAGCCTGGCAGATTCCCTGCAGCAGACACGGACGGCCACCTTAGGGTGGCCGTTCGCGTTTGGGCCGCTCCCTGCTGCAGAAAGCGATGCCCGGTGCCGGGAATCCCATGCACAATGACGCGAATTGTAATGTTGTTAAGAATTATTTACATTTGCGTCCTGCGCAGTGACCGCGCTCCTCCCAGACGGACCTGATGTGCCCGAAGCCGCCGCCCCGGGTGCTGGACGCCTGTTGCCGCCCCCTTCCCGTCTCCGAGCTTCGAACCCACCATGTCCCTGCCCCTCCGTAACCGCCTGCCCCGCCGTGCGCTGCTGCCGGCTGCCCTGCTTTCGTCGCTGTCCCTGCTGGCCGCATCCAGTGCGTTCGCTGCGGCCGATGGCGCCGCAGATGCCAAGACCCTGGACCGGGTCAGCGTGCGCGCCGAAAAATCCGCGCCACCGGCCAGCACCACCCGCCTGCCGATAACCCTGCAGGAAACCCCGCAGTCGGCCACTGCGATCAGCCTGAAGCGCCTGCAGGACGAATCGCTGTTCAGCATCAACGACGTGATGCGCAACGTCACCGGCGTCAGCGTGTCCTTCTATGACACCCAGCGCCCGCTGTACTACGCACGCGGCTTCGCCATCACTGACTTCCAGGTCGACGGCATCCCGACCTACAGCGGTTCGACCAACCAGGAATACGACACCGCCTTCTACGACCGCATCGAAGTGATCCGCGGTGCCAACGGCCTGCTCAGCGGCGCCGGCGTGCCGTCGGCCACGGTGAATCTGCTGCGCAAGCGCCCGGGCAAGGAGTTCGATGCCTCGTTCGCGGTCAGCGCCGGCAGCTGGGACTATCGGCGCATGGAGGCGGACGTGACCGCGCCGCTGACCGATGACGGCCGCTTCCGCAGCCGCGTGGTCGCCGCCTACACCGATCGTGGCCTGTATTACGACCGCTACGACGAGAACAAGATGGCCGGCATGGCGGTGCTGGAAGGCGACGTCACCGACAGCACGACGATCACCCTCGGTTACCAGAGCCAGGACAACAACCCCACCGGTTCGACCTGGGGCACCGTGCCGTTCTTCGACAACCAGGGCAATTTCGCGCACCTGCCGCGCTCGACCAACCTGTCGCCGAAGTGGAGCTACTGGAAGCGCGAGAGCAACACTGCCTTCGCCAACCTGGAGCAGCGCTTCGGCGACAACTGGCTGTTGAAGATCAACACCGCCTACACCCGCGGCAACGTGCAGAACGTGCGCCTGTACGGCACCGGCAACCCGGACCCGGTGACCGGCTCGGGCATCTTCCTGCGTGCGGCCGCCGGTGATTCGAAGGACACCCGGCGCAACGTCGATGCCTACCTGACCGGCAGCTTCGATCTGTTCGGCCGTGACCACGACGTGACCCTCGGCGCCCAGTGGTCGGACCTGGAAGGCACCACCAACACCCTGGCGCTGAACTTCCCGAACGATTGGGCACGCTGCGGCGGCGAACGCTGCTACTACATTCCCAACGTGTACAGCTGGAACGGCGACATCTCCGAGGTCACGTACCGCCGGACCGGCGCGCGCCGCGTGGCCAAGACCACGCAGAGTGGCGTCTACCTGGCCACCCGCCTGCGCCTGGCCGATCCGCTGTCGCTGATTGCCGGCGCGCGCCTGAGCCGCTGGGAAACCCTCAGCCGCTCCTACAACGCCGCAGGCGCCTATACCGGCACCAGCGGTGCATACAAGGTGAGTGATGAAGTCACCCCGTACGTGGGCCTGGTCTACGACATCACGCCGAACGTCTCGGCGTATGCCAGCTACACCGAGATCTTCAACCCGCAGAACTTCAAGGACCGCAACGAGAACCTGCTGGCGCCGGTACAGGGCTCGAACCTGGAAGCGGGCATCAAGACGCAGTGGTTCGATGGCCGCCTGACCGCCAATGCCGCCGTGTTCGAAGCCAAGCAGGACAACTACGCGGTGCGTGACATGGGCGTGCCGGAGGGGTCGCTGAGCGATGGCACCTCCGCCTACGTCGGCGTCAACGGCACCAAGGCGCGCGGCTGGGAAATGGACGTCAACGGCGAGATCCTGCCGGGCTGGACGGTCAATGCCGGCTACACCCACGTCAAGGTCACCCGCGCCGCCACCGATCTGCTGTACGCCAACCCGCCGAAGGATCTCTTGCAGCTCAACACCCAGCTGCAGCTGCGCGGTGCGCTGGAACGCCTGAGCGTTGGCGGTGGCGTGCAGTGGCAGAGCAAGGTGCAGGGCTACAACATCGCCTACCCGCTGGGCGGCACGGTGACGGTGAACCAGCCGGCCTACATGCTGGTGCAGTTCAACGCCAACTACCGCATCAGCGACAACTGGACGGCAACCCTGAGCGTGCGCAACGCACTGGACAAGACCTACTGGGCGAATCTGGACTACAACAACTACGGCGAACCGCGCTTCGTGTCGGCCAGCCTGCGCTGGAAGTTCTGAGGGGCCCGCGAACCGGTGGGTGCCCGGTGGGTGCCGACCGTTGGTCGGCACGCCCTCCGCCACGACCCACCGTCGTGGCCTACCTGAATGGGCCCGCCTCCGCGCGGGCCCTTCTTTTTGCTGCAGTGCGGGTTGCGTGCCTGCCTGTAATTATGCCGTAATTACATCGACACCAATCGGAAGCCGGTCGATGAACCCGAGCTGGGATACGTTGGAACGCAGCCGCCAGGCCCGCCTGGAACGTGCCGCGCCGTGGGCCCAGGGACGTGAGGTCGCCGCCACCGACGTGGGCGAGCTGCTGCACGCACTGCTGGAACCAGGCGACAAGGTCTGCCTGGAGGGCAACAACCAGAAGCAGGCCGATTTTCTCGCCCAGGCCCTGGCCGACCTTGACCCGGCCCGGGTGCACGACCTGCACATGGTGCAGTCGGTGCTGTCCCTGCCCTCGCACCTGGATGTGTTCGAGCGTGGCATCGCCTCGAAGCTCGACTTCTCGTTCTCCGGCCCGCAGTCCGTACGACTGGCCAACCTGGTGGCCGAAGGGCGCATCCAGATCGGTGCCATCCACACCTACCTGGAACTGTTCGGCCGCTACTTCATCGACCTTACGCCCCGCGTAGCGCTGGTCGCCGCGCAGGCAGCCGACCGCCACGGCAACCTCTATACCGGCCCCAACACCGAAGACACGCCGGTCATCGTCGAAGCGACCGCGTTCGGTGGCGGCATCGTCATCGCCCAGGTCAACGAGATCGTCGACACCCTCCCCCGCGTCGACATTCCGGCTGACTGGGTCAACTTCGTGGTGCAGGCGCCGAAGCCGAACCATATCGAACCGCTGTTCACCCGCGACCCGGCGCAGATCTCCGAGATCCAGGTGCTGATGGCGATGATGGCGATCAAGGGCATCTACGCCGAGTACGGCGTGAACCGCCTCAACCATGGCATCGGCTTCGACACCGCGGCCATCGAGCTGCTGCTGCCGACCTACGCCGAATCGCTCGGGCTGAAGGGAAAGATCTGCCAGCACTGGGCGCTCAATCCACACCCCGCACTGATTCCGGCGATTGAATCGGGCTTCGTCAAATCGGTGCATTCGTTCGGTTCCGAACTGGGCATGGAGAAGTACATCGCCGCACGCAGCGATGTCTTCTTCACCGGCGCCGATGGCTCGATGCGCTCCAACCGCGCGTTCTCGCAGACCGCGGGCCTGTATGCGTGTGACATGTTCATCGGCTCCACCCTGCAGATCGACCTGCAGGGCAACAGCTCCACTGCCACCCGCGACCGCATTGCCGGCTTTGGTGGCGCACCGAACATGGGTTCGGATGCACGCGGCCGCCGCCATGCCAGCGACGCCTGGATCAAGGCCGGCCGGCAGGCCGCGCGACCGGGCGAGATGCCGCGCGGGCGCAAGCTGGTGGTGCAGATGGTGGAAACCTTCCGCGAACACATGGCGCCGGCCTTCGTTGAACGTCTGGATGCCTGGGAACTGGCCGAGCGCGCTGGCATGCCGCTGCCTCCGGTGATGATCTACGGCGACGACGTCAGCCATGTGCTGACCGAGGAAGGCATCGCCAACCTGCTGCTGTGCCGCACCCCTGAAGAACGCGAACAGGCGATCCGAGGCGTGTCCGGCTATACCGCCGTGGGCATGGGGCGCGACCGCGCGATGGTGGAGAACCTGCGCGACCGCGGCGTGATCCGCCGTCCCGATGACCTCGGCATCTCCGTGCGCGATGCCAGCCGTGACCTGCTTGCGGCGCGTTCGGTGAAGGACCTGGTGCGCTGGTCCGGCGGCCTGTACGACCCGCCCAAGCGCTTCCGCAACTGGTAAGGGGCTGAGCATGGAAACCCTCGACTATCGATTCGAAGGACACACGGCGGTGCAGTTTCCGCGCGATGCAGTGCTGGTCGGCGTACTGGCCTCGGGCAACCTGGAAATCCTGCTGGAACCGGCGGCACTCGATGGCGCGATGACGGTGCGCATCATCACCGCCGCGCAGGGCTTTGGCCGCGTCTGGGAGGCGGTGATCGGTGATTTCGCCCGGCGCCATCCGCTGCGCGATGTACGCATCTCGATCAACGATGCCGGTGCGACCCCGGCGGTGGTCAGCCTGCGCCTGGACCAGGCCGTGGAAACCCTGCTTGCTGGAGATCCATGATGAACCGGACGCGGCGCCACAGTTACTACGAAGCCGATGCGCGCGAGCGCATCGCCGGCCTGGCCGACGCCGGCTCGTTCCGCGAATTCCTCGGCCCGGCGCGGCGGATGATGAGCCCGCACCTGGCACAGCTCGACCAGCCCGCGGCGTTCGACGACGGCATCGTTGTCGGCGAAGCCACACTGCGCGGCCGACGCGTGCTGCTGGCCGCACAACAGGGTGAATTCATGGGCGGCGGCGTGGGCGAAGTGCACGGTGCCAAACTGACCGGGCTGCTGCGCCGTGCAGCGGAAACCCGACCTGACGGTGTGCTGCTGCTGCTCGATACCGGCGGTGTGCGCCTGCACGAAGCCAATGCAGGCCTCATCGCCATTTCCGAGATCATGCGCGCCACCCTGGACGCGCGTGCAGCGGGGGTGCCGGTGATCGCGCTGATCGGCAGCGGCAATGGCGCCTTCGGCGGCATGGGCATCGTCGCCCGCTGCTGCAGCACCGTGGTCATGTCCGAGGAAGGCCGGCTGTCACTGTCCGGGCCGGAAGTAATCGAGACCGTGCGTGGTGTGGAAGAGTTCGATTCCCGCGATCGTGCGCTGGTCTGGCGCGTAACGGGAGGCAAGCACCGCTACCTGATCGACCAGGCACAGGTGCTGGTGCCTGATGCCATCGAGGCCTTCGCGCAGGCTGCCAGCAATGCGCTGCAGCCTGATACCAGCAGCACCGATCCAGATACTGCACTGGCCGCGCTGCAGGAACGCCACGCGGCACTGAAGGCGCGCGTGCAGGCCTGGGGCGATTGCCGCGATGGCCTGGAGATCTGGGCACGGCTGGGCATCACTGCCCCCGAGCGACTGCCGCTGCTCGACACCGATGAGTTCCTCATCGCCACCGCCGACCGGAGCCTGCCATGAGCATGCCGCTGCAGCCCCTGCTCGATGCCCTGTTCCCGCATGGGCATGCCATTGCCGTGAACGATTCGGTGCTGACCGGCAGCGCCACCACCGGGGATGGCGAGGTGACCGTGATCGGTACCGCCGACAAACTCGAAGTCGGCGTGGACCACGCATTGGCACTGGCCGAAACCGTGCTTGCCAGCACCGCCGCGCATCCCCAGCGACCGATCGTGATGCTGGTGGACACTGCCGGCCAGCGCCTGGCGCGGCGCGACGAACTGCTTGGCATCAACGGCTGTTTCGCGCATCTGGCACAGACGCTGGATCTCGCGCGTCGACGTGGCGCGCGGCTTGTCACGCTGGTCTATGGTGAATCCGTCAGTGGCGGCTTCCTCTCATTCGGCCTGATGGCCGACCACATCCACGCCCTGCCCGATGCGCAGGTGCGGGTGATGGACCTGCGCGCGATGGCACGGGTGACCAAGCAACCGCTGGAGAAACTGCAGGCACTCAGCCAGACCTCGCCGGTGTTCGCGCCGGGCGTGGAGAACTACGTGGCGATGGGCGCGGTGGAATCGCTGTGGGAGGGCGATCTTTCCCAGCACCTGCTGCAGGCGCTGCGCATGCCCGCCGAAGGCGACCTGCGTGCCGCACGCGGCGCACAGCGCGGCGGTCGTGCCCTGGCGGCAGGCGTTTCATCTGCGGTGGCCCACGGCGATGCCTGAGCGGCCCGCCCGCCACACGCTGGCCTGGCTGTCGGCCGATGCCGACTGGCGGGCTGACGTGACTGCACAGGAACCACGCCTGGCAGCGTGGTTCGCGCAGGGCCTGCCGGCCATGGTGGCGCGTTGCGCGGCGGACGACCCCGACCCGCGGCTGCGCCTGGGGGTACCGCTACCGCCAAGCGAAGGCAAGCAACGGCTGGCGCTGCGCGTGGCCCTGCAGGACGTCCAGCAGCTGCAGCTTCCGCCTGCCTTGGATGACGTTCTCGCCGGCGGCGTTCCGGCGGATTGGCAGGCGGCGTTGCAGGCAATGCTGCGGCTTGCACCGGCCCGCGTGTTCGGCGCCTTCGCATGGCAGCACCTCACCGGCCTGCCCTATGTGCACCCGCGCTCGGACATCGACCTGCTGTGGCAGGTAGATGACGCGCGCCAGGCCGACCTGCTGGTCGAACGCCTGCAGCACTGGGAAAGCGCCTACGGGCATCGCGTGGATGGTGAACTGGGCCTGGTGGATGGTGGCGCGGTGAACTGGCGCGAATACGCCGGTCGCAGCCGCGAAGTACTGGTCAAACGCATTGATGGTGCCGCTCTGGAACTGCGCGAGGCCTTGTTCAACACCACTGGAGTTGTCGCATGAACGCTGTCGTGCAGCGCGTCGCCCGGTCCACTTCGGCGGTGGACAGCGCGCGCCTGGGGCGCCTTGCCATCGCCAGCCTGCACGCCGAACTGGCCCTTGCCCCCAAGCCGGGACTGGTTACACCGTTCGATCGCGGCAGCCACCACGACATGGATGCCGGCACCTTCCTGCGCAGCCTGTTCGCGCTGCGCCACTATTTCATCGCCGTGGCCGACGCCGGTGCCAGCGCAGCGCCGTTCCAGACGCTGCGGCGGCATGGCATCGCCGCCGAGATATCGATGCTGCACGCCACTGCGGGCATCAACACCCATCGCGGTGCGATCTTCAGCCTTGGCCTGCTGGTGGCCGCGTCCGCTGCCTGCTGGGGCCGCGCGGGCCGTGTCGCCGCAGCCGAGCAGGTCTGCCAGGAAGTGCGCCGTTGGGCGGCCGAGCTCGCCGACGCACCTCTGGATGCGAACAGCCCTGGCCAGCGCGCGCGTGCACGGCACGGCGTGCAAGGTGTGCGCGAACAAGCGGCCGCCGGCTACCCGCTGCTGCGCGAAGTGGCACTGCCTGCCCTGCGCCACGCACTGGCCAGCGGCCTGCCACGCGAGGCCGCGATGTGCCAGACCCTGATGCAGCTGATCGCGTGCACGGATGACCTCAACCTGCTGCACCGTGGCGGCGCCGACGGCCTGCGCTGGGCCCAGCGGCAGGCACGCACCTTCCTGGACGCCGGCGGCACCTTCGCGCCGGACTGGCAGGCACATCTGCGCCGCATCGGTGACGGCTTCGTCATGCGCCGGCTGAGCCCGGGCGGCAGCGCAGACCTGTTGGCCTGCAGCGTGTTCCTGCTGCAGCAGGAGCAGGCATGAGCCTGGCCCTGCTCTGCCCTGGCCAAGGCGCGCAGCACGCGGCGATGTTCGATCGCGTGCGCGATCTTCCGGCCGCACGCCACACCCTCGATGTGGCCAGCACAGTGCTCGGCCGCGATGTATTCGCCGCTGCGGCGGCCGACGACCGCTTCGACAATGTGCAGGCGCAACCACTGCTGTGCGCAGCAAGCCTGGCGCACTGGCAGGGCCTGCGCGAGGTGTTGCCAACGCCGACGGTGATCGCGGGTTACAGCATCGGCGAGCTGGCCGCACATGCCATCGCCGGCGGCGTCGATGCGGCCGCCTGCCTTGCCCTGGCTGCGCAGCGCGCGCAGTTGATGGACAGCGCCAGCCCCGCCGATGCAGGCCTGCAGGCAGTGCTTGGCCTGGAACGCCATGTACTGCAACCGCTGTGTGATCAGCACGGAGCGCACGTGGCCATCGCCAACGGGCAGGACCATTTCATCGTGGGCGGCACGTACGCCTCATTGCAGCGGCTGGCCGATGCCGCGCGGCCGCAGGGTGCGGACATCCGTCCACTGCCGGTGCACGTGCCTGCACACACACCGTTGCTGGCGGCGGCGGTCGCGCCGTTCGCTGCCGCACTCGACGCCTCGCCACTGCAGGCGGCACGCCTGCCGCTGCTGGCCGGCATCGATGCGCGACCGGTGCGGGATCGCGCCACGGCGGTCCACACGCTGTCGGCGCAGCTCGCGCAGACCATCGAATGGGCGCAGGTGATGCGCCAGGCCTTCGAGCGTGGCGCGCGGGTGTTCCTGCAGCTGGGCCCGGGCAACGCATTGGCGCGCATGGTCGCGCCGGCCTATCCGTGTTGCGAAGTACGCGCGGTGGAGGAGTTCCAGAGCCTTGAAGGCGCCGCGGCGTGGGTCCGCAGCGCGCTGGAGCGGCTGCAGTAACGGGTTCGAGCAGTACGTATCACGCAACACGCAGTACGTCGCCTTACCCCGGGATGGCGGGTCTCCATCCGCGCTGTACGTGAGTCACGTGTCTGGGAGGGCGCATGAGTCCACAAATCGCAACGATCATCGGTCTGGTGATCATGTTCATCGTCGCCACCGCGATGCCGATCAACATGGGCGCCGTCGCCTTCGCGCTGGCCTTCATCATCGGCGGGCTGTGGGTCGACATGGGCGGCAAGGAGGTCCTGGCCGGCTTTCCCGGCGATCTGTTCCTGACCCTGGTCGGCATTACCTATCTGTTCGCCATCGCGCAGAAGAACGGCACCATCGACCTGCTGGTGCACTGGGCAGTGAAAGCCGTGCGCGGCCATATCGTGGCCATTCCGTGGGTGATGTTCGTCATCACCGCGGTCCTCACTGCGTTCGGTGCACTGGGCCCAGCGGCGGTCGCGATCATCGGCCCGGTCGCGCTGCGCTTTGCCAAGCAGTACAACATCAATCCACTGATGATGGGCCTGCTGGTCATCCATGGTGCGCAGGCGGGCGGCTTCTCACCCATCAGCGTGTACGGCAGCATCACCAATGGCGTGGTGCAGAAGGCCGGGCTGGAAGTGACCGAGATGGCGGTGTTCCTGACCAGTCTGGGCTTCAACTTCATGATGGCGACGATCTGCTTCTTCGCCTTTGGTGGCATCGCCCTGCTGCGTCGCGGTTCGATCACCGAGGCTGGAACGCTCGGCAATGCCGAGCTGGCGATGGCCGGTGGCCCGCAGGCGTCGTCGCGCCAGTTCGCGATCGAAGGCCATGGTGCGCTGGTCGCGGCCGGCGGTGGCACGCTCAGCAATGATCCGGCGGCACTGGATGCGGTGAGCCTGACCCGCGAGCGGTTGTTCACCCTGATCGGCCTGCTCGGCCTGGGCGTGGCCGCGCTGATCTACAACCTCAACGTCGGCCTGGTCTCGATCACCGTGGCTGTCGCGCTGGCACTGCTGTCGCCACAAAGCCAGAAGGGTGCGGTCGATGGCATCAGCTGGTCCACCGTGCTGCTGATCTGCGGCGTGGTGACCTACATCGGCGTGCTTGAACATGCCGGCGCGGTGGACTTCATCGGCCACGGCGTCTCCAGCATCGGCATCCCGCTGCTGGGCGCCCTGCTGGTCTGCTATGTCGGCGGCATCGTGTCTGCATTCGCCTCCTCGGCGGCGGTGCTGGGCGCGACGATTCCATTGGCGGTGCCGTTCCTGATGCAGGGCCACCTGGGTGCGGCCGGCGTGATCTGCGCGCTGGCGGTGTCGTCCACCATCGTCGATGTCAGCCCGTTCTCGACCAATGGCGCACTGGTGGTGGCCTCGGCCGCGAAGGAAGAACGCGAGACCCTGTTCCGCCGCTTCCTGGTGTACAGCGGCCTGGTGGTGGCCCTGGGGCCGTTGCTGGCCTGGCTGGTGTTCGTGGTACCAGGCTGGATGTAATCACCCAACGGTAGTGCCGGCCGCGGGGCGGGCCCCGCAGAGAGGCCAACCCCCAAACAAGGGTGGGCGGGCCCGGGCGGGAGGTAATCACCCACCGGTAGTGCCGGCCGCTGGCCGGCACTCTCATGAAGCCATCCAGCAATCATGGGTTGCCGGCCAGCGGCCGGCACTACCTGGCGGTACACTTCCTCCATGGCCATTGCCCCTGCCCCGCGGTCACCGAAGAAGCGCGCACCTCTGTACGAAGAGGTGGCCGAACACGTGCGCGAGCGCATCTACGATTACCGGCTGCCGCCGGGAGAATGGATCGACGAGCCCGCGCTGTGCGAAGAACTGGGCATCAGCCGCACGCCGCTGCGCGAGGCGCTGAAGCTGCTGGCTGCCGAAGGCCTGGTGCAGATCGATGCCGGTCGTGGCAGCCGGGTCACGCGACTCACTCTGGAAGACCTCAACCAGCTGTTCCCGGTGATGGCGATGCTGGAAGGCCGCTGCGCGCATGAGGCGGTGAAGCACATCGACGATGCCGGCGTGCAGCAGCTCGAAGACCTGCATGCGGCGATGGAAGCAGCGGCGGCCGAGGGCAACATCGCCGAGTACTACCGCAACAACTACCTGATCCACGAAACCGTGCAGCATTACGCGGGCAACCCGTGGTTGATCCGCATCACCCACGACCTGCACCGCATCCTGAAGATGCATCGTGGCCGTCAGCTGCTGACCCCGGGTCGCACCGCGCAGTCGCTGGCCGAACACCGCGAGCTGATGGAATGCTTCCGCCGCCGCGACGCGCAGGCTGCCGAACGCACCATGGAACGCCATCTGCTGAGCCAGGGCCAGGCACTGGCCGCGTATGTGGCGGCGGGCGGGCTGTTGAACGTGCCGGCGCCGTTGCCGACCGAAGGCGGCGGCTGAGCTGTTGGGGTTGCCGGCCAGCGGCCGGCACTACCAGGACGTGACCTTGGCCGGCACCCTGGGACGTCTCATCAATCGCCGCCACCGCAGCTGCCGCCGTCACCCCCACCACCATCACTGCTGCAGTCGGAGCTGCTGTGGTTGTGCTGGCTGTAGTTGTCGCCGGAATACCCGCCCGAATAGTCGTAGGCGCCGCCGAGACCGTTGTCCCCCCGGCTTCCCGAGCCATCGGCCGTGGCCACCGCCATGCACAGGATCGCACCGACCAGCGGCAGCAGCCAGATCAGCAGCACCTGCACCGTCCGGCCGCGCGCCGACAGGCCATCACGCCTGACGATCACCACGGTAGCCACCACGTTCAGGCCCAGCACCAGCAGGACCAGCAGAAGGGCAACGATCAGCATTCGGCGACTCCGTGCCTGGACTGGGGGGGCATTATGGCCTGCCACCCAGGCAATGGCCCTGCCTGTCATGAAGATGGGACAATGTAGGGCGCGCCGCCCTGCCCCGTGGCCGCCGGCGCCCCCCGCACCACACGGAAGAAGAAGAACAACAACATGCTGAAAGTCATTTTCGATACCGACCCGGGCGTCGACGACGCCCTGGCCCTGCTGTACCTGCACAAGCACGCCCAGATCGACCTGATCGGCGTCACCACCACCTTCGGCAACGCCTCGGTGGAGTCGACCACGCACAATGCGCTGTACCTGAAGCAGGCTTGGGGCTTTGCCGCTCCGGTCGCGCGCGGTGCCGGTGGCCCGCTGCAGCCGGAAGCCACCCCGGAAGCCTGGCCGGTACACATCCATGGCCACAACGGCCTGGGCAACCACCCGGTACCGGCCAGCCTGGACGTGGCCGCCGATGGGCGCCCGGCCCATCAGCTGATCATCGACCTGGTCCGCGCCCATCCGGGCGAGGTGACCCTGGTCGCGGTCGGCCGCATGACCAACCTGGCCCTGGCCCTGCAGCAGGCGCCGGACATCGCCGGCCTGGTGCGCGGCGTGGTGATCATGGGCGGCGCCTTCCACGTCAACGGCAACATCACCCCGGCCGCCGAGGCCAATATCTGGGGCGATGCCGAAGCGGCCGACGTGGTGTTCACCGCCAGTTGGCCGGTCACCGCCATAGGCCTGGACGTGACCACCCGCGTGGAAATGGACCGTGACGGTCTGGACAAGCTGGCGGCGATCGGCGGTGCCGACGCCGAGCTGGTCCGTGCGCTGTCGCAGGACTACGTGGACTTCTACCTGCAGGCCGGTCACAAGGGCATGGTCGTGCATGACTGCTGCGCCTGCATCGCGCTGACCCGCCCGGAGCTGTTCCAGTTCGAGCGCGCCAGCGTGCGCGTGGCCACCGACGGCGTCGCCCGCGGCATGACCATTCCCAAGCCGGAAGGCCTGGCGTTCGGCCCCAGCGTGTGGGACGGCCACGTGGTGCAGTCGATTGCCATCGGCGTGGATGCGGCCGCGGTACTGGCCGACATCGAGCAGACCCTGAAGGTCTGACCGTCTAGCGCGTGGCCCTGCCCGGGACCGTCTCGGGCAGGGTCCACAGCACCGGCAGCACCAGCACCGCCACCAGCGCGATCATCGCGCCCGGCGCCGCTGCCCAGCCACTGCGCTCCACCCACCATTGCGCCAGCCATGGCGTTGCCCCGCCGAAGAAGGCGGTGGCCATGGTCACCCCCAGTGCCAGCCCGCTGACCCGGCCCTCGCCGGGGAATTGTTCGGCGGTGGCCGGCGCCGCCACCGCGCTCACGCCACCGGCCACGCAGGCCAGCAGCACCGCCGCCAGCGCGATGCCCAGCGCAGTCGCCTCCGCCATCCACGCGAACAGAGACAGCGGCAGCAGCGCTGCCAGCACGGTCAGGCCCAACAACACCGGCCGTCGTCCAACGCGGTCGGACAAGGCACCACACAGCGGCGTGATCGCGATGACCGCCACTGCCGCAATCGTCGACAGCCACAGTGCATCACCTTCGTCATGCCCCTGCGCATGCAGGAATGCCGGCACATAGGTGATGCCGACGTAATAAGTGATCGAGCCCAGCGCCGAGATCGCGAAGGTGCGTGCCACCGCCAGCGGATGGTTGCGCAGTACGTGGCGAAGCGGTGTAGCCGGAATGCTGCCCTCGCGGCGCTGCCGCTCGAACTCCGGCGACTCGTGCATGCCCGAGCGCGCGACCAGGATCACCAGTGCCAGTGCCGCACCGACGAAGAACGGAATACGCCAGCCCCAGCTGTCCAGCTGCGCGGTGGGCAGCAGCGCAACCGTAAGCGCCGAGATCGCCACCGCCAGCAGCGCCCCCACTTCACTGGCCGCCGATGCCAGCGAGGTCACCAGGCCGCGTCGCCGCACCGGCGCGCTTTCCAGCAGATACGCCACCACCCCGGTGTACTCACCGCCCACCGAAAACGCCATCACGCAGCGCAGTACCAGCAGCAGCACGCCTGCCGTGGTACCTGCGGTGGCCGCTGTCGGCAGCAGTGCGGTGGCCAGCATCGCCGCTGCCATCAAGGCCATCGATGCCAGCAGCATCCAGCGCCGGCCGAGGCGATCACCGAGGTGGCCGAAACACAGCGCGCCGAGCGGGCGCATCAGATAGGACACCGCGAAGCCCGCGAGCGTAACCAGCATCGCCTGCTCGCCGCCGCCGAAGAACACCCGCGACAACACCGTGGCGAAGTACAGATACAAGGTGAAGTCGTACCATTCCACCACCGTGGACAGGCCCGCCACCCACATCGAGCGCTGCCGCGCCGCGGTCATTTCATTCATGGCCGGAGGGTGTCACGCGCGGGGTGATGGCGCGGTGCACCTGCAGCCGGGATCGGATCCCGCTCCCGCAGGGAATGGGCTCTGACCCCAAGCAGGCGGTTGCGGGGTCAAAGCCCTTTGCCTTTGGCAAAGGGATCCGACCCCACCTGCTGCCCCAACCATCAGCCCGGCAGCTGCAGTAGCGCCTGGAGCCCACCGCCCTCGCGGTTGCGCAGCTGCAGCGAACCGCCCAGCGACTGCGCCAGCTGCACCGCGATGGACAGGCCCAGGCCGGTGCCGCCGGTATCGCGGTTGCGCGAGCTTTCCAGCCGATGGAACGGCGCCAGCACCGCCTGCAGCTGGTGCTCGGGAATGCCCGGGCCACGATCGGAAACGCTGATCCATACCCTGCCGGCCTCATCGCGGCCCGCCCCGATCTCAGCGGCACCGGCGTAGCGCAATGCGTTGTCGACCAGGTTGCCGACCACCCGTCGCAGCGGCTGCGGCCAGGTCTGCACGATCAGTCCAGCGGGCGCACCGCCACTGACCGGCTTGCCCATGTCCTCGTAGTCGCCGACCACACTGGCCAGGAACGCACCCAGGTCCATCGCCACCGGCGCACCACTGGCGACGTGGCTGCTGCGCGCATAGGCCACACCCTCTCGCACCAGTTGCCCAAGGTGTTCGAGATCGGCCATCAGCCGCTGCTGGGTGCTGTCTTCAGGCAGCGTCTCCACCCGCAGCTTCATGCGTGTGATGGGGGTCTGCAGATCGTGCGAGATCGCTGCAAGGATCTGCAGGCGCTCACTGACATGGCCACGAATGCGTGCCTGCAGCGCGTTGAGTGCGGCCGCCGCACCGCCCACTTCTACAGGGCCATCTTCAGGCAGTGCCGGTCCGTCGTTGCCCGGCTGCAGCTGTTCCACCGCATGCGACAGCCGCTGCAACGGGCGCATGGCCAGGCGCACTGCCAGCCATGCGCACACCAGCAGCAGCGCCAGCTGCACAAGCAGTACGGCGGGCAGCCAGCGTGCCAGCGGCAGGCCCGACGGGGTGACTTCAATGGTCAACGGCGTGCCGTCGTGCAGGCGCAGTTCCACCTCGAACCGCTCCGGCAGGCGAGCCACCTGGCGCGCCTGCAAGAGATAGCGGTGCTGCAGGCTGTCGTCGATGATCGCAGTGACCTGGCGTGCACGATCGGTCTGCAGCCCGGGCCCGGCCGTAGCCGGGCGCAACAGGTAGCGGTAGGTGCGCCGCTCCAGCCGCGGCCCCCAGGCATCGCGCTGCTCTGCGGGCAGGTGCTCCAGCAGCGCGACACTTACTGCCACGTCTTCATCCAGGTTGCGCAGCATCATGCTGCGGGTGGATTGGTAGCGTTCGAAGAACAGCAGGCCGAAGGACAGCGCGTGGGCCAGCGCCAGTCCGCCCAGCAGCACCAGCAGCAGCCGCGCCGACAGCGTGCGCGGCCAGCGTGGACGGCGTGCGCCGGTGTTCATTCGTCCGGCCCCAGCAACTGCACCGGCACGCTGAACACATAGCCTTCGCTGCGCACGGTCTTGATGTAGGTCGGCTCGCGTGCGTCGTCACCCAGGCGCTGCCGCACGCGGCTGACCAGCAGGTCGATCGAGCGGTCGAACAGTTCGGCATCGCGGCCCTGGGTGAGGCTGAGCAGCTGGTCACGGCTGAGCACGCGATTGGCATGATCGAGGAACACGCGCAACAGGCGGAACTCGGCACCACTGAGCGGATACGCGGTGTCCTGCGCATCCAGCAGATGGCGTGCGGTGGTATCCAGGCGCCAGGCACCGAAGGCCAGTTGGCGACCGGCTTCGCTCACCTGCAGGTTCGGCGGCAGCATCCGGGTGCGACGGATCACCGCATTGATGCGTGCCAGCAGTTCGCGGGAAGAGAACGGCTTGGTCACGTAGTCGTCGGCGCCCATTTCCAGGCCGATGATGCGGTCGGTCTCGTCGTCGCGTGCGGTCAGCAGCACCACCGGCACCGCACGATGCTTGCCGGCACGCAGGTTGCGGCACAGGCTCAGGCCGTCTTCGCCCGGCATCATCACGTCCAGCACCACCAGGTCCACCGCGTGGGTATCCATCAGTGCGCGCATGGCCCGGCCACCGTCGGCCTGGCTCACGCGCAGGCCGTTGCGTTGCAGGTAGTCGGCCAGCATCTGGCGGATCTCACTGTCATCGTCGACGACAAGGATGTGCGGTACAGGATTCATTGCGTTCTCGATGAAGGCAGGGGGCAGCGCCGCGCGGCGCGGCCATGGTAGCGCGGCTCAGGGGCTGGCCAGCAGGCGCTGGATCTCGCTTTCGGTACGTGCGTAGTCGCCCTCACCGTAATGGCGATAGACCACCCGCCCCTGCCGGTCGAGCAGGTACAGTGCCGGCCAGAAGCGATTGCCCCAGGCGTTCCAGATCCGGAACTGGTTGTCCTGCACCACCGGCCAGGTGATGTCCAAGCGGCCGATGGCCCTGCGCACGTTGCCGGGCACGCCCTCATAGGCGAACTCCGGCGTATGCACGCCGATCACCTGCAGGCCCTGCGACGCGTAGCGTGCATGCCACTGGTGAACATACGGCGCTACATTGAGGCAGTTGCTGCATGTGTAGGTCCAGAACTCGACCAGTACCACCTGCCCCCGCAACTGCTTCAGTGTCACCGGTGGGCTGTTGTGCCAGGGCCCGCCACCGCCGAACCCCGCCTTCGGTGCTGCGTCGAGCGGCTGCGCGCCGGCCTCGGCACCGGGCCATGCCAGCAGCAACACCGCTCCACCCAGCAGGCCCAGCAGCAGGGGCAGTGCATACCCTCGTAGTGCGGCCATCGCTCAGCCCCCCTGCTCGGCCAGCGGCAGTTCGGCCGGCTTCACGCCTGCCGCCTCCAGGATGCTGTCGGCCACCTGCGCCGGATGCGAAAGCAGCGACACGTGGCTGCTGCCGATCGACTGCAGCTGTGCGCCGATGCGGCGTGCGGTGGCGGCCTGCAGCTGCGGCGACAGCATTCGATCGTCACGGCTGAGCACGTACCAGCTTGGCTTGCTGCGCCATGCCGCAACGTTCACCACCTCGCCCAGCGCGCTGGCCTTCAACGGGACCTGCGTGCTGTACAGCAGTGCGGCCGACTTCTTCATCACGTCCGGCGCGAAGTCCTGGGCGATGGCATCAGCGGGCAACGTCAGGTAGCCATCCCTTTCCTGCAGTCGGGCCAGGCCCGGACCGACCGGGAAACCTTCGCCCTGTTGCGCCGAAGACTGCCCTGCATCCGGTGCGAAGGCCGCCACGTACACCAGCGCCTGCACCTTCGGGTCATCGCCCGTCTCGGTGATGACCGTACCGCCCCAGCTGTGGCCGACCAGCACCACCCTGCCGGGCGCGGCGGCAATGGCGCGACGGGTGGCGGCGACGTCGTCGGCCAACGAGGTGAGCGGATTCTGCACGGCCACCACCGGCAGCTTCCAGTCATGCAGGGTGCTGATGACCCTGTTCCAGCTGGAGCCATCGGCGAAGGCGCCGTGCACCAGGATGACGGTGGGCGGTGCAGCGGTATCGGCCTGGGTAGCGAAGGCGAAGGAGGGGGCGGCGGCGCCGGCAAAGGCGAGAGCGGCGGCAAGCAACGAGCTACGGATCATGGGTGGCACTCCGGTGTTGGGAGTGGCCATTTCCGCTTGCCGGTGTATCGGCGCTGTTTCTCCGCGGCGCAGAGTTGTACCGGACTGTAGGGCGCAGGCGTGTTTCTACAGTGGGATACATTCGGGCGCCGCGCCCGGCCAGGCACTACCGGGTGGAAATGGTTCCCCGCGCGCGGGCGCGCAACGCCCCGATGTGCATCAACGCATCGTCTTTGTATCTGACTGTAGGAAACCTCGGCCGCGGCCACAGTCGCTGACAAAACCCCGGGCAACGGCACACGTTGCCGATACCTGCGCCGCCTGAAATGGCCTCCATCGACCACTGGCCCGCAGGACACCACCATGATCAGCACCGCCTCTTCCGTGTATACCCCCCGCCTGGACGCCGTCGGCCGCTGGCTCTCGCCCTTGGCGCTGCGCGCCCTGCTGGCCTGGGAGTTCTTTGAATCCGGTCGCGAAAAGCTGGGTGGCCAGAACTGGTTCGCCGATCTGGAAGGCCGCTTCCCGTTCCCGTTCTCCACTCTGCCCGCGTCGCTGAACTGGCAGCTGGCCACCTGGCTGGAACTGGTGGGTGCAGTGATGCTGCTGCTCGGCCTGGCCACGCGCTCGGTGGCCTACGTCTTCTGGGTATTGACGGTGGTCGCCATCGCCGCCGTGCACTGGCCCGACCAATGGAATGGCCTGGGCGAACTCTGGCAGGGCTATGCAATCACCGACCAGGGCTACGGCAACTTCAAGCTGCCGCTGCTGTTCCTGGCCATGCTGCTGCCACTGATCCTCAACGGCGGTGGCGCACTCAGCGTGGACCGACTGCTGGCCGGCTCGCGACACGCCCCCGTCGGCGATGACGGCCTGGGCTGGGGCGTCAGCCTGATCGCCCTGCTGCTGCCGGTTGCCGCGCTGCTGCCCGGCATCGGCTTCGGCGGTGCCCTGCTCGGCGGTGTGCTGCTGCTGGGCCATCTGCTGCGTCGTCGCCGCAGCGCCTGATCTGATCTGCCTTTTCCCACGCGCCTCTTTCCGTCGCCTCTTCGGCGGCGTCCATCCCGCACGCCCCGCGTGCTTTCGCAAGGAGTCATCACCATGTCCGTCTCGACCAAGACCACCCTCTCCTCCCGCCTGCCGCGCGTCGGTGCCATCGGCATCGCCCTGGCCGGTGGCCTGCTGCTGGCCGGCCAGGCCGCGGCGATCCAGCCGCTGGCGATCAGCGCGGTGGCCATGAGCGCTGCCGCCGAAGGCAAGTGCGGTGAAGGCAAGTGCGGGGCCAACAAGGCCACCACCGGCAAGCCCGCCGGCAAGGCCAAGGTGGCCGAGGGCCAGTGTGGCGAAGGCAAGTGCGGCGACGCCTCGTTTGCCCGCACCGATCGTGACCACGACGGCAAGGTCTCGCGTGCCGAGTTCAACGCCGTGGCCGCCAAGCGTGCCGCCGAGTTCGACCGCATCGACACCGACCACGACGGCTACATCACCGAGCAGGAAGCGCACGACTACCTGCGCAGCGTCTACACCGCCAACGGCAAGCCGATGCCGAAGGGCCTGTTCTCCCGCGTTGCCGATTGATCGACGTTCAACCGGCGCCGCCTCCGAGGCGGCGCCCTCTCCCTGGAGCATCCGCCATGTCCCTGCCCCTGCCCTCAAACGCCGCCGGTCTTGGCCTGCGCCGTGGCCTGATCGACGAACTGCTGGCCATGCCGGCCGGTGCCATCGACTTCCTCGAAGTTGCGCCCGACAACTGGATCGGCGTCGGTGGTGCACACGGTGCAGCGCTGCGCAGGTTGAGCGAACGTCACCCCCTGACCTGCCATGGCCTGTCGCTGTCGCTGGGCGGTCCTGATCCGCTGGACCGCACCCTGCTGGCACAGACGCGCGACTTCCTCGACCTGCACCAGGTGCAGCTGTACAGCGAACACCTGAGCTACTGCACTGCCGGCGGCCATGTCTACGACCTGCTGCCGCTGCCGTTCACCGACGAAGCCGTGCACCACGCCGCGGGCCGCATCCGCCAGGTGCAGGACACGCTGGGCAGGCGCATCGCGGTGGAGAACATTTCCTATTACGCGGTGCCCGATGCGGAGATGAGCGAGATCGACTTCATCAACGCCGTGCTCGCCGAAGCCGACTGCGACCTGCTGCTGGACGTCAACAACGTCTTCGTAAACGCCTGCAACAACGGTTACGACGCCTTCGAATTCCTGGCCCGCGTGCCGTCCCACCGTGTCGCCTCGCTGCACGTAGCGGGTCACTTCGATGAAGACGATGGCTTCAAGATCGATACCCACGGTGCGCCGGTGAAAGGTGTGGTCTGGGCGCTGTTACGCGCGGCTTATGCGCGGGTGGGCGTGCGCCCCACGCTGCTCGAACGCGACTTCAACTTCCCGCCCCTGGCAGAGTTGCTGGCCGAGGTCGAGCAGATCCGCCAGGCGCAGGCCGATGTGCTGCTGCCGAAGGTGGCCCATGGCTGACTCCCTGGCCACCCTGCAGCAACGCTGGGCCGATCACGTACGCGACCCGTCTATGCCCGCGCCCGATGGCATCGACGCGCGGCGGCTGGCGGTCTACCGCCGCCTCTGCATCGACAGCCTGGACAGCCTGCTGGCAGGCAGCCTGCCGCGCCTGCAGGCGCAGCTGGGCGGGGCGCGCTGGCGCAGCCTGGTCGAGCACTACTACGCACACCACGTGTGCCATACCCCGTTGTTCCCGCAGATCGCCAGCGAATTCGCAGCCTGGCTGGCGATGCAGGACGCGCTGGCACTGCCGACTTGGGCAGCGGAACTGGCGCACTACGACAGCACGCAGCAGTCGCTGCACATTGAAACGCGCGCCGCCGGGCGTTCGCTGCATCGCGTTCCGGTGGATAGTGATGTGCTGGCAGTTTCGCCGTTGGTGCGGGTGCTTGGCTACCAGTGGCCTGTGCATGAGGACCCGATGCTGGGCAATGCACCGCCCACGATGCCCACATTGCTGCTGCTACGACGCCCGGGCGATTTCAGCCTGCGGGTCGAGGAACTGTCGCCGCTGGCGTATGCGCTGCTGTTGGCCTTCGGCGATGGCGGAAACCGCGTCGATGAAGCACTGCGTGCACTGGCCGATGCCCATGGCGTGGCAACCGACGAACTGCATGCGGTTGCCTCGCCACTGCTGGGCGAGCTGTACGCGGCCGGCGTACTGGTTGTGCCGAACGACTGTTGAAGGTGCCGGCCAGTAGCCGGCACTACCGATTCCTGGGCCGACCAGCGGCCGGCGCCCCCCCACTCCCTGATTCGAGGTTTGATCATGACTGTTTCCAACACGTCCTTCCTGCACGGCTGGCGCCTGTTCGTAGCCATCGGCGTGGTCCTGATCGCGTTCGCACTGACCGCCTTCGCCCTGCATCCCGATGCAGCCGAAGGCAGCCGTGCGACGATCCGGGTCACTGCACGCACATCGTTCCTGCTGTTCCTGGCGGCGTTCACGGCATCGTCGTTCGCCAGCCTGCTGCCCGGCCCGTTCACTCGATTCCTGCTGCGCGAACGGCGCATCATCGGCCTGTCCTTCGCGTTCTCGCACCTGCTGCACGCAGTCGCCATCACCAGTTTCGGCATCCTCAACCCAGCGTTCTGGCCAGCACGCTCGGCGCTGGCCAACCTCCCGGGAACGGTGGGCTACATCGCCATCCTGGCGCTGGCCATCACCTCGCATCGGGGGCTCGCCCGGCGCATGGGACCCACGGCCTGGCGTCGCCTGCACGTGACCGGCATGTGGATCATCGCGGCGGTGTTCACCTACTCGTACTTCAAGCGCGTGCCCGGCAACTTCTGGTATGCAGTGCCGTCGGCGCTGCTGTTCACTGCCTTCGTGGTGCGCTGGATCGCCAAGCGGGCGCAGGCGCTTCGCCGAAGCGCGCATGCGCGGCCGCCGCTGCGGGCGGTCTGACCCCATCATGCTGCCCCATCAGCCGTCACGTGTGGCGCGATAGGCAGCGTAGGCATCGAGGATCTTCTGCAGCCGCGCGTGTTGCTTCGCCCCCATGGATACCCGTTGCACGCGCTTCAGCAACGTCTTCCACATGTATCCGGACCGGAAGAAATACGGCCGCACTTCAAGGAAGGTCAGCGCGACATCCAGCGTATCTGGATCATGTTCGGCCAGCCGTTTCAGCGCGTTGGCGTAGCCGCCCGGAAACGCCAGACGCGCGTAGTTCTGGTGGAATTCTGCACAGGCCGCAGCGTGCCGCTCCCGATCCTCCGGCCCACGCCAGCGCGCGCCCGCGGTATTGCGGATCACCTGGCGCAGCCGGTTGATCTCATCGGCATTGGCTCGGATCAGGCGTTCCATCGGGGCGCGGGGATGGGACATGGTTCCTTCCATGTGGTTTGTCAGGGGTCAGATCCCGTTCCCCCAAGGGAAAGGGATCTGACCCCGCCTGAGGTCACGGCGCGCGGCGCAGGGTGATCAGGGTGATTTCCGAACGCACGCCGATGCGTGCCGGGAAACCTGCCCACAGGCCTGCACCATTGCTCACGTACAGGGTCATGCCATCCACGTCGTAGCGACCGGAGACATAGCCACCGTTGGCCCGCTTCACCAGCTGGTCCATGCCGATGATCTGCCCGCCGTGGGTGTGCCCGGACAATTGCAGCTTCACGCCACGCGCGGCCGCTTCGCGTGCATTGCGCGGGCGATGATCAAGCAGGATCACGGGTGCCGTCGGATCGGCACCGGCCAGCGCGGCACCCAGGTCCGGCAGCGGCAGGCCGTAGCGTGCGGCCACCGGATCGGTGACGCCAGCGATGGTCAGCGCCGCATCACCGCGCCGCACCTGCAGGTGGCTGTTCTCCAGCACCTGCATGTGCAGCGCGCGGAACGCCTGCATCCACGACTGGTACTGCGCGTAGTACTCGTGGTTGCCGGTGATGGCGATGACGCCGTCCGGTGCATGCAGGTCAGCCAGCGGCCGCGCGTCGTCGCGGCGGGCCTCGACGCTGCCATCGATCAGGTCGCCGGTGATCACGATCAGGTCCGGCGTCAGTGCGTTGCTCTCGTCCACGACCCTGCGCACCCAGTCGCCGGTCAGCAGGCGGCTGGCATGGATGTCGGTCAGCTGCAGCACGCGATAGCCATCGAACGCGGCGGGCAAGCCGGCAATGCTCACCTCGATCTGCCTGGGCTTGGGTACCGCCATGCCTTGGCTGACGCCGTAGCCACTGACCAGCAGCGCCAGCACACCCGCCGCCGGGCGCAGCTTCGGCGCGCGCAACGCCGAAACAGCACGTGGCCTGCGCAGGATGCGCGACACCAGCAGGCCCGCGTCCAGCACCAGCAGGACCAGCGCCAGCAGCAGTACGGCAGTCGAACCCGTGGCCAACGAGGCGATGGCCAGCTTCGGAATTTCCGGCGAGGCCATCGTGCCCCAGAACATCGCGACGATGCGCAGCTGCACGGCAACGCCCACCAGCAGCAGCGACAGCACGACCTTCATCCAGACGGGCATGCGCAGTGGCCAGAACAGGCGCCAAGCCACATACAGGCCCATCAACAAACCGATCGTACTCAGCACTGCAACCATCCGGGAAAGAAAGCGGGCCCGCCATGGTGACGGTTGCGGGAGGTGTTGTGTAGAGCCGAGCCGTACCCGGCTGCTCAGGAAGCAGTCGAGCATGGCTCGACTCTACAGAGGGCCGGTCGAGCAGGCTCGACTCTACGAAAGACCGATGCGTTCAACCCGCAGGCGGGCGATGCGACGCTTTTCCATTGCCAGTACGGTGATGCGTACATCCGCAATCTCCACCGTGTCACCGATGTCCGGCAGGCGCCCCAGACGCTCCAGCACCAGACCGGAGATGGTCATGTAGCCGGCACTGCGCGGCAGCGAGACGCCGGACAGGCGCTGCAGGTCGTCCAGGGTCAGCGCGCCATCGGCTTCCCAGCAATCTTCACCCTGCGCCACCACGCCATAGCGCTCGTCCTGGGTGTCGACCAGGTCACCGGCAATGGCCGCCAGCAGATCGTTGGCGGTCACCAGGCCTTCCACACTGCCGTACTCGTCCACCGCCACCGCCAACGGCACCGGGTGCTGGCGGATCAGTTCCAGCGCCTGCAGTGCGCTGGCGCTGGACAGCACGTACTGCGGCTCGCGCAGGTTGCCCTCCAGCTGCAGCGGCCTGCCCTGCAGCAGGCCGGCCAGAAGGTCGCGGCTCTGCACCACGCCGCGCAGGCTGTCCAGGTCGCCATCACCCACCAGCAGGCGGGTGTGCGGCGATGCCACCAGGCGTGCCACCACATCCTCCTGCCCACGTGCCAGGTCGATCCACTGCACGTCGGCACGCACGGTCATCACGCTCGACACCGGGCGATCAGCCAGGCCCAGCACGCAGCGGATCATCTCGTGCTCGGCCGGTTGCAACCGCTCTTCGGCATCGACGTGTTCGTCAGCGCTTTCGTCGTCGTGGCCATTGGCCGGGCGCGCGCCCAGCATGCGCAGCACGGCGTCGGCGGTACGCTGGCGGAACGGCTGGCGGCGCTCGTTGCGCTCGCGATTGAAGCGCACCCACTGGTTGAAGGCTTCAACCAGGATCGAGAAAGCAATGGCCGCGTACAGATAACCCTTCGGGATCTTGTAGCCCAGGCCTTCGGCCACCAGGCTGAAACCGATCATCAACAGGAAGCCCAGGCACAGCACGACCACCGTGGGATGCTTGTTGACGAAGCGGGTCAGCGGCTTGCTGGCCACCAGCATCAGCGCCATCGCGATGGTCACCGCGGCGTACATCACGCCCAGGTTGTCGACCATGCCGACCGCGGTGATCACCGAGTCCAGCGAGAACACCGCGTCGAGCACCACGATCTGTGCCACCACCATCGCGAAGCTCGCGTAGACCTTCTTGCCATCCTCGTGATGCTCGCGGCCCTCCAGCCGCTCGTGCAGTTCCATCGTGCCCTTGAACAGCAGGAACAGACCACCGCCCAGCAGGATCAGGTCACGCCCGGAGAAGCTGTGGTCGAACAGCGTGAGCAGCGGCTCGGTCAACTTCATGATCCATGCCAGCGCGGCCAGCAGCACCAGCCGCATCAGTAGGGCCAGCGCCAGGCCGATCACCCGCGCGCGGTCACGCTGGTGCGGCGGCAGTTTGTCGGCAAGGATCGCGATGAACACCAGGTTGTCGATGCCGAGAACGATCTCCAGCACGACCAGGGTTGCAAGGCCCATCCATATCGAAGGGTCAGCCAACCATTCCATTTCAGGTCCGTTCCGTCAGTAGGTAAGGGAAAGGGGAAACACTCAGTCAGCGTCCTGCGCCTGCGCCGGGTCATGCCCGAGCAAGTCACCGGGCGTGCACTGCAGCTCACGGCAGATCGCATCAAGTGTGGAAAAGCGGATGGCACGCGCCTTGCCGGTTTTCAGGATCGACAGGTTGGGCAGGGTGATGTCGATGCGCCCGGCCAGCTCGGACAGGGTCATGCCCCGTTCCTGCAGCATGCGGTCCAGGGTGATGACGATCGCCATCAGATGACACCGTCGAGGTCATCGCGCATCGCCGCACCCACGGCAAACACGCGTGCCAGCACGAACAGCATCAGCACCGCGACCAGGCCGGTGATCGACATGCCGCCGCCCACCTCCATCCAGGTGAAGTCCGGGCCCATCCAGGCGGCGTAGGCGCCGATCAGGATCGACAGCACCTCCATCGACAGCATCAGCCAGGCCATGCGCTGCAGGCGCTGTGCATTGGCGTGGGTGAACGGCCGCTCGCGCGCCGCCGACTTCAGCAGCCGCAGCAGGTGGCGCAGGAACATCAGGCACAGCACCAGCAGCGCGACGATCGCGCCCAGGCCCAGGCAGAAATGCAGGAACAGGTCGCTGCCATGCACGGCAGCGGCATCAGCGTCGTGGATGATGTCGAGCAGCCAGCTGCGGTCGTGGGCGACCAGCGGCATGGCCAGCAGTGCGGCCAGGATGCCCAGCCAGCACATCGCCCGCACCGCCTGTACGGCGGCCTGGGCCAGGGTGAACAAGCCTCGCGCGGGTCTGGCGCGGGCGGGACGAAGGGTCAAGCGGCCTCCGGCATTGGGGTGGCCTCGCCGCCCCGGGTGGATTTATCGATAAACGATATATCACTTGCCGCGTGAAAAGCTGAATCGCGAGCGTGGGCCCTTTCAGCGCTCAGGCGCGCCCTGCTCCAGCATCGCTTCGCCCGGGGCCGCCGAGGCCATTGCCTGCACGCCGGCTTCGGCTGCCTGCCGCGTGACCAGGCGGAAGCGCACCTGCAGCTTGCCCTGCCCCGGCGTCGCCCAGCCGTACTGGATGGCCACCTGATCGGCCGACAGTGGCCCACGCCCTGGCAGCGACCGCACCTGCAACGGCTTCGGTACGGCCTGCACCAGCCGGGCGAATCCCTTCTGCACGACCGCCGCGTCGGCCTTTTCGGCGTAGACCGTACACGTGCCATCGTCAGCCCAGCTCACCGCATAGCGGCCACTGGCCAGAGGCACCATCCAGGCCACGCCCGATTGCCCCTGCAACAGCGTCGCGGCTTCGGCGGGCTGCAACGGCGACAGCCCATTGGATTCCATCAGCGACTGCAACCGCGCCGGGGCCCCGATGTGCTGCATGCAGGCAGTATCGAACAGCTCGCTGAAGGGATCCTGCGCAGAGGCCTTGGCCTTGGCAGTACGCGCAGGTTGCGCCACCGCCAGGGTGGGCAGCAGGGCCAAAGCCAGCCAGAACGCAGGACGCATCGGGATTCCACGCTACGGAAAACAGCAGGGAGGATGGCAAAGCCCGGGCGTGCCGCGCAACAGTCGCGATGGCCGCCGGCCTCCCTCTGCCGGGGTCAGACTGCTATTTCGCCCTGGTCCTCGCCATCCCAGTAGTGCACGCGGATGGCCCGTACGTGGATCAGTACCAGCCCCGGGGTATCTACTCCCTGTTCGAACCACCGCTCAAGATCCTTCACCCAGTGCTGTGCCATTACGCCCCTGTCCCGGATCAATGCGGCCCTGCCTTGGACGTGGACGAACAACGGTGGCCTGCCCAGCAGCGACTTGCTGCCGGAAAAACCCAGCGCGACGGCGGAGTCGGCTTCAATCTCGCGCACCATGTCAGTGTCTTCCGTGGTGAAGAACCAGCTGTCACCGTCATAGTCCACGTCACCGTTGTTGCTCATCGGACGACCCGCAATCTCTCCACCGGCGTGGGTCTGCAGCATGGTGAAATCAATGCCAGCCATTTTCTTGGCCAGTTCGGGCAGGGTGAGCTGGGTCATGACGTCGTCCTTCATTGGTTCATCGGATGGATTTCCAGCGTCTGCGCAGAGCGGTGACCGAAGCGTGGATGGGCAGTTGCGGCCTCTTCACAGAAAACGAGATAGAGCGCTTGGCGGGTGCGTGACGCGGTCCACATCCTCACACCCGGGTTAGCAACAGATGCACGTCCCATCCCGCGCCGGATGATCGCGCGTACGCTACGCCGGGTGCATGCACGCATCGGCTGACACGTACCCTCAACGCGTGATGCGACCGCCACCCGCCACCCGTACCCGATCACGCCCTTGCGCCTTGGCCTGGTACATGGCCGCATCGGCGGCACGCAGCAGGGTCCGCCAGCCCAAGGCGTCGGTAGCACCGCGGGCCACGCCGAAGCTGGCGGTCACCCGCAGCACGGTGCCGCCGGCCACCACGATGTCCAGCTGCTGCAGCGCAAGCCGCAGCGATTCGGCCAGCTGTCGGCCAGCGGCCAGGTCACCGTCGGCCAGCAGCACCAGGAACTCCTCGCCGCCGTAGCGGGCAATGCTGTCGCTGCGACGGAGATGGCGCTGCAGCAGTTGCGCTACCTGCACCAGCACTTCGTCGCCGGCATCGTGGCCATGGCCGTCGTTGATCGATTTGAAACGGTCAACGTCCAGCAGGATCACCACCGCACTGGCGCCGCCCCCGGCGTGCCGCTGCTGTATCAGCTCGTCCAGCGCACGCCGGTTCAGAAGGCCGGTCAGCTCGTCGGTACCGGCCAATTGGCGCAGCTCGCTGGTCAGCGCCGAACGCTCACGCGACTTCTCGCGCAATACCTCGATCGCATCGAACAGCCGCTGCATCTCCGCCAGTGGATGGGTGACATGCTGCTCTGGACCCGGCGCTTCAGAGGCGATCTGGATCACCTGCCGCTGTGCCTGCAGCAGCGGTCGCAGGATCTGCAGATGCGCGATGCGCAGCGCCACGCCCAGCACCAACAGGGTCCCCAACGCCGTCGCCGCCAGCACCGCCAGCCGCGTCGCCTCGCGGTTGCGGGTGTGTTCGAACCTGGCGATGGACACACTCAGGTAACCGTCACGCAGCGCCTCAAGCGACTGCAGGGTCGGCACGTAGCGCGTGGTGAACTCGGCAGCGGTCCACGGCGGCGGCAGGCCACGCCGTCCGTCGTCGATCAGCTGTTCGATCATCGGCAGTGACTCGCCGAAGAACTGCCGTCGCGCCATATCCCAATGCCAGGACAGTGTCGGATCACTGCGGAACACCGATTCGTGGCTGCCAGCCAGCCGCCACAGCTCCAGCAGGCGCCCCTCGGTCTGCAGCGCCGCGCGCACCTGTTCGTTGCGCCAGGCTCCGGGTACCGCCACCGGCGCCATCACGTTGGAGGCAAGGCGCCCGCCGTGCTCGCGCAGGTCGATCAGCACCTGGCCCTGCATGGCTGGAATCGCCGCTTCGCGGTCGGCCCGGACCAGTACGTTGATCTGTGCCGAGGTCAGCAGGTGCAGGCGGTCCACCACGGCAAACATCCCGCTGATCGCGCGCTCCACGTCTTCGACGCGTCGTGCGTCGCGCGGCTGCGCTGCCACCCGGTCAACACCCGCGCGTGCCGACTGCAGTCGACGTTGCGCGTCCGCCAGCATCCCATGCTCATCCACCACGGCCGGATCGGCCGTGAACACGGCATCCAGTTGCTGCAGCGCGGTGTCTACACGCCTGCGCACCACGGCCAGCTGCAGCACAAGCCGCGCATGCTCCCTGGCATCGGCCGGGTCGGCACCGAGCAGGCTGTTGGCCGGGCCGCGTTCAGCCGAGACCAGGTTGGCCAAGTCAAAGGTCTGGCGCAGCTGGCGCAGGCTCACCAGGTTGTCCTCGGCAGCGCTGTAGCGCAGCGTGCCCTGGACCAGCGCGATGGCCATCAACGGCAGCGTACAGACCACGAACAACCCGCCCAGGATCCAGACCCAGGTCCGCAATCCGATGGGCGATGCCTTGCCGGCCATGCAAATTTCCCCTGAAGTGCGGATCACTGTAGCCGCCGGCCCCGGCAGCGCCAAGCCAGTGTCGCGCGAACCGTGACCATCGGTATACCGCAGCCACCGCGAACGCGCCGGCAAGGTCTCAGCCCGCGCCGGGCTGGGGCGAATGCGTCACACCCTGCCGTACTAGATCCAGCGCTGGTCGACCAGTTCGCGCTTCACGTAGGCGTAGAACACCGGCGCCGCCACCAAGCCGGGCAGGCCGAACGCCGCCTCCATCACCAGCATCGCCAGTAGCAGCTCCCAGGCGCGGGCCTGGATTTCGCCCCCGACGATGCGGGCGTTGAGGAAGTACTCCAGCTTGTGGATCACGATCAGGTACAGCAGCGCCGCCACCGCCACATAGAACGAAACCGACAGCGCGACGATGGTGATGATGGTGTTGGAGATGATGTTGCCCACCACCGGCAGCAGGCCGGCGATGAAGGTGATCAGCACCAGGGTCTTGGACAGTGGCAGGTGCACGCCGAACAGCGGCAGCACGCCCAGCAGGAAGATGGCGGTGAACACGGTGTTGAGCAGGGATATCTTCACCTGCGCGAACACCACCTGGCGGAACGCGGTGGCCAGCCGGCTGGTGCGCCCTATCAGCTCCTGCGCCAGCGGCCCCATCTGCGGCAGCGGCAATTCGTCATACAGCGCGATCATCGCGCCCAGCACCATGCCGATCAGTACGCGTACGCCCACCTGCACCACCGACGTGCCGGCCACGCCCAGCTGGCGCTGGTGCTCGGCGGCCCAGTCATTCAGCGCCGCGCGCAGCGCCGGCATGTCCTCGGGGATGTACGGCTGCAGCAGCGCCGGCACCTGGTGCCGCGACGAATTGAGGATCTCCATCAGCCGCGCCAGCAATGCGTCAGGCCCACCGGTCTCGTTGCGGAAAAATGACGCCACGCCGATCCCGGCCAGTACCAGCGCACTGATGATCACCGCTGACAGCACGATCACCGCGATCGCCCGCGCCCGGCCTGGCGGCAGCCTGCCCTCCACGGTGGAGGCCAGCAGGTGGGTCAGCTGGAACACCAGCAGGCCCGACAGCAGGGTTACCACCAGGCCCAGCTTCAGCGCCAGCCACATGCCCAGCAGCATCATCAGCCAGGCCGCGATCCTCGGGACGGGGGGCTTGGGCTGGGCAACGAGGGCGTCTTGCATGGGCGGCACGTCCGGGCAGGGTGGCCCATGGTAGAGGATTGGCGGCGATGATTCCGGGAGCAGGATGAACAGGCAACACACGCGGATTCCGCCGCCCCGTCCCCGTCCATCGGCACGTCCGCAATCACGCCCGGATCACACCCGGTCCAGCGCCAGATACCGCGCCGTGCGCACGATCGTCTCACGCTCGCCGAAGCTGGCCAGCTCGCCGGCAACACGCCCGCTGTCGCCAGTCGCTGCGATCTCCTGCAGGGTGCGCTGCATGGCCCGGATTGCAGCGCGCTGCAGGTCCGAGGGAATGATCACCAGCCGGTAATCGAGTTCGGCCAGCCGCGCCACCGGCACCAGCGGCGTCTTGCCGCTGTGGAACATGTTGATCAGCTTCGGCCCGGGAACCTGCTGCGAAATCACCTCGATCTGCTCCAGGGTTTCCGGTGCCTCGATGAAGATCATGTCCGCGCCCGCATCCACATAGGCCTGCGCCCGTTCGATCGCAGCATCCAGGCCTTCGCAGGCGATGGCATCTGTACGCGCGATGATCATCAACTCCGGGTCAATCCGCGACTGGCAGGCGACGCGGATCTTCGTGCACATCTCGCCCGCGTCGACCAGCGTCTTGTCATCCAGGTGTCCACAGCGCTTGGGGAAGGCCTGGTCCTCGATATGCAGGGCGGCAACCCCTGCCCTTTCGAACGCGCGCACCGTGCGTTCAACATTAGAGGTGCCGCCGAAGCCGGTGTCAGCGTCGGCGATCACCGGCAGATCGCATGCATCGACAATCCGCTCAACCTGCGCAAGCACTTCGCTGAGGCCGAGCAGGCCGATGTCCGGCACGCCGGCCGAACGCGCGAAGGCGCCGCCGCTGGCATACACCGCATCGAAGCCGGCCAGCTCCACCAGGCGTGCCGACAATCCATCGAATGCACCTGGCGCAATCACGCTGCCCTGTCGGAGCAGATCGCGCAGCCGACGTGTCTTTTTCATGTGGTCTCCCTTGTAGTTGGACATCTGCCGTGGGATACCGATGATGTTGCCGCCACCGGCGACCGTCCAATACCGTGTTCGTACAGCACCAGAACGTTTGAGGTTCCAATGGAACTGCGGCACCTGCGCTACTTCGTCATGACTGCCCAGCTGCAGAGCTTCACCAAGGCCGCCGAGGCCCTGCATATCGCCCAGCCGCCGCTCGGGCAGCAGATCCGCGCCCTGGAGGAAGAGATCGGCACACCGCTGTTCCACCGGCAGGGACGCGGCATCGTGCTCAGCGATGCTGGGCGGGTATTCTGGAAAGCTGCGGAGGACATCCTCGCGCGCGTCGACCAGGCCAAGGAGGAGGCGTTGCGCGCCGCACGCGGCGAGGTCGGCACGTTGACATTGGGGCTGACCGAATCGGCGACCTACAACGAGGCGGTCACCGCGCTGATGCGCAGCTTCCAGCGGGCGCATCCGGCAGTGCAGGTGCAGCTGGTCGAAGATGGCAGTGAATCCCTGGTCCGGCGCCTCGATGATGGCGAACTCGATGCAGTGATCGTGCGCCCGCCGTTTTCCAATACCGGTGAACGGATGACACAGCAACTCAGTGCCGAGCCACTGGTCGCAGTACTGCCGGCCGATCACCCGTTGGCGTGCCGGACGAACATCGCGCTGGCCGAGCTGCGCGGCGAGCGCTTCATCCTGTTCTCGCGGAAATCGGGTCAGGGCCTGAGTGCAGACGTCGTCGCTGCCTGCCGCAGCCAGGGCTTTGCGCCCACCATCCAGCAGGAAGCGCCGCAGGTGGCTTCAGCGATCAACCTTGCCGCTGCCGGCCTGGGCGTCGCCATCGTGCCGGCCTCGATGCAGAGCATGCACCGCAGCGGCCTTGCTTTTGTTGCGCTGGAACTGGGCATGCCGACCACCACGCTGCAGTTGGCGGTGCGCTGCAAGCCTCCGGCAACGGCCGCCCAGCTGCTGGCCTGCGCCAGAGACGTGTCAACACCTCATTCGCCATAGCTGGCGGTGTTCTTGCCCTGGCGCTTGGCGTGGTACAGCGCGCGGTCGGCCAGTGCCAGCCAGTCTTCGACGCTGCCACCGCGCGGCGTCGCCGCGATTCCGATGCTGACGCTGAACTCGATGCCCGGGGTTGCCTGCCGTGCTGCCTCCAGAAGTTGCAGCCGAACCCGCTCTGCCACATGCATCGCATCGATGGGCGCACAGTCCCGCAGCAGCACGACGAACTCGTCACCTCCCAGCCGCGCAGGGGTATCGCCAGGCCGGGCGAAGGCGCGCAACGTGGACGCGATATGGCGCAGCACTTCGTCCCCGGCGCGATGACCGTGCGAGTCATTGATGCGCTTGAAGTCATCCACATCAAGCATCAGCAGGCAGGCCAAACCACCCTGCCCCTGCGCCTTGTCCAGTGCCTGCTGCGCACGGACGATAAGGAAGCCACGGTTGGCCAGTTCCACCAACGGATCCATCCGGCTCAACCGCTGCAGCTGCCGGTTCTGCGATTTGACCCGCCGCGCCAGCTGCCAGCTGAGGATGCTGAGGCCGATGCCGTAGACGAACAGGAACGGCACGCTGAGCACGATCGTGCGCTGCGATGACACCGGCTGGTAAGGAAACCCGAGCCCCCACCAGGTGAGCGCGAACCCCACTACCAGTGCCAGTGTGGCCCGTACCGCCAGCTTCACCCCACCGGCGGCGATCTTGTCGGCGACCAGCAGCGCGGCGAACAGCGCACTGGGTACCACGCTGAGCCCCATGAAGGCGATCCAGCCACCTCCAAAGAAGGAATCAACCACCATGCAACGGAACTGGACCACCGCAGGCTGCCGTGAGCGCTGGGTCAGCACCAGCGCGAGCGCCGGCCAGGCCAGCGCGTTGAGCAGCAGCAACACCCAGGCCCACAGGCCGTCCTGACGTTCAAGAATGATCGAGGCGATGGGAATCGCGCCCAGGCCATTGCCCACGAAGCGCATCCAGCCGATGCGACGTGCCGCGCCGATGCCTTCGACCGCGACTTCCGTCGAGTCCGTCAAGAACGGCATTGCCGACCCCCTTGCGCGATCGCACGCCCTTGCCGGGCGGCCTGTGGTGAGTCTGACAGCTCTGCGTCAATTCGGGATCAAGGATTCACGGCGGCCCCCCTGCCTCACCCACGCCTGGGTGGCGCCGTTGAACCCCGCAGCATCAGGCTGAAATCCAGCGTCTGCTGCAGCGGCACATCCATGTGCTCGATGATGGCAAGCAGCAGGTTGACCGCGCGCTCACCGATCTCCCGCATCGGTTGCCGGATGGTGGTCAACGGCGGCGTGAGGTAGCGGGAAGATGCCAGATCATCGAAGCCGACGATGGACAGGTCCTCCGGCACGCGGATGCCCAGATCGCGGCAGGCCGCCAGGGTGCCCAGCGCCATCTGATCGCTGAAACAGAAGATCGCCGTTGGCGCAGACATGCCGTCCAGCAGCGCCATGGCAGCCGCATGGCCGGATTCCACCGAAAAGTCACCCGGCACGATGTTCAGCTGGCGCAGGCGTCCACGCGCCTTGCCAGCCGCCCGCACCCCTTCCAGCCGTTGCTGGTGCAGCGGATTGTCTGGCGGTCCGCCGACCACGGCGATCCGCTCGTGTCCCAGCCCATACAGATGTTCCATCACCACGCGCGCGGCCGCGGCGTTGTCGATATGGACGCTGGGAATGCCCAGTGCGGGGTCGAACTCGCAGCCGTTGATCACCGGCGCGGCGGCACCGCGCTGCTGGACGATCTCGCGCGCCGTGGGCGGCAGGCGGTGCCCCAGCACGATCATGCCGTCGGCCTCGTTGCGCCGGAGCATCTGCGCATAGCGCTCCTCGCGGTCGGGTTGATGCTGGGTATCGCCGAGCAGAACCGCATAGCCGACCGCCTGTGCGGCGTCCTCCGCCCCCTGCAGGATCTGCGCGAAGAATGGATTGGCGATGTCCGGGACGGTAACCAGGATCTTGCCGCTGCGCTGGGTCTTGAGCGTGCGGGCCACCGTGTTGGGCACATAGCCCAGTGCGGCGGCGGCCTGCTCGATGCGCGCGCGCGTGGCCGGCAGCACTTTGTCCGGCCGGGAAAGCGCCCGCGACACCGTGCCTGCCGAGACGCCGACGTGCTTCGCGATGTCGTAGATGGTGGCCATGGCGTTAGTTCTCCTGTCTGCTGTGCAGTGCACAACAGGTCCTGCGTGAGCCCCTGCTAGGATAATGCAATCGATTGCATCGAGGGCGAATCACGTTGAAGACGCTCAAGGGTCCAGCGCTGTTCCTGGCGCAGTTCATCGGCGACACAGCTCCTTTTGATCGGCTGGACACGCTGGCCGGATGGGCCGCGGGTCTGGGCTATTCTGGCGTACAAGTCCCCACCAGCGCGCCCCACCTGTTCGATCTGGCCGAGGCCGCGCGCAGCCAGGCGTACTGCGACGACATCGCCGGCATGCTGGCCGGTCATGGCGTGCAGATCACCGAGCTGTCCACCCATCTGCAGGGGCAGCTGGTCGCGGTGCATCCGGCCTACGACAGCCTGTTCGACGGTTTCGCGCCGGCAGACAAGCGCGGCGATCCGGCTACCCGCCAGGCCTGGGCAGTCGAGCAGCTTCTGCTGGCCGCCAAAGCCAGCCAGCGCCTGGGGCTGACCGCGCATGCCACGTTCTCCGGCGCATTGGCCTGGCCCTATTTCTATCCGTGGCCGCAGCGTCCACCGGGACTGGTGGAAGAAGCCTTCGCCGAACTCGGCCGCCGCTGGCGCCCGATCCTGGATGCGTTCGACGCCTGCGGCGTGGACCTGTGCTTCGAGATCCACCCCGGCGAGGACCTGCACGACGGCGCGACCTTCGAGCGCTTCCTCGACGTGGTGGACCATCACCCCCGCGCCAAGATCCTGTACGACCCCAGCCACCTGCTGCTGCAGCAGATGGACTACCTGGGCTTCATCGACCGCTACCACGCGCGCATCGGCATCTTCCACGTCAAGGACGCGGAGTATCGCGCCAGCGCGAGCAGCGGCGTCTATGGCGGCTACCAGGACTGGATCGATCGCCCGGGCCGGTTCCGTTCGCCCGGTGACGGCCAGATCGACTTCAAGGCGATCTTCTCCAAGTTCGCCCAGTACGACTTCCCCGGATGGGCGGTACTGGAATGGGAGTGCTGCCTGAAGCACCCGGAGGACGGCGCACGCGAAGGTGCCGCCTTCATCCGCGACCACATCATCCGGGTGACCGAGCGCGCCTTCGATGACTTTGCCGACAGTGGCACGGACGCCGCATCACTGCACCACATGCTGGGAATCTGAGCCATTACCGCCCCGGGAGGGCAAGCCATGTCGCACGCAATGTCGCGCCTGGGCGCGATGATGTTTCTGCAGTTCTTCATCTGGGGAGCGTGGTTCGTGACCCTCGGGACGTACCTGGTACAGGGCCCGCTGCAGGCCAGCGCCAGCCAGGTCGCCACCGCTTTCCTCAGCCAGTCCATCGGCGCCATCGTCGCGCCGTTCCTGGTCGGCCTGATCGCTGATCGCTACTTCGCCGCGCAGCGCATCCTCGCGGTGCTGCACCTGGCCGGCGCGGTACTGATGTGGCTGGCGTCCACCGCCACCAGCTTCAGTGTGTTCTCGGCCTGCGTGATGGGCTACATGCTGCTGTTCATGCCCACGCTGGCGCTGGCCAACAGCGTGGCGATGCGGCACATGCAGTCGCCCGAGAAACAGTTTCCGTTGGTACGCGTGGCCGGCAGCATCGGCTGGATCGTCGCAGGCGTGCTGATCGGCTGGCTGGGCTGGGAGCAGGCCCATCGGCTTGAACTGACCTTCCGGATGGCAGCGTTGGCATCGCTGGTGCTGGGCCTGTACGCGTTCACCCTGCCGCACACGCCGCCGCTGGCACAGCAGCGCGACGCTGGGCTGGGACAGATCCTGGGGCTGGACTCGCTGCGGCTGCTGAAGTCGCGCGCCTACCTGGTGTTCTTCCTGGCCTCCATCGCCATCTGCATCCCGCTGTCGTTCTACTACAACTTCACCAATCCGTATCTCAACGACCTGGGCGTGCGCGGCGCCGCAGGCCTGCAGTCACTGGGCCAGGTTTCCGAGGTGCTGCTAATGCTGGCCATGCCGTTCCTGTTCGTGCGGCTGGGGGTGAAGACCATGCTTGCGGTCGGCATGGCGGCGTGGGTGGTGCGCTACGTCCTGTTCGCCTTCGGCGATGCGGGCAGCGGCTTCTCGCTGCTGGTGATCGGCATCGTGCTGCACGGCATCTGCTATGACTTCTTCTTCGTCACCGGCCAGATCTACACCGATGCGCATGCCGGCCCCGCCGTGCGCAGCAGCGCGCAGGGCTTCATCACCCTGGCCACCTACGGCGTGGGCATGCTGATCGGCACCTTCCTGTCCGGCGCGGTGGTGGAGCACTTCACTACCGAGGCCGGCCCTGACTGGCAGCAGATCTGGCTGTTCCCGGCCGGCGTCGCGCTGGTGGTGCTGATCGCCTTCCTGCTGCTGTTCCGCGACCGGCCCGCCGTGGCCGCCGCATCTTCCACACCCTGAGGATTCGAGCCGATGCCAACGCTTGGAATCGCCATCATCGGCGCCGGCATGATCGGCGCCGTGCACCGCCGTGCGGCCTTGCTCGCCGGTGCCGAGGTACGCGGTGTCGCCGCTTCGTCAGCGCAGCGCGCGCGTGAGATGGCGCAGCTGTGGAATGTTCCGCGCGCCTATCGGGATATCGAAGAGGTGATCGCTGATCCGCAGGTGCAGGTCGTGCACGTCTGCACGCCCAACCATCTGCACCGCGCGATGGCGCAGGCCGCGCTGGAAGCCGGCAAGCACGTGATCTGCGAGAAACCGCTGGCAACAACGCTGGACGATGCTCAGGCGCTGGCGACGCTGGCCGCAACGACCGGATTGGTTGCCACGGTGCCCTTCGTCTACCGCTACCACCCGGTGGTGCGAGAGGCACGCGCACGCATCGCCGAAGGCGATCTGGGGCCGCTGCACCTGATCCACGGCAGCTACCTGCAGGACTGGCTGCTGGATCCGGCCAGCAACAACTGGCGCGTGGACCCGGCATTGGGCGGCGCATCGCGCGTGTTCGCCGACATCGGTTCGCACTGGTGCGACCTGGTGGAATGGGTCAGCGGCGAGCGCTTCACCGAAGTCAGCGCGGCGTTCTCCACGGTCATCGCCGAGCGCGGCGCCGTCAGCGGGCAGAGCTTCAGTACGCCAACCGCAGCCAGCGCAATGCAGGCGGTAACGAGCGAGGACGTAGCGGCGGCGATGTTCAGGACCGGCGCCGGTACGCTGGCATCTCTGACGGTCAGCCAGGTCTCGGCCGGACGCCACAACCGCCTCTGGTTCGAGATCGACGGTGCCAAGGCCAGTGTGGCCTTCAACCAGGAGGACGCCGAGCACCTGTGGGTCGGCCTGCCCGACCAGCGCGAGGAGATCTTCGTGCGCGGACCGGGCGCCGGCGGTGCCGAACAGCGCCGGCTGTCGGTGTTGCCGGCCGGCCACGCGCAGGGCTACGCCCAGTGCTTCGAAGCGTTTGTCGCCGACACCTATCGCGCCATCGAGGGCGAGCGGCCGCAGGGCCTGCCCACCTTCGAGGACGGGCTGCGCTCGGCGCAGATCGTCGATCGTGTCATTGCATCGGCCAGGTCGCGTGCCTGGACTGTCATCGGTTGAAACCCGGGAGGATCTGTTGATGAAAGCCCTTGTCCATGGAACTGCAAGCCTCATTCTGCTGCTCGCTGCCCTGCCCGCTTTCGCAGTCGAAGCCGTCAGCACGCAGAAGCCGATCGCGGTACAGATGTACACCCTGCGCGATGCCGGGTCGCTCGAGCAGCAGCTGAAGATTGTCCACGACGCAGGCGTGCACGCAGTGGAGACGGTCGGTACGCAGAACACCAGCGCCGCCGAGCTCAAGCAGCTGCTGGACCGGTATTCGATCAAGGCGGTTTCGTCGCACGTGCCACTGGCCGAGCTGCGCAATGATCTGGACGGCGTAGTGGCGTTCAACCGGTCGATAGGCAACACGACGCTGGTGGTGCCGTACCTGGACAAGAAGGATCGTCCGAGCGATGCCGCCGGCTGGACCGCCCTGGGCCAGGAACTGGGCCGCATCGCAAAGCAGGTGCGCGGCAAGGGCATGCGCCTGGCCTACCACAACCACGATTTCGAGCTGGTCGACTTCGACGGCAGGACCGGACTGGAGCTGCTGTTCGCCGCCGCCGGTCCAGACCTGCAGACCGAGCTGGACCTGGCCTGGGTCGCGCGTGCAGGCCTGGACCCGGCAGTGATGCTGGCAAAGTTCCGCGGCCACGTATTCGCGGTGCACGCCAAGGACAATGCACCGAAGGGCCAGGCCCAGGACGAAGGCGGATTCGCCGCTGTGGGCCAGGGCGTGCTGGACTGGAACGCGATCCTGCCTGCTGCGGCAGCCGCCGGCGTGCATTGGTACATCATCGAGCACGACCAGCCACGCGATCCGGCCAGGATCATCCAGGCCGGTGCGGACTATCTGCGTGAACACCTGACCACCAACGTGCCCGCCCGTGCGCGGCGCTGACGCATCAAGGAGCCCCACATGAAAATGATCCTGGCAATGACGGTGGCCCTGGGCGGCATGAGCGCTGCGACAGCCGCCTGGTGCAAGGACGATCCGGCCGCCGGTGCAAAGCTCTACACCGCGAACTGCGTGGCCTGCCACGGCGCCGATCGTGCGGGCATGCCGGGCGCGTTCCCGGCGCTCACCGACATCGGCAAGCGCATGGCACCCGCACAGATCAAGGAAAAGATCAGCAAGGGCGGTGGGCTGATGCCGCCCTTCTCCCAGCTGTCGCAGCAGGAAATCGATGACATCGCCAGCTACCTGGCGAAGTGAGCGGCCGGCGACCACGCCGGCCGCGTGCCACTATAGCTCGCGCACCCAGATATTGCGGTAGCTGACCCTGGAGTCGTGTTCCTGCAGATAGAGCGGCGCACACGCATGCGGCGAGTACGAAGGCGCGCCGATGTACTCGGTCTTGCCCGCCAGCACGGTATCGTCCTGCACCAGCACGCCGTTGTGCAGCACGGTGATGCGCGCGGGCGACGTCAGACCGCCGCCCGCCGAAAAGCGCGGTGCCTTCCAGATGATGTCGTAGGCCTGCCACTGGCCCGGTGCGCGCGAGGCATTCACCCGCGGCATGGCCTGCTTGTAGATGGAGCCCGCCTGGCCGTTGGCATAGGTCGGGTTGTTGTAGCTGTCCAGCACCTGCAGCTCGTACAGCTCCTGCAGGAAAATGCCGCTGTTGCCGCGGTTCTGTCCGTCGAAGCCCTGCGTGTCGGTAGGCGTGCGCCACTCGACATGCAGCTGGACGTCGCAGAAACGTTGCCTGGTGCGAATGCCCTTGCTGCCGGGCACGACGGTCATGGCGCCATCGGCAACCTTCCAGGGCACGCGTCCGCCCTGCTCCGACTCCCACGCGGAGACATCCTTGCCATCGAACAGCACGATTGCGTCGGACGGGGCCTTGCCTGGCGGCGTAGCCACGGTCGCAGGTACCGGCGTCCACGCCTCGGTCTTCTTCGGATCGCGCGCGGCGTCGGCACCGTTCTGCGCGAACACAGGTGTGGCGGCCAGCACGGTGACCGCGATCAGCAGCGGCTTGATCATCCTGTTGCGCTCCATCAGCTGGTCCCCCAGGCGGGCGTGCCGGGAACATAGGCAAGATCACCGTCGTAGCGCCCCGGCACGGCGACGTACTGCAGCACCCCGGTGGCGCCGACCTTGGAGGTGAAGAAGCCGAAGATGGCCAGCTGCTTGAGCATCGTGAAGTAGTGCGGCATCGCCTCGCCCTCTTCAGGCGTGCCGGTTTCGGTCACATCGGCAGGGCGTGCCTTGGCTTCTGCATCGAGCGTGCGCAGCAATTCGGTTCGGGCTTCCGGCGTAAGCGATACGAAACGGCCACCCGCCCGTTTGTCGATATCGGTCAGCCCTGCGCGGAAGGCCGCCTGCTGCCGGGCGGTGTAGCAGTCACTGACGAACGTCGCCATGAACAGGCCGGCGCCGGCATCCTTCGCCCCTGGCGTCCGGGTCCGCGGCAGGATGGTCTCGGCAATCTCGTCCAGCGTGGCGACGTCGGCATCGGAGAAATGAATCTTGGTGGCGCCCGCCGGTGCCTGACCCTGCACAAGGGCAGGCAACCCGACCATGGCCGCACCGGTGGCGGCGACGATCATCTTCAGCAGTTCGCGGCGATCCATCAGAGGTTCCCCGCTTTCAGTTCGCGTACCGCGTGGTCGGCCGCGCGCGCGGTCAGCGCCATGTAGGTCAACGAAGGATTCACGCAGGCGCTGGAGGTCATGCAGGCCCCGTCGGTCACATAGACGTTGGGTGCATCCCATACCTGGTTGTGCTGGTTCAGCACCGAGCTCTTCCGATCACGCCCCATGCGCGCGGTCCCCATTTCGTGGATGCCCTTGCCCGGGGCGTAATCGTTGTCGTGCATCTTCACGTCCTTGACGCCGGCCGCCTCCAGCATCTCGGCGGCATCGGCGGCCATGTCCTTGCGCATCGCCAGTTCGTTGGCGCGCATGGCAACGTCCATCGCCAGCACCGGCAGACCCCACTTGTCCTTGCGGTCGCGGTCCAAGCGGATCGTGTTGTCGTGGTGCGGCAGCATTTCACCGAAGCCGGTCATGCCGATACGCCAGTCACCGGGCACGGTCAGCGCCTCCTTCAGGTCGGCACCGATGTTCAGCTCGGCGATCTCGCGCGACCAGCCGGTGCGGCTGGCGCCGCCCTGGTAGCCGAACCCGCGCAGGTAGCCGCGCTTGTCGGCCGCGACGTTGCGGAAACGCGGAATGTAGAAGCCGCAGGGACGGCGGCCGAAGTAATACTTGTCTTCGTAACCCTCGACCCGGCCCGAGGCGCCCGCTCCGAAATGATGGTCCATCACGTTGTGCCCGAGCTCGCCCGACGATGAGCCCAACCCGCCCTCCCACACATCGGTGGCCGAGTTCATCAGCAACCAGGTCGAGTTGAAGGACGACGCGTTGAGGAAGATGACCTTGGCCGTGTACTGGTAGGTCTGTCCGGTCTCCGCGTCGATGACCTCCACGCCGCGCGCGCGCTTGCGGTCCTTGTCGTAGAGCACTTCCTTGACGATCGAGAACGGCCGCAGGGTCAGGTTGCCGGTTTTCATCGCCGCTGGCAGCGTCGCCGCCTGGGTCGAGAAGTAGGCGCCGAAGGGACAGCCCAGGATGCATTTGTTGCGGTACTGGCAGTTGACGCGGCCCTGCTCGGGCATCGGCTTGGTGATGTTGGCAGTGCGCGAGTGGATCATGTGCCGGGTGCCGCCGAAGGCCTTCTTGATTCGCGCGGCCACATCCTTCTCGACGATGTTCAACGGGATCGGCGGCAGGAACTCGCCGTCCGGCAACACGTCCAGTCCTTCGCGCGTGCCGGCGATGCCGGCGAATCGTTCCACATGGTCATACCAGGGCGCGATGTCCGCGTAGCGGATCGGCCAGTCAGCGGCGATACCATCCTTGAGGTTCGCCTCGAAATCCAGGTCGGAGAAGCGATAGCTCTGCCGCCCCCACAGCAGCGAGCGGCCGCCGACGTGGTAGCCACGGAACCAGTCGAAGCGTTTGGTCTCGATGTAGGGTGAGTCCTGTTCGTTGGCCCACATTCCTTCCAGATTCTCCGCCAGCCCGTAGTCGCGCATCAGCACCGGGAAGTCGGACTTCATCGCCTGCGTTGGCCGGTTGCGGTGCGGGAAGTCCCACGCTTCCTTCATCGCATTGACGTAGTCCTTGACGTGTTCGATGTTGCGTCCGCGTTCCAGCATCAGGACCTTCAAGCCCTTTTCGGTCAGCTCCTTCGCCGCCCAACCGCCACTGATTCCCGAGCCAACAACAATGGCGTCGTAGTGATTATCTGCCATGGGTTTCTCACCTGGGTGGATATCGTTTCAGACGTCGCAGAGGCGGATCGCCTCGCGCAATGAGGCAACGGGATCAGGCGCTACAGGCGTGAACTCCTGCGCCAGGTATCCCTTGAAACCGGTGTCGCGGATCGCGCGACAGATGGCCGGATAGTGGAGCTCCTGCTGGTCTCCGATCTCGTTCCGGCCGGGCACGCCTGCGGTGTGGTAATGCTTGAAGCAGGCGTGATGCTTGCCGATGGTGGCGATGATGTCGCCCTCCATGATCTGCATGTGGTAGATGTCGTAGAGCAGGCCGAAGTTGTCCGAGCCGAGCCGCTGGCACAGCTCCACACCCCATGCGGAGTGGTCGCACAGATAGTCACGATGATCGACCTTGGAATTCAGCAGTTCCATCACCAGCACCACACCGCGCCTCTCGGCGTGCCCAAGGATGCGCTTGAGGCCGGCCTCGGCATTGGCCAGACCTTCCTTCGGGTCCATGCCGTTGCGATTGCCGGAGAAGCAGATCAGGTTGCGATAGCCGGCATCGGCCACCAGGTCGATGTGCCGCGTGTAGCGCTCCACCAGCTGGTCGTGGAATTCGCGGCCGGCAAAGCCCTTGGTCAGGCCCAGCTCTGCGCCGTTGCACATCGAGCTGTACACGCCATGGGCCTTCAGCGTCGGCCAGTCCTCCGGACCGACCAGATCGATGGCGGCAAAGCCGATGTCCTTCACCGTCGCGCAGAGCGCGGCGACCGACAGCTGCGGGAAGGTCCAGCGGGCCACGGAGTGCTTCAGGTTGCCCTTGAGCGCTGCGGTGGCGGCGAATGCAGGCAACGCTCCCGCAGTACCCAGAGCTACGCCTCCAGCAACCGCCATGCGCAACGCATCGCGCCGCGTGAGGCCCGCCGCCGGGGCCGGTCTGATCGAATGGATGGACATCCACCTGCCGGCCTCCCAACCGGTATCAAAAGCAACGATTCACAGCAATGCAATCGATTGCACCATAGGGGAGGAAATTGTCTGTTTGCAAGTCGCGGTGCACGAAAACCGATGCTGCGGGGCACAACTCCGAAGGGATTCCAGATAAAGAAAAGCCCCGCATGAGCGGGGCTTTCTTTTCTGCTGCGAACGAGCGTTCGATCAGAACGGAATATCGTCGTCAGCGAAGTCATCCATCGGCGGCGCCTGCTGCGGCTGCGGACGCTGGTTGCCACCCTGGTTGCCGTAACCGCCGCCCTGATTGCCGCCCTGGTTGCCATAGCCACCGCCCTGGCCACCACGCTGACCGCCGCCACCGCCGCCGCCGTACTCCTGGCGCGGAGCCTGCTGGCGCTGCGGACGGTCGCCGCCGTAGCTGCCACCGCCGCCGCCACCGCCGCCTTCACCACGGCCGCCCAGCATCTGCATTTCATCGGCAACGATGTCGGTGGAGTACTTCTCCACGCCGTCCTGGCCGGTGTACTTGTCGTAGCGCAGGCTGCCTTCGACGTAGACCGAGCTGCCCTTGCGCAGGTACTCGCCGGCGATCTCGCCGAGCTTGCCGAAGAACACCACGCGGTGCCATTCGGTACGTTCCTGCTGGTTGCCATCCTTGTCCTTGCGGACGCTGGTGGTGGCCAGGCTGATGCGGGTGATCGCCATGCCGCTCTGGGTGTACTTCACGTCCGGGTCGTTGCCGAGGTTGCCGACCAGGATGACTTTGTTGATGCCGCGCGCCATAGGTAAGTGATTCCATTGTCCGGGGGCTGGTGCCTGTCATAGCACACAGCCGGAGTTGCCGATACCCGGCCGCCCATGGGTGGGCACTGCCAGAAACCCGGCATTCTATCATCGAGCCCCGGCCCACCGGGCTTGCCTCTACTCCCCCGACCGCCAGCGTGGCGACCGGGGCGGACGTTCACCTCTCCCGGATCAGGCCGCCTGCGACGGCACGCCGCCCAGGGTCACCTTGTCACGCCGGCCGGTGGCCGGATCGGTCCGGTGCATGGACAAGCTGCGCCCCGCAAACGGCCCGGTCAGCAGATCGCCCAGCATGGCCTCGGCCAGGCCGTTGCCGGGCTGGGCGAAGGGGGTGATGAACTCGATCAGCCACAGGCGATCGCCGCTGTTCCAGTCGTCCAGTTCCAGCCGCTCGCCGGCTTCCAGCTTGCGCTCGGCCTCCTCTGACAAATTGGCCCAGATTGCAACTCCAAGCGGCAACTGTTCCAGCGCCTGCTGGGTCACCCCGGCGAAGGCCGCACCGGCCTCCTGCATGCCCGGCAACGGCGGCAGGGTGCCGAAACGGAACACCCGGAACTGCTCCTTCAGCAGCGGCGGCATGAATGACCATTCGAGGTCCTTCAACTGCATCTCACGGTGCAGCGGCGACTGTGAAAGCAGCCAGACGATCTGGCCGAGGGCCTCGGCAACGGTACGCGGCGCCCCGTCGGTGGTGGTGGTGGCGGTGGCGGTCGTGGACGTGATCATGAACGGGAAATCCTGTAGTCGGGAATGGCGGTCAACAGTTCCATGGTGGCCGGATCGCGCGCCGCTGTGCTGATGCCCTGGGCATAGGGCTGGGCGTCGAACGTGGACATCGCTTCGATCATCTGGAACCGCTTCTTCTGTGCCAGCGCCAGATTGTCATGCAAGGCTGAGCGCTGTGATGCCGGGCCGGAGGGAATGCTTTCGTCGATGGGAGCACGATGTTCCGAACGAGCCGATTGCTGCATCCGCTCGGCGGCTGTGGGCTCAACGCCACCGAAACGATCCCCCGGTTCCGTCACTGCTTGCGCCACCGGGGCCTGCGGCAGGTCAGCTGCAGGCGCGAAGCGTGGATCGCCGCCTCGACGGTTGACCCGGCCGGAGGCGGCATCACCGCTGCCCAGGTCGCGTCCGCCCTTGCCGGCGCCAGCATTCAGGTTCAGGCCGTCACCGTTGCCCTCCTCATCGCGCTCGCCGAAAGCAAAGAACATGTCCGACAGGGCCGCCTGTGTGCCATCGGTACGGGTGTACTGACCGTTGGCATAGGTGGCGTTGTCCACCGATGTACCCGGCATCTGCCCGGTACGGCGCGCATCGAGGTTGATCGACGCCACGCCGGCCTGCTGCAACGTCAACAGCTCACCCGCCTGGCTGATGCCATCGCGGTTGGCGTCACGCCAGACCTGGAACTCTCCGAAGCGGACGTCATTGGCATCCAGACGCCGATCACCATTGCTGTCATAGGCAGCCAGACCTTCGAGGTCGGAATGCGCCCCCTCCAGATCCATCGTGAACGAGATTTCGGCGCCGGAATCGATCGTGCCGTTGCGGTTGCGGTCGAGCACCAGTAGACCGTCGTGCGGCCCGACCCAACCGGTCAGATCACGCACGCCATCACCGTCCATGTCAAAGCGCGTGGCGCTCTGCGCCCAGCCCACGGTCTCCACGCCGTCGCCATCCAGGTCAAGTACGACCGGACCGAGGCGTGCGCCCCACTCGTTGACGACGAATTTCAGCGGATCACTCCACAGGCCAGTGCTATCCACCGACTGGACGACGATCTCATACCAGGTGTCGTAGTAGGTCTCCTGGAAGTATCCCGCCCCACTTCCACGTGGATCGCCCCAGTCACCGGAAGTTTCCGTTCTGCGCCCACCACGCGCAACAATGCGCGAGTCGAAGATGTTGCCCCCGTACTGAGTCAGGAACCCGCTCCCCGATATACCGCGCGTCGTGGTTCCGTTGTCATAGGTGTAGGTGTCACCCGAGTAGGTATCCCAGTACTGGCCGGTAACGCTAACAATCTCCACTGCACTGGTGACGTGAATGATGGCGTAGAAGTCCTCTTGGTCACTCGCTGAGAGCACCTGATAGAAATTCCCATCCTGCCACGTCACGAGCGTCGGCCGTTCGTTGACGTTCTGCACGTTGATCGTCACCCAGGTGCTGCTGGACAGGCCGCCACGATCGGTGACCGTCACCTGGATCTGGTGGCTCTGCGCGGTCTCATAATCCAGCTGCCCGTGCAGCGCAATCTGACCCGTGGTGGCATTGATGCCGAACAGGTTGCTGGCACCACCGGTGATGGCAAACCGGTGGTCGCGGTTGTACCACTGGCTGTCCGGGTCGGACCAATTGGTGAACTGGAATACGGTCTGACCCGCACCCGGCGCCGATTCGGCCAGCGTCAGGCTCTGGCCCCAGGTTGTCGGCGCTTCGTTGACGTCTTCGATGCGCACCGTGATTTCGCGATTGCCCGACACCAGCGCTCCATCCGTCGCACGAACGGTGACGTTGTAGTACGCCTCCAGCTGGCCATCTCCATCGCCGTCGATCAACTGCAGGTACGGTGCAACCGCTTCGAAATCGAAGCTGCTGACGTTGTACTTGAGCTGGTTGCCGGAAATGACGAACCAGGCAAACGGATCGTTGATGATCTGGTACGAGGGCGCGGTGCCGTCCGGATCGGACGAAGACAAGGTCGCCACCACCTGCCCCGACACGCCGGTGTTCTCGGCGGTGAGCGCCACGTGCTGCACGACATCGGGCGTGCGCGGTGCTTCGTTGACGTTGGACACCCCCACCTGGAACACCTGGTCGCGGGTCGCGCCGTGGCTGTCGGTCACCCGCACCGTGATTGCATGCGACGTGGTGGCCTCGTAGTCCAGCAGCCCGCCATTGGCGACGCTCAGCACACCGGCAGCGGTGATGGCAAAGCGGCCCCCGGCATTGTTGACCAGGGTGAAGGTCAGGCCGTCGGTCGCATCCTGGTCCTGGCCACTGAACTTGCCGACCTCGGTACCGTTGCCCGAGTTCTCGGCGATGCTGAGCGTGCGGTCGGCAGTGATGCCATGGGGCGCGTCGTTGACGTCCTCCAGGCGCACGGTGATGGTGCGCGCGCCGGCCGAGGTCAACCCACCTGATACGGCCTTCACCGACACCGAGTACACCACCTCCTGTCGGCCATCGCTGTCGGCATCGCTCAGGGTCATGCCGGCGGCCTTCAGCGCCTCGAAGTCCAGCACCAGGCCATCGCGGAATTTCAGCTGGTTGCCGACCAGGATGAACCAGCCGCGCGAGTCTCCCTCCAGCACATAGCTGTAGCTGCCATTGCCGCCGCTGGAGGACAGGTTGGCAATCACCACGCCGCCCAACGCGGCATTCTCGGCAGCGATGGCCACCGGCTGGCTGGACACGGTCGGTATCGCCGGAGCTTCATCGACGTTGGTCACCGCCACGGTGAAGGTCTTGTCGCGGGTGAGTCCACCGGCGTCGGTCACGCGTACCACGATCTGATGCGACGTGTTGGTCTCGTAGTCGAGCAGGCTGGCATTGGCCACCGTCAGCACGCCCGCCGCGGAAATCGCAAAGCGACCACCGGCATTGTCGGTCAGGCTGAAGGTGAAGCCATCGTTGTCCGCGTCGACGCGGGCGAAGTTGCCCAGCACCGTGCCATTGGCCAGCGGCGCATCCGCCGTGGATTCGACCGTGCTCAACGCGCGGTCGACCGTGATGTCGGTCGGACGCGCGTTGATGGTGACCGACAGGGTCTGCGTCTTGCTGCTGGTCAGGCCGGTGGCGGTCTCCTTGGCGATGGCGGTCACGGTCAGCGCCGCAGTGCCGGTCAGGTCGGCCGACCACGTGGCCGGGCCGACCAGCGCCAGGCCGGCCAGCTGCGCCGGCGTCAGCGACCACACGCCGTTGCCCAGGTTCGTTCCCTTGTTCAGGGTCAGCCCGGTCGGAAGGTTGGAGATGCGGATCTCCAGGGTCTCCGAACCATCGGTATCGGACAACGCAGCCTGCACATCCAGGGCCAGCGTGCCACCATCGAGGGTCGTACCGACCTGCACCGCGCGGCTGATCACCGGCGCATCGACCACCGGTTTCACGTCGAGGAAGAACACCCGCTCGGTCACCAGGCCACCCGCATCGGTGGCGACCAGCTTGATCGCCACCCGTCCGCTGGCATTGCCCTTCGGCACCAGGGTCACCGTCCGCTCGCCGTTGGCACCGGCGGTGATGGTCGGCGCGTTCATCCAGGCCACAGTGGAACTGAGGTCGGTAGCGTCCAGTACGAACGCCTGTACGGTCACACCGGATGCGGGGGTCAGGTCATCGCCCACGGTGAACTGCACGGCAACCTGTCCCTCTTCGTTGATCGACTGGTCCGCCACGACGCTGACCGAGGGCAGACCGTTGCCATCCCAGTGGTGCCGCCATTGGTTCTCGAAGGACGCGTCAGCATGCAGGGCCTGGTAAGCGGCTACGGTGGCGGGCTTGGTCCGGCCGGCCATCAGCGTGACCAGCGCCTCGGCATTGATGGTACTGCTGGCATGCTCGCCGGCCAGGATGAAATCGATCTTGTAGTTGGCGCGATCATTGGCGCTGGTCGTGGTGTACCAGCCCTTGATCGTGGTCACCACGCTGGTACCGATCACCGAGATCACCAGATCATCGCCGGTGCGGCTGAACCACAGATCATTCCGACTGATGTCGCGGTAGCCGATGACGTCGATGTCGTCGCCACTGGAATCGTAATTGCGGATCTCATCCGCACCCGAATCGCGATCGATCAGATAGACGTCACTGTCATCACCACCGATCAGGATGTCGCTGCCGGCGCCACCATACAGCGTATCGTTGCCGGCCTGCGCATCCAGCAGATCATCACCGTCACCACCATAGAGCGTGTCATTGCCGGCCCCACCGTAGAGCGTGTCATTGCCGGCACCGCCCTCGATGTAGTCATCACCCGCGCTACCGGTGATGGTGTCGTTGAATGCACTGCCGATGATCCGCTCGAACGCATCCTCAAGCACGTCACCGGCTGCTGCACCGCCATGGGTTCCCGTCGCCAGGTTCAGCACCACGCCGGCGGTTACCGATGCGTAGGTCAGTGTATCGACACCGCCACCACCGGACAGTGTGTCGGCACCGGCGCCACCATCAAGTACGTCATCGCCATCACCACCGCGCAGGATGTCGTTGCCGAGGCCGCCCTTCAGCGTGTCATTGCCGATGCCACCTTCCAGCAGATCGTTGCCGGCACCGCCATCGAGAATGTCGTTGCCGGCATCGCCATACAGACGGTCATCGCCGTCTTCGCCGAACAGGGTGTCATCGCCGTCACCGCCACGCAGTTCGTCGATGCCGGCGCCACCGTACAGGGTATCGCGACCGAGCTCGCCCCACAGTTTGTCGTCGCCGGCGTCACCGCGCAGGGTGTCATCGCCATCGCCACCGTACAGATCGTCATTGCCACCGCCACCGTTGATGGTGTCGTTGCCGCCCAACCCCTGGATCACGTCGCGGTTGGCCTGGCCGACCAGCGTTTCGCCGGCTGCGGTGCCATACAGATAGTCGTCACGGTTGACGACCGTGAACACCAGCTGCTTGCTGACACTCAGTCCAGCGCCGCCACGATCGGTTGCCGTGACGGTCACCGTCACCGTACTTCCCGCTTCATAGTCGACGATCGCGCCCGCCTTCAGGCGCAGCTGGTTGCCGTTGACGATCTCGAAACGGCTGTCCGAAACGCTGTAGGCCATGGTGGCAAAGTCGCTGCCCGCCACGGTGTCCGGATCGGTGGCCGACAGCGTGCCCAGCAGGATCGCGGGCAGCGCTGTGCCAGTGGCCACCCGATCGGTTTCGTTGAAGCTGGTGGTTGTGGCCGCGAATGCCACCGCGGTCGGTGCTTCGTTTTCGTCTTCGATGGCATAGGTGAAGCTGAGGGTCCCGGCCGAGGCCAGCTCGCCGTCGAATGCCCTGACACTGGCGGTCAGCAGCACTTCCTTGATGCCATCGCCATCCAGGTCGACCAGCGTCGCGCCCTGCGCTGTGGCCAACGCCTCGAAGTCGATCACAACGCCCGAACGCACGCGCACCTGGTTGCCCACCACCTCCAACAGGCCGCCCGGGTTGGTCACCAGCTGCAGGGTCGGCGTCGTGGTGTCGGGATCGCCGATCACGAAGGTGCCCACCACCGCGCCGGCCCCGGTCTTCTCGCCGGCCAGAACCGGTGCGGTGTTCGGCGGGCGAGTCGGCGTGAACGGTGCTTCGTTGATGTTGCGCACGTCGATCGTGAAGTCCTTTTCGAACCACGCGCCGGCGCCGTCGGTCACGCGTACGCGGATGGTGTGCGCGCTGCCGGTCTCATAGTCCAGCTTGGTGCCATCGCGGACGCTGAGCGTGCCATCGGCCGCCATCTTGAAACGGCCACCGCCGTCATTGATCAGGGTGAAGGTGGCGGTGTCCTCTGCGCCGTCCCGGTCGACATGGCCGAAACGGCCCAGCGACAGGTTGTTGGCGGCGTTCTCGTCCACCGCCAGCGGACCCGGGGCGAGGATGTCGCTGGGCACGTCATTGACCGAACGCACCACCAGGTCCACCACCTGGTCGGCGGTATTGCCGTCGGCATCGGTGACCCTGACCACGAAGCGGTCGGTGCCGTGGCGATCGGCTGCGGGGGTGTAGACCCAGGCACCGGTGGCCGCGTCGAGTGCAACGCTGCCCATCGTCGGCCCCTGCAGCACGGCGTAGCCGGAGATGTTGTCGTCATGGTCGACGGCATTGACGTTGCCCACCAGTACCACGTCTTCGTCAGTCGACAGCGACTGGTTGGCCAGCTGCGGGCCGGCCTTGCCGGTGGGATGCCAGTAGCGCGTCAGCTGCGCCGCGATGGCGGCCGGCAGGACGGCCGGCACCTCCGTGGAGAGCTGCGCCATGGCCTGGATCAGCGGTTCGGCATGGGCCAGGAACAGCGAGCCCGCCGTTGTTGCGATCTCCCGCAGGCGTCCTGCCCCGGTGTAGTAGCCGGCGATCGTAACGCTCGATCCACCGCCCAGCACGCTCACCACCAGGTCGTCGCCACTGCGCTGCAACCAGACCGATTCCGGACCGGCGTCCTGCAACACCAGCCGGTTGCGACCGAGCGAATCTTCGATCCGATCCGCTCCGTCATGACCGGCGACAACATAGGTGTCGTCGCCCGCACCACCGCGCATCAGGTCGTCACCACCGTCGCCGGACAACGTGTCGTTGCCGTCTCCGCCTTCCAGCAGGTCGTCGCCTGCGCCGCCGGACAGGGCATCATCGCCGGCCTCGCCGTACAACTGATCCGCGCCCTCCTGCCCGCCCAGCGTGTCGTCACCGTCTCCGCCCCAGGCCTTGTCGTCGCCCGCGTCACCGCTGATCTGATCGTTGCCCAGGCCGCCATACAGCTCATCGGCGCCGGTGCCGCCGGCCAGTATGTCCTTGCCGGCACCGCCATCCAGACGATCATCACCGTCATCGCCGGACAGCGCATCGTCGCCGTCGCCTCCCATCAGCGTATCGTTGCCGTCTCCGCCAACGAGCACGTCGTCGCCCGCCCGGCCGTCCAGCCAGTCGTTGCCGCCCAACCCGAGCAGCCGGTTGGCACGCGCGTCGCCACTGATCGTGTCACCAAAGTCAGCGGTTCCCACCACGTTCTCGACCGAGCTGACACCCCCATTCAGCACGATGCTGTCACCGGTGGCGTGCCCGCCGAACAACGAACCGGTGGCAAGATCGGCAACCAGCGCCGCGCTGGATGAGGCGTAGCGGATCGTGTCTCCGTAGGCCTGCCCAGGCTGGATCGCCTGCCCCAGGCTCACGCGGTCACTGCCGCCGTCCAGCACGTCCGCGCCAGCACCGCCCTCCAGCGTGTCATCGCCATCGCCACCGCTCAGCGTGTCGTTGCCGTCGCTTCCGGAAAGGACATCCTCACCCGCCCCTCCGTTGATGACGTCGGCCGCCGTACCGCCCAGGATCAGATCGTCATCGGCCGTGCCCCCCTGCGCGAGCTGGCGGAGATTGCGCAGTTCAACGGTGAGGCCATCGTTGAGCTGCATGCGCTCCACGCTGATCTGCGGGTTGCCGTCACTGCCGATCTTCACCGATCCATTCTGGGCCGCGACCACGTCCAACTGGTTCTCGCCGCCGACAATGCGCAGGCGCAGATTGGACAGGCTGATGCCCTTTCCGAACGACAACAGGTCGTCGCCCGACGCGTCCTGGCGCGGCGCCTCACGCAGCAGCTGCATGCCGTTGGCGGTGTTGCGCCAGGTCGTTCCCTGCAGGCGCCCCACCCCGTAGTTCCAGGCCGAAGCCGGCGGGATCGTGGCCTGCTGCTGCGAGAACAGGAAATCGACCTGATCGAAACTGCGGTAGGCCACCTCTCCGCTGATGCGGTTGGTCAGGGTCAGCCGGTACGCATGCCGCCCCGCGCTCTCGCCCAGGTAATCCCACGATGCCAGGTACGCGCCGGATACCTGGCCGTCCGCGCCGACCACTTCCTCCAGATCGAACGCCGCGTCCATGATCTGGTCGTCACCGTCGCCGACGTTGTACTCATACACGTCGTCGCCCGCTCCACCACGCAGCAGATCGTTGCCGCCGCCACCGCGCAGGATGTTGTCGGAGGCATCACCGCCCAGGCGGTCGGCACCGCTTCCGCCGGCAAGGCCCTCAATGCCCTCATACACGTCGCCCTTGGCATGGCTGGTATTGCCGACGGTGTTGCCAAGATAGGCAACAACCGCGCTGCTGCCGGCATAGGATGCGATGTCGGTGCCCAACCCGCCAAACAGCAGATCGGCGTCGCTGCCCCCTTCCAGCGTGTCGTCGCCGCTCCCGCCGTAGAGGATGTCCGCACCGGCACCGCCCTTGAGCAGGTCCGATCCTTCATTGCCGTTGAGCAGATCATCGCCAGCCCCGCCGTCGATGACATCGTCACCACCGTTGCCGGTCAGCCAGTCCTTGCCGGACGTTCCACTGATGGTGTCGTTGCCATCACTGCCGCCCAGCAGCGTCATCGCGGCAACGCCCAGGCGACCGGTGGCGGCGAACACCATGTTCTCGATGGAGCCGCCCAGCGCGTACCAGTCCTTGATCGTCAGCGTGTCTGTGGACTGCGACAGACGGCCCGCGTCGCCATCACGGCCCACGGTCAGGCGCAGATCGTTGTCGATCTGCTGCAGCAGGATGTCCTGGACGTCGATGCCCGCACCGAACTCCAGTGAATCAACGCCGGCGTTGCGCGCGATCACGCCATCCAGCGCGCCCATGTGGCGGCGCAGTACCTGTGCCTCGTCGTTCCAGTCGTTGTGGCTGATCCAGCTGGCGCCATTGAAGTACACCACGCCGTCCTTGCTGACCGTGCCATCGGCGTTGCGCACGTAGCCGTTGACGTAGCTGCCCTTCTCCCACACCAGATCCCAGTTGTCGACGTAGTCATCAAGAAGAATGTCTTCGCCATCGCCACGCTGATAACGGAACACATCATCGCCTTCGCCGCCCACGACCTCGTCGTTGCCGCGTCCACCGACGACCAGATCCGAGCCGGAACCACCATATACACGGTCGTTGCCACCGTCGCCGAACACGGTGTCGTTGCCGTCGCCACCGAGCACCTGGTCGTTGCCGGAGCCGCCCATCACCCAGTCCTGGTCGCCGTCGCCGGCAACGAAATCGTCGCCGGCCCCGCCAATGCCGAAGTCATTGCCGGCCAGCCCACGGATCTCGTCATTGCCGTCACCGCCATAGATGAAGTCGGCGCCATAGGTACCGAGGATGACGTCCGATCCGGCGCTGCCGATGATGTAGGACGTCATGTCACCAATGCGGACCTCCTCACCATTGGCAAACCGCAGCCACTCCACCCGGTGGGTCGTCTCGAACCAGTCGCTGATCACCAGCTCGTCGCTGGTGGTTTTGGCACGGCCGGCCGAATCGATGAACACCAGCGAGATCACCAGGTTGTTGCCGTCCCTGCGCATGCGCAGGTTCTCGAACGCAACACCGGCGCTGAACACGATCGCATCCTCGCCGCCACGGACCGTACCGTCGGCAAGGTAGTCGCCGCCGCCTGCCCAGCCACGTGCCAGCAGCCCCTGCTCCATCTGGCGGATGCGCCAGGCCAGCGAGTCACCGCCCTTGTTGGCCACCGACGCGCCGTCCGCCTCGTCGAAGATCACATCGCGGCCATCGCCGAATCCGAACAGGTACTGGTCCGAGCCACCGCCGCCGAACAGCGCGGCGCCATTTCCGAAGCGGTCGTCACCGGCACCACCGCTGATGATGTCGGCGCCGTCGCCGCCCAGGATCCGGTCGACGCCGGCACCGCCTTCAAGCCAGTCCGCGCCACGGCCACCATAGAGGCGATCGTTGCCTGCGCCGCCGCGCAGCAGATTGCCGTTGCCGCCGTTGACGGCGATCGCCGCGGCCTCCGCTGCGGCATCGCCGGCCGCAAAGGTGATGTTGGAAACCGCGCCGGCGAACAGGACATCGTCACCGTCCTGCCCGAGCAGCCAGTCATCCAGGCGTCCGCCGACCAGCGTGTCATTGCCGGACCCGCCGAGCAGATCATTGCCAAGATCGCCGCCGCGGACGATATCGTCGCCGTCGCCTGCATCGATGATCGCGGCCACGTCCACCTTGTGGCTGCCATTCATCGCCGCGCCGTTGACCTTGAGCGCTGCCGAAGCGGCCAGCACATTGCCTTCCAGCGAGATCTGGTCCGCCCCGCTGCTGCCGGCGATTTCATCCTTCATCGAGGTTTCGATGCTGTCGCGTATCGTTCCGGCGCGCTCATCACCGGCCATCACCGTGAACGTGCGCTCCTTGCCGTCGAGTGCCATGTAGAGATTGGCTGGCCCGATACCGATGCCGTCCACGGTGCCATCGAGGATCTCATCCATCAGCACCGAGAAACCGCCCGTCCAGTCGCTGGCGGCGCGCCGGTGCAGTCCCAGCTCGCGGGCACGTGCGAAGGTAATGGCCCAGCCTGCGGCGAACCCATCGGCCGATCCGGTCGACAGCAGGGCGTTGACCACGCTGGGATCGGCCATGTAGCGGCCATAGTCCAGGGCCACGGACAGATCGCCCACCAGCTGCGTTGAATCGAAGTCCTGTGGACGGGTGGTCGCCAGGCCGTTGGACAGGGTCCGTTTGATGTAGATGTCACCGCCTGCCATCTGTGGCACCAGCGAACGCAGTGCCGCCAGGGAGCCGTAGCCGATCACCTCGGCGGCATCGCGCGTCTTGAAGACCACCGTCCCGTTGCGCCGATAGACGAAATCCTTGCCGTGGGTTCCGTATCCACCGGCCACCACCGACGCGGGATCGATCAGGCGTGAACCTGCCAGCTCCAGTACGTTGTTCAGCGTTCCGCTGACTGTCTGCGCGAAACTGATGGCCGCCATCGGGGTGGCACCCGAGCGCTGCCAGACGCCGCTGATGGCGAACTTGCCCGAGGCCTGGTCCCAGGTCACCTCGGCGCCGGAACGCGGTTTGCCCCCGAACATCGATCCGATCACGCCGCCGAAAATGTAGCCGACGAACGCACCGATGACCGCGCCGACCGGCCCGGCCATGGACCCGAACCGCATCCCCATCGCCGCACTGGAGCCCGCGCTGGCGGCGCCAATCATGGCACCGATGGACGCCCCCAGCGACGCGCCGATCTGCCCTGCGATGGTATCGAACTCCACCAGCTTGGAGGCCAGCTTGGTGCCCAGCCAGGTGGCCACCACCGTGCTGATGTTGAAGCTGCCCAGGTTGATGTTGCTCAGCGCCGGTACGCCGTTGGAAATGTTCTGGATGATCATCCCCAGCGCCTGCGCCGCCGCAGACTGGCCCAGCTCTCCGACCACCGTACCCTCCAGGCCGAGGGCATGGATGAGCTCACCGGCCAGATAGGACGAAACCACGCCGGTGGCGTTGGCGCCCAGATCCAGTTCGATATCCTGGAACGCGGCATCGAATGCCTGGAACGCCGATTCGGTCACCCTCAGCTGCGCCAGCGCTTCGGCCAGATTCTCGCCCAGTGCGGAAAACACGATTGAACCGATGCTGCTGACCAGGGCGTCGTCGAACAGTACCGAACTGAGCGAGCTGCCGAAGCTTGAACCGATTGAACCGATGTTCACACCCAGATACAGCACATCGTCGGTGGTGGTCACCGTGCCATCCGCAGCGATGACGGTATTGACCTCGATGCGGATGTTGCCGCGGGTGGTGACGTTGTCGATCTGGTCGACTTTTCCATCTCCGTTGCTGTCGATCCTCACCTGCGCGGTCTGGACATAGTCGTCCTCGTCGCTGACATCGCCGCCGGAGATCAGGAAGCGATTGTTGCCGAAGTTGCGACTGCCGCTGGTCTTCTCCTGCAGCACCCGCTCGATGCGGTCGTAATCCCCGTCACCATCAAGATCGGTGCGGACGATCTCGATGACGTCGCCATTGATCGTCTCGCCGACGATCCTCACGCCGTCGCCCTGCGGTTCGGCGATGGTCAGGATGTAGCCGGTGGGCAGATAGCTCTGGCTCTGCCCGATGAAGTCAGCCGATGGCAGGATGAGCTCCTTGTCCGCCTTGGGCAGGAATGCGAGCGTGCCGTCGGTGCGGATGACCGCAATGTAGTCCTGTGCGGTGACCTGATGTTCCTTGTAGGCCTCGATTGACAGGGTATAGGCGGGGCCATTGTGGGCCCCCACGCCTGTCACCATCACATACTTCCCACTCTCGGTCAGCACGTACAGGTCCGGCAGCACCACCACATTGCCCAGCCGTCCACCGGCGGTCCACGCACCACCCGGCACGAAGTCCGATTGGCGCACGTAGTGCGTGTAGTGATCCTGGATGAATGCCTGCGCAGCCGCGGTATTCACTCCCTGGCCGTGCACCATCGCCATGATCATGCCAAGGCTGTCGGATGGATTGCCCACGCCAAAGCCGGCTGAACCTTTGCCAATGCCACTCATCCGGTTGATATCGAAGCCCACCGGCAGGTTGTCGCGGGTCAGGTACAGATCCATCATCTGCGTCTGCGCGAGTGCGGTTCCCAACGAGAAGCCCGGGAAGTACAGATCGCCGAAGTTCAGCCCGATCCCCTTGGCATCGGCCAGCGCCTGTCGACCGAATGTGATGGCGTCCAACTGCTGCTGCGTTGGAATCCGCAGCGTGGCCAGGGCATCGGTAATGATGTCGCGCCAATCCACCGGGTTGGCCTGTGTTGGCCGGTTGGCCACAATGAAGGAGTTGCTCGCGTCGTGATAGAGCGCCATCCCGAAGTAACCGCTCTTCTCTTCGGCGGAGGCTGAGATCACCGACCAGCCGGTGCCATCGAGCGCGACACGGATCGACATCTCGTCAAACTGCATGAGCTCGGCAATGGACGCCATCAGCGCTGCGTTGTCGCCAATCGAGGCGCTCGCGCTGGCGGTCTTCATCCTTCTGACGATCGTGGTGATGGACCGCTTCGGAACCTGGGTGATGGTGCGACCGCTCATGTCAGTTCTCCACTCCATTGGGTTGAACAACAATTTCGGCACGTTGCCGGTTGGCAGAAACGTGGTTGGACTCAGGGCTGAGGTCTACGCCGGCTCATCGCTCCCTCCCCGCCTCCTGCACGCGCCGCGACAGCGGCGACAGCAGGTACTCGATGATCCTGCGATCACCGGTCTTGATTTCCGCCGTTGCGGCCAGGCCCGGCGCCAGCGCGCGGCGCCGGCCATCCACTTCGATCCAGGGCCGCAGCAGGCGCACGCGCGCCGGATAGCGCAACCCTTCCTTCTCGGTCTGCACCGCATCACGGCCCACAGTCTCGACCACGCCATCCACCACACCGTAGCGGGTGAACGGATAGGCCTCCAGCTTCACCTCCACCGGCTGCCCGTCGCGGACGAAGCCGGCATCGCGGTTGGGCAGCATCGCATCGACCACCAGCTCGCCGTCATGCGGCACCAGCACCATCAGCGCATCGGCCGGCTTCACCACACCGCCGATGGTGTGCACCTGCAGCTGCTGCACCACGCCGGTCACCGGTGCGCGCAGCACCGTGTGGCCGGCCTTGTCGTGGGCCTTCTTCAATTCTTCGCCACGCAGCGCGCGCGCCGCTTCGGCCTCGGTCAGGGCATCCAATGCTTCGCGTGCGAACTCGCTGCGGCTCTTGCTCATCTGCTGGCTGGCCGCCAGTTGCGCTGCGGTCGCTTTGCGCTGCTCTTCGCGACGGATCGCCAGGTCCTGGCGCATGCCGACAACACGCTCCTTCACTTCGGCCACCTGCAGTCGCGGCACATAGTTGTCGCGGCTCAGCTCCTCCAGCTTGTTCAGCTGGTCGGTGGCCAGCGGCAGCTGCTCTTCCAGCTTGGCGATCTCGGCAAGGATCATGCCGTGCTCGCCATCGCGCTGGCTGCGCTCCTGCTGCAAGCCGCCCACGGTGGAATCGAACTCGCGCTGTTTGGCGGCCACCAGTGCCTGCTGGATGGCAACGATGCTGTCAGGTGCTCCCTCCGGTGCGATGAAGCGACCGGCCCGGCCGGCGACGTGGTCAACCACGGCCTGCGCCCGTGCCACATCGATCTGCGCGGTCAGCAACGCCTGGCGCGCCTGCTCGACTTCGGCATGGCTGACCGTCGGGTCCAGTTCGAGCAGCGGCGTGCCGGCCTTCACCGACTGCCCTTCAACCACGTGGATCGCACGGACCACACCCTGGTCCGCAGCCTGGATCACCTTCACGTTGCCGCGCGGAATCACCTTGCCTTCGGCCACCGCGACCATGTCCAGGCGGCCAAGGCACGACCAGACCAATGCGATGGCGAGAAAGGCGATCAGCAGCCAGAGAACGGTGCGGCCGATCGGGTTCGGGGGCTTTTCCAGGATCTCCAGCGCCGCCGGCAGGAAGTCCGGCGCCGCCGAGTCGCGTTGGTCCGGCTGCGCACGCTCCGCGCGCAGGCTCTCGCGCAGGATGCCCAGGTGATGCCTCAGTCCCTTCAACATGCGTGCTGTCCTTGGCTGGGCCCGCGGTGGTCAGTTCAGCGGGGCCGCCACGGCGGGCAGGCCCATCTGTTTGGTGTAGAGCAGTGAGTAACGGCCTCCCGCGCGGAGCAGATCCTCGTGCGTGCCGGTCTCGGTGATGCGGCCACGTTCGAGGGTCACGATGCGGTTGGCCTGGCGTACCGCCGACAGACGATGCGCGATGATGATCACGGTGCGGCCGGCTGACATCCGCTTGAGGTTGTCCTGGATGACTTCCTCGCTCTCCGCATCCAGCGCCGAGGTCGCTTCATCGAAGATGAGGATCTTCGGATCGATGGCCAGCGCGCGGGCAATCGCCAAGCGCTGCCGTTGGCCGCCGGAGAGGTTACCGCCGCGCTCGTCGATGCGTGTGTCGTAGGCCTCGGGCAGCTCCAGGATGAAATCGTGCGCGCCAGCCAGCTTGGCCACTTCCACCACCCGGCTCATCGGCATGGCCGGGTCAGCCATGGCGATGTTCTCGCGCACGCTGCGGTTGAACAGCAGGTTCTCCTGCAGCACCACACCGACCTGCCGGCGCAGCCACGCCGGATCCACCATGGACAGATCGACGCCATCCACCAGCACACGGCCGCGCTCCGGGGTGTGCAGGCGCTGGATCAGCTTGGTCAGGGTCGACTTGCCGGATCCCGAGGGCCCGACCACGCCGAGGATCTCACCCGGAGCAATCTCCAGACTGACCGACGACAACACTTCCTGCCCCTCAGGCCGATAGCGGAACGACACATGCTCCAGCGCGATGCGGCCATCCACTGCCGGCAAGCTGGCACGCGAGGGTGAGCTGGCCGGTTCGGTAGGGGAGTTGAGGATGTCGCCCAGCCGCTCCACGGCAATGCGCGCCTGCTGGAAGTCCTGCGCCAACTGCGCCAGGCGCAGCACCGGCCCCGCAACCTGCCCGGCAAGCATGTTGAACGCCACCAGTTCGCCGACGGTCAGCTTGCCGTCAATCACCAGCCGCGCACCGAAGAACAGCAGTGCCACGGTGGCCAGCTTGTGGATCAGCTGCACCGCCTGCGAACCCCAGTTGGCCAGCATGCTGGCGCGGAAGCTGGCCTGGATGTAGCCCGCCAGCTGCTTGTCCCAGCGGTTCTGCGCCTGCGGCTCGACCGCCAGCGCCTTGATGGTCTCCACACCGGTCACTGCTTCGACCAGGAACGACTGGTTTTCGGCACCGCGCACGAACTTTTCATCCAGGCGACGCCGCAGCATCGGCCCGACCACCATGACCACCACCGCGTACAGCGGCAGCGTGATCAGCACGATCAGCAGCAATGCAGGGCTGTACAGCCACATCACGGCCAGGAACACGATGGCAAAGAACAGATCCAGCACCACCGTCTGCGCCGAGGAGGTGAGGAACTCGCGGATGGTCTCCAGTTCGCGTACGCGCGCCACCGAATCGCCCACCCGGCGCGCCTGGAAATAGGCCAATGGCAGATGTGTGAGGTGGGAGAAAAGTTTCGAGCCAAGTTCGGCATCAACGCGGCTGGTGGTGTGCGAGAACAGGTAGGTGCGCAGTCCGCCCATCAGCACTTCGAACACCGAAACCACCAGCAGGCCAAGGGCAAGCACTTCCAGCGTGGTGATGCCTTTGTGCACCAGTACCTTGTCGATCACCACCTGGAAGAACAGCGGCGTGATCAGTGCCATCAACTGCAGGAAGAACGAGGCTACCAACACGTCACGCAGCAGGCGGCGATACTTCACCAAGGCAGGAATGAACCAACCGACATCGAAGCGCCTCACGCCGCCGGCCACGCTTTCACGCGTGGTCATCAGCAACAGGCGGCCATCGAACTCCTGCGAGAACTCGCCAAGGGACAGCGTGACCGGGCGTCCGTCGGCCGCCGCGTCGAAGCACAACACGTTCTCGGCGTCGGCCTTGAGCACGAGCGTATAGCGCCCGTCGGCCAGGCAGGCGATGGCGGGCAGCGGATGGTCGCGCAGCGCGGTAACCCGCGCCTGTACCACGCGTGCCTTGACGTCCATCCGCTTGGCCAGGCGCAACAGATCCTGTGTATCGATACGGCCTTCGGGGTGCCCCAGCTGGTGCCGGAGCTGGTCGGGGTCGGCAGGCCGATCCAGAAACCCCAACAGGGCGACGAAGCACGCCAGCGCGCCTCCATCGTCCACGCACAGCGACTCCTGCAGATCGATCCCTGATCCGTTACTGCCCACGTCAACTGCCTTGTTGTCCCCTGGTGCGCGGACTCTAGGGCCATGCCATGGCAGCTGTCCATCTGCTGAATGCACTTTTGTGCAAATCAGATAAAAATGACAAATTGGTCACATTTTTTAACGTCAATCCCGTTCATTCAGGCAGGAGCGCGCCTGCAAGCGGAGGGCCAGCCTCATGGCATCATGATCGCTGCACGTTCCCTATCCGTTCCCATGACGATCAAAGGCAAAGCCACCTCCCTGGACATCGCCCACCTGGCCGGGGTCTCCCAGCCGACCGTGTCGCGGGCGCTCCGTGGCAGCCCGATGGTCAATGCCGAGACCCGCGAGCGCATCCTGCGCATCGCCCGCGAACTGAACTACAAGGTCGACAAGAACGCCTCCAGCCTGCGCCTGCGCAACGCCGGCACCCTGGCCCTGCTGTTCTTCGAAGACCCGACCAACGACGACTCGCTGATCAACCCGTTCTTCCACTCGATGCTGGGCTCGATCACCCGCGCCTGCGCCCTGCACGGGCAGGACCTGCTGGTCTCGTTCCAGCAGTTGTCCACCGACTGGCAGGCCGATTACGAGGACAGCAACAAGGCCGACGGCATCATCCTGCTCGGCTACGGCGACTACCACGAATCGCGCGACCGCCTGCAGCGGCTGGTCGAACAGGGCACGCACTTCGTGCGCTGGGGCGCCGCCCTGCCCGGCCAGCCCGGCGTGTCGATCGGCAGCGACAACTTCCAGGGCGGGCATGACATCACCACCCACCTGTTGCAGCAGGGCTGCCGCCGCATCGCCTTCCTCGGCCATGCCTCCAGCCATTACCCCGAATTCCAGGAACGCTACCGCGGCCATGTCGCGGCCCTGCAGGACCACGGCCTGGCCGCCGAACCGGCGCTGCAGCACGATGCGATCACCACCGAGGCTTCCGGCCAGGAGGCCTGCCAGGTGCTGCTGGCGCGCGGTGAACCGATCGATGCGATCTGCGCCGCCAGCGACCTGATCGCCATCGGTGCGATGCGCGCGCTCCGCGAGGCTGGCCTGCGGGTGCCACAGGACGTGGCGGTGACCGGCTTCGACGACATCCCACTGGCGGCCTCGGTATCCCCGGCGCTGACCACCGTGCAGCAGGACACCAAGCAGGCCGGACAGCTGCTGGTGGAGCGCCTGCTGGCACTGATCGGCCGGCAACCGGTGGAGAGCCAGAGCATCCCGGTGAAGCTGGTGGTGCGGGAATCGTCGCTGCGCGGGTAAGCGCTGCCAGGCCACCGCCCCACGCCCCAACGTGCGACGGCGGAATTCTCCCCCCATGACCAACGGCGGATGCGCACGGAGGCTGATGCGCGGATAACGCGCAGACATCGCCCATTGAAAGGTGTACGTCGCATGCTGAAGATCGATTCGCTGTCCAAGACGTACGCCAACGGCGTGCATGCCCTCAACAACGTCAACCTGGACATCCCGCGCGGCATGTTCGGCCTGCTCGGCCCGAACGGCGCCGGCAAGTCGTCGCTGATGCGCACGCTGTCCACCCTGCAGGAAGCCGACAGCGGCACGGCGACGCTCAGCATTCCGGGCGAGGCGTCGATCGACGTGCTGCGCGACAAGGACGCGGTGCGCCGCCGGCTGGGCTACCTGCCGCAGGATTTCGGCGTGTACCCGAAAGTCAGCGCGCTGGACCTGCTGGAGCATTTCGCGGTGCTCAAGGGCCTGACCCAGCGCGCGCAGCGCCGCGAGGTGGTCGATGGACTGCTGCAGCAGGTGAACCTGTGGGACGCCCGCAAGCGCAAGCTGGGCACCTACTCCGGCGGCATGCGCCAGCGCTTCGGTATTGCCCAGGCGTTGCTGGGTGACCCGCGGCTGGTGATCGTCGATGAACCCACCGCCGGCCTCGACCCGGAAGAACGCAACCGCTTCCTCAACCTGCTGGCCGCCATCGGCGAGAACGTGGCGGTGATCCTGTCCACCCACATCGTCGAGGACGTAACCGATCTGTGCCCGACGATGGCGATCATGAACAAGGGCCAGGTGCTGCTGACCGGCCGTCCTGCCGAAGCCATCGACGCCCTGCAGCACCAGGTCTGGCGCAAGCAGGTCGATTCTTCTGAACTGGCCGACCACGAAGCGCGCTACGTGGTGCTGTCGACCCGCCTGGTCGGTGGTCGCCCGGTGATCCACGTGCACAGCGCCAACGACCCCGGCGACGGCTTTGCGGCCGTAGCTCCCGACCTCGAGGACGTGTACTTCCAGCGCCTGCGCCTGCAGGCCCGTGCCCGCGCGGCAGCCTGAGCGGAGCACGCCATGATCCTCAACTTCTTCCGCTTCGAGCTGCGCGAGCAGCTGCGTTCCCCGCTGCTGTGGCTGCTGGCCGGGCTGTTCGCCCTGCTCGCCTTCGCCGCCGCCTCCAGCGACGCCGTGCAGATCGGTGGCGGCACTGGCAACGTGCACAGCAACGCGCCCACCGTGATCGCGCAGATGCTGGGCATCTTCACCCTGCTTGGCATGCTGGTCACCGCACTGTTCGTCAGCAACGCGCTGTTGCGTGACTTCGAACTCGGCACCGCCGAACTGATCTTCGCCAGTCCGGTGAAGCGCCGCGATTACCTGGCCGGGCGCATCGCTGCCGCCCTGGCGGCCGGGCTGCTGGTCTACGTCCTGATCGCGTTCGGCCTGTGGCTGGCGCCGTTCATGCCGTGGGTCGATCCCGAGCGCATGGGCCCGATCAGCTGGCAGGGCTATGCGTGGACGTTCGCGGTCATCGTCATCCCGAACCTGTTGTTCACCACCGCGCTGCTGTCGCTGCTGGCGGCGCTGACGCGCTCGATCCTGTGGGTCTACATCGGCCTGGTGGCCTACCTGGTGCTGTACGGCGCCAGCGCGGCCCTGCTGCGCGACATCGACAACACGTGGATCGCGGTGCTGAGCGAACCGTTGGGCATGCGCGCACTGGGCCGCACGATCCGCTACTGGTCCACCGCCGAACGCAACAACGGGATTCCCGAGCTGGCCGGTTACCTGCTGGCCAATCGCGCCCTGTGGTTGGGCGTGGCTGCCGCGCTGTTCGCCGCCACCTTCGCGCTGTTCCGCACCGAACGCAGCGGCAGTGGCCGCCGGCGCTGGGGCCGCAGGCAGGCGCAACCGGTTGCCGATGCCGATGCCGGCGCCGTCCGCCCCACCCGCGCAACGCTGCCGCGCGTGGTACCGGCGTTCACTACCACCACGGCGTGGCAGCAGTTCCTGCGCCAGGTCCGCTTCGATACACGTGGCGTCCTGCGCAGCGTGCCGTTCATCGTGCTGCTGGTGCTGGGCCTGGCCAACTTCCTGCCCAGCGCGCTGTTCCGGCAGACCCTGTACGGCACCTCGATCTGGCCGGTCACCTCGCAGATGATCATGGGCCTGCAGGGCGCCTTCAGCTGGCTGCTGGTGATCATCGTGCTGTTCTTCGCCGGTGAGCTGGTCTGGAAGGAACGCAGCGCGCGCATCAATGAAGTGACCGATGCCATGCCGGTGCCGAACTGGGTGCCGCTGCTGGCCAAGTTCACTGCACTGCTGGCGGTGATCGTCTGCTTCCAGGCCGCCGGCGCGCTGGCGGCGATGGGTGTGCAGCTGGCCAAGGGCTACACGCATCTTGAGCCGCTGCTGTACCTGCGCAGCCTGGCCCTGGATTCGGTGGTCTACATCCTGATGGGCGGCCTGGCGCTGGTGCTGCAGGTGCTCACCAACAACAAGTTCGTCGGCTACGCGCTGCTGATCGTGGTGATGATCGGCCAGGGTGTGCTCGGCCTGCTCGACTACACGCAGAACCTGTACAACTTCGGCAGCTGGCCCAACGCGCCCTATTCGGACATGAACGGCTACGGCCACTTTTTGACCGGGCAGCTGGCGTTCCAGGGCTACTGGGCCCTGTTCCTGCTGACGTTGATGTGCCTGGCATCAGCATTCTGGGTGCGTGGCGTCAGCCAAGGGCTGCGCCAGCGACTGGCCCTGGCCGGCCGCCGCCTGCGCGGTCCGACCGGCGTCTTCGCTGGAGTAGCGGCCTTGGCCTTCATCGGCGTGGGCGGCTGGCTCTACTGGAGCACCAACATCCGCAACGAGTTCATCTCGCCCGACCAGCAGCTGGATCTGCAGGCCCGCTACGAGCGCGAGCTGTCGAAGTACCGCACTTTGCCGCAGCCTCGCATCGTGGCGGTGGACAACCGCGTGGACCTGTTCCCGGAATCGCAGTCGATGGTGATCGATGCGTACTGGACGGTGCGCAACACGCATGCCGTGCCGATCCAGGACGTGCATGTCTCGATGGGCGACGACAAGCAGCTGGTCGCGGCTGACCTGGGTGGGCAGACCTTGTCGATGCACGACGCCGACCTTGGCTACCGCATCTACCGCCTGGCCGCGCCACTGCAACCGGGTGAAAGCCGCAACGTCCACTTCCGGGTGGTGCAGAAACCCAATGGCATCACCGCCGGCCAGGCGCCGAGCAACATCGTCGAGAACGGCACGTTCTTCAACAGCCGCGTACTGCCGTCGTTCGGCTACAACGAAGGCGCCGAGATCAGCGACCGCAACGAGCGGCGCAAGCGCGGCCTGGGTGAGCCGCGGCGCATGCCCAAGCTGGAAGACGAAGCCGCGCGCGCCAACACCTACATTTCCAACGACGCCGACTGGCTCGATTTCCGCACCACGGTCTGCACCGCACCGGACCAGGTGGCGCTGGCGCCGGGCTACCTGCAGAAGGAGACCGAGGTGAATGGCCGCCGCTGCTTCAGCTACGCCATGGATCGGCCGATGCTGAACTTCTACGCCTATCTGTCGGCACGCTGGGAGGTGCGCAAGGCGAAGTACAAGGACATCCCGATCGAGGTCTACTTCGACCCGGCGAACGGCTACAACGTGGACCGGATGATCGAAGCGGTGCAGAAGTCGCTGGCCTACTACGAAGCGAACTTCACGCCCTACCAGCACCGCCAGGTACGCATCATCGAGTTCCCGGGCTATGCGCGCTTCGCGCAGTCGTTCGCCAATACCATCCCCTACTCCGAGGCCATCGGCTTCATCGCCGACCTGCGCGATCCGGACAAGGTGGACTACGTGTTCTACGTGACCGCGCACGAGATCGCGCACCAGTGGTGGGCGCACCAGGTGATCGGTGCCAACGTGCAGGGCGCGACGGTGCTCTCCGAATCGTTGTCGCAGTACTCTGCGCTGATGGTGATGGAGCAGGAGTACGGCCGCCAGCACATGCGCCAGTTCCTCAAGCGCGAGCTGGACGGCTACCTTTCCGGGCGCGGCGGCGAAGCCATCGAAGAACAGCCGCTGGAGCGCGTGGAGAACCAGCAGTACATCCACTACCAGAAGGGTTCGCTGGTGTTCTACCGGCTGCGCGAGGAAATCGGCGAGCAGGCGCTGAACCGTGCTCTGAAGCGCTTCCTGCAGGACAAGGGTTACCAGCAGCCGCCGTACACCACCTCACGCGAGCTGCTGGGCTACATCCGGGCGGAGACCCCGGCCGACCGCCAGCAGCTGGTCACCGACCTGTTCGAGAAGATCAGCTTCTACGACAACCGGGTGATGGCCGCCAGCGCCCGCAAGCGTGCTGACGGTCGCTACGATGTAACCCTGGACCTGCACGCCGCCAAGCAGTACGCCGATGGCAAGGGCAAGGAGAGCGACGGCACGATGGATGACTGGGTCGAGATCGGCGTGTTCGCCAACGGGCCCTCCGGCAAGGAACGCGACCAGAAGGTGCTGTATCTGCAGCGCCACCACATCACCAGTGCCGCGCCGAAGATCACGGTAACCGTGGACGAAAAGCCGGACGAGGCCGGGTTCGATCCGTACAACAAGCTGATCGACCGCGTCAGCAACGACAACCGGAAGAAGGTCTCGATGTGATGCAGGCGGTGGTGCCGGTCAGATGGCTGGCATCACTACTGCGGACTGGAATGACTTGCTAAGTCCAAATACGTCATTTGGCGACCTGATTGGCCAGGGATACTCAAGCATCATCAGGATTTCTGTAAAACCGAGCGATACTCTCCCCAAAATTTTCTTGGGAAGCCTCGATGACGTCCAGCCATATCTACTTCAACGCACAGGGGATTTCCGCATCACTGAACTGGGCGGCCGAGGTATTGGCCGACTGTGGTTTTGAGCTCGAGTTGGAGCTGGGCGAGGACAGTGTCCTCATTACGGGCGATGAAGACGTTCGTCTGGAGCTCCACCTCAGCGACGCCCCTCATGTCCTCCAGGAAGCCGTCGAGCTAGCGCATGGCACCGAATTTGCACATGCCATGAGCCAGTGCACGGCCAGATTCGAGATCTCAATCACTGACCTAGAGGCGGTGTTGGATGAGATCAACACACTGATCGAGGTCCAGCAGACATTGCTCACCGCCGTGAATGGTGTCCTGTGGAACGAGTGGAACGAAGCACTCAGCCGGTGATTTCCGGCTGAGCCCCGCGCTTCGGCCCCAGCAACGCCAACAGCACATAGACCACGATCGAGGCGACGGTACCGAGCGCGGCCGGTAATCCGTAGGCCCACTCGGAACGGCCCTGCTGGCGTGCCCACTGGGCCAGATGCCAGGCCGCGCCCAGATTGATCAGCCAGGCAATGACGAACACCGGCCACAGCACCATGCCCACCGCGCGCAGCAGGGGCATGGAGACCAGTGCGGCAACGATGGCCGCGATCAGGAAGATCAGTGCAGAGCGGGAATGACGGGCCGTTGGGGCGCTCATGCGGCCAGCCTGCGCACCATCACCAGCACGCGGTGGCTGCGGTTGTCAGCTTCCTGCAGCGGCTTCCAGCCCAGCCGCGCATACAGCCCGCCGTCCAGGGCCTCGGTCTGCAGGTAGAGATCGGAAACCCCCATCCGAACCGCCTGCGCCGCCGCCTGCTCGACCAGGCCACTAGCCAGCCCGCAACCGCGATGGCTGGTGGCCACGAACACGCTGCCGAGCCAGTGCTCGTACTGCGGGAAGGCCTGCATCTCCCGGCGCTTGAGCTGCACGGCACCGACCAACTGGCCGCCATCGAAGGCGGCGATCAGGTGCGGAAAGCCTTCGGCGTCCTGCGGCGGATTGAGCCGCTGCAGTTCCTGTTCCAGTGTCAGGCCGGCGTCCTGGCCCCATTGCGCGTGGTACCACTGCGCCAGTTGCATTCGTTCCGGCGCGTCAGCCGGAAGCATCCTGAATTCCATGGCAGAGCCTCGTTCCCGATGTTATCCAGAGGGAACCACGTCGGGCGGCCGAAGAGAAGCTTGCTGTTGACTGATCTGGCAGATTGCAGGCGCAGCCGAGCATGGCTCGACGCTACAAGTGACGAGGCGGCGGCTCAGCCCTGGGCGAAGTCCTTCAGGATCTCGCCCACGCCGCTCGGCGAAATCTCAAAGCCCAGCGAAGTGCCCGGATTGATCACCACGCCATAGCCACCCGGCACGCGGCGCAGCACGTCCAGCATCAGCCAGCGGATCTGGTGTTCGGCCTGCTGGCTGTAGATGCCCACCCGCGACGGGTCGGTGAACACGGCAACGTGCAGGGTGCCCTGCTTGTCGAACAGCAGCGGGTCGAAGCCGCTGCCGTCGGGGGTGACCAGGCTGCCGGTCAGCAGCACCACTTCGGAGGCGACGAAGGCCTCCATGAAGGCGCGGATCGGCACCGCCCCGTCCATCGCCGCCTTCAGCAGGGTTTCGATCGGGGTCTGGGGGGCGAGGTCGGTCATGGCGGTACGGTGGGGCGTGAGGGGTGCCTATTGTGCCGGATGCAGCCAAGCCCGGTAGTGGGGGGGGGGGGGGGGGCGCGGGGGGGGGGGGGGCGGGGGGGTGGGGGGGGGCGGGGGCGGGCGCCCCCGGGTGGGGCCGGCCGCTGGCCGCAACTTGCCTGTCCCATTGACGTGGCGCGGCCGCCCCGCGCCCGGCACTACCGATGAGGGTCAACGCCCCAGCCGCTGGTCCCGCGCCTTCTGGTCGGCCATCGCCTTGTCCAGCTCGGCCTGCAGCGCCGGCTGCTGCACGGCGGCGTCCAGCACGTAGACCTTGACCCCGTGCGCCGGCACTTCCGTCTTCAGCGCGCCGTCCACCTTCAGCGAACCGCCCTCCAGCGCGTCGCGCCAGCGGCCGGCCTGCAGGTAGCGCCCGACCTCGAACGACTTCGCACTATCGCCCTTGTTCAGCAGCACCAGCGCGGTCTGCGCCACGTCGCCATGCTGCAGCACGCGGAAGAACACCGCCTCATCACCCTGCAGGCGCTCGTTCACCTGCAGGCCACGCTGCAGCGCCGGCATGGCTTCGCGCAATCGCGCGATACGCTGCAGCGGCGCGAAGATCGGACTCTCCGGTGCGGCATCCACACGCGGCTGGCCGAAGTAGGCACGATTGCCCGCATGCTCGGCGCGGCCGCGCATGAAGCCGGTTTCCGAGCCGTAATAGACCACCGGAATGCCGCGTGCGGTGAACAGCCAGTTGTGCGCATCGATGAAGCCGTTGTCACTGGCCTGCAGGCGCGGCATGTCGTGGTTGTCGTAGAAGCTCATCAGCTCGTACGGATTGGCGTACGGGCCGCCGGTCAGGTGCAGCGGCTCGCCCAGGATTTCAAAGCCCTTGCCGGCGGTGCCGAAGGTCTGTTCCAGTGCGCCGCGCAACGGGAAATCGAGCACGCTGACGTTTGCGTTGGCCGGCCAGGTGTGCTCGGCAATGCGCGCGGCATCGTAATCGAACGCTTCGCCGAACATGAACATGCCCGGGTGCTCGGCGCGGATGCGCTTGACGAAGGCATGCCACCACGGGTGCGGCAGCCAGCCGATGGTGTCGATGCGCAGCGCGTCCACGCCCTGCGCGGTCCACTGCAGGTAAGCCCCGACCAGGTAGTCCATCACCGCCGGATTGTCCTGGTTGAAGTCGGACAGCTCGGCCAGGTTGCCGTCGAAGATCGAGCCGTCCTTGCCGTCAACCGGACCGATGTTGTTGTAGAACGCGTGCAGCGGGTTGTGCTTCGGATCCAGTTTCTGCGGCGGCAGGTTCTGGTGATCGGCGATCAGCTTTCCGTCCTTGTCGAAGATCTGGCCGAACTGCGGCTGCCGCGTCGGCATGGTCCAGGCCGGCGAGCCGTGGTTGCCGACGATGTCCAGCACCACCTTCAGGCCTGCGCCATGCAGGCCCTTGGTCAGCCCGGCGAAGTCCAGGTCGCGGCTGGGCAGGTGCTCATCGAGTTTGTAGAAATTGATGCCCCAGTAGCCGTGGTAACCGGTCTTGCCACGATCGGTCAGCGTGCTGGTACAGGTGATCGGCTTGCTGCCGGTGAACGCCTCGTCCGGGTTGTCGACGATGGGCGTGATCCATACCGCGCCGAAGCCGAGGTTGCGGATGTACTGCGCATTGTCGAGCACGCCGCGGAAGTCACCGCCGAGATAGCCGATGTTGCCGTCCACCTTGTCCGGGCACGGCACCGGGATATCGAAGGTGCGATGCGTGCCGCCCTGGTCGCGATGGTCGTTGGACGGGTCGCCGTTGACGAAGCGGTCGGTGACCACGAAGTACACCGCATCGCTGGCGAACGGCTCGGTGGTGCCCACATAGTCCGGGCGTGGCGCGGCCGTCGCATGGCCGGCCAGCAGTACCAGGGAAACAGCAACAGTCAGCGCACCACGCATCACACCACCTCCGGACGGGACGGAACCCGCAGCACGCACAGGCCGGCGACGAACAGGCTGCAGCCGCCCAGCACCAGCACATGCATCGGCTGGCCACCCAGCCAGGCGCGCAGGGCAAAGCCGAGTGCGCTGGCCGCGACCAGCTGCGGGATCACGATGAAGAAATTGAAGATGCCCATGTACACGCCCATCTTCGATGCCGGCACGCTGTCGGACAGCAGCGCATAGGGCAGCGAAAGGATGGACGCCCAGGCGAAGCCGACGCCGACCATCGACAGCAGCAGCCAGTGTGGGTCGCGGATGAACATCAGCGAGACCAGGCCGGCGCCGCCCAGCCACAGGTTGACCAGGTGGCTCCAGCGCAGGCCGATCGCACGCACCATCGGCGGGATCAGAACCGCGGCCAGCGCAGCGAAGCCGTTGTAGGCACCAAACAGTACGCCCACCCAGTTGGCGCCCTCGTTGTAGGCCGCTGACTGCGGATCGGTCGAGTCGAAGTGGATACCCGCCACCGCGGCGGTGGTGTAGATCCACATCGCGAACAGCGCGAACCACGAGAAGAACTGCACCCACGCCAAACGACGCATGGTCACCGGCATCGCGCGCAGGTCGCCGACGATGGCGGCCAGCATATGCGTGGCCGGCAACGCACGCGCGGCCGCCAGCAACAGACCGTAGCCAGCGCACAGTCCTGCCAGCACATACAGCATCCTGTCGCCCTGCCGCCAGGCGATCAACAGCGCCAGCAGCACGCCCAGCCCAAGCCATACGGCCACCTGTGCCCACGGTGCCGGGCCACTGATCGCAGTCCCTGCGTGGTGCGCCGGCGGCTCGGCATCGTCAAACCCGGCCAGCTCTGCCGGCGAGTACTCGCGGGTGCTGACCACCGTCCAGGTGATCGCCGCCAGCAGCACCACTGCGCCGAAGTAGAACGCATAGCGCACGGTATCGGGCACTTCGCCGGCAGCTGCGGTATTGGCAACACCGAAGTGGGCCAGAATGAACGGCAGAAAGCTGGCGACGATGGCGCCCACACCGATGAAGAAGCTCTGCATCGCATAACCGGCCGGCCGCTGGCGCGGTGCCAGCTGATCACCGACGAAGGCGCGGAACGGTTCCATCGACACATTGATGGAGGCGTCCAGCACCCACAAGGTACCGGCGGCGATCCACAGCGTCGGCGAATTCGGCATCACCAGCAGCGCCAGCGTAGTCAGTACCGCACCGATCATGAAGAACGGGCGGCGACGGCCCCAGCGCGTCCAGGTGCGATCGGACAGGTAACCGATCACCGGCTGCACCAGCAGGCCAGTCAGTGGCGCCGCGATCCACAGCCCGGGCACCGCGTCCATGTCCGCGCCCAGTGTCTCGAAGATGCGGCTGGCGTTGGCGTTCTGCAGGGCGAATCCGAACTGGATGCCGAGGAAGCCGAAACACATGTTCCAGATCTGCCAGAACGACAGCTGCGGTTTGGCGGGACGACTCATCGTGCGCCCTCTTCCATCGCCACCGGCGCCACCTTCAGCGCCTGCACCTGGGCCTGGTTGAGCACACCATCGCGTCCACCCTTGCCGCCGGTGTAGTGCGCGAAGTGCTGCAGCGCGCTCATGTTGAAGGCCTCTTCAAGCGCGACCGTGCATTGCCCCTTTGGCACCGTGAATGTCGCCGAGGTCGAGTCCTGCATCGCCACGCTGTGCGGCAGGGTGACCGTATGCCGCTGCAACGGCTGGCCCGGGCACTGCAGCACCAGCTGCTTGACCGCAGCGGTGACGCCGGTGTTGATCGGCCCGTTCGCGTTGCTGTATTGCAGGCGCAGGCGCACCTGCCCGGCCTGGCCCGCGGTGAACTGCCAGCGTTCCTCGCCCTTCAACACCTGCTGCGGACCGACGCAGACCGTCGGGCTGTGCAGCGATTCCAATGCGCCGTCGCGCCGGGTCAGGCTGAGGCAATGCTGCAGGCCGTCGTCGCTGATGTGCACCTGGCCATTGCTGGCGACGACGGCCCTGCCGTCCTTCCACAGAGCCTGCTCGGCTGGCACCGGAACGTTCCAGCCCGTGCCCTTGCGCAGGGCCTGCGGTGCGGCCGGTGTTGCGGGCGCACGTGCGTTGGCATCCGCAGTCGTGGCAGAAAAAACGGTTGCTGCCGGGGCGGCGACCAGCTGCACCGTGGTGGTCGTGCCACGCGTGGTGGTGCTGCCGGCCACCAGCAGGCCATCACCCACGTTCTGCGGGCGCTCCAGCACATAGCGCCTGCCGTTGGCTTCCAGCGTGATGCGGGGGTGCGTGCCGAACAGCTCCGGCACCAGCACGGCCGGCAGCTTGGGCTGCACGCGGCCATCGTCCCGCACACCGAACACACCTTCAAGCACCATCGACAGGTAGCCGGCCACCGACCACAACTGGCGTTCGGAGTTGACCACCGGGCCGCTCAGCGCACCTTCCTCGACATGCACGGCCTGGCTGACCAGTTCGTAGTTTTCCATGTTGGAACCGGCCAGCGCAGCGCCCTGCATCAGCGAACGGATCTCGGCGGCGATGCGCGGCGCATCGTCCAGCTGCCGCGCGGCACGCAGCGAGTAGGCACTGACGAACGGCCAGATCGCACGGTTGTGGTAGATCGGCTGCTGCGATTCCTGCGGCCACACCACCGGGCTGCCGGCCGGCCCCATCGGGTAGGCGGCCAGTGCGTGGCGCGCGCGCTCGGGTGGCAGCACGTCGGCCAGGATGCCCAGCGACAGGCCAAGCAGATCGACCTTGGCGTACGACACCGGGTGCGCGGCTTCACCGATGTAGCTCATGTACTGGCCGATATCCTCGCGCCAGAATCGTGTATCGATCTGCTGTGCCAGCGCATCGGCCCACGCCTTGTACTCGGCCGCGCGGGCATCGCCGTGCTGGCCGGCCAGCTGTTCGGCCAGGCGCAGCGCCTGATAGTGCAGCACATTGGTGGACAGTGCGTAGGAATCACCGATGAAGCGCACATCCTCGCGGGTCCAGTCCGGATAGGTCTGCTCGCGCCAGTCCAGGAACGAGGTCTCGCCCCGGTACAGGCCCATCTGCGCGTCGAACACCATCGCGCGGTCCTGCGCCAGCGTGCCCTGCAGCGCCTGCCAGACCTGGTCGGCAAACGCGCGATCGTCCAGCAGGTGACGGGCCGCCAGGAACCACACCACGCGGTCGCTGCTGATCGGCCAGCTGCCGCCGGAACCGGTGTCCTGCGCCACGAACAGGCCTGGCGTGTACCCGTCGCGTGCCGCCGAGAGCTTGAACTGCAGCGACTGCCGGGTGCGCTGCGGGTCCAGCCGCGCCAGCGCCAGATCGGCGGCGAAGCTGACATCGCGGGTCCACACGTAGGGCCAGCGCGCGCCGGTCTGGAAGCACTCGCATGGCACCGGCCGGCCTTCGTCGAACGCGGGATCGCGGATCGCATCCACGCGGTCCTGGTCCATCTCCTGCTGGGCCAGCGCGAACAGGGCATCGAACATCACGCTGCCGGTCTGGCTGCGCATCGGCATCGGCGCGATACGCACCTCACCGCGTCCCTCCGGTGTGCGCGCATGCAGCACGTAGCTGCCGTTGGCAGCGGCTTCGGCGCGCGCATGGCGGCCGTCGAATTGCAGGTCGGCCGCCTGCGCGGTCGATCCCAGCGCTGCCCCCAGGGCAGCGGTCAGGCAAATGATCTTCAGCATCGAAGCGGCGGACCGGCTTGCGCCCGTCGGCCTCCCTCCCTCTCTGCACGCGTTGTAGGTCCGCACCACCATTGCCGGTGGACGGGCGCGGCCCCTCCCTCAAGGTGCCTTGGCCCCATGGTAGACGCGGGGCTGTCGGCTGCGTCCATCTGCATACGTATTCATGGCGCCACGCGGTAGCGCGCCTGCCGCACTGGCTTATGGTCCGGGTCTGCCAACGGCGCCTTGGGAGGGGAACTGCCGATGTCACCCACTGCTGTACGCGCGGCAATCGCGCACCTGCTCGGCCTGGCCCTGCTGGTCTGGGCCACGCTGGCACAGGCCACGCCACAGGTGGCCAGCGTCGAGTCACCGGGCAAGGTACTCAAGGTCAGCCTGGTGCTGGACGGTGGCACCGCGCGCTATCGCGTAGAGCGTTTCGGCGAGACCGTGGTGGAAGATTCGAAGCTGGGCTTTGCCTTGCGCGATGGCCGCCTGGACCGCGATTTCGCCCTGCTCGGCCAGCAGCAACGCAGCGTCGATGACCGCTGGGAGCAGCCGTGGGGCGAGCGCCGGCTCACCCGCAACCACTTCAACGAGCTGACCGTGCAGCTGGCCGAAACCACCGGCAGCAAGCGCCGGCTGGATGTGGTGTTCCGTGTCTACGACGACGGACTCGGCTTCCGCTATGCGTTTCCCGAGCAGCCCAACCTGCGCGAAGCCATCATCGATGACGAGCTGACCGAGTTCGTCATCGCACAGGATTCCACCGCCTGGTGGATTCCCGCCGGCGAACCGATCCACTACGAATACCTGTACCAGCGCACGCCACTGCGCGAAGTGCCGCTGGTGCATACGCCGATGACCCTGCGCAGCCGCGATGGCCTGCACGTGGCGATCCACGAGGCCGCGCTGGTGGACTATGCCGGCATGTGGCTGCGCCGCACGGAAGGACAACGCCTGCGCGCACAGCTGTCACCCTCAGCCGAAGGTTGGAAGGTGCGCCGCACCCTGCCCTTCGCCACGCCGTGGCGCACGCTGCAGATCGCCGACCGAGCCGGTGGCCTGGTCGAATCGGACCTGATCCTCAACCTCAACGAACCCAATGCGCTGGGCGATGTGAGCTGGGTGAAGCCGGCCAAGTACCTGGGGGTTTGGTGGTCGATGCACCTGGACAACGAGAGCTGGGCGACCGGGCCGAAGCATGCGGCCACCACCGCAAAGACGAAGAAGGTCATCGACTTCGCCGCCGCGCACGGCTTCCGTGGCGTGCTGGTGGAAGGCTGGAACCCGGGCTGGGACGGCATGTGGGTGGGCAATGGCTACGACTTCGATTTCACCCGTGCCACGCCCGATTTCGACATTGAAGCGCTGTCGGCGTATGGCCTGAACAAGGGCGTGCACCTGATCGGCCACCATGAAACCGGCTGCGCCATCGAGCACTACGAGGAGCAGCTGGATGCTGCGCTGGACCTGTACGCGCGGCTGGGCGTGGACCAGTTCAAGACCGGCTACGTCTGCGACGACGGACAGGTCGACCGCCGCAATCCCTCGGGCGGCCCGCTGTGGCGTGAGTGGCATGACGGGCAGTTCATGGCCCGCCACCATCTGAAGGTGGTGCAGGAAGCAGCGCGCCGCCATCTGTCGGTGAACCCGCATGAGCCGATCAAGGACACCGGCCTGCGCCGCACCTATCCCAACTGGATCTCGCGCGAAGGCGCACGTGGCATGGAGTACAACGCCTGGGGCCAGCCACCGAATCCACCCGAGCACGAGGTCAATCTGGTGTTCACTCGCATGCTGGCCGGGCCGATGGATTACACCCCCGGCATCCTCAGCCTGAAGGGCCGCCACGGCCAGGCCATTCCCAGCACGCTGGCACGCCAGCTGGCGCTGTACGTGGTGCTGTACAGCCCGATCCAGATGGCCGCCGACCTGCCCGAGCACTACCTGCAGCATCGCGAGGCGTTCCGCTTCATCGAGGACGTGGCGGTGGACTGGGAGCAGAGCCGCGTGCTCGAGGGCGAAGTGGGGGACTACGTGACGATCGTGCGCCGCGACCGCCACAGCCGTGACTGGTTCCTGGGCAGTATCACGGATGAACACGGCCGCGTGCTGCCGGTGTCGCTGGGCTTCCTGGAGCCAGGCGTGCGCTATCGCGCCGAAATCTACCGCGATGGCGAAGGCGCCGATTTCCGCAGCAATCCCTTCGCATTCGCGCGCGAAACCCGTGAGGTGACCAGCGCCGATGCACTGACGCTGGTGCTGGCGCCGGGCGGTGGGCAGGCCATTCGCTTCACGCCGCTTTGAGTGCCCCGGTAGTGGGGGGGGGGGGGGGGGGGGCCCCGCCGCCGGGGGGGGGGGGGGGGGGGGCGCCGCCCCCCCCCCCCCCCCCCCCCCCCCCCCCCCCCCGCCCCCCCGCGGGCCCCCCCCCCCCCCCCCCACTACCGCAAACAGAACCTGAAAGCGATTACATCCCTGCAAACGCCATTGAATACGTATGCAGGGTGATTCCCGCGAAGAACGCGCTGCCTACCATAGCGGCGACGACAGCGGCCACCGCGTCGCACGTCCACGGTCACGCCGGGACGTTCACGAATCGATCTGCAACATTGCCTGGGAGGGGAAAATGTTGAACCACAAGCGCAGCGCGCTGAGCATCGCGCTGGCCGTTGTCCTGGCGCCGACGCTGGCGTCGGCACAGTCCACGCAGAGCACCACCACGCCGGCCGCCACCGCCGCCACCAACCTGGATACGGTGCAGGTCACCGGCATCCGCCGCGGCATCGAGAACGCGATCGCGATCAAGCAGGACGCCACCTCGGTGGTCGAGGCGATTTCCGCCGAAGACATCGGCAAGCTGCCCGACGTCAGCATCGCCGAATCCATCTCGCGCCTGCCCGGCCTGGCTGCCCAGCGCGTGGCCGGCCGTGCGCAGGTGATCAGCGTGCGTGGCCTGTCACCCGACTTCGCCACCACCCTGCTCAATGGTCGCGAAGTGGTCAGCACCGGCGACAACCGTGGTGTCGAGTTCGACCAGTACCCATCCGAGCTGGTCAACGGCGTGACCGTCTACAAGACCCCGGACGCGGCGCTGGTCGGCCAGGGCCTGTCGGGCACCATCGACATGCAGACCGCACGCCCGCTCAGCTTCGGCGAGCGCGTGATCGCGGTCAGCGGCCGCTACCAGAAGAGTTCGCTGGGCCGCGCCGCCAACACCGACCCGTACGGCAACCGCTTCAGCGCCAGCTACATCGACCAGTTCCTGGACAAGACCCTGGGCATCGCCATCGGCTACGCGCACAGCGACATGCCGATCCAGGAGAACCAGGTTGGCCTGTATGAGCCGTGGACCACCGAGCACACCGACAAGGGCAACCGCCCGGGCGTTGCTGCGCGCACCTATTTCTCCGACGGCATCAAGGCCCTGCGCCGCACCGGCAACAACAAGCGCGACGGCGTGATGGCCACCATCCAGTTCCGCCCGAACAACAGCTGGACCAGCACCTTCGATGCGTTCCACACCGAAGCCGAGCAGATCGACACCGCCAACCAGTTCGAACTGAATCTCAGCAACTACAACGGCAACTACACCCCGGGCCTGCTGGTCAGCAATCCGCAGGTCAACGCCAACGGCTCGTTCACTGGCGGCACCGCCAGCGGCGTGTATCCGCTGGTGCGCGGCATGTACAACAAGCGCAAGGACAAGATCGATGCGTTCGGCTGGAACAACGAGTTCAACTTCGGCGGCGTCAAGCTGGTCGCCGACCTGAACTACTCCAAGGCCACGCGCGATGAGTTGAACCTGGAGAACAACCTGCAGCTGACCCCGATGCCGCAGCTGGATACGATCGGCGTGACGATCCGCCAGGACGGCTTTTCGCAGATCAGCCCGGGCCTGAACTACTCCAACCCGGACGCGTTGTTCCTGACCAACACCATCTACGGTTCCGGCTACGGCAAGGTGCCAAAGGTGGAAGACCGGCTGAAGGGCGGCAAGCTGGCCGCCACCATCGCCCTGCCCGATGCGATTGCCTCGTGGGCGCCGGACATCGATATCGGTGTGAACTACGCCGACCGCCGCAAGGTCAAGACCCAGTCCGAAGGCAACATCCTGCTCGGCGCGCAGGGCGACGCCAACATCGCCTCGGACCTGCAGTACCGGCCGGTCAATCTGGGCTTCGCTGGGTTGGGCACCATCCCGGCCTGGAACGTGCCGGCTGCGGTCGGTCGCTACATGACCTTCAATCCGGTCGACAACCTGGACTACCTGATCCCCAAGTCGTGGACGGTGCAGGAGAAGATCACCACCGCGTGGGCGCGCCTGAACATCAACGCCGACATCGGTGAAGTGGGTGTGCGCGGCAACATCGGCGTGCAGATGCAGCACACCGACCAGAGCTCGGATTCGCGCTACTGGGACAGCTCGCAGTCGGCCGGCAACAACGTGCAGCCGTATTCGAACGGCCGCACCTACAACGACTGGCTGCCGAGCTTGAACCTGGCCTTCATGTTCCCGCACCAGCAGACGCTGCGCTTCGCCGCCGCCAAGCAGGTCGCGCGCCCGCGCGTGGACCAGATGCGCGCCGGCCTGGAGTTCGGCGTGGACACCGGTACCGGCCGGCCGGGCGGCAGTGGCGGCAACCCGCTGCTGGACCCGTGGCGTGCCACCGCGCTGGACCTGTCCTATGAGAAGTACTTCGGCGAGAAGGCCTACGTGGCTGCGGCCATCTTCTACAAGGACCTGAAGAGCTACGTCTACACCCAGTCGGTCGACAACTACGACTTCACTTCACTGCTGGGCAGTTATGTGCCGCCGCCGGGCATGACCGCTCCGGTGCTGACCACCGGCACCTTCTCCGCGCCGCAGAACGGCAAGGGCGGCACGTTGAAGGGGCTGGAGCTGACCGGGTCGTTCCCGCTGGAGATGCTGACCGACAGCCTGCGCGGCTTCGGCGTGCAGGCCAGCGCGACGTTCAACAAGAGCGACATCACCATCCTGGACCCGGAGAGTGCTTCCAGCGTGGGCAGTGACCCGATCAGCCTGCCGGGCCTGTCCAAGCGCGTGTACAACTTCACCGCCTACTACGAGCGCAGCGGCTTTGAAGCACGCGTCAGCCAGCGCCGCCGTTCGGACTTCATCGGTGAGATCGGCAACTTCAATGGCAACCGCAGCCTGCGTTACGTGGTCGGCGAGAACGTGACCGATGCACAGGTCAGCTACACCTTCAGCGACAGCAGCAGCCTGCGCGGGCTGACCCTGCTGCTGCAGGGCAGCAACCTGACCAACGAGCCGTACCGCACCTATGCCGGCAGCAAGGACCGCCCGCTGGAGTACATCGAGTGGGGCCGCACCTACATGCTGGGCGTGAACTACAAGTTCTGACCATGACCGGGTAGTGCCGGCCGCTGGCCGGCAACGACTCATCGGAAACCCCCGGGGCAGGCCGCGGGTTTTGTTTTGGGCGGGGTGCTTGCGCCGGAACCCCACCCACAAAAAAGGGACGGGGCGCTTCGGCCCCGTCCCCGCAAGTACCGCCACCGGAGAAAACGGTCAGCTGCGTCGGGCGCAATACACCGCGCGCGGTGGCAGCTGGAGTTCATTGCCCTGCACCGTGCCCGCATCCGGGCCCGGTACCGCCACCTGCTGCCAATTGCCCGGCGGCAGCGGATGGCTCACCGCCTCGGCCGACAGGTTGAAGGCCAGCAGGAGGGTTTCATCTGCAAGCATACGCTCGAACAGCAGCACTGGCTCGGCGCTTTCGATGAATCGGATGCTGCCATGCAGGAGCGCCGGCTGGCCATGCCGCCAGGCCAGGAACTCCCGGAACGCGGCCAGGACCGAGTCCGGGTCGCGCTCCTGCACCGCCACGGCCGCGGCGCGGTGCTCGGCCGGGATCGGCAGCCACGGTTGGCCCGTGGTGAAACCGGCCAGCGGCGCATCGGTCCACGGCAACGGGGTGCGGCAGCCATCACGGCCCTTGAAGTTCGGCCAGAAGGTGATGCCATACGGGTCCTGCAGGGCCTCGAACGGGACCTCGGCCTCGGCCAGGCCCAGTTCCTCGCCTTGGTACAGGCAGACCGAGCCGCGCAGCGAGCACAGCATCGCCACCAGCATCCGCGCCAGGCGCGGGTCAGCCGGGTGGCCGCCCCAGCGGCTGACCGCCCGCTCCACGTCGTGATTCGAAACCGCCCAGCACGGCCAGCCTTCGGTCATCGCCGCTTCCAGCCGCGAAACCGTGTCGCGGATGTAGGCCGCGCTGTAGTCGTCCACCAGCAGCTCGAAGCTGTAGCCCATGTGCAGGCGGCCATCGCGGGTGTACTCGGCCGTGGTGGCAAGCGAGTCTTCCGAGGAGATCTCGCCCAGGCTGACCGCCCCCGGATACTCATCCAGCAGCGCGCGCAGGCGCTCCAGGAACGGCAGATTCTCCGGCTGGGTGTTGTTGTAGTAGTGGTACTGGTAGGCGTACGGATTGTCCGTGCTGAAGCCGCGGCCGAGGCGCTTCTCCGCCGGCTTGGCCGGGTTGTCGCGCAGCTGCGCGTCATGGAAGCAGAAGTTGATCGCATCCAGGCGGAAGCCATCCACGCCGCGGTCCAGCCAGAAGCGCACGTTGTCCAGGGTGGCCTGCTGCACGTCCGGGTGATGGAAGTTCAGGTCCGGCTGGTCGACCAGGAAGTTGTGCAGGTAGTACTGCTCGCGGCGCGGCTCCCACTGCCAGGCGCAGCCGCCGAACAGCGACAGCCAGTTGTTGGGCGGGGTGCCGTCCTCGCGCGGGTCGGCCCACACGTACCAGTCGGCCTTCGGGTTGCGGCGGTCCTGGCGGCTCTCGCGGAACCAGGCGTGCTCGATCGAGGTATGGCTCAGCACTTGGTCGATCATTACCTTCAGGCCCAGATCGTGCGCCTTGGCCAGCAGGCGGTCGAAGTCGTCCAGGCTGCCGAACAGCGGGTCGACGTCGCGGTAGTCGGCGATGTCGTAGCCGAAGTCGGCCATCGGCGATTTGAAGAACGGCGAGATCCAGATCGCGTCCACGCCCAGCGCGGCGATGTGGTCCAGGCGCTGGATGATGCCCGGCAGGTCGCCTACCCCGTCGCCGCTGGCGTCAAGGAAACTGCGCGGGTAGATCTGGTAGATGACGGCTCCGCGCCACCATGGATAGTGCGACATCGACAGCCCCCCTCCGGGCGTGCGGGACCCGCCGGGAGCGGGCCGAAATCCTGATGCCGCAAGCTTAGCGGTGGCCTTACGGGCATGGCGCAACCTGCATACGTATTCACGCAGACGGCAGCGTTGGCCGGGCTGCGGACGTCCGCCCGCCCGGTTTGCGCCCGAATTCACAGGCAACGCCTATAATCAGCGATGAGCCTGAAAGCCTGATCGCATGACCATCACCGAAGACACCCGTCCCGCCCTGGGCCTGCCCCAGATCCAGTCGCTTGCCGCGGCCGACATGGCCGCCGTCGATGCCCTGATCCGGCGCCGGCTGTCCTCGGACGTCGTGCTGATCAACCAGATCGCCGACCACATCATTTCCGCTGGCGGCAAGCGCCTGCGCCCGATGCTGGTGATGCTGGCCGGCCATGCGGTCGGCCAGGCCGGCCCGGACCACCACCAGCTGGCGGCGATCATCGAGTTCATCCACACCTCCACCCTGCTGCACGACGACGTGGTGGACGAATCCAGCCTGCGCCGTGGCCGCAGCACCGCCAACGCGCTGTGGGGCAACGCGCCCAGCGTGCTGGTCGGCGACTTCCTGTACTCGCGCAGCTTCCAGCTGATGGTCGAGCTGGAACGCATGTCGGTGATGCAGATCCTGGCCGATGCCACCAACCGCATCGCCGAGGGTGAAGTGCTGCAGCTGCTGCACGTGCACAACCCGGATACCGACGAAGCGGCGTACCTGCGCGTGATCGAGCGCAAGACCGCAGTGCTGTTCGCCGCCGGCACCCGCCTGGGCGCGCTGGCCAGCGGCGTGGACGAAGCCACCCAGCAGGCCCTGTTCGACTACGGCATGCACCTGGGCTACGCGTTCCAGATCGCCGACGACGTGCTGGACTACTCGGCCAATGCCGAAGAGCTGGGCAAGAACCTGGGCGACGACCTCGCCGAGGGCAAGGCGACGCTGCCGCTGATCCACGCGATGGCCCACTCCGACGACGCCACCCGCGAGCGCCTGCGCACCATCGTGCAGGACGGCGACGCCTCGGCGATGCCGGAAGTGCTGGCTGCGATCCGCGCCACCGGCGGCCTGGAGTACAGCCGCGCGCGTGCCGAGGAATATGCCGAAGCTGCCGAGCGCGCGCTGGACGGCCTGGGCGACAACGATGCCGTGGCGGCACTGCGCGGCCTGGCCCGCTACGCGGTGCAGCGTTCGCATTGACCGATGAAGGCGTGCCGACCGTTGGTCGGCACACCGTCGTAGAGTCGAGCTTGCTCGACTGCTCACGGGTCCATCAGTCGAGCAAGCTCGACTCTACCGGAACCGTTCCTCGAAGAACTCATCCAGCGCCTTCCACGCGCGCTTGGCCGCACGTTCGTTGTACTGGCAGCCCGGCGGGCTGTTGGCATCGCGCTCGGCGAAGCAGTGCACCGCGCCGCTGTAGTTGGTGAATTCCCAGTCGACCTTGGCGGCGTCCATTTCCTTCTGGAAGCTGCCGATGTCCTCGGCGGTCACGCTCTTGTCGTCGGCGCCGTTGAGCACCAGCACCGATGGGTGGCTGCCACCGGCCTGGGCCGGCAGCGGCGAGCCCAGCCCGCCGTGCAGGCTGACCACACCGGCCAGCGGCGCACCGGCACGGGCCAGCTCCAGCACCGTGGTCCCGCCGAAACAGAAGCCCACTGCACCGATCCGGCTGGTATCGAGCGGCGCCTTGCCGGCCTGGGCCTTGAGCACGTTCACCGCCTCCAGCGCACGTGCGCGCAGCAGCGGTCGGTCGTTGCGCAGCTTGGTCGCCACCGGTCCGGCCTCGGCATCGGTCTTCGGCCGCACATCCTTGCCGTACACATCGGCCACCAGCACCACGTAGTCATCGCCGGTCAGCTGCTTGGCCTTCTCCACCGCCGATTCGTTCACGCCTTTCCAGTTCGGCACCATCACCAGGCCCGGGCGCTTATCGTGCTCGCCGTCGTCATAGACCAGCACGCCACTGAAGGTCGTGCCCTGGTGCTTCCACTCCACCGGCTGCGTCTTCATCGCCGCCCAGGCCGGCAGGGCCGCCAGCCCCAGGATCACCGCCACACCGCATCGCCAACGATTCATGCGCTTGCTCCGCAAGAAAAAGGGGACGGAGGGGATTAAGCCGTATTCGCCCCTCCCGCGTCGCATTCTGCATTGGCGACGTGACGCAGGTGTGGTTGGATACGACTTAATCCCCTCCGTCCCCTTTTTCGCATGAACCTTGTTGACCGCTTTCTATCTGGCCTGATCCCCCGTCTGCCCGCCGACGATGCCCCGCAATGGGCTCACGTCCAAGGCGCCAGCGCCGAAGACCTGCAGCGCCTGCGTGCGCAGTGGCCGCAGGTGCCGGACAGCCTGGTGGAACTGTTGTCCCGCGTGGATGGCACCCATTTCCGCGAGTACCCCGGCGGCGAGGTCTGCGTGCTGGTGCTCGGCTCGGACGTGGAGGACGGCGGCTACCCCTACTACCTGCGCTCGGTCGCGCAGATCTTCGAGGACCAGCAGCAGTGGGACGACAGCATCCGCTCGATCTACGAGGAGTGGCTGGATGACGAGCCGGAGATCCTGGGTGAGGGCATCGACGCCGATCTGCCGATGAACCGCCGCCTGTGCTTCTCGCACTGCACGAACAACGGCGGCACCTCGAAGTTGTACCTGGATTTCGACCCGGCGCCGGGCGGCACCGTTGGCCAGGTGGTGCGCTACCTGCACGATCCGGACAGCTATGCGGTGATCGCGCCCAGCTTCGATGCGTACCTGCAGCAGCTGATCGACGGCGGCTACGCGTTCATCGAAGACGAACAGTAGATCCACGCCATGCGTGGATGAACTTCTGCGGAGGTTGCCGGCCAGTAGCCGGCACTACCTTCAAGCGATGCCCAACCCCGGAATCGCACTGATGCTGTCCGGATCGAAACCGGCCAGCTCGGCGAAGTGGCGGCCACGCGCCACGTAGTCACGGTAGGCGCCGAAACTCGGTGCGCCAGGCGACAGCAATACCACTCCGCCCTCAGAACCCAGCGCAGAACGCGCCAAAGCGATCGCCTCCGGCAGATCACCGGCGGCATGCAGACCGAAGCGACCAGCATCGGCCAGCGGCTGCAGCATCGCGTGGATACGCGGGCCGTTGCTGCCCATGGTCACGATCTCCACCGGCGGCATGTCGTGCGCCATGTGCTGCATGAAATCGGTCCAGTCCAGGCCACGGTCATGCCCGCCCACCAGCAGCGCGATGCGCTGCCCGGCGAAGCACTCCAGCGCGGCCAGGCTGGCATGCGGCGTGGTGCTGATCGAATCGTTGACGTAGGTCAGGCCATCGGACACGCCGATGCGCTGCAGGCGGTTCGGCAGCGGACGGAAGTCCTGCACCGCCGGTGCCAGCGCCACCGCGTCCAGTCCCAGCGCTTCCAGCGCGGCCAGCACCGCGCACAGGTTTCCGCGATTGTGGCGACCCGGCAGCGGTGTATTGCGGGTATCGAACACAGCCTGCTCACCGCGATGCACGATGTCACCGCGCATGTGCCAACCCTGCGGCTGGTTGAACCAGACCACCTCGCTGTCGGGCAGCGACAGCGCAGCCAGATGCGGATCGGCGGCATTGAGCACGGCGATGCGCGGCGCGGCTTCAGTCACCAGCCGCAGCTTGTCCTCGATATAACGCTGCTCGCTGCCGTGCCAGTCCAAGTGCTCCGGGAACAGGTTCAGCACCACCCCCACCTGCGGATGGGCGCTACTGCGCGCCACTTCGCCAGTCTGGTAGCTGGACAGTTCCACCGCCCAGTACTCGGGCGCGGGCTGCGGATCCAGCACTTCCAGCAGCGGCAGGCCGATGTTGCCGACCAGGCCGGTGCGGTGGCCGGCCGCACGCAGCAGGTGCGCGACCAGCGCGGTGGTGGTGCTCTTGCCCTTGGTGCCGGTCACGCACACGGTGTCGTGCACGATGCCATCTTCAGCCGCGTGTTCGGCAAACCACAGCGCGGTGCCACCGATGAAGCGGGTGCCCTGCTTCGCCGCCGCCAGCGCGATCGGCTGGTAGGGGCTGATGCCCGGCGACTTGATCACCACCTCGAACGCCGCCAGCGCCTCGGCCGAGGGTTCGCCACGCACGTCCAGCGCGCCCTGTGTTTCCGCACGCGCGGCCTCCACTTCGGCCGCCGGGCAGAACAGGCTCAGCGGCAGCGTGGGCAGGCGTTCGCGCAGCACCGCAAACGCGGCGCGGCCCTCACGGCCCCAGCCCCACAGCGCGACGCGCTTTCCTTCAAGCTTCGAAATCTTCACGCACCCGTTCCCACAGCGCAGCCGGAACGCGGTGCTCGCCCTGCAGCTGCAGCAGCGGTGCCAGTTCCAGTTCGGCGGCATCCAGCTGCGGCTGGATCTCATTGCAGAAGCGCTTCACCAGCACGTCTTCCTTCCACTCCGGGCGCTGCGCCAGGGTCGCCATCGCTGCACGCGATTCGCGGCCTTCGCCCACGCACTCGAACGGCTTGTGGTCCTGGAATTCCAGCAGTGCATCGAAGCCACCGGCCTGCTCGGCATCGTCCAGCAGGTTGCGGCCGAAGATGCGCACCAGGCGCGTCTTGGGCATGAACGGGGCCAGCGCCAGGAACACGAAATGGCACTTCGGGCAGACACCGCACCAGCGGTTCACCGGGCGCTCGCCGAGGATGTGGAAGTTGCGGTTGCAGCTGGAGAAGTGCGCGTCGTAGAAATCGGTCTTGGCGAACTGGCGGGCCACCGCCAGCTCCGACATCGGGCGCAGCAGCGAGTAGTACTGCAGATCGGCGGCCACCTGCATCTGCACATGGCTGCCGAACGCCTGCTCGAACGCCCAGCCCTTGGACCACTGGTGGTTCACTTCGCCGGTGCCCGGAATCTGGCTGCCGTAGCTGGCCGAACGTTCGTTGGAGAACACCACCTGGTCCGCGCCCTGCAGCAGCGCCGCCAGCACCATGATCGCCGAGTTCACCGCGGTCACCGGGATATGGCCGTTCCACGCGCCCTGGCGGTTCAGCTCGAACAGCTCCGGCGCCAGCGCGCGGCCCAGGTTCAGCGTCGGCAGGCCGGTGCGTTCGGCGCAGGCACGGATCAGCTGCGAGCCACCGATCCAGGTCACGGTCTCGTCCACGCCGGCACGGCGCAGCGCTTCGATGCTGACCAGCGAATCCTTGCCGCCACCGATCGCCACCAGCGCGTGCGGTTGCAGGCCCAGCACCGGCGCCTGCACCGCTTCGCCCTGCACCGGCAGGCGGAAGCGGCCGCGCAGGTTCAGGCCGTTGCGGTAGGCAAATTCACCCAGGCCATTGAGGTAGACCGTCTCCACCAGCGCAGCGGTGTCGGCATCGATGGCATAGCTGTCGATGCTGACCGTCTCCGGCACGCCCGCCTTGTAATAGCTGACACCGGCGATCAGGTGCAGCAGCTGCAGCGCGCGCTGCACAGCGGCGGTACGCGCCTCGTCCAGCACGAACGGGGCGCCCGGCACGGTGATGGTTTCCACCATCTCCGGGCCATCATCAAAGGCGTAGACCAGCTTGGCCACGCCGGTGTCCGCGGCGAATTCGCAGCGGACGAAGCGGAAGCGGGAAACCTGGTGTTTGTCGAAAGCAGTCATGGCGTATCCGGTCAGGCACGGGCCCGCGCGCATGCGCGGGGCGTGTCGGTGGGCGGGTGCAGGGCGCGCGCGGCGATCATTCGATCACGTCTTCGCGCGGCAGCATCCGCTGGTTGTAGGTGTTGGCCATCGAATAGCCGTAGGCGCCGGCATCGGCGATCAGCATCACGTCGTCCGGTGCGGTCGACACCGGCAGCTTGCGGCGCTTGCCGAACACATCGCTGGATTCGCAGATCGGGCCGACCACGTCGAATGCCGCTTCGGCATAACCACCCTGGCGGCTGAGGTTCTCGATGTCGTGCCAGGCGTCGTACAGGGCCGGGCGCATCAGCGCATTCATGCCGGCATCCAGGCCGACGCGGCGCACGCCATCCTTCTCCACCACCTGAGTGACATGGGTCAGCAGCACGCCGGATTCGGCCACCAGGTAGCGGCCCGGCTCGATCGCCAGGCGGAATGCCGGATGCAGCGCCTTGACCTCAGCCAGGCCCTCGGCCCAGGCGTCCAGGTCGAACGGCTCGTCTTCGTCGCTGTACGGAATCGGCAGGCCACCGCCGATGTCGATGGTCTGCACGCTGCCGATGCGGCGGGCGAAACCGGCCAGCTCATCGCACATCAGGCGCCAGTGCTGCGCGGTTTCCACGCCACTGCCGAGGTGCGCGTGCAGGCCGACCACGCGGCTGCCCAGATCGGTGGCCGCGCGCACGAACTCATCGACGCGGGCGATCGGCAGGCCGAACTTGGAGTCCTTGCCGCCGGTACGGACCTTGGCATGGTGGCCTTCGCCACGGCCCAGATCCACGCGCAGCCACAGCTCGCGGTTGCGGAACAGGTCCGGCCAGCGCTGCAGCGCTTCGACGTTGTCGACGGTGACGGTCACGCCCAGCGCGAACGCGGCTTCGTACTCGCTGCGCGGGCAGAAGCTGGGGGTGAACAGCACACGCTTGGGCGACAGTTCCGGCAGGTGCTGGAACACGTGCTTCAGTTCGCCGTGCGATACACACTCAAGGCCGAAGCCCTCGGCTTCCAGCAGCTGCAGGATGGCCGGGTGGCTGTTGGCCTTGATCGCGTAGTAGCGCTGGTCGATCGGCTTGATCGCGGCCAGCGCGCGGGCACGGGCGCGCACGGTCGGCAGGTGGTAGACATAGCGCGGCGTACCGGCGTCGGCCAGCTGCAGCAGGTGCGCCCGCTGGCCCCGCCACCACGGCGTGCCACGCGGGCGCACGGTGCCGGCGATCTCGCGCCAGCGTGGGCCGAACACTTCGGTCTCTTCCACCGGCATCGCACCGCTGTCGATCAGCTCGGCGTGCAGGATCGGCAGCAGGCCATCGGCATCGGCTTCGTCGATGACGAAGGTCAGGTTCAGGTCGTTGGACGACTGCGAGATCATGTGCACGCGCTCGCGGCCGAACGTGGCCCACACATCCGACAGCTTGTGCAGCAGCGAACGCATGCCGCGGCCAACCAGGGTGATCGCTGCGCACGGCACGATCACCTTCACCTTGCAGATCTGCGACAGGTCGGCCGACAGCGCGGCCAGCACATCGGTGTTGACCAGGTTCTCGGACGGATCCAGCGACACGGTGACGTTGGTTTCGGCCGAACCGATCAGGTCCACCGACAGGCCATGCTTCTTGAACAGGTTGAACACATCGGCCAGGAAGCCGACCTGCTGCCACATGCCGATGCCTTCCATCGACACCAGCACGATGCCGTTGCGGCGGCTGATCGCCTTCACGCCCGGCACCGGTGCAGCGCTGCCATCGATGCTGGTGCCCGGCAGTTCCGGGCGTTCGGTATCGAGGATGGCCATCGGCACGCCGGCATCGCGGCACGGCTTGATCGAGCGCGGGTGCAGCACCTTGGCGCCGGTGGTGGCGATTTCCTGCGCTTCGTAATAGTCCAGGCGGGTCAGCAGGCGTGCGTCCGGCACGTCCTTCGGGTTGGCACTGAACATGCCCGGCACATCGGTCCAGATCTCCACGCGGCTGGCACCGAGCAGCGCACCGAAGTACGCCGCCGAGGTATCCGAGCCACCACGGCCGAGGATGGCGGTACCACCATCGGCATGCCGCGAAATGAAGCCCTGGGTGATCAGCAGGCGGGTCGGCTGCGCGCGGAAGCGCTGCATCCACTCCGCATCGGCGCGCCACTGGCAGTTCACCGACAGCCGCTGCGACCAGTCGCTCTGGTTCGGCTGCGGCGGCATCGCGTCCAGCCACTGGCGGGCATCCATCCAGCCCATGTCCAGGCCCGAGGCGTGCAGGTAGGCCGCGCCCAGGGTGGAGGACAGCAGTTCGCCCTGGCCCAGCACTTCGGCCTGCCACTGCAGCGGCCGGGTGGCCGCGCGCGCGTCGTCGAGCAGCCCCTGCAGCGCCGCCAGGCGCTCGGCCAGCACCTCGCGGCCCAGGCCGAGTTCAACCAGGAAGGCCTCGTGGCGTTCGACCAGCGCCGCCACGCGATCACGGCTGTCCGGCGCGCCATCGGCGATCGCGGTCAGTTCGTTGGTGACCCCGGACAGCGCCGAAACCACTACCAGCACGCGCGAGCCGGTCTCTTCCGCACGTTTTTTCGCCAGCTTCCCGATCGTGTCCCAGCGATGACGACGCGACACCGAGGTGCCGCCAAACTTCAGTACGATCCAACGATCGACAAGGGGGGAAGCTGACATGGATTGGCTATGTAGAATGTGGGGAAGCCGCCCTCGGGGGGCGGAACCTTTGATTCTAAGCGCAATATCCCCGTAGATGGCCGTCCTCCGTTACCTGCAGCTCGATGTCTTCGCCCCCCGTCCCGGCACCGGCAACCCACTGGGCGCCGTCCTGGACGCCGACGGGCTCTCCAGCGGCCAGATGCAGGCCCTGGCCGCCTGGCTGAACCTGTCCGAGACGGTATTCTTCCTGCGCCCCAGCGCGCCCGGCGCCGATTACCACATCCGCATTTTCACCCCGACCCGCGAGCTGGCCTTTGCCGGCCACCCCAGCGTCGGCGCCGCCTGGGCGGCGGTGACCTGCGGCCTGGCGCAACCACGCGACGGTGCCCTGCTGCAGCAATGCGCGGCGGGGTTGCTGCCGGTACGGGTGAGCGGCCCGGCCGAGGCACTGCAGATCCAGCTGGCCAGCCCACCGGCGCAGCAACTGGACACAGCGGCGGACGGAGCGCCGGAAACGGTGCTGGCGCTGGCTGCCAGCGGGCACGTACCCGAGCTATGGGACAACGGCCCGCGCTGGTGGCTGCTGCCGCTGCGCGACGCCTCCGCCGTACGCAATCTGGTGCCGGACATGACCGCGCTGGCCGACTGGAGCCTCGCCACTGATGCCACCGGCCTGGCCGTGTTCGCCGACGAAACCTGCACCGACCATACCCGGGTGGTGCGCGCCTTCTGCCCAGCTGATGCGGCCGCCGTACCCGAGGACCCGGTGACCGGCAGCGCCAATGCCCTGATCGGCGCCTGGCTGCGGCAGCGCAACGCCCTGCCCGGCCGCGAGGGCCGCTACGTAGCCAGCCAGGGCCGCGAAGTCGGTCGCGATGGACGCGTGCAGGTCGAGGTCGATGCGCAGGGCACGGTCTGGATCGGCGGCCAGGTGCAGCCGGTCATCGACGGCCACATCCTCTGGTAGCCCATGGAAAAAGGGGACGGAGGGAATTAAGTCGCTTATGGCACATGGGGCACAAGCGACTTAATTCCCTCCGTCCCCTTTTTGGTGCCCCGCGCTACGCTATGCGGCCTGTTTACCGGAGTGCCGCCTGATGTCCACCCGCCGTTTCCTGCAGCTGGATGTGTTCTCCCCGCGCGCCGGCGCCGGCAATCCGCTGGCCGTGGTGCTCGATGCCGAGGGCCTGGACGACGCCAGCATGCAGGCCATCGCGCGCTGGACGCGCCTGCCCGAAACCACCTTCGTGTTCCCGCCGCAGGTCGCCGGTGCCAGTTACCGGCTGCGCATGTTCAGCCCGCAGAAGGAAGTTCCGTTTGCCGGCCACCCCAGCGTCGGCACCGCGCATGCGGTGCTGCAGACGGGGCTGGCCACAGCGACCGACGGTGTGCTGGTGCAGGACGGCATTGCCGGTGCCCTGCCGCTGCGCGTCAGTGGTGAGGGTGCGCAGCAGCGCATCGCCATCCGCACCCCGCGCGCGCAGCTGGCCGAGACTGCCGAGGCGACCGATCCACGCCTGCAGGCCGCACTGAAGGACTGGCCGCTGGGCACGCTGCCGCCGGCGCGCATGCAGGGCGGACGCAGCTGGTGGGTGGTGCACGTGGCCGATGAGGCCGCATTGCGCGCGCTGCAGCCGGACTGGGATGCGGTGGCCGCACTGGCCGAGTCCACCGACAGCATGGGCGTGTTCGCCTACGCCTTCAGCGATGGCGGTGAGGGCTTCGATCTGGCGGTACGTGCCTTCGTCGGCAATGGACGCCGCTTCGAGGACGCCGCCTCCGGTGCCGCCAATGCGGTGCTGGCCGCATGGTTGGACCTGCGCGATGCGCTGCCCCGTGGCCGCGCACCGTTCGAAGTCAGCCAGGGCCGCGAAGTCGGCCACGACGCGCGCTTGACCCTTTTCGTCGATGAAGACGGGGAAGTCTGGTCCGGTGGCCAGGTGCAGACTGTGATTGCCGGCACCATTGATTGGTGATCCGCAAGCTGTAGAGCCGAGCCCACGCTCGGCTGCTTTTCGGCCAGATCATGGAAGTTGCGTGAGCCGAGCGTGGGCTCGGCTCTACAGGTAGCGGCCGCTCAGCCCAGCTCGGCTTCCAGGCTGATCGGCACCGCGCTCAGTGCCTTGGACACCGGGCAGTTCTGCTTGGCGTCATCGGCAATCGCACGGAACTGCGTCGCGTCGATGCCCGGCACCACCGCCTTCACCTTCAGCCGGATCTGCGACAGCTGCGGGCCGCCTTCCAGCGACAGATCGACCTTGGCTTCGGTATCCAGCGAGGTCGGGGTGAAGCCGGCCTCGCCGAGCTTGGCCGACAGCGCCATGGTGAAACAGCCGGCGTGCGCGGCAGCGATCAGCTCTTCCGGATTGGTGCCCTTTTCGTCGCCGAAACGGCTGTTGAAGCCGTAGCGGGTCTTGTCCAGCAGCCCACTCTGCGGCGTGCTCAACTGCCCCTTGCCCGACTTCAGATCGCCTTCCCAGTGCGCGGTGGCGTGTCGCGAGATTCCCATGTGCTGCTCCTGCGTGACGGTGATGAACGGTCACCCTCGCACGGAAGGCGTTAGCCCTGCGTCGCTCCGCCGCACGCTGCAGGTCCACCGGAAACCGGACAACTGGTCACTTCCTCGCCAACCGGATACGCATTTTCCTCTTGTTTTCAGTGGTTTCGCGCATTCCACCGATGGGCCGGCGCCGGCCATCGCGTGCGCTGCCACCCCCCCTTTCCCCACTACCGGCCATGTACTGAATCGGCCTGGATATGAAAAAACATGCACTTTCAGCGCTTCGGGCTATTGGCGGCGCCCGAGAGTTGCCCTACATTGCGCTTGCCGACGGGGTTCGGCGCCGACCAAACAACCAACCGTTCACGGAACAGGAAACCATGGCAAAGACCGCTAAGAAGGCTGCCCCGAAGAAGGCAGTGAAGAAAGTCGCGACGAAGGCAGCCGCCAAGCCGGCCGCTCCGAAGCCGATCAAGGAAGTGCTGACCAAGTCCGGCCTGGTTGCACACATCGCTGAAGCCTCCGGCGTCATCGCCAAGGACGTCCGCGCTGTGCTGGCCTCGCTTGAAAGCGCCGTCGCCTCCTCGGTGCACAAGAAGGGCGCTGGCTCCTTCACCCTGCCGGGCCTGCTGAAGATCACCACCGTCAATGTGCCGGCCAAGCCGAAGCGCAAGGGCATCAACCCGTTCACCAAGGAAGAGCAGTGGTTCGCCGCCAAGCCGGCCACCACCAAGCTGAAGGTGCGTCCGCTGAAGAAGCTGAAGGACGCCGCGCTGTAAGCGCGCGCCCCAACGCGGATTCCGACGGGACGGCTCTGGCCGTCCCGTTTTTTTGTCCCAACCACAGCCCGCAACACAGCGTTGCCGCATCCCCGGGAATGCGCGTACAGGCCCGTCGCCATTGGCTGGGCGTGGTCCGTTGCGGCCCCGGAACGTACCGGGTGGAACACTGCGTGCAGCCCCGGCCATCGCCGCCGGGCACCGCCTTGCCTAAGGTGGGCACATCCTCCACAGCTACGGCGAGCACACCCTCATGGCCAGCCCCTCCACCCGCTACCGGATCTCGGTGACCCCCATCGAAAAGGACGGGCTGCAGTGCACCGGGCGCTGCACCATCGAACTGGAACATCGCGCCAGCCGCGACCTGATGCGCCTGCTGGAAGCGGCGCCGCGCACCGCTGGCATCAGCGGCGACGAGCGCGCGACCCTGGTGATCGCCACCCAGCTGCTGCGCGACATCGTGCAGCGCCACGCCGAAACCGAAGGCCATGCCCTGGCCGGCATCGCCACGCAGGTGCTGCCGGCGCTGGATGCACTGGAACAGCTGCCCTCCTCCCGCTGATCGCGGCACAGCCGATACACTGCCTCCTTCCGTTCGACTCGGGGAGGAGGCAGACATGCGCAGGTTCCTGATACTGATCGCACCGCTGGTGCTGCTGGCCTGTTCCCGGCCGCCATCGCAACCTCATCCAGCGGATGCCACACCGTCGGCCACGGCCGAGTCGGCTGCCCGCACGAAGTCACAGACGGCCGCAGAAGGCGATGCACCGGCCGTGCAGGCCATCGATGTCGATCCCCTGTTTGCCGCCGTCGCGGCCGAGGCCGAGCTGCCGGCGGGAATGCTCAATGCCTATGTCATGGCCCTGCTCAATCGCGATCGCAAGGCCGTCGACGCCGCGTGGACCTTCCCGCCCAGCGATGCACGACGCGCCGACGATGCCGCATTGCGCCAGCTCACGGACGTGCGCAGCCTGCGCCTGACCAGCGAACTACCGATCGCGCGCGACGGTCACCAGCCGCCGCAGCTGCTGGAGGTTCCGGTGCAGATCCGCGCAGTGACCGCTGAGGGCACCTTCCGCTTCGGCGGCTGGTACCGGGTGCAACCCCGTGCCGATGGCCGCGCCTGGCAGATCCAGTCGGCGCAACTGCGGCCAACGCTGGACTGAACCGTTGCAGCGGCATGCACGCACGATTCAGCCGGCAAGGCTACTCTTTGGTCCATCCATTCCGCATTCACCGGTCACCGCCATGCGCCTGCGTTCCCTGATGACCCGCCTCGCGGCCTCCACCGTGCTGATCGCCGCTGCGATCGGCGCCCAGGCCGCCCCCTCCATTTCCGGCCGCGAACTGTCGGTCGGCGCCAGCGACGTGCAGCAGTACCTCGATGGCAGCTTCCCGCGCACCCAGGACGCCCTGGGCGGCCTGATCGCCCTCACCATGAGTCACCCGCAACTGAGTCTTCCGGCCGGCGAACGGTTGAACCTGGGCATGGATGTGGCACTGGCCACCGCCGGTGGCAACCCGGCCAAGCTGGGCACGGTGAAGCTCAGCAGTGGGCTGCGCTACGACGCGCAGACCCAGGGCTTCCACCTGCAGCAGCCGAGCGTGGATGACTTCACGCCGGCCAACCAGGGCGGTCGCCTCGATTCGCGCACCCGCGGCCTGCTCAATGCCTGGCTGAGCGACTACGCCCAGCGCGAGCCGATCTACAAGCTGGACCCGGCCGTGGCCGGCCTGCTCGGCGCCCTGCAGGTGCAGTCGGCGCAGGTGAAGAACGGCAAGCTGGTGGTCACCTTCAACCAGAACCTGGGCAACCTGGTGCCGGCAGGCGTGCTGGGTAAATAAGGTAGTGCCGGCCGCTGGCCGGCATTACCGGCGGAAGATCACGCCGCCAGCGCTTTCACCACGGCCTCACTGAAGGCTGGGATGTCGTCCGGCTTGCGGCTGGTGATCAGGTTGCCATCGACCACGACCTCGGTGTCGCGCCATTTCCCGCCTGCGTTGGACAGATCCTGCTGCAGGGAAGGCCAGGACGTGACCTCGCGCCCCTCAGCCAGGCCGCTGTTGATCAGCAGCCACGGCCCATGACAAATCGCCGCCACGGGTTTGCCGGCTTCGTCTACTGCCCGGATGAAGCCGAGTACCGCCTCGTCGGTACGCAGCGTGTCCGGATTGATGACGCCTCCGGGCAGAACCACGGCATCGAAGCGTGCAGGATCGGCCTCATCCAGCGGAATATCCACCGCGACGGCGTCGCCCCAGTTCTTCTCCTTCCAGCCCTTGATCGTCGCTTCCCTTGCGGGCGAGACAACGCTGACGCGCGCGCCCTCCGCTTCCAGCAAACGCTTGGGTTCGGTCAGTTCGGACTGTTCGAAGCCGTGGGTGGCCAGGATGGCAATCTGCTTGCCTTTCAATCGCTCTGCCATGGGTGCACTCCGGTTGAGGGAGCCAACAGAATGGAAGAACGGCCCTTGCAGGGCGGTGACCCTGTCGTGCACGGCAGGTGGAGAGCCTCAAGGTAGTACCGGCCAGCGGCCGGCACTACCCGGTACCGGTCAGCGCTTGGGCTGCAGCATGGTGCCGGTGCACTTGGGCGAGCCGCAGCGGCACTCCCAGATCTTCTTCAGCTTGGCGGTGTGGCGCTCGGCCAGGGTGATGCCGTAGTTGTAGGTCAGCTCTTCGCCGGCCTTGATGTCACGCAGTGCCTCGATGAACACCTTGTCGCCACGGCTGTCGCCGTCCTCATCTTCCTCGATCACTGCCTCGCAGTTCGGGTCGCAGCTGTGGTTGATCCAGCGCGCGTCATTGCCCTTGTAGTTGGCATCGATCACCCAGTCGTCGTTGAGGGTGAACAGGAAGGTATGGCCACTTTCGACGTCGCCGCTGTCATCGGCATCAACGTCGCCGTGGCTGCGCAGCAGGCCCTTGTACTGGATCACGCGCTCGCCCTGCTTGATCGGGGCCACGGCGAACACGCCGTTGCCATGGATGGCGGACTTGCGGGCTTGGATCTTCTTCGGCATCGGCACGGGCTGTTTGCAGCGAATGGAACAGGGATTCTCGCCCATTCCGGGTGATTGCGAAAATCACCCCGTTGGCGCAGCATTGCGTCCTGGCAACGGCTCCGGTGTGTCCTCCCGGCCCGGCCCCAGCGCCGGCTGAATGCCCGGGTTGGATGGCGGCGAATAAAAGCGTACAATTTCAGTCCGCTTTAAGAACCACTCGCATCCCCATGTTGCGCGTCACCAAACTCACCGATTACGCCACCGTCGTGCTGACCGTGCTCGCCGCCCGTCCGGGCGAGGTACTCAGTGCCACCGAGCTGGCCGAATTCACCGGTCTGGAGCCGCCCACCGTCAGCAAGGTGCTCAAGCCGCTGGCCCAGGCCGGCCTGGTTGAAGGCCTGCGCGGCGTCCGTGGCGGCTACCGCCTGACCCGCCCGGCCATCGAGATCTCGCTGTTCGAAGTGGTCGAAGCGATGGAAGGGCCACTGGCCCTGACTGAATGCAGCCACGACCACCACCAGTGCGGCATGGCGCCCAAGTGTGGCGCGCGCAGCAGCTGGCGGCTGATCAACGACGTGGTTTCCGAGGCCCTGCGCGATGTCACCCTTGCGCAGATCCTGCCCCCTCTCCCCCTTGCCGATGACGAACAGCGCCGCACCATCGCTGTCGACGTCGTCTCCTGATCCGTAGGCAGCCCCCCATGGCCACCGAAACCATCGAAAACGTCGCCCACGACGACACCCCCAACCGCGAGATCCACGAGCAGCTCGGCCGCAAGTATTCGGCCGGCTTCATCACCGAGATCGAATCGGACTCCCTGCCGCCGGGCCTGGACGAGGACACCATCCGTGCCCTGTCGGCCAAGAAGGAAGAGCCGGAGTGGATGACGCAGTGGCGCCTGGACGCCTACCGTCACTTCCTGACCATGCCGATGCCGGACTGGGCCAAGCTGGAGATCGCGCCGATCGATCTGCAGGCGCTCAGCTACTACTCTGCGCCGAAGGGCCCGAAGTACGCCTCGCTGGATGACGTGCCCAAGGAGCTGCTGGACACCTACGACAAGCTGGGCGTGCCGCTGCACGAGCGCGCCAAGCTGGCCGGCGTGGCGGTGGATGCGGTGTTCGACTCGGTGTCCGTCGGTACCACTTTCCGCAAGGAACTGGCCGAGAAGGGCATCATTTTCTGCTCGATGTCCGAGGCCATCAAGGAACACCCGGAACTGGTCCGCCAGTACCTGGGCACCGTGGTGCCGGTGGGTGACAACTACTTCGCCGCGCTCAATTCGGCGGTGTTTTCCGATGGCAGCTTCGTGTTCATTCCCAAGGGCGTGCGCTGCCCGATGGAACTGAGCACCTACTTCCGCATCAACGCCGGCCACACCGGCCAGTTCGAGCGCACCCTGATCGTGTGCGAGGACAAGGCCTATGTGTCCTACCTGGAAGGCTGCACCGCGCCGATGCGCGATGAGAACCAGCTGCACGCCGCAGTGGTCGAGCTGGTCGCGCTGGAAGATGCGGAGATCAAGTACTCCACCGTGCAGAACTGGTACCCGGGCGACGAGAACGGCGTCGGCGGCATCTACAACTTCGTCACCAAGCGTGCCGAATGCCGTGGCGCGCGCAGCAAGGTCACCTGGACCCAGGTCGAGACCGGTTCGGCGATCACCTGGAAGTACCCGTCCTGCGTGCTGCTGGGCGACGACTCGGTCGGTGAGTTCCACTCCGTGGCGCTGACCCATCACCGCCAGCAGGCCGACACCGGCACCAAGATGATCCACGTCGGCAAGCGCACCAAGAGCAAGATCGTCAGCAAGGGCATCAGCGCCGGCCGCGGCCAGAACACCTACCGCGGCCTGGTGCGCGTGGACCGCAACGCCGATGGCGCGCGCAACTACACCCAGTGCGATTCCCTGCTGATCGGCAAGCAGTGCGGCGCGCACACCTTCCCCTACATCGAGGTGAAGAACCCGGGCGCCACCGTCGAGCACGAGGCCACCACCTCGAAAATTTCCGACGACCAGCTGTTCTACTGCCGCGCCCGTGGCATCAGCCAGGAAGACGCGGTGTCGATGATCGTCGACGGCTTCTGCAAGCAGGTGTTCCGCGAACTGCCGATGGAGTTCGCGGTGGAAGCCAAGAAGCTGCTGGAAGTCTCGCTGGAAGGTTCGGTGGGCTGACCGCCCGCGCCTGCCCCTCGCAAACGCATTCTCTTTACCGGCGGGCCGCGGCCCGCCCCACGGAAACCCCCACCATGCTGAAGATCGAAAACCTCCACGCCCGCATCGGCGACAAGGAAATCCTCAAGGGCCTGTCGCTGGACGTCCAGCCGGGCCAGGTGCACGCCATCATGGGCCCGAACGGCGCCGGCAAGTCCACCCTGGGCAATGTCCTGGCCGGCCGCGACGGCTACGAAGTGACCGAAGGCAGCGTGCAGTTCGACGGCGTCGACCTGCTGGGGCAGGACCCGGAAGCGCGTGCCGCCGCCGGCCTGTTCCTGGCGTTCCAGTACCCGGTGGAGATCCCGGGCGTGAACAACACCTACTTCCTGCGCGCGGCACTGAACGCCCAGCGCAAGGCGCGCGGTGAGGAAGAACTCGATTCCATGCAGTTCCTCAAGCTGGTGCGCCAGAAGCTGGCCGTGCTGCACCTGAAGGACGAACTGCTGCACCGTGGCGTCAACGAAGGCTTCTCCGGTGGCGAGAAGAAGCGCAACGAGATCTTCCAGCTGGCCGTGCTGGAACCGAAGCTGGCGATCCTGGACGAAACCGACTCGGGCCTGGACATCGATGCGCTGAAGAGCGTGGCCGATGGTGTCAACGCACTGCGCGCCGCCGACCGTTCGTTCCTGGTCATCACCCACTACCAGCGCCTGCTGGACTACATCAAGCCGGACGTGGTGCACGTGCTGGCCGATGGCCGCATCGTCAAGAGTGGCGGCCCGGAGCTGGCGCTGGAACTGGAAGCGCACGGCTATGACTTCCTGAAGGACCGGGTCGTGCCCGAGGCGGCGGTCTGATGAGCGCCCTGCTTGATTCGATGGCCCAGGCCTTCTGCGGCAGCGATGCGCGCCGCGAAGTGCTGGATGCGGCCCTGCGCGACGGCCTGCCGGCCGCCCGCAACGAAGCCTGGAAGTACACCTCGCTGCGCCAGCTGGAACGCCGTGCGTTCGCTGCGGCACCGCTGCAGGGCCCGGCGCTGGACGCCGCGCTGTTGGACGACATCCCGGCGCCGCGCCTGGTGTTCGTCAACGGTCGCCTGGATGCCGAGCTGAGCGACGTGCAGGCCCTGCCGGCCGGCGTGCAGCTGCAGCCGCTGTCGGCCGCACTGGCCTCCGGCGAAGACGCCGTGCGTTTCCTTGGCCGCCGCTACGAGCGCAGCGAGGAGATCTTCGCCCGCCTGAATGCCGCGCTGGCCGATGAAGGCGTAGTGCTGCGAGTGGATGAAGGCGTACAGGTCGACGTGCCGCTGCAGCTGGTGTTCGCCAGCGTCGCTGGCGACACCGATCTGGCCTGGCACCACCGGCACCTGATCGAACTGCGTGCCGGCTCCAGCCTGGGCGTGGTCGAGCACCGCTTCAGCGTGGGTGACTCCGCCCATCTGGACAACACCGTGCTGCATGCCCACGTCGCCCGTGATGCCGTGCTCAAGCACGCCCGCGTGCAGGCCGGCAGCGCGCGCCAGACCAGCTTCCTGCGCACCGACGCGGTGCTGGCCCGCGACGCGCAGTACCACCGCGTCGACCTGGAACTGGGCGCCGCGCTCAGCCGCCATGAACTGAACGTGCGCCTGGAAGGCGACAATGCCCAGCTGACCGCCAACGGCGTGCTGCTTGGCAATGGCCGCCGCCACGTAGAAACCCGCCTGGGCATCGACCACATCGCACGCGATACCGCCTGCGAGCTACTGTGGCGCGGCGTCGCCGCCAACCGCAGCCGCGTGGTGTTCCATGGTGGCATCCAGATCCGCGAAGGCGCCGATGGCACCGACGCGAACCTGTCCAACAAGAACCTGCTGCTGTCGGCCGATGCCGAGATCGACACCCAGCCGACGCTGGTGATCGACGCCGATGAAGTGAAGGCCGCGCACGGCGCGACCGTCGGACAGCTCGACGCCAACGCGCTGTTCTACCTGCGCTCGCGCGGCCTGCCGCAGGCACAGGCGCAGGCACTGCTGAGCGCCGCGTTCTGCCACGAGCCGTTGAAGATTCTGCCGGACGCACTGCGTGCGCAGCTGGCACGCCGCCTGGACAAGGCCCTCGCCGAGGCGGGTGTGGCATGAACCTGTCCACGCCGCGACCGATCGAAGAACGCACCGGCGCCCCCGACTGGGACCGCGTCCGCCTCGACTTCCCGCTGCTGATGCGTGAAGTGCATGGCAAGCCGCTGGTCTATTTCGACAATGCCAACACCGGCCAGAAGCCGGTGCAGGTGATCGGCGCGGTGGACGAGTTCTACCGCCGCTACAACGCCAACGTCAGCCGCGCGGTGCATGCACTGGGCAGCGAAGCCACCGACGCCTACGAAGGCGCACGCAATACGCTGGCGCGCTTCCTCAACGTGCGCCCCAGCGACCTGGTGCTGTGCAGCGGCACCACCTTCGCCATCAACCTGGTGGCCTACTCGTGGGCGCTGCCGCGGCTGAAGGCCGGTGACGTGATCCTGATCACGCGCATGGAGCACCACGCCAACATCGTGCCGTGGCAGCTGGTCGCGCAGCGTACCGGCGCCACCATCCGCGTGGCCGAGATCACCCCCGATGGCGCGCTGGACCTGGATGCGCTGCGCGCGGCGATGACCCCGGAGGTCAAGCTGCTGGCCGTCACCCACGTCTCCAACGTGCTGGGCACGGTCAACCCGGTGCGCGAGATCTGCCGCGAAGCGCGCAAGCGCGGCATCATCACCGTGGTCGATGGCTCGCAGGCGGTGCCGCACCGCAAGGTCGACGTCGCCGCGATCGGCTGCGACTTCTACGCGATCACCGGCCACAAGATGTGCGGCCCGACCGGCACCGGTGCGCTGTGGGCCCGTCGCGAGCACTTGGACGCGATGCCGCCGTTCCTCGGCGGCGGCGAGATGATCAAGGAAGTCAGCTTCGACGGCACCGTGTTCAACGATGCCCCGCACAAGTTCGAAGCCGGCACCCCGAACATCGCCGGTTTCATCGGCCTGGGTGTGGCTGCCGACTACCTGCAGCAGCTTGGCCAGGAGAACGTGGAAGCCCGCGAAGCCGAACTGCTGGCGCACTTCACCGAAGAGCTGCGCCGCGTCGACGGCCTGCGTATCATCGGCGAAGCGCCGGAGAAGGCCGCCGTGGTCTCGTTCCTGATCGACGGCGCGCATGCCCACGATCTGGCCACCCTTCTGGATCTGGAAGGCGTGGCCGTGCGCTCGGGCCAGCACTGCGCGCATCCGCTGCTGCAGTACTTTGGCGTTGCCGCGACCTGCCGTGCCTCGCTGGCGTTCTACAACACGCACGCCGAGATCGAGCGGTTCATGACCGCGCTGACCAAGGTGCGCAAGCTGCTGGGCTGAGGATTCGCCAGAATCGGGGAAGTATGAGAACGCCGCAGGAAACTGCGGCGTTTTTTTATTGCGCGCTGGACGCAAGCAAGCAGAGGCGTGACCGGGAAACACCGAGTGATGCCAGGAACGGGCAATCTCACCGTAATGCCGATCCATCCACCATCAACGGCCTTGAGGCGCCGCCCCCTACATGCCAACAAGCATGGATACCCCGGAGGCAATCAGGAAGACGTACATCACCACGACGCCCCTCAACACCCACCGTTCCCCCTGATGGAGCGTCTGCCCTTTGGAAGTAAGGGCAAGCACTGCAATACCGCGCAAGCACCTAAGAATGCTCTAAAAAACTCCGCTCTTGCTCCACAGTGATGGCCGCTGCAGCTGGATTAGAGCTCTGCGATGCTAAGGATCAATGACTTATCAAACATGCAGAACGGTCAGTCTCTTCGCCGTGGTCCTTTTGAGGAACTATTCAGACTATCCCCGGCACGCATCCTTCTAGCCAGCAAACCGAAGTAAGCGCCACCAATTGCTGCGCCGAAAGATAGCAATAGACTAAAAATCATCAGTGCTTTTGGTTGTTCATAGCTACCGATTACTAAGGAAAGGAACCAGAATGCAACTTCGGCACCAATGAATGCGATGACTGTGGATAAATAGACCCTATGAACCCAGATGAAGGCAAAGGACGCACAAGCAACGAAGGTGGCTAATGAGTTCACTGCCTGGAACAGAATTTCTTGCGAAAAAGGGCCAACGGCAGCTGCGATCTCTGACTGGAAGAACCCCATCGGAACCCCTGCAAGCAGAGTCGCGATCACCAGCCCTCCTGTTTGTAGGCCTGCACCCAGCCAGAATCGAGCCTTCCCCTCTCCCTCAAGCCATGCCTTGCTCGCCATCTAAAAACCTCAGCCTTTAACGTTTAGCACGAGTATTTACACCGCCAGAGCTACGAGGCAGCGTCGCGTTTGCTTCACGCTCTGCAGAAAGCCCCGCCCCGACGGCATCACCGACGACTTTTCCGGCAACGGCACCAGCTGCGCTGGCGGCTGCAGCGCCAATCTTTCCATCAAGAGCTTTTTCTACTGTTTTGGAGGCAATGTCACCAGCTGCAACCTCCATACCCTTATCAACAGGATTTCCGTCATTGACAATCTCCGATCCGATCTCAACCACATCCTTGATTGGAGCGGCTCGACTGCCAGCAATTATCGAGTTCAGCACAACCTTATCATTCTCTCTCTGGCGCTCCTGAGCTTCGGCATAGAGCTTATCTGCCTTTTCAGCGTCTCCGTCGGAACTTACTATTGCTCTGATTAGCCGGCCAAGTTGAGCTGCGCTACTTCCTCGCACCCCCTGCCTGCTCGTGCGCCCGTCAGGGTCCGTAAACTTGTAAGGATTGCCGTTGGCATATCTGTATCGATTGAACTGCTCAACTGGCTGCTGATAAGCAGTCACAGGGTCAGTTGATAGAAACATGCCCGACTGCGGATCCATGTACCGCTGCTGCATATAACTCAGCCCGGTCCCCGAGTCCGTCACATGCCCCGTATATCCCGGCCCATCCTTCAACGGCCGATTCACCACCGCCCCATACGGCTCATACACCGTACGCTCGATGACGTTTCCGCTGGCATCGGTGACCGCCACCGGTGAACCCAGTGCATCAGTGTGGATGTACTCGACGACTTCCTGTGCGGCTGCCGGAGCCACGCAGGCCACGAGCACCACCACCGCGAGTGCCGCCCGAATCAACAGCAAAGAGAGTCCATTCATGGCTTAGTCCCAGCTCAGTACGCCGCGGGTGACAGGGAAGTCTGCGGACCATGCCGAACAGCCACCGGCGTTGCAGGCCCTGACAATGTAGAGACTGGCGCAGTAGGTCCCGCCGCTCGACTGCACGTAGGTATTGGGGCCGGTGTACAGGCGCCGTCCAGCTCCGGAAGGCTCAAGCTGATACTCCGTTGCCCCCGGAACCGCGCGCCAGCCGACGCTGCATTGCACCTGATAGGGCGCCTTGCGCGTGCTGAGCCACTCGGCCACGTAGATCTGAGTGGCCGCGGGAGGAAGCATCACGGAGACACTGGCGATGCCCGAGTAGGGACTGCATCCCGCGAAATTGCATGCCCTCACGCGATAGGCGTAGCTGCCATTGCCACGGCTGGCACCAAAGCTGTTCCCGCCGCCGTTATGCACCACCGTCCAGCCACCGCCGTTGGCACTCTCCTCCAGCACGAAGCTCTCGCTGTTGGCCGGCACCGACCAGCTCAGGCTGTACTGCGGCACGTTCACCAGGCCCGGCGCGCTGATCACCGGCTCGATCGTCGGCGGTCCGATCACCGCTACCGTCGACGTGGCCGACCAGGGTCCGCAGCCCGCGCCATTGCAGGCGGCAACCCGATAGCCATAGTTGCCCACACCGCGCGCAGCGGTGGCATGGGAACCTGCGTTGCCGTCGAACAGCGTGACCCATCCGCCACCATTGCTGCTCTCCTGCAAGGTGTAACGCGTGGCACCAGCCACCCCGTTCCAGCCAATACCAATACTGCCGGGCGCAGCGCGTGCCGGCGCAGAGAGTCCGGGCGCAGTGGCAGGCGGATATACGACCGTCACCGCAGCCGTGGCGCTGTATCCCGTGCACCCCACCGGGTTACATGCGCGAACCCGGTAGTTGTAGCTTCCCGCTGCCTTGCCACTGAAGGCCTTGGACTGGCCAATGGCGTTGTGCACCTGGACCCAAGCGCCGCCATTGGCGCTTTCCTCCAGCTCATAGCGCTCGGCACCGGAAGCCGCAGACCAAGCCACGTTGTAGCTGCCGTTGAAGGCCGTGGCAGGCACGTTCAAGGTCGGCACCGTGGATGGCGCCAATGCCACGGCCACTGACGCGACGTTGCTCCATCCGCCGCACACCGCACGACAGCCGCGCACCCGGAACTGATAGGTCCCCGTGACCAGGCCGGTGCTGGTGAATGATTGCGCCGCGCCATCGAAGACCGTGCTCCAGGTGCCCGCAAGGGCACGCTGCAGCTCATAGCGATTGGCACCACCTGCCGGGCTCCAGGTCAGGTTCACGCTGCCCTGGGTGATGTAGCCCGGCGCACTCAGCGCGGGAACGCTGGGTGCGGCTTCGCCATGCACCTGGGACACCAGGCTGCCTGACAGGTAGAGATAGTCGGTCTGCTTGCCGGTACGCTCGTTGCGCTGGAATCGCAGCACACCGCCGTTGTCGTAGAACGAGTAGATTGCCCCCTTGCCACTGGCGCTGGCCTTCACCCGACGACCGTGGGCGTCGTACTCGTAGCTCTCTGCTGTTCCGGCCGCGCGCAGCCGGTTGCCGTAGTCAAACGCGAAAGCCTGGCCATTGCGCACCGAAAGATTGCCCTGCACGTCATAGCCAAGACCGGTCACGGTTGCCCCGGTTCCGGTTTCGATCACGTTGACCAGCCGATTGGTCGGATCGAAATAGTGCGTACGATCGCGGCTGCCGACCTTGGCACGGCGCAGGTTGTCCAGCGCGTCATACTCATACAATGCGTTGCCGAAGCCCGGCGCAGTGACCGTCCGCAACCGGTCCAGGCCGTCATAGGTCATGTCCCGGTTGCCGGGCGCCCCGGGCAGGCCATCGGAAATGGCCATCACATTGCCGCCGGCATCGTAGTCGTAGCTGTCATCCAGCACTGCGGCCGCTGCAGTGGCATCGCGGCTGCGGTCAGGCAGTCCGCGGGCATTCTGGGTCAACGTGTGCACGATTCCGTTGCCATATACAAAGCGGGCCAACGCGCCGTTGGCGAAGTAACTGGCCTCCTTCGCATAGCCGCCGACCGTCGTCGCCCTACCCAGTGCGTCCGGCGCATAGCTGACGACACGACCGCCCGGATAGGTATTGCTGGCCAGTGTGCCGTTGGCATCGTAGCCATAGGCCAGGCTCAGATTACCCAGATCCGGATGCTGCAGGGTTTCGCCGCTGAGCAGGCGGCGGCGGTTGTACTGGTAGCGGTTAACGACCATCGGCCGGGCCGGATCGTTCTGCGTGCTGATCTCGGCAGGCAGACCATCAGGCGCGTAGGACCAGTTCTGATTTCCGCGCCCATCCGGGAAGATCAGGGTCGACAAGCGGTTGGCGGCGTCGTAACTACGCTTCACCGCACGTCCACTGGCCAGCGCTTCATTGCGATTGCAGTCGGTGGTGCTGGTCAAACCCGTGCCGGCCGCCGACCACAGCACGTTGCCTGCCGCGTCGTAGTCCTGCACGGTCGCACCGGTTTCCGGCTCGATGGTCTTGCACAGCTGCTGATAGCCGTCATAGACGTAGCGGCGGGTGAGCGACTGGCTGCCATCTGCATTGCGGCGGGTGATCGCCAGCGGCTTGCCCAACGTGTCTCGCTGGATCTCGGTCACCACGCCTTCCGGGTGCTGCAGCGTCAGCGGCATCTCGTAGCTGGGCTGGTCGTAGGCAAGGTGACGGGTCGTCGTGGCCTGGCCGTGGGGGTTGGTCACCTTCAACGACAGGTTGCCCACGTACTCGGTGCGGGTAACCAGCGCCCCCAGCTCGGACGATTGACTGACCACGGTGGGGCGACCCAGCGCGTCGTACTGCGTCGTGGTGCCGGTCAGAGTGGCATTGATATCGGAGAGCTGCCGCGTGGGATACGAGGCAAACACAGTCTTGCCGCTGGTGTCGTAGCGGGTCACCACGGCACTGTCCAGCACGTTGTTGACGTTTTCGGTCACCAGCACCGGGCGGAACATCGCGTCCAGGTAGGTATCCGTGCGCCGCCCGCCCTGCGTGCGGGAGTGTTTCCATGCCCCGGCGGGCACCCCCAGCTGCGCGCCACCCAGTTGCTGCAGGTCCATGGTTACGCCATTCCAGTTCACGCTGTCGCCACCGGGGAACTGCTGGCTGCGCAGCCTGCCCATGCTGTCATAGGTGAAGCTGGTGGTTGCGCCGGTTTCGTCGGTCAGCGAGGTGATCCAACCGTTGTCGTCCACGGCAACCGTGCGCACCGCACCATTGGGCGCTTCGGGCGTGGCCGGCATGCGGAGCTGCTGCGGAACACCACGCTTCCATCCCGACAGATGGCTGGTATTTCCACGGCCATCGGCCACCGAGGCAACCGTGCCGTCGGCTGCATAGGTCACCTGCTGCGCCAGGCGGCCAAATGCGTAGGCGCGCAGCGGCAGTGCTTTGGCCGTATCGAATTCGGTGCGGGACTGTTCGATGCCATTGAGCACACTGCGCGCCGTCTGGCCGTTCACCCACAGCGCGGGATTGTCGTAGTAGCTGGTGCTGGTGGTGCGACTCTGGCCGGTGGAATTCGCTTCAACGACGGTGACTTCGCGCGCAAATGCATCAAAGGCCTGCACGGTGCGGGTGAACTGCACGCCATCCTGTTCCACCACAGTGGATTGGACGGGACGGTTGTAATGGGCCTTGAGATCGTTCGCACCGTACTTGAAGTCCTTGCCGGCCTCCTTCGGGAAGGGCGCCGCATCCAGCTGGGCATCTGGATAGTAGTTATTGCGGTCAACGCGCACGACCGAGCCGCCCGATCGCGTTGTCGTGGACAGCAACAGGCCGTCGTTGTAGGCAACTTCCTTGCCGAACTCGTAGACGCGAACAACACCATCGGGCAACGTCTCGGTGGTGATCTTCGGCTCTGCCTGGCCTACGGGGATTACTGGACCGCCCAGATCCTGGGCGAAAGCACCGTTGAGATTGGTGTATTGATAAGTCCACTGTGCAGTGGGCATCCCCGGACCGCTGATGGTCTTGGTCACCAGCGACATTGCGTCACGGTAGACCGGCGTGTAGTTCCAGCCATCGGCAAACAGGTGATTGTCGCCAGAGGTCTGGCAATCCAGCTTTACATTCTTGCGCCCGTGGCGGAACGGGCGGAACAGGAACGTTCCCAGCGCACCCGACGGATGCTGGATGCTCAGGGTGATCTCGCTGGGCACGATCTTGTTGACGCGCGAGCATGTGGCCGGGTAGTCCATGTACTCCCAGATGCTCTGCCCGATGTAGTCGGCATACTTGTGGGTGACTGACAGCGGCGGCAGGTTGTAGACCCATTGGGTTCCGTCCGGCAGCGTCACTGTCCGCAGGATATCGGCCTCCGTGTACCCGTAAATCCAGGTGCGCCCTGCAGCGGTTGCGGATGCGATCAGTCCTTTCGCGTTGTAGGCCAGGCTGATCTCGCGGCCATCGTTGGCAACCATGCGCAACAGCCGGTCGCCGCTCCACTCGTAGCGCACCCAGTTGCCGAAGCGATCCACAACCTGCGATGGGTACAGGAACACAAGCTTTCGATTCAGCAGTGCATTGCTTTCAGGTCCGTAGGGTTGCAGCGTTGCACCGTTGTGGGGCTTGGCGACCATCCAGTCGAAGTAGTACTTAGTGCCGTCGGGAGCATGGCCAAGGAAGCCTTGTCCCGGCTGTCCACTCTTCAGGGCGGTCAGGCAACTGAACGTCCAGCCGCCCTTGGTATTCCAAGGCGCCGGTTCGCCAAACTGTGGCTGCGGCTGACGCGCATCACCGCTGCCTCCCAGGACCGGCTCACCGCCACCACCTGGCAGGGAGAGGCGCACGCCATCCCAGAAAGTATTGGGATAGAAATTTACGGTCTGGGTGCGGCGACGGTTCCAGACCTCCAGTGACGGAGGCGCCGCCACCGTACTGCAGCGCGCAGCGGGCGCCCAATAGCCGACAGCAGCGGTCTCCGGCAGATCGCCATAGACGCCGGACATGGACGGGATATCCAGATCCCAATCCGAGAATGGGCTCTCACTACTGCGATCGCCATCGCGATAGCTGCGGCCCAAGGTCATCGTCAGGCTGCCATTGCCCGGAATCGAAATATCCGTGGCCTTGAAGCTGATCGAGCCGTCATAGAGGTTGACCTGCTCGCCGAAGATCTCGCCCTTCAGCGGTTCGACAAGGTCCCCGTACTTCAGTCGCTTGTCGTACTCCTGGCGCCAGGTGGGAACGATCTGGGCGGAAACGCCGACCGGTGCCAGCACGCACAGGGCAATGAAACCGAGAAACAGACCCTTGGCAGCCGTTGCGGCGCGCGGATGAGAAATGAGGCCAGACTGCATGAAGATCCTCCCTGGATCGACGTCCCTGTGTGCCCCACCCGCGCCGAACGGCAGTTGACCTTCGACCAGGCGGCACCCACGCCGGCAGACAGCCACGCGTTGCTTCACGGTGGGCGGGTGCTGGTCACAGATATGAACGAATAATGAAGATGGCGTCAAGTCTACGTATTGGCCACACTCGGCAAAGTCACGTCAGCCATCAGCCTCCCGTGCCCTTCCCCGCTCCACCTAGAATGTCCCCATGAGCACCCTGACCTTCCGCGCCGCCACGCCGGCCGACATCCCCGCCCTTATTGCCCTCGTCACCTCGGCCTACCGCGGCGATGCCAGCCGCGTCGGCTGGACCACCGAAGCCGACCTGCTGGACGGCGCCCGCATCGACGCCGAAGGCATCCAGGCCGACCTGGACCGCCCGTGCTCCACCATTCTGCTGGCCGAGCGCGGGGATCAGCTGGTGGCCTGCGCCCATGTCGCCGATGTCGACGGCAAGGGCTACTTCGGCATGTTCTCGGTTGACCCGGCCCAGCAGGGCGGCGGCGTCGGCAAGCAGCTGATGGACGCCGCCGAAGCCCACGCCGCACGCGAATGGAATGTGCCGGTGATGCAGATGACCGTGATCGACATCCGCGACGAACTGATCGCCTTCTATGAGCGCCGCGGTTACCAGCGCACCGGCATCAAGAAGCCGTTCCCGTACGGCGACGAGCGTTTCGGCATTCCCAAGCGCGACGACCTGCGCTTCGAGATCCTGGAAAAGCCGCTGGCCGGAGCCGCCGCGTGAGCGATACCTGGACCTTCGTCTGTGCCGGCACCGAGCTGCTGCCGGGTGAAATGAAGAGCGTGTTCGACGAAGTGACCGGCACGCCGATCGTGGTCTTCAACCTCGACGGTGAGTTGTACGCGCTGGAAGACCAGTGCACGCATGAAGAGTTCGAACTGTCCTCCGGCGAGTTCAACACGACCGAAGGCAGTGTGGAGTGCGTGCTGCACGGCGCGCGCTTCGACGTGCGTGACGGGCGCGCCCTGTGCGCCCCGGCCTACAGCCCTGTGCCCAAGTTCCCGGTGAAGCGCGAGCACGATGCCGTCTGGACCCGCGACGACCGGGACTGAGGCGGTACGCGGCCTGGAGAGACCCCCAAAAGGGCGCCCCGCGAGAGAGCATCACCCATGAGGTGGATCTACCGGAAGGCCACTAGAGCCTTCCCAGCGCGTCCCCGGACCATCTCGGGGGCCCGCCATGACCCGTACATGCGAATCATTATCGTTTATGTTATTCTACGTAACATCTTCGTAACGACTCCGACCCTGCGCCATGGCTTCGCCCGCGCCCACCGCCACGCTGTGCCAGCTTGCCCGCCAAGGGTGGCCGCTGCTCGTGGCCGTGCTGCTGACGCTGCTGCTGGGCTGGTCGGCACTGCACGAAGGACGCGGCAACAACCCGGCCACCCACGGCTGGCAGGCACACGCTGAAGATCTGCAGCAGGTCATGCCGATGCCGGCTCCGCCGGCCGGCGAGTGCCCGCAGCACGCCGTACCGGCACCGGAGCCCCCGCTTGATGGCGAGGGCACCTCGCCCTGCACCGGCATGGCCCCCGCGCGCGCCCCCCTGGTCGCGCATATCCCGCTGTGGCGCTCCGACGCCCTGCGCTGGCAGCTGCGCGATCCCGCACTGCGGTTGAACCCCGGCCACGCTCCGCCCGCACCGCACGCCAGCTGAGGCGCCCTGCGGCCGTTGCCGTGCGCCTGAGGTCGTTCACCGCGTAGCCGGGCATCGGCTCAGCACTACAGAAACAGCTTTCTACGTGCCGTCGCGCTGTCTGCGCTTCGGCCCTCGCCCTTTCCTGATCCAAGCCACCGCCACCCAGACCATGACCCACATCACGTCCCGCAAGCACGCTCCGCGCGTTTCCCTGATCGCTACCGCCACCCTGGCCGCCGGCTTCGCACCGCTGGCCGCACAGGCTGCCGACAGCGCCGATGCCGGCTCCCGCAAGGCCACCGACCTGGACAAGGTGCAGGTGCGCGGCAGCTGGTTCAATCCGTCCTCGCCGAAGTTCACCGCCGAGCTGCTGGACACCCCGAAGTCGGTGTCGATCGTGTCGGAGAAGCTGATCGCCGAAACCGGTGCAACCAACCTGCAGGATGCGCTGCGCATGGTCCCGGGCATCACCTTCGGTGCCGGCGAAGGCGGCAATCCGACCGGCGACCGCCCCTTCATCCGTGGCTTTGATTCGCAGAGCAACATCTTCGTCGACGGCCTGCGCGACGTCGGTTCGCAGACCCGCGAAATCTTCGATCTGGAGCAGGTGGAAGTGGTCAAGGGCCCGAGTTCGGCCTACGGTGGCCGTGATTCCGGTGGTGGCAGCCTGAACCTGGTGAGCAAGACGCCGAAGTTGAAGAACGAGACCAGCGCCAGCATGGGCATCGGTACCGACAGCTATGCGCGCGGCACCGTGGATGCCAACTACGTGCTGGGCGATGGCATCGCCGCCCGCCTGAACCTGATGAAGCACGCGTCGGACATCGCCGGCCGCGACGCCGCCAATGTCAGCCGCTGGGGCATCGCACCGTCGATCGCGTTCGGCCTGAACGGCCCGGCGCAGCTGATCGCCAGCCACTACCACATGCAAAGTGATGACCTGCCGGACGCGGGTGGTTTCCCGTACGGCAACCCGAACGGTGCGCCGGCCTCGAAGTGGGTCGACGGCCGTCCGATGGTGCCGGACCGCAACAACTACTACGGTCTGGTCGATCGTGATTTCCAGCGCACCCGCGCCGACATCAGCACCCTGGACGCCAGCTACGATTTCGGCGGTCACAAGCTGCGCAACATTGCGCGCCTGGGCAACACCAGCAACGACTACCTGTGGACCCAACCGGACGACAGCCAGGGCAACCCGAACAACTACGGCACCTTGTGGCGCCGTACCAACAGCCGCGCCGTCGACGTCAAGAGCTTCGCCGACCAACTGGGCCTGACCGGCGCCTTCCAGACCGGTGCGCTCAAGCACAGCTACAGCGCCGGCGTCGAGTACAGCGACGAGAAGATGACCCGTGGCAGCTATCTGATGACCCCGGGCACCAGCAACCCGCTCACCGGCAACAGCAAGTGCCCGACCACCGGCGCGGCCACCGGCTACAACTGCACCAGCTTCGCCAACCCGAACCCGAACGATCCGTGGGCGGCTACCCACTCGGTGTACCGCAGCGACAAGGCGCTGGACGTCGAGCAGCGCACCAAGACCAAGTCGGCCTACCTGTTCGATACCATCGAGCTCAACGCACAGTGGAGCTTCAATGTCGGCCTGCGCTACGACGACTACAGCACCACTCTGACCACCCCGGTGGCCGGCAAGGCACCGACCCGCGTGCGCAATGACAATGACTTCCTGAACTACCAGGCTGGTGTCGTCTTCAAGCCGCTGGAGAACGGCAGCATCTACCTGTCGTGGGGCACCTCCTCGACCCCGCCGGGCATGGACGGCGGTGACGGTTCGGACGGCCTGAGTGCTGCCGTGGCCGACCTCAAGCCGCAGGACACCAAGAACCTCGAACTGGGTACCAAGTGGGACCTGCTGGACAACCGCCTGAACCTGACCGCGGCGATCTTCCACACCGTGATGAACAACGCGCGTGTGACCATCGACAACGGCACCAGCCAGAACGCCGGCAAGAAGGAGATCAATGGCTTCGAGCTGGGCTTCACCGGCCAGTTGACCGATGCCTGGAGCCTGTACGGCGGCTACACCTACCTGGATTCGGAACTGAAGGACAACGGCTTCGTCTGCGCCGTGTCCGGCCGCACCTGCCCATCCAACGTCTACGTGCCGTCGCCGAACAACGGCAACGTGTTCCCGAACACCGCCAAGCACAGCGCCAACCTGTGGACCACCTACCGCTTCCCGATCGGCCTGACCATCGGCGCCGGTGCGTTCTACTCGGACAAGCAGTACGGTGACGTCGCCAACACCAAGTGGATTGCCAGCTACACCCGCTTCGACGCGATGGCCAGCTACGCGATCCAGGACAACATCAGCCTGCAGCTCAACGTGCAGAACCTGACCGACAAGACCTACTTCACCAAGGCCTATGCCTCGCACTACGCGAGCATCGCCCCGGGTCGCTCGACCACCCTGGCACTGAACGTGAAGTTCTGATGTAACTCCGCTCCACCACGGCGGCAGGCTCTCCTGCCGCCGTTTTTGTTTCCGGCGATACTCACCCCATGTTTACCCGCACTCCCATCGACAGCGACGCCCTGGCCGAGCTGCTGCAGCACGATCCGCAGGCTGCCTTCGCGCGCGTGCGCGACGCTGCGCAGGCCGGACAGGTCGAGGCACAACTGCTGCTCGCGCAGATGCACATGGAAGGCAAAGGCACCGCACAGGACGCCTCGGCGGCACTGCTCTGGTATGAAACCGCCGCCAACAACGGCGCGCCGATGGCGATGAACATGCTTGGCCGCTGCCATGAACTGGGCCAGGGCACCGCCCCCGACCCGACACTCGCCGCGGTGTGGTACCGGCGCGCTGCCGACACCGGCCTGGACTGGGGCCTGTACAACCTCGCCAACCTGCTGGCCACCGGCCGCGGCGTTCCGCCGGACCGCGCGCAGGCACTGGCCCTGTACACCCGTGCCGCGCACCTGGGCCACGCCAAATCGATGAACCTGCTGGCCCGCCACCTCGAAGACGGACTGGACACCGCGCCCGATCCGCAGGCGGCGCTCGCCTGGTACCGGCGCGCGGCTGAAGCCGGTGATTTCCGCGGCCAGGCCAACTACGCCTCCATCCTGCTGCAGGCCGGCCAGATCGAGCAGGCCGTGCACTGGCTGCGGCTCGCACTGGCCCACGGCAGCCCTGCGTTCATGGCGCACATCGTGCCGGAACTGGCCGCGTCGCCGCATCCGCAGGTGCGCGCCCTGGTCGCACCGCCGTCCCTCTGAGGAGTTCCGCATGCTGCTGCACATCCCCGACATTCTCAGCGCAGACCAGGTGGCCGACTTTCGCCGCCGACTGAATGCCTCCGACTGGACCGATGGCCGCGAGACCGTCGGCCATCTGGGCGCGCAGGCCAAGCACAACCAGCAGCTGCCCGAGGCCTCGCCGCTGCGCCGCGAACTGGGCGAGATCATCCTCGTCGCGCTGGCCCGGCACCCGCTGTTCTTCAGCGCGGCGCTGCCACTGAAATACCTGCCGCCGCGTTTCAACCGCTACAGCGGTGGGGGCACCTATGGCTTCCATGTCGATGGCGCGGTGATGAACCTGGCCAACGGCGAACAGCTGCGCTCGGATATCTCCTGCACCCTGTTCCTGTCGGCGCCGGACGAATACGAAGGCGGCGAGCTGATCATCAGCGATACCTACGGCGAGCACGAAGTGAAGCTGCCCGCTGGCGACCTGATCGTGTACCCGTCCAGCAGCCTGCATCAGGTGCGCCCCGTCACTGCCGGCGCGCGCGTGGCCTCGTTCTTCTGGGTGCAGAGCATGATCCGCGACGATGTGCAGCGCCGCCTGCTGTGGGAAATGGACGGCTCAATCGAACGCCTGCGGCAGACCGGCGGCGACCCCGAGGCGGTGCTCCAGCTGACCGGCGTGTACCACAACCTGCTGCGGCGCTGGAGCGAAGTCTGAGCCCCACCTGGCCGGCCTGCGACAATTTGGCAATCATTCTCATTTGCAACAGCTAACGGCTCTCATTACAATCACGCCCCGTTGATGCCGGCCGCTGCCGGCAGACCCTTGGGGACCCCTGCTTGCTGCGCCCGCTTCGCCCTCGCCCACTGATCCATCGCAAGATGGGCACCGCCATGCGCGGCCAGCGTCCTGCGCTGGCCAGCCTGCTGGCGTGGGTGGCGATGCTGGCTTTGCTGCTGGGCACCCTGCCGCTGCTGCCACACGGCCAGGCCGGAATGGCCGTGCAGATGCCGCTGGAAGAGCGCGGTGGCGAAGCGCCCCCGCAGGAAGAAGCACCGGCCAAACTGCGCCGCTGTGCTGCCGCTCCGGTGAAATCGGCCGAAAAGGCACACCCCCCACTGCTGCTGGCCAGCCAATGGCTGCGCACCGAGCTTGAACTCGTACCCGCCACGCCGGCCATGCCCGGCGTGCGCCCGGACTGGCCGCTGGCAGCTCCGGACACGCCCTGGGCCGACGCGCCCGGGCGCCGCCAGCAACGCGGCCAGGCGCCGCCGCTCGCCTGATCCACGGCCCCGCGTGACCGCCTGCGCGGTCGTGCCCGCACGCCGCTGCCTGCTTCATCCCTGCCGCCCCTGACCGGGCCTCCCCGTGCATACCGCGCCGTTCGCGCCTGGCATTGCACCACCCTGCATCCTTCGAGGTTACTGCCATGGCCCAGCGCCATCGTGTCCGTTCGTCCCTGTCCCGTACCCTGCTGACCAGCGCCGTGCTGGCGGCCATGACCGCCCCTGCCTTCGCCCACGGTGACGCTTCCGGCGCGCCACAGACGTTGGACAAGGTGGTGGTCACCGCCTCCGGCTTCGAGCAGAAAGTGGTCGACGCCCCGGCCAGCATCAGCGTGGTCAGCCGCGAAGAGCTGAGCAAGCGCCCGTACACCAACCTTGTCGATGCGCTGCGCGACGTTGAAGGCATCGACGTCGGTCTGGAAGCCAGCGACAAGAACGGCCGTGCCACCATCTCGATGCGCGGCCTGCCCTCCGAGTACACCCTGGTGCTGATCGACGGCCGCCGCCAGAGCAATGTCGGCCAGCTGTATCCGAACAACTTCGGCGGTGGCCAGTTCGCCTACCTGCCGCCTCTGGATGCCATCGAGCGCATTGAAGTGGTGCGCGGCCCGATGTCCACGCTGTACGGCTCGGATGCAATGGGCGGCGTGATCAACATCATCACCCGTCGCAACCAGGACAGCTGGCACGGCGCACTCACCCAGGGCTTCACCGTGCAGCAGGACGATCAGTTCGGCGATGCGCGTACCACCGACGTCTACCTCAGCGGCCCGCTGGTCAAGGACCGTATCGGCCTGGCAGTACGCGGCAGCTACTACGACGCCAAGGCCTCCAATCCGGAGTGGGATGCACTGACCCTGCCCGACGGCAGTCTGTGGGAACGCAGCATCGGCTTCGGTGGCGGCGGCAAGTCGGTGGCCAACACCAACTGGAACACCGGTGTGCGGCTGAACTTCCACGTCAACGATGACCACGAACTGTGGCTGGACTACGACGTGTCGCGGCAGAAGTACGACAACAGCGAGGGCCAGACCGGCACCCTCGACAGCCTGGCCAGCCTGTGGCGTGTCGGCAATGCCGTCATCCCCAACCCGAACGGCAGCGGCACCGTCACCCGCCGCGTGGTGCAGCCGCGCGTGGGCTACACCGCCTACCAGCGCTACGAGCGCGACCAGTTGTCGCTGACCCACCAGGGACGTTACAGCTTCGGTACATGGCAGACCTCGCTGACCCACAGCAAGAGCAGCAACCTGGGCCGCTCGCTGCCGCTGACCCTGGACGAACGCGCCAACCTGCAGACCTTGTGGAACGACGTCTGCCGCCGCACCGGCAGCGCCAACAACTGCGCGGCCGGCCGTGGCAATGCACTGGCCGCCCTCAACCCGAGTGAAATGGCACGCCTGCAGGCATTCCTGCCGCGTCCGCTGCGCACCATGGAGCTGGAAGGCTACGTGCTCGACACCATGCTCGACCTCGACTTCGGCGCGCACAAGCTGACCGTCGGCGGCCAGTACAACAACACTGACATGATCGACGGCGTGTTCGGCATGGACGGCGCCGGTTACCGCAGCAATACCAAGCAGAAGCACCGCATGTGGGCCCTGTTCGCCGAGGACAACTGGTCGCTGACCGATACCCTCACCGCTACCTTCGGGCTGCGCTATGACGACCACAACGTGTTCGGCAGCCACGTCAGTCCGCGCGGCTACCTGGTATGGAATGCCAGCGACGCGTGGACCTTCAAGGGTGGCGTAAGCACCGGCTACAAGACCCCGCGTCCGGACCAGCTGTTCCCGGGCATCACCGGCTTCGGTGGCCAGGGCGTGCTGCCGCTGGTGGGTTCGCCGAACCTGAAGCCTGAAACCAGCACCAACTATGAGCTGGCCGCCTACTACGAAGGCCAACGCTGGGGCTTCAACGTGACCGGCTTCTTCAACAAGTTCGAGGACAAGATCGCCAGCGGCGGCACGTTCCCTAACTGCGAAGTGGCCCGCCCCGGCAGCGGCTACTGCGTGGACATCGGCCCGGGCTGGGCGGCACTGGGCTACAGCACCTTCACCCAGAGCGTGAACATCGACAAGGCCGAGACCCGCGGTGCGGAACTGGCCGGCCACGTCGACCTGCTCGACACCCTGCAGTTGCGCGGCAACTACACCTGGACCAAGAGCGAGCAGACCAGCGGCCCCGACAAGGGACGCCCGATCTCGGGCACCACGCCGGCAAAGCACATGGCCAACGCCAGCCTCAACTGGCAGATCAACGAAGCGATCAGCCTGTCGCTGATCGGCGAAGGCCGCTACGACCGCTATCGCGACACTCTCATCGACAGTGCCGGCGCCCGCCACGTGCGCTATTACGAGGATTACACGATCTTCCATCTTGGTGGCAGCTGGAAGGCCACGCCGTGGCTGACGGTCAACGCACGGGTCAACAACCTGTTCGACAAGGACTTCGTTTCGCAGTCTTGCCTGCTGCTCAATCCCAGCGAGTTCAGCTGCGTGGACAACTACGCGACCAAGGACCAGCGCCGCAGCTACTGGATTTCGTTGAACGCGAAGTTCTGACCTCTGCGCCCTGCCCTGGTGGGTGCCGACCCTGGCCGGCACCGCTCCATCCACGCATGGCGTGGATCTACTGGTCCGCGGGATTGCCGGCCAGCGGCCGGCAATTCCAGCCAGTCGCTAGTGCCGGCCGCTGGCCGGCAATTCCCGCCCTTGGGATACAGAACGACACGCAATTGCGAGCCATTCTCACCAATGATGTAATGGGCAGTCCCCGTCCGCCTCGAACCGTGCCGTGAGCCGTCCTGCCTCTTCCACCGTGCAGCAACAACAGAACCGTGGCTTCTGGCTGCGTACGCTGCACCAGTGGCACTGGATCAGCTCGGCGGTCTGCCTGATCGGCATGCTGCTGTTTGCGGTGACCGGCCTGACCCTCAACCATGCGGCGAAGATCGAGGCCAAGCCCGAGGTGCAGAACCAGCATCTGGAACTGCCGGCCGCGCTGCTGGGCCAGCTGGGCACGCGTGAGGATGGCAACGCGCCGATTCCGCGCCCGGCCCGGCAATGGCTGGACACGCAGCTGGGCATCGCCATCGGCGGGCGCCCGGCCGAGTGGTCTGCGGAGGAGATCTACCTGTCGCTGCCGCGGCCGGGCGGCGACGCCTGGTTGAGCATCGATCGCGAGACCGGCGCGGTGGAGTACGAATCAACCTCGCGCGGCGCGGTGTCCTACCTCAACGACCTGCACAAGGGCCGCAACGCGGGCCCAGCGTGGGGCTGGTTCCTGGACCTGTTCGCCGTGGCCTGCCTGGTGTTCTGCATCACCGGCCTGTTCCTGCTTCACCTGCACGCACGGCAGCGGCGCATGACCTGGCCGCTGGTCGGCCTCGGCCTGATGATCCCGCTGCTGATCGCCCTGCTGCTGATCCACTGACTTTCCTTTTTACGGAGCCGCCCCATGCGCGTCACCCTGACCATCGCCCTCAGTGGCCTGCTGGCCACCTCGCCGGCCTATGCCACCACCCTCGACATCAACGTCGAAGTGCCCAAGCTCAACGTGGCCGAATACCACCGCCCGTACGTGGCGGTGTGGGTGGAAGGCGCCGACCAGAAGGTCGCGGCCAACCTGTCGGTCTGGTACCAGCAGACCAGCAACAGCGAAGGCCACGGCACCAAGTGGCTGCCCGACCTGCGCCAGTGGTGGCGCAAGAGCGGCCGCACCCTGCAGGTGCCGGTGGACGGCGTGACCGGCCCGACCCGCCCGGCCGGCAAGCACGCGCTGTCGTTCAACGACAAGCAGCCGGCGCTGAAGCAGCTGGCCCCGGGCAACTACACCCTGGTGGTGGAAGCGGTGCGCGAAGTCGGCGGCCGTGAACTGCTGAAGATCCCCTTCACCTGGCCGGCCACCGCCGCACAGAACGGCAAGGCGCAGGGCGCCACCGAACTGGGCCAGGTCACCCTCGCCGTCAAACCCTGAAAAGGGGACGGAGGGGATTACGTCGTAATTCCCCCCTCGCCGCACCACCCTGCATCCACCTGGAGTCTTCCGCATGAAGCGCACGCTCGTCCTCGCCGCCGCTCTGGCCGCTGCCCTTCCCTTCTCCGCCCTGGCCCACAAGGCCTGGCTGCTGCCCTCGCAGACCGTGATCGCCGGCAACGCGCCGTGGATCACCGTCGACGGTGCGGTCTCCAACGACCTGTTCTACTTCAACCATGTGCCGCTGCGCCTGGAGTCGGTGGTGATCACCGCACCGGACGGCAGCACCGTGCAGCCGCAGAACGCGTCCACCGGCAAGTACCGCAGCGTATTCGATGTCGAGCTGAAGCAGCCGGGCACCTACCGCATCGCGTCAGTCAATGACGGCCTGTTCGCCACCTACGAGCAGAACGGCGAGCGCAAGCGCTGGCGCGGCAGCGTCGCCACCTTCGGCGAACTGCCCAAGGATGCGAAGAAGCTGGAAGTGAGCCAGTCGGTCGGCCGCGTGGAGACCTTCGTCACCAACGGCGCCCCGAACGACACCGCGCTGAAGCCGACCAACCGTGGCATCGAGCTGGTCGCCGTCGGCCACCCGAACGATCTGTTCGCCGGCGAGGAAGCCACCTTCCGCGTGCTGGTCGACGGCAAGCCGACCGCCGGCCTGGAGTTCGAGATCGTGCGTGGCGCCACCCGCTACCGCAACGCGCAGGACGAGCTGAAGGTCACCAGCGATGCCAAGGGTGAGATCAAGGTGACCTGGCCGGAAGCCGGCATGTACTGGCTGGAGACCGGCACCGAAGACAACAAGACCTCGGTGAAGCAGGCCGCCAAGCGCCGCCTGAGCTACGTCGCCACGCTGGAAGTGCTGCCGCAGTAATGACGTGGACCGCGATGCCGGGCACGCCCTGGCATCGCGCCTGCAGCACACCACCATGACCGATCCCCTGCTCGACATCGCCCGCCTCGGTGGCACCACCATGGGTACCACCTGGAGCGTGTCGCTGGTCGCGTCGCGCCAGCGCGACCTGCACCCGCTGCATGCTGGCATCCAGGCGCGGCTGGACGAGGTGGTCGCGCAGATGAGCACCTGGGAGCGTGGTTCGGATCTGAGCCGCTACAACCGCGCCGAACCCGGCCAATGGTGCGTGCTGCCCGCCGAAACGCGCCACGTTCTGGCCTGCGCACAGGCGATCGCTTCCGCCAGTGGCGGCGCCTTCGATCCCACCGTCGGTCCGCTGGTTGCACTGTGGGGTTTCGGAGCACACGCCGGTGAGCGCCGTCGGCCCAACGACGCTACCCTGCAGGCCACGCGTGATCGCTGCGGTTGGCAGCGCCTGCAGTGGCAGGACGATGCGCTGCTGCAACCGGGTGGACTGGAACTGGATCTCTCTGCGATCGCGAAGGGCTTCGGCGTCGATCACGTGGCCGCTTGGTTGCGTGGACAAGGCATTGCTGCTGCGCTGATCGAAGTGGGTGGCGAACTGGCCGGCTACGGCCGGAAACCGGACGACCAGCCGTGGCGCGTGCTGGTGGAGTCGGCGCCGGAAGAAGACGCGCACACCGATACCCCGCCACGGGTGCTGGCACTGGATGGCAAGGCCGTGGCCACCTCCGGCGATCGCTGGCACCAGTACCAGGCCGGTGGCGAGGCTTACAGTCACAGCCTGGACCCGCGCTCTGGCAGACCGGTGCGGCAGGTCGCCGCAGCGGTCACCGTGGTGGCCGACGACGCGATGCACGCCGATGCCTGGGCCACCGCACTCACCGTGCTCGGCCGCGAACACGGCATGGCACTGGCCGAGCGCGAGGGGCTGGCCGTGCGCTACCTGCAACGGGCCGCCGAAGGCCCCTGCGAATTCCTCAGCAGCGCCTTCCAGCGCCTGCTCGACGAGCAGGACGCATGAGCACTCGACCGTCGCGCGCGTGGCTTGGCAACGCGCTTGTACTGATGGTGCTGGCGCTGATCGCCTGGGCGCTGTTGCGACTGCATCTCGGCGAAGCCTGGTGGCAGGGTGCACCGCCGGCACGGCAATCGCAGATCGCCATCATCGCCACCGCGCTGTATGCGCTGGCCTGCGCCGCACTGTGGTGGCGTGGGCGACCGCGCGACGATGCTGCCTCTGGCGACATCGCGCCGATCCTGCTGGTCTGGTCCAGCCAGACCGGCTTCGCCCGCGAACTGGCCGAACGCAGCGCCGAGGCCCTGCGCGGTGCCGGCGTGCCAGTGCGCGTGCGCGGACTACATGAGGTGGATGCAGCACTGCTGGCTTCCAGCCAGCGCGCGTTGTTTATTGCCAGCACCACCGGCGAAGGCGATCCACCCGACCACGCCCTGCCGTTCCTGCGCGGGGTGATGGCCGCGCCGCCTTCGCTGCAGCACCTGCACTACGGGGTGCTCGCGCTGGGCGACCGCAGTTACGGCCACTTCTGTGGTTTTGGCCATCAGCTTGACCAGTGGCTGCGCCAGCACGGCGCGCACCCACTGTTCGATGCAATTGAAGTCGACAACGCCGATGCGGCCGCGCTGCGCCATTGGCAGCAGCTGCTGGGCCAGCTCGGCGGTGGTGCCAGCGAGCTGCCCGACTGGAGCCCGGCCGAGTACCAGCCATGGACGCTGCTGCAGCGCGCGCAGCTGAATCCCGGCAGCCCGGGCGGCGCGGTGTACTGGCTGCGCCTGCAACCGCCGGACACTGCCGATGCGCGGTGGCAGGCCGGAGACATCGCCGAGATCGGCCCGCAGCATGCGCGCCACACCGCACGTGCGTGGCTGGATGCACAGGGCTTCGATGCAGATACGGTGCTGGACGATGGACAGACGCTGCTGGCGCGCGTCGAACGGTCACACCTGCCTTCGCTGGTTGCGCCTGGCGATCTGCCGGCGTTGCTGGCAACGCTGCAGCCGCTGCCGCATCGCGAATACTCCATTGCCTCGGTGATGGCCGACGGCGCGGTGGAACTGCTGCTGCGCCGACAGCTTCGCGCCGACGGCATGCCCGGCATCGGCAGCGGATGGCTGTGCGACTACGCGGGCATCGGTGAACCGGTGCAGCTGCGGCTGCGCCGCAATGACAATTTCCATGGCGTGGCGCCCGACGTACCACTGCTGCTGATCGGCAACGGTACCGGCATCGCAGGACTGCGCGCACATCTGCACGAACGTACCCGCAGTGGCGCGCGGCGGACCTGGCTGCTGTTTGGTGAGCGCACCGCCACGCACGACTTCCACTTCGGTGAAGAACTGCAGGCGATGCTGGCCGGCGGCACGCTGGCACGGCTGGATGCGGTGTTCAGCCGCGACGGCGGCGCGCATCGCTATGTGCAGGACCGGTTGCAGGCCGAAGCGGCAACGCTGCGACAGTGGGTGGATGAAGGCGCGACGATCCTGGTCTGCGGCAGCCTGCAGGGCATGGCCCCGGCGGTGGATGCAGTGATCGAGCAGGTGCTGGGTACCGCGGGCAAGGAAGCGCTGTTGCTGGCCGGTCGTTACCGGCGCGATGTGTATTGAGGCCGCCGCATCCACGCATGGCGTGGATCTACTGCTCCACTTCGGCGGATGCGAATCACCTTCTGGTGGGTGCGAACCGATTTCCGGTGGGTGCGAACCTTGGTTCGCACCATGACGCGGCATCGGCCACCGCATCCACGCATGGCGTGGATAGCGCCCACCGGTACCCAGGAATCATCCCCCCGCCACACTGATCCGGATCGCCAGCAACTCGCCGCCGCCCTGCACTGCATGCCGTTGCCGCACACCGGCCGACAGCCACGCGGTATCACCGGCCTGCATGGCCGGCAAACCGCTGTCGGCAGCAAACTCCGCCTGACCGGCCAGCAGATGCAGTGCCCAGGCCACGCCCGGTTCGCAGAAGAAGAACATCGACCCCACCAGTGGCCGGTGCAGCAGTTCGGCCTGCAGCAGGTCACGCTTCCACATCAGGTTGAAGTCATGGGTGGTGCCATCGACCAGTTCGCCGTGCAGCGCTTCCTCGCCGGCAAAACGCACGCGTCCATGCGGCGGCAGGACCTCGGCCACACGGCCATCTTTGAAACGCAGGCGCACGCCATTGCCCTGCAGCAGCACCAGTTCGCGCTCCACGCCGGGGAAGGCGGAGAACGCGGCGTCCTGCTCGATCTCGGCCACCGACAGGCGTAGCGCCCAGTCATCACCCTGCGCCGGCAGTCGCAGTATCTCGCGGGTCCAGCCCAGGCCGTTGCGCCAGCGTTCGCGGCGGTAGTCCAGGCTGGAAATCACCTGGCTCGGAGTGTGCAGCAGGGAGTCGATGTTCATCGGCGCATTGCATCATGCCGCGCGCCGTCATGCATCACCGCGTGGCGAGCGTGCCCTGGCCACCGCACTCGCCGCCCAGCAGCTGCGAGTGCTTCAGCCAGTCCTGGTCGGGGTAGTAGGCGAACACCATCGTGCCGCCACGCAATGCGTCGATCAGTGGCTTGGCCACCGACAGCCGCACTGCCGGGCAGCCCAGGCTGCGGCCGAGCCGCCCCTGCAGCTGCGCAGTCCCCGGATTCACATAGGGCGCGCCGTGGATGACGATCGCGCGTTCGCGCGCGCGGTCGTTGAAGCCCGGTTCCAGCCCGGCCAGGCGCAGCGAATACCCATTGCCGCCCATGTAGGTCTCCTGCGCGGTGAACGCGCCAAGACTGGACATGAAACTGCCATCGCGGTTGGAGAAATGCTCGGTGCGGTTCTCACCGCTGTTGCGGCCATGCGCCACCCATTCCTCGAACAGCAGGCGCTGGTGGGCCAGGTCGAACACCCACAGGCGCGGCTCGGTGGACGGCCGCGAATAATCGATCACGCTGAGGCGATCACCATTGATGCCCAGCTCCGGCCGCTGCAGCGCGCAGCGCATGGCGTGCGCCGCCAGCTGCAATACGTGGCGGTCGGCCTTGGGCGCACTGCGCGACAGCAATGCAGCCAGATCATCGGCACTGGTGGCAAGGGCGGGCGTCTGTGCCAGCGCCGGAGCGCTGGCCGAGGTCGCCAGCAGGCCGAACGCGGCCAGCCGGCACAGGCGGGATGCAGTCATGGGCAAAACGAGGGGAGTCAGTTGCCCTTGAGGGTGGACCCTGGCGGCTCGGATTCCAAGACCGGCTGCATTCCGGATTCAGCCGGGCTTGGGCGGACCGCTGGCAGCGAGGTCACCAGCAGGGTCGTGCCCGGTACCAGCACCTGGTACAGTTGACGGGCGAAATCGGCCGGCAACGCCATCGGCAGCGAGGGCGTGGCCAGCAGGTCCGGCGTGGCCTGGGCACGGTCCTGGCCCAGCAGCGGATAGGCTGTCCACTGGTGCAGGCGCTGGTTCGCGTCCAGCGGGCTGGGCGTATCGCTGTAGCCCTGCCCCATCACGAACAGGATGGTGCCCTGGAACGCCGGCAGGGCGTCGGCCTTCAGCGGCGACTCGCCGATCATCACGCCGTCGCGCAGCACGTACAGGCGCTGGTCGTGCAGGCTGACCAGGATGCCGACCTGCCCGGCCGGGGCCGCGCTGTCATCCCACCAGGCCTGCGCCGGGGCTCCGCCCTCCGTCTCCGCCAGGGCCTGGCCGCGCGCGTTGACCGGCGCCAGCACCGACGGATAGGCCAGGGTCATCGGCGAGCTCTTGGCATCGGCCACGACCACGGTGTCGCCACGCTGGGTTTCACTGAACAGCTTCTGCGCGAAGGCCTGCGGCAGGCGCACGCAGCCGTGCGAGGCCGGATGCCCGGGCAGGTTGCCGCCATGCAGGGCGATGCCGTCCCAGGTCAGCCGCTGCATGTACGGCATCGGCGCGCTGTTGTAGAGGTTGGACTTGTGGTCCTTGTCCTTCTGCAGGATGGTGAACACGCCGGTCGGCGTCTCATGCCCGGCCTTGCCCGAGCTGATCGTGGTCAGGCCGATGGCAATGCCGTTGCGATACACGTACGCACGCTGCTCATCGAGGCTGACCACCAGCACGATCGGGCCGGTCGGCGAGATTTCCGGATGCCACAGGTATTCGCCCGGCTTGAGGTCGGTCGGTCCGCGCACTTCGGCGGTGCTGGCTGCGGCAGCGGCAGGCTTGGCGGCCGGCGTCGGCGCAGCGGCATGGCCCAGCAGCGGCAGAGCCAGTGCAAGGGCAAGCATCAGGGTGGTGGGGCGGTGCAGAAGCATCCAGCGGGGATCCTTTCCATGCGGTGCGGCCACCGTACACCATCGACCCGTGGTGGCCGCGGCAAAACCAGGTGCCGGAAATGAAACTGCCCGGCGACACAGCCATGTGTCGTACCGGGCAATCGTTACGTCCTTGTCGGCCTGCTGCCGCCCCCTCGCATCCTGCGCTGTGGGGGTAGCGTTGCATCCTGCACGCGGCCGCGTCTGTCCTGTTTGTATCTCAGCCCCTTCCACAGGTCTGTGATGCCACCATCCTGGTGATTGGTGCCGCGTCCTGCGGCGGTCGGTGGTCACGGCCTTCCTGTCCGTGACCGGTGAACCAGCCTCCTGCCGGTTCCGACGATTCCTGCTGTCAGCGCCTGGGTACGGTTCGCACCGGTACCGATCCGGGTACCGGATCCGCCGGCAACAACCTGTTGCCTACGGTGATCCGCTGTCGATTCCGTTCGACGATTGCTTTCCCTATCCCCTTCACCTGCGTCAGGTCCTCGACGCGATGAAACGGGCCGTGTCTGCGCCGGTGCTCGACGATCGCCTCGGCCTTGGCGGCTCCGACCATCGTCAATCCCTGCTGCAGCGCCTGGGCATCGGCGCGGTTGATGTCGATCGGTTCGGCGGCATGCGCCCCAGCGATCCACACGACCAGCACCAGTGCCCTCAACACGACACTCCAAGGCACGACGTGTATCTCCTTGTGATTCTGGCCGTCCCGACCGGCAATCCCGTCGGCAGGAACAGTGTCCGTCACCACATGCACACAGCCTATCGGTTTCCTGGATTTCTAAAAGCCAGCCAAATACCCGACGTGATGTAGGAAAAACCCTACCCGCGGCACAGGCGTAGAATGGCCGGATCAGCCCATGCAACCGGAGTTTCAGATGGACAGCGCCAAGCTCGGCCAATTCGTCAATGACAAGTGGGACAGCGAGATCGTCCCGCAATTGGTCGACTACATCCGCATTCCCAACAAGTCGCCGATGTTCGACGCCAATTGGGTGCAGAACGGCTACATGGAACAGGCGGTCACCCTGATGGAGAACTGGGCCAAGGCCCAGCAGCTGCCCGGCCTGAAGGTTGAAGTGGTGCGCCTGGAAGGCCGTACCCCGCTGATCTTCCTGGAAATTCCGGCTACCGGCGCCGAAACCGGCGACGACACCATCCTGCTCTACGGCCACCTCGACAAGCAGCCGGAAATGACCGGCTGGGACGACGACCTCGGCCCTTGGACCCCGGTCCTGCGCGGCGACAAGCTGTATGGCCGCGGCGGTGCGGACGACGGTTACGCCATCTTCGGCTCGCTGGCCGCCGTGCTGGCGCTGCAGGCCCAGGGCCTGCCGCACGCGCGCTGCGTGGTGCTGATCGAAGCCTGTGAAGAGTCGGGCAGCTATGACCTGCCGGCCTACGTCGACCACCTCGCCGACCGCATCGGCAAGCCGTCGCTGGTGGTCTGCCTGGATTCGGGCTGCGCCAACTACGACCAGCTGTGGTGCACCACCTCCCTGCGCGGCCTGACCGGCGGCAACTTCACCGTGAAGGTGCTCAACGAAGGCGTCCATTCCGGCGATGCCTCCGGCGTGGTGCCGTCCAGCTTCCGCCTGCTGCGCCAGCTGCTGTCGCGGATCGAGGACCAGGACACCGGCCGCATCCTGATTGACGGCATGAACGTGGAGATCCCGGCCGAGCGCCTGCAGCAGGCCAAGCGTGCCGCCGAGGTGGTCGATACCGAGATCTTCGAGAAGTTCCCGATGGTCGATGGCCTGCGTCCGATGAACGAGGACCTGACCGAGCTGGTGCTCAACCGCACCTGGCGCCCGGCCCTGTCGGTGACCGGCATCGGGGGCATGCCGCCGCTGGAGTCGGCCGGCAACGTGCTGCGCCCGCAGACCTCGGTGAAGCTGTCGCTGCGCCTGCCGCCGACGGCCGACGGCAAGACCTGCGGCGAACTGCTGAAGGAAGCGCTGCTGCGCGACCCGCCGAACGGCGCGCAGGTCACCCTGGACCTGGAAAAGGCCTCCACCGGCTGGAACGCCCCGGCGATGGCGCCGTGGCTGACCCAGGCCATCGACGATGCCAGCCAGGCCTTCTTCGGCAAGCCGGCGATGTACATGGGCGAAGGTGGCTCGATCCCGTTCATGGGCATGCTGGGTGAGAAGTTCCCGGGCGCCCAGTTCATGATCACCGGCGTGCTCGGTCCGCACTCCAATGCACACGGCCCGAACGAGTTCCTGCACATTCCGATGGGCAAGAAGGTCACCGCCTGCGTGTCCAAGGTGATCAGCGAGCACTACGCCGCCAGCCTGCGCGGCGAGACCAGCGGTTCGCCGGTGGCTGCCGACAGTGGCACCCGCCACGGCGACCACGGCTGCTGCTGAATCCGGCACACCGTGACGGACGCAGCCTGGCCTTGCTAGGCTGCGTCCACCCTTGGTGGAAATCGCGCGCATGAATGGTCTGTTCGGCAGCAGCAGCTGGCTCTACATTATCCTGGTCGGCTTCTTCGTCGGCCTGCTCGGGCGATTCTTCATGCCCGGCAACAACCGCATGGGCTGCCTGCTGACCATCGTGCTGGGCATCATCGGCGCGCTGCTGGCCGGGTGGTTCGGCCAGTACATGGGCTGGTACGCCCCCGGTGAGCCGGCCGGCTTCCTCGGTGCGGTGCTGGGCGCGGTGGCCGTGCTGGCCGTCCTGCGCCTGTTCAGCGGTCGCCGCTGATCCCGCACCCTCTTCCCTTCCTGTTCCCGACGTAGGCGCGCCCGGCGCGCCCGGATATGCCTGCATGACCGAACCCGCCTCCGATCCCCAGCGCAGCGCGCAGCGCCTGCAGTGGGCCCGTACCCAGCTCGATGATTCCAGTGCGGTGGTCGAACGCGCCTCGGTCGATGCCGGCATGCGCAGCTACTGGCGCACCACCAGCACGCGCGGCAGCCACATCGTGATGGACGCCCCGCCGGGAATGGAAGATCCGCGCCCGTGGCTGCGCATGCGCGGCCTGCTGCACGACAACGGCCTGCGTGTGCCCGCACTGCTGGCACAGGATCTGGATGCCGGCTTCCTGCTGCTGGAAGATCTCGGCGGCCCGACCCTGGCGAAGATCCTCGACGAGCGCAACGCCGATGAATGGTTCGGCCGCTCGATCGAACAGCTGCTGCGTCTGCAGGCGATCCCGGTGCCGGCCGACTTCGGCCAGTTCGGCGAAGCACTGCTGCAGCGCGATGCCGGCCTGTTCGACGAATGGTTCCTGCAGCGTCACCTGAACCTGGAACTGGACTGCGGCGAGATTGAAGGGCTGCAGCTGGTGCACCGCCGCTTGATGGACAACGCGCTGGGCCAGGCCCAGCTGATGACCCATCGCGACTACATGCCACGCAACCTGATGCCGGTCGACGACGGCCCCGCCGTGCTGGACTTCCAGGACCTGGTGCGTGGCCCGATCGCCTACGACGCGGTGAGCCTGTTCAAGGACGCGTTCCTGAGCTGGCCGCTGCAGCGCGTGGACGAGTGGCTGGCGCAGTACCACGCGCGTGCGCGCAGCGCCGGCCTGCCGGTGCCCGACCGTGCCACCTTCCTGCGCGATGCCGACTGGATGGGCATCCAGCGCCACGTGAAGATCCTCGGCCTGTTCTGCCGCCTGCGTTACCGCGACAACAAGGGCCATTACCTCGACGACGCACCGCGCTTCATCACCTATCTGGATGAAGTGCTGCCGCGCTACCGCGAGCTGGCACCGCTGCAGCAACTGCTGGAACACCGCATCAAGCCGGCGCTGGCCGACCTGGCCGCACCGATGCGCGTGGCCCGATGAAGGCGCTGGTCTTTGCTGCCGGCCTCGGCGAGCGCATGCGCCCGCTGACCCTGCACACGCCCAAGCCGCTGCTGGACGTGGCCGGCAAGCCACTGATCGTCTGGCACCTGGAACGCCTGGCCGCACTCGGCGTGCGCGAGGTGGTGGTCAACACCGCATGGCTGGCCGAGCAATTCCCAGCAATTCTGGGCGATGGCAGCCAATGGGGCCTGCATCTGCATTTCATGTACGAAGGGCAGACCCCGCTGGAAACCGGCGGCGGCATCCTCAACGCATTGCCGGTGCTGGGCGACGCCCCGTTCCTGGTGGTGAACGGCGACATCTGGACCGATTTCGATTTCGCCACCCTGCCGCGCGAGCCGCAGGGCCAGGCGCACCTGGTGCTGGTCGACAATCCGGCGCAACACCCGGACGGTGACTACCGCCTGGATGCACAGGGACTGCTGCACCACGACCGCGAAGGTCCGTGCCTGACCTATGCCGGCATCGGCGTGTACCGTCCTTCAATCGTGGCCGACTGGCGCACGGTGATCGGCGATGCGCCGGGCAGCGAGCGGCTACCGCCGAAGTTCTCGGTGGTGCCGCTGCAGAAGCATTTCATGGCGCAAGGGCTGATGACCGGGCAGCACCATCGCGGACGCTGGACCGATGTCGGGACCGTGGATCGCCTGCGCGCGCTGGATGCGGAGTTGGCAGCGAACGGCTGAGCCCCTCGTGGTTGGTCGCGTAGAGCGGATCGCGTGTTTGGCCGGGGGGGGGGGGGGGGGGGGGGGGGGGGGGGGGGGGGGGGGGGGGGGCGGGAGGGGGGGGGGCGGGGGGGCGCGGGGCCCGCCCCGCGCGC
>NZ_JAWIRS010000002.1:547097-576343 GCF_036320005.1 Stenotrophomonas sp. SMYL11
TGTTTGGCCGGTCGGGTGGGCCATGCAGGGGACGCTGCAAGTACGTCCATGTAAGCTCGATGGCGCCATCCATGGCGCCAACGCCCCTGCATGGCCCACCCGACCGGCCTCTGACAGTTTCCGTGCGCGTCCAGCCACGGAAAAGAAAAAGAAAAGCAAAAGCGGACCGCTTCGCTGCGCTCGCTCGTCTGTGTCGACCAAGGTCGACACCTACCAAGCGCGGAGCACATCCGATCCAAGGTCAATCCCAAGGCCACCGGCCAACTGTCGAAGGCGGGGTGGCTCAGGTTGAGGGGGCGTGAGCGCCATGGATGGCGCGATCGAGGCTACAGGGACGTACTTGCGCCGTCCCCCGCAACCTGAGCCACCCCGCCATCCCACGGATAGCCAGCTTTTGACGTTGACGTTGCTTCGGCTTCGGCTTCGGCTTCGGCGGGTGCAGGGCGCAGCCCTGCAAAGCAAACCCCACCCTCAGTAACGCGGCCGGCCTTCTTCCAGCACCTGGCGCAGGAACGGCACGGTGATCCGCCGCTTCGCCGCCAGCGACTCCCGGTCCAGCCAGTCCAGCAGCGTGATCAACCCACCCAGCTCGCGCCCCGTGTGCGACAGCAGCCACTCGATCGCAGCTTCATCAATGGCCAAGCCGCGACGCAGCGCGCGTTCGCGCAGCACCGCCGCACGGCCTTCCTCATCCAGCGGCTGCAGCAGCACGCGCACGCACTGGCCCAGCCGCGAACGCAGGTCAGGCAGCACCAGGCCCAGTTCTTCCGGCGCCTTCTGCGCCGTGTACAGCACGGTCACGCCCGCAGCGCGCGCGCGGTTGTGGAAATCGAACAGCGCGATCTCGTCCTCGCGGTTGCCAGCCACTTCGTCCAGACCGTCCAGCGCCACCAGCTCGCGCGCCTCCAGCCCATCCAACGCCGCGCGTACGCGGCCGGCGGCGCTGGCCAGCGGTACGTAGGTCGGCAGCCGCCCGGCCTGCTCGGCGCTGGAGCACATCGCCAGTGCCTGGTGGGTCTTGCCTGTGCCCGCCGCCCCTTCCAGATAGACCCAATCGTGGCTGGCACCCACCGCGATCGCGCGCAGCTGCGCCAGCGCGCCGTCCGGCGCGCCGATGAAGGTCTCCAGGCGCTGGTCCCGCGGGTAATGCAGGGCCAGCGGCAGTTGCGGCACACCCATCACTTCAGGTCGGGGCCCTTGTCGTTCGGAATGATGATATGGGGGGCATCGACCACGCCATCAAGCACGATCGCCGGCTTCTCACCCACGTACAGCTCGCTCTGGCGATAACGCTGGTGCGCGTAGCGCAGCAGCACGTTGGTCACCGCTGCCACCGGCAGCGCCAGCAGCATGCCGAGGAAGCCGAACAGCTGGCCGCCGGCCATCACCGCAAAGATCACCGCCACCGGGTGCAGGCCGATCTTGTCGCCGACAATGCGCGGGGTCAGCACGTAGCTTTCCAGCAGCTGGCCCACGGTGAACACCACGCCGACCAGTATCAGCAGCTTCAGATCGAAGCCCTGTGCCTGCACCAGCGCCGCCACGATCGCCATCAGGATGCCGGTGGTCGCGCCCAGGTAGGGAATGAAGCTGATCAGGCCGGCAATCAGGCCGATCAGCAGACCCAGCTTGAGGCCGACCAGCGACAGGCCACCGGCATAGATCACGCCCAGCGCCAACATCACCAGGAACTGGCCGCGGATGAACGCACCCAGCACCTCGTTGGACTCACGCGCCAACGCGCTGATGGTGCCGATCTGGTTGCGCGGAATCACCGACGCCACCCGCTCGACCAGCTTGTCCCAGTCACGCAGGAAGTAGAAGGCCAGGATCGGCAGCAGCAGGATGTTGACCACCCAGGTCACCATCGCAAAGCCCGAACGCGAGACATAGCCCATGAACGTGGTGGCGAAGCCGCCAGCCTGCTGCCAGTGGCTGCGCACCCATTCGATCAGGCGGTCCGGGTCCAGCCACTGCATCACTTCCAGGCCGGTCTTCTGCTCGAACCAGGGAATGCCCTTTTCCATCAGCCACGCCTGTGCCTGCGGCGCGACCGCAATCAGGGTGGTGATCTGGCGCTCGATCATCGGCACCAGCACCAGCAGCAGCGCCACGATCACCAGCACCATCGCCGCGAACACCAGCACCACGCCGGTCATGCGCGAGCGGCCGGTGGCCTCGATGCGATCCACCAGCGGATCGCCCAGCCAGGCCAGCGCCAGCGCCAGCACGAACGGGGTCAGGATCGGCGCCAGCAACCACACCACCCAGCCGATCAGGCCGGCGAACAGGATGTACTTCAGGCGGCGCAGGAACTGCGCGATTTCCGCTTCCGGGGTCAGGTTCATCGCAGGCGGTACTCGTTGCTGACCGGCGCAGCGACCGGGGCACCGGTGGTGTCGTCGATCGGCGCCGGCAGGGCCGGCAGCGGTGCGCTCGGCACCAGCACGCCGTTGTCGCCCAGCATGCGGTTGAAGCCGGCCAGGCCGGTGGTCATCTCCAGGCTCAGCTCCAGCTGGCCGGCCGAAGCGTGCAGCGGGGTGACGTTGCGCACCACCGGCACCTCACGCAGGCCGGCAGCCAGGCGCAGGTAGTCGTCGGCACTGTTGATGCCGGTGACCACCACCCGATAGGTGCCGGCCTGGCCGACAGCCGCGCCCGCCTTGGCATAGCGCTTGACCAGCGCATCGGCGGCACCATCGGCACCGGCGGCCATCGCGCGCATGGCGTTGGCGTCCTTGCTGGTCCACTTGTTCAGCTCACGGCCGTTGTCGACGAACACCCAGTCCGCCTGCCAGCCGCCGTTGGCGCGGTAAAGCTTGCCGATCAGCTGCATCGGCGGCGAATAGCGCGAAGAGGCACGGGCCACGGCGGCACTGTCCTGGCGCCAGATGGCACCGGCCAGCGCCTGTTCGGCGGCACCACCGCTGGGCAGGCCCAGCTTGTAGCCACGCTCGATGGCGCGGTTCAGCAACGGGCGGGCGGCGTTGGCCTGCTGCACGCTGACCAGGCGCGGACCGCTGCCGTCATCGACGGCCAGCCACAGCACCGGCTTCGGCCGCGGCTGCGGCCACAGCGGCAGGCCCAGCGCCGACACCAGCGAATCGACATCGTCCTCGCGGAAGCGGGCCACCAGCAGGGTACGGAAGCTGGGGGCGCCACTGGCGCTCACGCTCTGGTCCTGCTTGTAGTCGTAGCTGGCCACGTAATCCTTGGCATTGCGCAGCGCCTGCGCCACGCCAGGGCGCGACATCACGCTGCGATCGCCGGACAACTTGCCCAGTACAACGCTCAAGGCGCGGGCCAGGGCGCCGTTGCGGTCGGCTTCGGCCTGGCTGTTGACGGGCACTTCGGCCTCGTACGCGCCAGTGGCGGTGGCAACATCACCCTCGGTGCGCAGGCCGCTCTGGGCCATCGTGGCCACCGGCAGGCTCAGCGCAAGGAGCAGGGTCAGAATCAGGCTGCGGCGCATCAGGACATCCATTGGCTCGACGTATCCGGGGGAATTGTTGCCCGAATACGGACTTTGCGCCAATGCGGCCTGTTAAAATCGCCCGTTCAACCCCTGCCAGCGCCGACGCCCGTGACCAACACCCCGTCTTCCGCCCCCTCCCCCCTCACCTACCGTGACGCGGGTGTCGACATCGACGCCGGCAACGCGCTGGTCGAGCGGATCAAGCCCCTGGTCAAGCGCAGCTTCCGCCCGGAAGTAATGGGCGGCCTGGGTGGCTTCGGCGCCCTGTTCGACCTGTCCAACAAGTACCGCGAGCCGGTGCTGGTGTCGGGTACCGACGGCGTGGGCACCAAGCTGAAGCTGGCCCACCAGCTGAACCGCCACGATACGATCGGCATCGATCTGGTCGCGATGTGCGTGAACGACGTACTGGTGCAGGGTGCCGAACCGCTGTTCTTCCTGGACTACTTCGCCACCGGCAAGCTGGACATCGACACCGCTGCGGCGGTCGTGGGCGGCATCGCCAACGGCTGCACCGAGGCCGGCTGCGCGCTGATCGGCGGCGAAACCGCTGAAATGCCCGACATGTATGCCCCGGGCGAGTACGACCTGGCCGGCTTCACCGTCGCCGCGGTCGAGAAGAGCGAGCTGAAGGACGGCGCCAGCGTGGCTGCCGGCGACGTGCTGATCGGCATCGCCTCGTCCGGCCCGCACTCCAACGGCTACTCGCTGGTGCGCCGGATCTACGACCGCGCCGGCCGCCCGGCCGAGCTGGAGCTGGAAGGCGGCGTGAAGCTGGTCGATGCGCTGATGGCGCCGACCCGCCTGTACGTCAAGCCGATCCTGTCGCTGCTGAAGTCGCACGGCGCGGCCATCCACGGCATGGCCCACATCACCGGTGGCGGCCTGACCGAGAACATCATCCGCGTGGTGCCCGACGGCCTCGGCCTGGACATCCAGGCCTCGTCCTGGACCCTGCCGCCGGTGTTCCAGTGGCTGCAGAAGGAAGGCGCGGTAGCCGACAGCGAGATGTGGCGCACCTTCAACTGCGGCATTGGCTTCGTGCTGATCGTGGCGCCGGACCAGGTGGCCGCGGTATCCGATGCGGTCAAGGCGCAGGGCCTGGAGCACTGGACCATCGGCCAGGTGGTCACCGCCGAGGGCGCCGAGCGCGTCCACATCGGCTGATCCCGACAACCCAGGAGCCCGCATGGACGCAACGCCCCCCTTGTCCCCCGCCCCCGTGCCGCCGCCGCTGGCGACGGTACCGGTGTTCAGCGCGCAGGATGCCGACCATCTGCGCATGCTGGCCATCGCGCACTACGTGGTCGGCGGCCTGATCGTGCTGTTCTCGTTGATCTTCATCATCCACATCGTGCTGGGCATCACCGCGCTCACCGGCAACCTGCCGATGAATTCCGGCGGCCAGCCGTCGTCGCCGGCCGAGCAGCGCCTGTTCGGCTGGATGTTCACCCTCATCGGTTGCGTCGCCGTATTCGGTGGCGTCACCCTGGGCGCGTTCGTCGCCTATGCCGGCCGCTGCCTGGCCCAGAGACGCCGCTACCTGCTGTGCCTGATCGCGGCCGGCCTGGCCTGCCTGTTCACCCCCATCGGCACGGTGCTGGGGGTGTTCAGCCTGATCACCCTGCTGCGCCCGCAGGTAAAGGCCGCCTTCGACCTTCCCGCCACGCCCGCATGACCGCCTCCGGCAATCCGCCGCCGCTGCCGCATCAGACCCTGGCGCAGCTGCAGCTGACCAGCCATCTGCAGACGCTGAAAGTGCTGTTCTACGCGTTGGCCGGCTTCCATTGGTTCGCCACAGTGGCGTTCCTTGGCCTCAGCGGATGGGTGGCCCACTCGCGCGGGCTGGACGATGCCTGGATGCTGACCACGGTCTATGCGTCCATCGCCGTGCTGGCGGCCGTGCTGGGGTTCGTGCAGTTGTATACCGCGCGCCAGCTGTCACATCGCACCGGGCTGGCCTGGTGCCGGCGCGCGGCCTGGCTGGGCGTACTGGCCGGCCCACTGGGCATGGCCTTGGCCGCCTATGCCTGGGTGTTCCTGTCCAAACCTGACATGGCCGCGCTGTTCGACCGCGGCGACCACCTCAGTGTCTGAACCTGCCGGCAGACGCCCCGTCCTTTCCTGATCGATTTCCCATGTCCGCGCCTGCCCTCCCGACGTCCGCTTCGCCCACCACCCACCGTTTCTCGGGCCCCAAGAAGCTGGCCTTTGCCGTCGTGCTGGCGGTGTTCGCAATCAGCTGGGTCCACCCGCTGTGGCCCACCGAACAGGCCCTGCACAGCACCCTGACCGTGATCGGGCTGGCCGCGCTGCTGTGGGTCGACCGTCGCGGCGGCTGGCTGGGCAATGGTGCCTTCATCGCGATCTGCGGCTTCATCGCCCTGCACTGCGTGGCCGCGCGCTGGCTGTATTCCAACGTGCCCTACGACGCCTGGGCGCAGACACTGACCGGCTGGTCGCCGAATGCGGCCTTCGGCTGGCAGCGCAACCATTTCGACCGCCTCATCCACTTCCTGTTCGGCGTCTGCTTCACTCCTGCGCTGCTGCAGCTTGCCCGTCATGCGTGGCCGGCGCTGCGCCTGGGCCAGGCCTTCACCCTGGCGCTGATGACGGTGATGTGTGCCAGCCTGGTCTACGAATGGTTCGAGTGGGCCATCGCGCTTGCCCTGTCGCCGGATGCCGCCGAGGCCTACAACGGGCAGCAGGGCGACATGTGGGACGCGCACGCCGACATGCTGATGGCCACCCTCGGCAGCCTGCTGATCTGGCCGCTGATCCGCCGGAGCGCCCAGCAGTGACCGCGACCACCCGCATTGCCGTGCTCGCCTCTGGTCGCGGCAGCAACCTGCAGGCCATCCTCGATGCCGTTGCCGACGGCCGCCTGTCCGCCGAGGTGGTCGGCGTGTTTTCCGACCGCCCCGCCGCAGAGGCCCTGCAGCGCGTCGCACCGAACCTGCGCTGGGCGCATGCACCGAAGTCCTTCAGCGACCGCGCCAGCTACGAGCAGGCGCTCGGCGATGCGCTGGCCGCAGTACAACCGGACTGGATCGTCTGCGCCGGCTACATGCGCATCCTCGGCGCGGCCTTCGTACAGCGCTTCAATGGCCGGCTGGTCAACATCCATCCATCGCTGCTGCCGCTGCACAAGGGCCTGGACACCCACGCACGGGCGCTGCAGGCTGGCGACGCCGAGCACGGTGCCAGCGTCCATCTGGTCGTGCCCGAGCTGGATGCGGGCGCCGTGCTGGCGCAGGTGCGGGTGCCGGTGCTGCCCGGCGATGACGCCGACAGCCTGGCCGCGCGCGTGCTGGCGGTGGAGCATCCGCTGCTGATCGCCACCCTGCAGCTGTTGTGCGCCGGCCGCCTGGCTGAACGGGAGGGCCAGCCGCAACTGGACGGTCACCCCCTGTTTAGCCCGTTGGCCCTAGATTCCGCCGGGAACCTGAACCGGTAGTCCCCATGCACACGCCCTGCTGACTGCGGGGCTGGCATCCTGCCCCCTCCTGCGGTCCCTGTCCTCCATGAAGACCACGACCCTGCTGTCCACTCCATTGCTGTTGTCGCTTGCCGTGTTCCCCGGCGTGGGCTGGGGCCAGGCACAGGCGCCCGCCACCCCGCCGGCACCGGTGCCCGCAGCGCAGCCGCCAGCCGATGCGCCTGCCGTACCGATGCCACCGGCACTGGCTTGGGAGCCACCGCCGCTGCAACCATTCAGCGCCACCTACCAGGCCTTCTACAAGGGCAAGGAAGCGGGCGATGCCAGCATGCAGGTCACCCACACCGGCGGCAGCCAGTGGCGGGTGGACATGCAGGTGGTCGGCCGCCGCGGCTTTGCCAGCGTGCTGGGCCTGAACATCGAACAGAGCACAGTGTTCGAGGAGCGCAGCGGCGTGTATGCGCCGCTCAGCCAGAGCACGGTGCGCAAGGGCCTGTTCCTGGGCAAGAAGGCGGTCGGCACCTACAACTGGCAGGCCGGCACCGCGCAATGGACCGGTGACGTCAAGAAGGACCGCGCGCAACCGATCCCGCTGCAGGCAGGCGACCAGAGCGCGCTGCTGATCAACCTGGCGATCATGCGCGATGCGCGTCCAGGCGCCTCCATGCATTACCGCTACGTGGACATGGGCAAGGTCCGCGAACACGACTACCAGGCCGCGCCGCAGACCGAGAACGTCGAGGTCGGCGACCTGTCCTACAACGCACTGCGGGTCTACCGGACCAACGGTGGCAGAAACGAAACCATTCTCTGGATCGCCAACGGTGTCCCCACCCCGGTGCGCATCCTGCAACGCGAAGACGGCGAAGACCGCGTCGATCTGCGCCTGATCGAATACCAAGGAGTCTGAGCATGAATACCCTGACCCGCCCCCTCACCTGGATCGCAGCCGCTGCTCTGACCGTGGCCAGCCTGCCGGCCATGGCGCTGGAACCGTTCAAGGCCGATTACCTGGCCAGCTACATGGGCATGCAGGCCAACGGCACCATGACCCTGGCCAGCGAAGGCAGCAACAAGTGGCGCTACAGCCTGCAGGTGAAGAACCAGCTGGCCGACCTCAGCCAGAGCACGGTGTTCGAGGAAGTGCGTGGCCAGCTGCGCCCGCTCAGCAGCCAGGACCGTTCGGCGCTGCTGGTGAAGAAGCGCAACGTGCAGGCCAACTACAACTGGACCAGCAACCAGGCCACCTGGACCGGCGACATCAAGCCGGATCGCGCTGGCCCGATTGCGCTGAAAGCCGGTGACATGGACGCGCTGCTGATCAACCTGGCGATCGCCCGTGACCTGGCGGCGGGCAAGCCGCTGACCTATCGCATGGTCGACGAAGGCCGCATCAAGAACATGACGTACCGTGTGATCGGCAAGGAATCGATCACCGTGGGCGGCAAGAGCTACGAGGCCACCAAGGTCTCGCGCGCCGACGGCAACAAGGAGCTGATCGCCTGGATCGTGCCGGAATTCCCGGTGCCGGCGCGCATGCTGCAGCGTGAGAGCGGCCGCGATGCGCTGGACCTGACCATCAAGGCGATGAACTGACCAGAGATCCACGCCATGCGTGGATGGGTGTATCCCCAAGAAAACGCCCGCTTTCGCGGGCGTTCTCTTATTTCTTCGCTTCAGCCGGTTTCTGTTCCTCGGCCGGCTTGAACTCGGTCCGGCAGTCCACGCGGATCTGCTCACCGGTGCTGCGCCAGACGAAGGTGCGGCAATGACGGTTGCCGTCCTGGCTGTCGTTCACTGCGACCGCATAGAACGACTCGATGATTTCATCACGCGAGACCGTGCCATCGCCGTTCCAGTCCATGTCCTTCTGCTCGATGCCCTGGGTGATGGCGATGTTGGCGTACCAGGCATAGCCCAGCCACGCCAGCACGATCAGCACCAGGGCCAGCAGCGCCTTGCGACGCGGGCTGAACTTGCCGCGCAGGATCATGGCACGCGCCGGATGGTGGCGCCGAGCGAAGACAGCTTCTCTTCGATGTTCTCGTAGCCACGATCAAGGTGGTAGATACGGTCGATGGTGGTATCGCCGCTGGCCATCAGGCCGGCCAGGATCAGCGAGGCCGAGGCGCGCAGGTCGGTGGCCATCACCGGTGCGCCGCTCAGGTGCTCGTTGCCACGCACGATGGCAGTGTGTCCTTCGACCTGGATGTCCGCGCCCAGGCGCAGCAGTTCGTTGACGTGCATGAAACGGTTCTCGAAGATCGTTTCGTTGATCACGCCCACGCCGTCGGCCACGCAGTTGAGCGCCATGAACTGCGCCTGCATGTCGGTCGGGAACGCCGGGTACGGCGCGGTGGTCAGGTTGACCGCCTTCGGCCGCTTGCCCTGCATGTCCAGGGTGATGGTGTCGTCGGTGGTCTCGATCTTCGCACCGGCTTCGACCAGCTTGGACAGCACCGCGTCCATGGTGTTCGGCCGCGCACGGTTGACCGTGACCTTGCCGCCGGTCATCGCCGCGGCCACCAGGAAGGTACCGGTCTCGATGCGGTCGGGCAGCACTTCATGGCGGCCGCCGGACAGGCGCTCGACGCCTTCGATCACCAGGCGGGCAGTGCCCAGGCCTTCGATCTTCGCGCCCAGCGCGATCAGGCAGTGCGCCAGATCGGTCACTTCCGGTTCCATCGCGCAGTTGTCGAGGATGGTGGTGCCTTCGGCCAGCACCGCGCCCATCAGCACGTTCTCGGTGCCGGTGACGCTGACCATGTCGAAGGTGAAGTGGCCCCCCTTCAGGCGCTTGGCGGTGGCCTTGATGAAGCCGTTCTCGACCACGATGTCCGCACCCAGCGCCTGCAGGCCCTTGATGTGCTGGTCGACCGGACGCGAACCGATGGCGCAGCCACCGGGCAGCGACACTTCGGCCGCGCCGAAGCGGGCCAGCAGCGGGCCCAGCACCAGGATCGAGGCGCGCATGGTCTTGACCAGCTCATACGGTGCCACGTGCTGGTTGACGGTACGCGGGTCGACCACGATCGCGCTGCCGCGCGACAGCGTGCCCTGGTCGATGGTGACCTTGGCGCCGAGTTCGCCCAGCAGCTTCACCGTGGTGACCACGTCGTGCAGGTGCGGCACGTTGGTGATCTCCACCGGCGCATCGGCCAGCAGGGTCGCGCAGAGGATGGGGAGGACGGCGTTCTTCGCGCCGGAGATGCTCACTTCACCGTGCAGCGCAGCGCCGCCGGTCACAACGATCTTGGCCATGTATTCGGGATCTTCTGCGGTTCAGCCGGCTTCGGCCGGGGTCACGGTTTTCAGCGCCAGCGCGTGGATCGCGCCGCCCATCAGGTCGCCCAGCGTGGCATACACCATGCGGTGGCGGGCCAGCGGCATCTTGCCGGCGAAGGCCTCGCAGACCACGGTCGCTTCGAAATGCACGCCATCGTCGCCCTGCACGTCGGCGCGGGCGCCGGGCAGGCCGGTTTCGATCAGATTGCGGATGGTGTCGGCGTCCAACGGGCTTTCCTAATAAAATGTGCCTCCATTCTACTTCCGCTGCGTGGCGTCCGCATGGCCGAATCCCTGTTGCCCCCCCGTTCCGTCGACCCTGCCGGCCTGGTCGCCAGCGGCCGCCGCGTCTTCGAGATCGAGCGGCAGGCGCTGGACGCCGTGGCCGACCGCCTTGGCGAGGCGTTCCAGCAGGCCTGCCAGGCGATCCTGGGCAGCCGCGGGCGCGTGGTCGCCACCGGCATGGGCAAGTCCGGGCACATCGCCCGCAAGATCGCCGCCACCCTGGCCTCGACCGGCACACCCGCCTTCTATGTGCACCCGGGCGAAGCCGGCCACGGCGACCTGGGCATGATCACCGAGGACGACGTGGTGCTGGCCCTGTCCTATTCGGGCGAGTCAGACGAGGTGCTGATGCTGCTGCCGGTGCTCAAGCGCCAGGGCAACGTGCTGATTTCCATGACCGGGCGCCCACAGTCCAGCCTGGCCACCGCCGCCGACATCCACTTGGACGTGAGCGTGCCGGCCGAGGCCTGCCCGCTGGCGCTGGCGCCGACCTCCAGCACCACCGCCTCGCTGGCGATGGGCGACGCGCTGGCCGTGGCCCTGCTCGACGCACGCGGCTTCACCGCCGACGATTTCGCCCGTTCACACCCGGCCGGCAGCCTCGGCCGCCGCCTGCTGCTGCACATCACCGACGTGATGCACACCGGCGACGACCTGCCCAGCGTGGGCGCCGACGCCAGCCTCAGTGAAGCGCTGATGGAGATGAGCCGCAAACGGCTGGGCATGACCGCCGTGGTCGATGCCGGCGGCGTGCTGATCGGCCTGTTCACCGACGGCGACCTGCGCCGCGCGCTGGACAGCGCGCTGGACGTGCGCACCGCGAAGATCGCCGATGTGATGACGCGCAACCCACGCACCATCGGCGCCGACCAGCTGGCGGTGGAGGCGGCCCGGCTGATGGAGACCCACAAGATCACCGGCCTGATCGTGGTCGACGGCCAAGGCCGCGCGGTCGGTGCCCTGAACATTCATGACCTGTTGCGGGCCCGGGTGGTTTAACCGACAGTCCGTAGACCCCATTCAGTCTGTACTGCCCCACCCGAACCCACTGAGCCTGCCGCCCTGATGCCCTGGTCCCCCCTGCCCGCCTTCCCCGCCCACCTGCATGCCGCCGCGGCCCGTATCCGCCTGGCCTGCTTCGACGTGGACGGCACCCTCACCGACGGTCGGCTGTACTACGACAAGGACGGCAACGAGAGCAAGGCGTACTTCGTGCAGGATGGCCTGGGCCTGAAACTGCTGCAGCAGCACGGTATCCACCCCGTACTGATTACCGCGCGCAACAGCCAGTCCGCGCTCAAGCGCGGCGCCGACCTCGGCATCGATACCCAGATCGCCGTGGGCGACAAGCTGGCCAGCGTGCAGGCGCTGTGTGCGCAGCACGGCATCGGCCTGGAACAGGCGGCGTTCATGGGCGATGACCTGCCCGATCTGGCGCCGCTGGGCGCAGTCGGCCTGGCGGTGGCCCCGGCCAACGCCCATCCGTGGATCGCCGAGCGCGTGCACTGGCAGACCCGCGCCGAGGGCGGACAGGGCGCCGCTCGCGAGCTGTGCGACATCCTGCTGGCCGCGCAGGGGCATGTGGACGCCGTACTGGCGAGGTTCGGCGCATGAACCTGCCCACCCTCAACTGGCGCACCCTGCTCGGCATCGGCCTGCTGCTGGCGGCCCTGCTCAGCAGCTGGGCTGCACTGCGCAACCGCGACAAGGGGCCAGCCAGTGGCGGCCAGGAGGTCGGCGTGGATTACATCCTGCATGACTTCCAGATCGTCGCCCTGGATGAGCACGGCAAGGAATCGACCACGCTGCGTGCGCCGCTGCTGGAGCGCCAGCGCGGTGACCAGACCATCAACATCGCCACGCCGTTGTTCGAGATGCCGGACAAGGATGGCAAGCACTGGACCCTGCGTGCCGAGACCGGCTGGCTCAGCGCCAAGGGCGACGAGATGAAGCTGCGCGGCAATGTCGCCGGCGACAGCCCGGCCGGCCCCGGCACGGTGCCGACCACCTTCCGCACCGACCATCTGGACGTGTTCCCGAAGGAAAACCGCGCCCGCACCGACGCCCTGGTGACCATGACCCGCCCGGGCATGGAACAGTCCGGCGTCGGCTTCGAAGTGGATTCGAAGAACAACACGTATCATTTCCTCAGCCAGTCCAAGGGCCGCTACACGCCCAAACGCTGATTCCGCCGCCAGCCTGCGACGTCTCCGGACAGGCGCAAGGCCGGCAGCCCCACCCGCCCGCCCCCGGTCCACCCGGGAGGCCCCCACCGGTAGAACGGACCCCGATGAAGATTCCCTTTGCCGCCGTACTCGCGCTTGGTCTTCTTGTCCCCAGCGCCGCCTTCGCCAAGTCCACCGACCGCAACGAAGACATGCACATCGATTCCGGCGCCCAGTCGGGCATGCTCACCGGCGACGGCAAGACCGTGCTGTCGCAGGGCGTGATCATCACCCAGGGCACGCTGGACCTGCGCTCGTCCGAGGCCGAGATCTACCTCAAGGACGGCGAAGCGGTGCGTGTGGTGTTCACCGGCAAGCAGGCCAAGATGAAGCAGCAGCTCGATGATGGCACCTGGATGGACGCGCTGGCCGATCGCATCGACTACGACATCAAGACCGAGATCATCACCCTGACCGGCAACTACAAGGTCACCAGCGCGCGCGGCACCAATGCCGGCCAGCGCATGGTCTACAACACCCGTACCGGCGAAATGAACTCCGGTGGTGACGGCAGCCGCGTGCGCACCGTCATCCCGCCGAAGAACAAGACCCCGGCCGCCCCTGCGGCACAGCCCAAGGCCACCACGCCGGCACAGCCGGCCGGGAGCAGGAAGTAATGCTCGTCGCCAAGGGCCTGCGCAAGAAGTACAAGCAGCGCGAAGTCGTCAAGGACTTCGGGCTGACCCTCGACGCCGGTGAAGTGGTCGGCCTGCTCGGCCCCAACGGCGCCGGCAAGACCACCTGCTTCTACATGATCGTCGGCCTGGTTGCGGCTGACGCCGGCAGCATCGTGCTTGATGGCAAGGACATCACCGGCGACCCGATGTATACCCGCGCCAAACAGGGCGTGGGTTACCTGCCGCAGGAGCCGTCGGTGTTCCGCAAGCTGACCGTGGCCGACAACATCCGCTTGGTGCTGGAGCTGCGCGAGGGCCTGGATTCGGCTGGCCGCGAGCGTGAATTGAACAGCCTGCTCGACGAACTGCAGCTGGGCCACGTTGCCGACCAGCTCGGCGCCAGCCTGTCCGGTGGCGAACGTCGCCGCTGCGAGATCGCCCGTGCACTGGCCGCGCAGCCGCGCCTGATCCTGCTCGACGAACCGTTCGCCGGCGTCGACCCGATTTCCGTCGGCGAGATCCAGCGCATCGTCACCCATCTCAAGCAGCGTGGCATCGGCGTGCTGATCACCGACCACAACGTGCGCGAGACCTTGGGTATCTGCGACCGCGCGTATATCCTCGCCGAGGGCAGCGTGCTGGCCCAGGGTTCGCCGGAAGCGATCCTGGACAACGCCGACGTACGTCGCGTCTACCTCGGGGATTCCTTCAAGCTGTGAAGCAGTCGCCGGGTCCCTTTCTTTCCTTTCGGCACAGGCATGAAGACTCGGCTGCAGACATCGTTGGGACAGCAACTGGTGCTCACGCCCCAGTTGCAGCAGGCGATCAAGCTGCTGCAGATGTCCACCACCGAGCTGGAGCTGGAGATCGCCCAGGCGGTGGAAAGCAATCCGCTGCTGGACTGGGCCGACAGCAGTGACAGCAGCAGCGCGAGCAACGAAGGCAGCGATGGCAACGACGGTGACGCCCCGGCAGAACGTACCGATACCGGTGACGACTGGACACCGTCCGAACTGGACTGGAGCGCGGCCGGCAGCGGCGGCAGCTTCGACGATGACGACGACAACGGCAGCGCCGCCGAGCGCGTAGCCGAAACCGAAACACTGGCCGACCATCTGCTGTGGCAGCTGCATCTGTCGCATCTGTCCTCGCGTGATCGCAGTATCGGTGCCGCACTGATCGATGCGCTGGACGACGACGGTTACCTGCGCGAGCCGCTGGCCACCATCGCCGAAACCCTGTTGCCGGCGATCCACGCCGACGAGGACGAGATCCTCGCCGTGCTGCATCGCATCCAGCGTTTCGATCCGGTGGGTGTGGCTGCACGCACGCTGGGCGAATGCCTGCTGCTGCAGCTGGATGTGCTGGCCAGCGACACGCCCGGCCTGGTGCTGGCGCGACAGATTGCCGCAGGGCCCTTGGAACGGTTGCCGCGCAGCGGCGTCGCCGGGCTTGCCCATGAACTGAAACAGCCCCTGGACGAGGTCGAGACGGCAGTCACCCTGCTGCGCTCGCTGGACCCGCGCCCGGGCACGCAGATCGCACCGCTGTCGCAGGACACCTATGTGGTGCCGGACGTGGTGGTGTGGCGGCAGAACGGCGTGTGGCGCGCCGCGCTGGCCACGCATGCCGGGCCGAAGGTGGTGATCCACCGCGGCTACGAACAGTTGATCCGACGCTGTGGCGACGCCGATGCCGGCTACCTGCGTGCCCAACTGCAGGAAGCACGCTGGCTGCTGAAAGGGCTGCAGCAGCGTGGCGAAACGCTGCTGCGCGTCGTGCGCAGCCTGATCCTGCAGCAGGCCGGCTTCCTTGAATTCGGCGAGCAGGCGCTGCGTCCACTGACCCTGCGCGAGATCGCCACCGAGCTCGGCCTGCACGAATCCACGATCTCGCGCGCGATCGCCCGCAAGCACGTGCGTACCCCGCGCGGCACCCTGCCGCTGCGCGCCTTTTTCGCCTCGGGCATCGATACCGAGGGCGGTGGCGAGGCGTCCAGCACGGCCATCCAGGCGATGATCCGGCGCCTGATCGACGACGAGAACCCGCGCAAGCCGCTTTCTGACGCCAAGCTGGCTGACCTGCTCAAATCGTCGGGAATTCCAGTAGCGCGACGCACCGTGGCGAAGTATCGTGAAGCCATGAACATTTCCGCCTCGCACGAAAGGGTCAGAATCGCTTGACGCGCCGCCGCGCCCGGCGGAGAGGTTCATTGGCACATCCGAACACAGGAGAAACCCGATGCGCATCGAAACGTTTGGCAAAGATGTCGAAGTCACCCCGGCCCTGCAGTCCTATGTAGAGGAGAAGCTGGCCCGGATCGGCAAACACTTCGACCAGCACTGCGAAGCGCGGGTGACCCTCAAGCTGCAGAAGACCGAACACCACGTCGACGCCAGCCTCAACATTCCCGGCCAGACCCTGCACGCCGAGGCCAATGCCCAGACCATGTATGCCGCGATCGACCTGCTTGCGGACAAGCTTGACCGTCTGGTGATCAAGCACAAGGAGAAAAAACAGCAGCACGCACCGCTGCCGGTGGGCGACAATGGTGGCTGATCGCCACCGTTCCCCGCAGACATGCCCCTGACTGACCTCCTGGCGGCCGTGCAGACCCAGCTCTGCACGGCCACCGACCGCGACAGCGTCCTGCAGGCCGCCGCCGGGTTGCTGGCCTGCCGCCAGGCCAACGCCGAACAGATCTATCTGAACCTGTGCCAGCGCGAAGCGCTGGGCAGCACCGCGATCGGTCACGGCATCGCCATTCCCCACGGCCGCGCGCCAACCCTGGACCGCCCCCGCGGCGCCCTGCTGCGGTTGGCCACCCCGGTCGACTTCGGTGGCGACGAGCCGGTGGACCTGGTGTTCGCCATGGCCGTCCCCGCCCACTACACCCACCAGCATCTGATGCTGCTGTCCGAGCTGGCCGAGCTGTTTTCGGCGCCCGACATCCGCCAGGCCCTGCGCGAAGCCGGCGATGCCCGGGCGCTGCGCGAGGCGCTGGACATGACCCCACCTGCGAGTGCCGCATGAATACCAGCATCACCGCCCGTGAACTGTTCGAACAGCAGCGCGAGCGGCTGGGGCTGCGCTGGGCTGCCGGCAAGTCCGGCGAGAAGCGCGAGCTGGAGGCCGGCAACACAGTCTCGCGGCGTCCGTCGCTGGCCGGCTACCTAAATGCGATTTACCCCAACAAGGTGCAGATCCTGGGTACCGAGGAACTGTCCTGGCTGGATGCACTGGAACCGCGCCAGCGTTGGGAGACCATCGAAAAGATCATGCAGTCGCACCCGCTGGCGCTGGTGCTGACCCGCAACCAGGCCTGCCCGGAAGACCTGCGCGCCGCTGCTGACGAATCCGGCACGCCGCTGTGGCTGTCGCCCAAGCGCGGCCACGAACTGCTGAACCATCTGTCCTACCACCTGGCGCGTACGCTGGCGCCGCGGGTGATCCTGCATGGCGTGTTCATGGAGATCTACTCCATCGGCGTGCTGATCACCGGTGAGGCCGGATCGGGCAAGAGCGAGCTGGCGCTGGAGCTGCTCAGCCGCGGCCACCGCCTGGTCGCCGACGATGCCCCCGAATTCACCCAGATCGCACCCGACGTGCTTGATGGCACCTGCCCCGAACTGCTGCAGGACCTGCTGGAAGTGCGCGGCCTGGGCGTGCTGAACGTGCGCGAGATGTTCGGCGACACGGCTGTAAAGAAGAACAAGTACCTTCGGCTGATCGTCCACCTGACCAAGCCGATGACCGAACCCACCCCGCATGGCTACGAGCGCCTGACCGGCGACTCGGGCACCCGCCATGTGCTGGACCTGGATGTACCGCTGATCACCCTGCCGGTGATGCCCGGCCGCAACCTGGCCGTGCTGACCGAGGCCGCGACCCGCCTGCACATCCTGCGCACCAAGGGCATCGACCCGGCGGCCATGTTCATCGCCCGCCACAGCAACCTGCTGGAACGGCGAACACCCTGATTCCCCTGTCCTTCGAAGAGCCTGTCCATGAGCACCGTCACCCCCTCCGCCCCGACCCTGATCATCGTCAGCGGCCTGTCCGGCTCGGGTAAATCCGTCGCCCTGAAGACCTTCGAGGACCAGGACTACTACTGCTCGGACAACCTGCCGATCAATCTGCTGCCCGACTTCGTGCGCAGCCTGCTGGCCAACCACGACGGCAGCGCACCACGCCGCCTGGCAGTGGGCATCGACGTGCGCGGCCAGGCCGACCTGAGCCAGCTGGGCGACTGGCGGCAGCTGGCCACCGATGCCGGCGTGGAAGTGAAGGTGCTGTTCTTCGAGGCCAGCGACGAGGCCGTGCTCAAACGCTACGCCGACACCCGCCGCCGCCATCCACTGAGCCAGCTGGGCCTGTCGCTTCCCGAAGCGATCGCGCGTGAGCGTGAATTGACCGCACCGCTGCGCCGCGAGGCCGATGCGGTGATCGATACCAGCAATCTCAACGTGCATCAGCTGCGGCGGCGGATCATCACCGAGTTCACGATGGACCATGCCACCGGCCTGTCGCTGCTGTTCGAATCGTTCGCCTACAAGCGCGGCGTGCCGGCCGAGGCTGACTTCGTGTTCGATGCGCGGGTGCTGCCCAATCCACACTGGGACCCTGATCTGCGTGCGCTGAGTGGCCGCGAACCGGGCGTGCGCGACTACCTGGAAGCGCAGCCGGACGTGCAGCGCTACCTGACCCAGCTGATGGATTTCCTCGATACCTGGCTGCCGAAGCTGGGTGATGGCACCCGCAGCTATGTGACCGTGGCCTTCGGCTGCACCGGCGGCAAGCACCGTTCGGTGTTCCTGGCCGAGCGCCTGGCCCGGCATGCCCGCGAGATGGGCTGGGAAGACGTGGCGACCTACCACCGCGAACAGGATTGAGGGGTGCGGCCGGGCTGCGCCCGGCACCCGCCGAGGCCACCGCAACAGCCAAAGCAAAAGCCGGCATTCCGTGGGAGGGCGAGGCGGTGTGGGCAGGCATGACACGCCGTAAACCCGTCCCTGGGGGCTCGATGGCGCCATCCATGGCGCCAACGGTCCTGCCCACCCACACCGCCCCACCTCTGACAGATTCCGTGTGCTGTTGGTAGGTGTCGACCTTGGTCGACACTGCAGATCCATGCCATGCGTGGATGAGTCCCGGTCAGGCATCGAAAAACGGATGGGGTCGGATCCTTTTCCAACGCAAATGGGCTCCGACCCGAGCAACGCTGAATACGGGACACAGTGCCCCTCATCTGCTGCTATCGCCAATTCACCTTGACCTGTTAACGTGCAGTAATGACCTGTGGCATTCTCCTCGTAACACATCCCGGGGTCGGGACCGCCCTGCTTGACGTGGCGACCCGGCTCCTGCGGCAATTGCCGCTGAAAACCGAAGCTTTCGAAGTACCGTTCGACGCAGACCTGGACGCCCTGCTCCCGCTCGCCTCGGCCGCTCTGCGGCGGGTCGACAGTGGTAACGGCGTGCTGATCCTGACCGACCTGTACGGCGCCAGCCCCGCCAACCTTGCCGGGCAGCTGGCCCGGCTGGGGACCCCGGTTCGCCGGGTGTCGGCGCTGAGCCTGCCGATGTTGCTGCGGGTGATGAATTATCCGGAACAGGGACTGGATCAACTGCCCGCCACAGCCGCGGCGGGTACCCGTAATGGAGCGATAGTCGACGATGCTTGAACGAGAACTCACCGTGAGCAACCGCCTGGGCCTGCACGCCCGGGCCACCGCCAAGCTGGTGCAGACCCTGGCGCCGTTCCGCTGCAACGTGACCATGGCCGCCAAGGGCCGTGAGATCAACGCCAAGAGCATCATGGGCGTGATGCTGCTGGCCGCCGGCCAGGGCACCCCGGTCACGGTGCGCATCAACGGCGAGGACGAAGCCGCCGCGATGGAAGCGGTGGTCGGCCTGTTCGAACGCCGCTTCGACGAGGACAGCTGAGCGTGCCGCGCGCGCGCGCCGGCCAGGTCCCTTCCGGCCAGCGGCCGGTACAGCTGCTGGCTGGGCACGGTGCTGCCCGTGGCGCGGCGATGGGCCGGGCGCGGGTGCGCCTGCCACATGCGCTGGAAGTGGCCGAGCAGCGCGTCGCCGCCCATCAGATCGAGGCCGAGCTGGCCTGCCTGCACCGCGCGGTGGACGCCGCGCGCACGGAAATGCACGAACTGCGCCAGCGCCTGCATGGCGCCCTGAACCAGGAAGTGGGCGAGTTCCTCGACCTGCATGCCCTGCTTCTGGACGATCCCGAGCTGTTGTTCGGGCTGGACGAGCTGATCCGCAGCGGCCCGTACAGCGCTGGCTATGCGTTGCGCCTGCAGCGTGACCGCCTGGCCAAGGTCTTCGATGGCATGGACGATGCCTATCTGAAGAGCCGCATGGACGACCTCGACCATGTGATCGGCCGCATCCACGCCTTCCTGCAGCCCGAACGGCCGCCGGTGATGAAGGGCCTGGCTGGGGAGATCCTGGTCTGCGACAACATCGCTCCGTCCGAGCTGGCGCAGCTGCAGGCACAGGGCGTGGTCGGCATCGTCACCGCCGCCGGCAGCGCGCTGTCGCACAGCGCGATCCTGGCGCGCAGCCTGCACCTGCCCTTGATCGTAAACGTGCCGCAGCTGCTCAGCCGCATCGCCGATGGCGACGTGCTGATCATCGATGGCGCCGACGGCAGCATCACCGCTAACCCGCAGGCCGACAACCTGCGCGACTACCGCGCACGCTTGAAAGAACATGCGCGCGAGCAGCGCGAACTCGGCCGACTGCGCAGCAAGCCCAGCCGTACCCGCGACCAGGTCGACATCGCCCTGCTGGCCAATGCCGAATCGCTGGAGGACGTCACCCAGGCGCATGCGCTGGGCGCGCAGGGACTGGGCCTGTACCGCACCGAATTCCTGTTCCTGCAGCGCAACGAGCTGCCGGACGAAGAAGAACAGTTCCAGACCTACCGCGATGCCGCGTTGGGCATGAGCGGGCGACCGGTCACCATCCGCACGCTCGATCTGGGCGCGGACAAGGCCGATCGCACCGGCCTGACCCTGAGCAACGAAGAGAACCCGGCATTGGGCCTGCGCGGCGTACGCCTGTCGCTGGCACGGCCCAAGGTGGCCGACACCCAGCTGCGCGCGATCCTGCGCGCCTCGGCCTACGGCAAGCTGCGCGTGCTGGTGCCGATGGTCAGCACCCGCGAGGAACTGCTGGCGGTGCGCCGACGCATGCTCAAGCTGACCGAACAGCTGCGCAGCGAAGGCCACATGGTGTCCGACCATGTGCCGCTGGGGGCGATGATCGAGGTGCCCGCTGCGGCGTTGGCGCTGGAGAGCTTCATCGACCTGGTCGACTTCCTGTCGATCGGCACCAATGACCTGGTGCAGTACCTGCTGGCGGCCGATCGCAACAACGAGGCACTGGGCGAGCTGTATTCGCCGCTGCATCCGGCCGTGCTGCGGTTGCTGCAGATGGTGATCGAGACCGGCGCGCGGCATCGCATTCCGGTGGCGGTCTGCGGTGAGATGGCCGGTGATGCACGGATGACTCCGCTGCTGCTGGCGCTGGGCCTGAGCGAATTCAGCCTGCACCCCGGCACACTGCTGGAGGTGCGCCGCGCGATCCGCGAGGCCGACCTGGCCGCGCTGCGCGCGCGCGCACCGAAGCTGCTGGCCGCGCGCGACCGTCGCGCCATCGAGCGCTGGCTGGTGCTGGTGGCGGATACGCCCTGAGCGCCAAGGGTAGTGCCGGCCGCTGGCCGGCACTACCACCACCCGGCGGCTATGCGTTGAAACATCCCCTTGCGATAATGACGCGCTGAACACCCCTGTTGCCGCATCCTTGCCGGGATCGCGGCTTTTCTTATCCCGCGGGAGCTGCGATGGCTGAAGCTGTACGCCACGACAAGACTGCGCGCCAACTGCGGATGCTGTCCGACGCACTGGACAGCGGTCGGCTGGGCCCGGTGCGCCGCCTGGTCAACACCCTGGCCCCGGCCGAGATCGGCAACCTGCTCGAATCGCTGCCGCCGGGCAAGCGCGAGGTGGTCTGGGGCCTGGTCGATCCGGAAGATGACGGTGAGGTGCTGGTCCACGTCGGCGACGACGTGCGCGAGAGCCTGCTCGCGGACATGGACCCGGACGAGATCATCGCCGCGGTCGAAGACCTGGACATCGACGATCTGGCCGACCTGGTCGAGGATCTGCCGGACACGGTCATCGACGAAGTCCTCAAGTCGATGGACCGCGAGAACCGCGAGCGCCTGGAGCAGGTGCTGTCCTACCCCGAGGACAGCGCCGGCCGCCTGATGAACCCGGACGTGGTGACCGTGCGCGCCGACGTCAACGTTGACGTGGTGCTGCGCTACCTGCGCCTGCGTGGCGAACTACCCGACCACACCGACCACCTGTTCGTGGTCAGCCGGCGCCATCAATACCTCGGCCGGGTGTCGCTGGCGGCACTGGTGACCCACGAGGACACCACCCCGATCAACCGCCTGATCGACGACGAGCAACCGGCGATCGATGTTGGCGAAAGCGACCAGGAAGTCGCCCGCCAGTTCTCCGACCATGACTGGATCTCCGCGCCGGTGGTGGACGACAACAACATCCTGGTCGGCCGCATCACCATCGATGACGTGGTCGACATCATCCGTGGACAGGCCGAGCACCAGGCGCTGGGCGCCGCCGGCCTGGACGAGGACGAGGATCTGTTCAGCCCGGTCTGGCGCGCCATGCGCCGCCGCCTGATGTGGCTGTCGGTCAATCTGTGCACGGCATTCCTGGCGTCCAGCGTGGTCGGCCACTTCGAGGGCACCATCGACAAGCTGGTGGCGCTGGCGGTGCTGATGCCGATCGTTGCGGGCCTCGGTGGCAACGCCGGCACCCAGGTGCTGGCGCTGATGGTGCGCGGCCTGGCGCTGGGCCAAGTGGGCGCCTCCAACGCGCGCACGCTGCTGTGGAAGGAAGTGCGGGTGGCCTTGTTGAACGGCGTGATGCTGGGCTCGGTACTGGGCCTGATCGTACTGGCCTGGTTCCATTCACCCGGACTGTCGGCGGTGATCGCCATCGCGCTGACCTGCAACCTGCTGTTCGCTGCGTTGGCCGGCGTGCTGGTGCCGTTGACGCTGAAACGCTTCGGCTTCGACCCGGCGCTGGCCAGCGGCATCTTCCTGACCGCCGTGACCGACTCGATGGGCTTCTTCACCTTCCTCGGCCTGGCCACCCTGGTACTGCTGCACTGACCGCATCAAGGATCGGGCCCCGCCATGCGGGGCCCGGACCCCACTCAACGGGAACACCCATGGCAACAACGATAGAAAACTACTTCCAGCCCGGCTGGCGCGACCAGCAGCACACCTGCCCGGCCTGCGAATGGAAGGGCAGCTCGCGTGCCATGGAGATGGAGCTGGACGAGGACGCCACCGAGTACGACTGCCCGGTCTGCGAGAACCCGCTGCTGGTGGTGCTGCACCCGGATATGGCACAGGTGCAGGCTGCGGCTGCCGAAGGCAATGCCGAGGCACAGGAGCAGCTGGACATCATCGCCAGCTTCCCGCGCCCGCAGTGACGCGGCGCATGATGCCGGGCCGACGTTGGCGGACTACGATGCAGGCGTTCTCGCCGCCTCGGAAAACCCCATGGTCCGTTTGCTGTCGCGCTGGCTGCCACTGCTGGCCCTTCTGATGATGATGAGCGGTTGCACTTCGCTGCCGGACAGCGCGCGCGGTCGCTTCGAAGCACGTGCGGTGAAGGTGGATGGGCACACGGCTTACTACCAGGTGTTCATTCCCGCGGGCCTGCAGGCCCGCAGCCCTGATGGGCAGATGCCCGCAACCTCCAACGTCCCGGTCATCCTGTTCCTGCACGGTTCGGGCGAGCGCGGCGCCGATGGCATCAAGCAGACCCACGCCGGGCTGGGGCCTTATCTGCGCGAGCACCCCGACTTCGCTGCCCTTGTGGTGTTTCCACAGGTACCGGGCCATGAGGAATGGAGCGGCCGCAACAACCGTGCGGCCGTGGCCGCGCTGGACGCGACGATCGCCGAATTCGGCGCCGACCCGGCACGGCAGTACCTGACCGGCATGTCGATGGGCGGCTACGGCAGCTGGAACATCGCACTGGACGACCCGCGCCGCTTCGCGGCGATCGTGCCGGTATGCGGCGCGGTGCTGGCCCCACGCGCAGTGCGACCGACCCTGTTCGTCGAGCAGGTCGCGCAGGAGGCCGACCCGTACGCGACCATCGCGCAACGCCTGCGTCAGACGCCGATCTGGATCTTCCACGGCGCACTGGATGACGTGGTCCCACCGGACGACGACCGCAGGCTGCACGCGGCCTTCCAGGGCACCAACGCACGTGACGTGCGCTATACCGAGTACCCCGACGGTAACCACAACGCCTGGGATGCCACCTACGCCGACGCCGCGATGTGGGCGTGGTTGTTCGCGCAGAAGCGCTGAGCCACGACTTGCGCTAGGTGCTCACCAAGGTTGGAGCCTGATTTCGGTGGGTGTCCACCAAGGTTTGAGCCTGATTTCGGTGGGTGCCCACCAAGGTTGGAGCCTGATTTCGGTGGGTGCCCACCAAGGTTGGAGCCTGATTTCGGTGGGTGTCCACCAAGGTTGGAGCCTGATTTCGGTGGGTGCCCACCAAGGTTGGAGCCTGATTTCGGTGGGTGCCCACCAAGGTTGGAGCCTGATTTCGGTGGGTGCCAACCTTGGTTGGCACTATCTGTCCGCATCCATGCGCTCCGCCTTGGCACAGGAATCTTCGAGCTCCCACTCACACCATGCATGCGGGTACTCACCAAGCTGCGTTGCCAGCCCCGCCCTGATCGGATTCGCCATCACATACATTGCGTGCCGGAACAGCGATTCATCAGAACGGATCGCGTGATCGTGATAGCAGGACTGCCAGAAGCGCCCCACCCTGCCCAGTACCCGGTTTGCATGCACGGCCGTACGCGACTTGAAGCGCTTCATGACAACGTCGAGCGATGCCGCGCGCAGCTGCATCAACCAGTGAACGTGATCCGGCATGACCACGTAGGCGATCGAATGGGTCAGACCTTCCAGATCCAGACGCTGGAACTCCTGCATGGCGGTAGCCGCAACGGCGTCAGTGGCGAACAGAGCCGCCCGGCCATGAACGTTCGTCGTGAGGATGTAGCTCTGGCCGATACTGGAATGACGGCCCAGCAGGAGGCGGGTACTGTTCATGCAGAAGAGCATGGACGGGCGCATGTTCCCTGAATATCGGGAAATCACCTTCGCCCGGGTAGGGCAGTGCCAACCAAGGTTGGCGCCCACCAGAACAACAGTGCCAAACAAGGTTTGCACCTACCACAGCAGCAGTGCCAACCAAGGTTGGCACCCACCACTCCAGCAATGCCAACCTAGGTTGGCACCTGCCAGAGCGGGTGATCAGCCCAGCAGCGTTTCCAGCACGGCCATGCGCACGGCGACGCCGTTGGCGACCTGGCGCAGCACCCACGACTGCGGACCGTCAGCCACCTCGTCGGTCACTTCCACGCCGCGGTTGATCGGGCCCGGGTGCAGCACCGCGGCATCCTTGCCGGCGCGGGCCAGGCGTTTGTTGGTCAGGCCGTACTGCGCGTGGTACTGCTCCAGCGACGGCACCAGGCCTTCTTCCATGCGCTCGCGCTGCAGGCGCAGCATCATCAGCGCGTCGACGCCTTCCAGCATCGCGTCGAAATCATCACCGACCACGCAGCCTTTCAGGGTCTCGTCGTCCGGCAGCAGCGACTGCGGACCGCACACGCGGATCTCGCCCACGCCCAGCGTACGCAGCGCATGCAGGTCGGTGCGGGCCACGCGCGAGTGCTTCACGTCGCCGACGATCACCACCTTCATCTTCGAGAAATCCGGGCCCTTGGCCTGGCGCAGGGTCAGCATGTCCAGCAGGCCCTGGGTCGGGTGCGCGCTGCGCCCGTCACCGGCGTTGATCAGTGCAGTGCCCTCACCCGCTGCCTCGGCCAGTGCGGCCACGGCGCCATCATCGGGGTGGCGCACCACGAAGCCGCGCACGCCCATCGCCTCCAGGTTGCGCAGCGTGTCGCAGGCGGTTTCGCCCTTGCGCGTGGACGAGGTCGAGGCATCGAAGTTGAGCACATCGGCGCCCAGGCGCTGCGCGGCCAGCTGGAACGAGCTGCGGGTGCGCGTGGACGGTTCGAAGAACAGCGTGCATACCGCCGAACCGGCCAGCACATGGCGCTTGTTGCCGACACGACCGACCGCGGCGTCGCGGATCTGCCCTGCCCGGTCAAGCAGCTGCAGCAGGGTGTCGCGCGGAAGGCCTTCGAGGGTCAGCAGGTGGCGCAGGCGGCCGGAGGCATCGAGTTGCTGGGCGGTCATGGCGGTGTCGGGCAGTCAGGGAATGGGGGTGGCGTCGTCCGGCGACGACAGCCAGCGGTCGATGATCACCGCCGCGGCAACGGCATCGAGGGCGGCCGCATCACGGCGGCGCTTGCGCCCTTCGGCGCGCTCGACGGCGAAACGGCGGGCGGCCTCGACCGAGCTGGAACGCTCGTCGATCATCACCACCGGCAGCTTGAAACGTTCCCGCAGCTGGCGGGCGAAGCCCTGCGCGCGCTTGCGGTTGGGCTGGTCCTGGCCATCCAGCGTGAGCGGATCACCCACCACCAGGCCGTCGGGCTTCCATTCCTTGAGCAGACGCTCGATCGCGGTCCAGTCCGGGCCGTTGCCGTGCACATCGACCACCGCCACCGCGCGCGCATGCGCAGCGAAGGCACTGCCGATGGCCACGCCGATGCGGCGCGAGCCGACATCGAACCCCAGAACGGTGCCATCACGGCGGATTGCCGGGGCAGCAGGAACCGGTGCGGGCGCGGTAGGCTCAGACATGGCCGCTGTAGTCGGTCAGACGGAACAGATCCACGCCGATACGCGAGGCCGCGCCCTGCCAGCGCTGCTCCAGCGGCAGCTGGAACACCAGCTCGGCATCGGCCGGCACGGTCAGCCAGCTGTTCTCGGACAGCTCGCTTTCCAGCTGCCCTGCGCCCCAACCGGCACAGCCGAGGGTGACCACCGCATTGGCCGGACCTTCGCCGCGCGCCATCGCTTCGAGGATGTCGCGCGAGGTGGTCAGGTACAGGCCGTCGCCCACGGTCAGGCTGGAATCCCACGCACGCGCGTCGTCATGGATGACGAAGCCGCGCTCGGGATGCACCGGGCCGCCATTGAGCACCATGCGCGCCTGCAGGTCGCCATCACCGGTGGTGATGTCCATCTGTGCAAGCACTTCCCCCAGCGTGTACTCGGAAGGCTGGTTGACCAGCACGCCCATCGCCCCGTTCTCGTCGTGCTGGCAGATCAGCGCGACGCTGCGGGCAAAGGTCGCGTCGAGCAGCGACGGCAGCGCGACGAGCAGGTGATCGGCAAGGGAAGTCGGCGTAACAGGCATGGGCCCATTCTACCTGCTGGGGGCGGGATGGTCGCGCGATGGCGCGGAACAGCGATGGGCTAGGATGGTGCTTTGCCATGGAAGGTCATCGATGCAGTCTTCATCGCCCCTGACCCTGCCGGCACGCAGCGCCATCGTCCTGATTGCCCTGCTGCAGGGTCTGATGCTGTATGCCGCGCAGGAACTGTCCGATGCGTGGCCGTTCCGCGATATCGGCTGGCGCTACTGCTGGTACGCCTGGGTGCTGGCCATTCCCAGCGCGGTGGCATTGAGCCTGGTCGAGCTGGGCCAGCGCCGCCTGTGGCTGCAGGCCGTGTTCGGCTCGGCGGTGGTGCTGGCGCTGGCCGCCTGGATCGGCTGGAACCTCAACGGCGAGACCGCACTGGAATCGGGCGCGCTGCAGTTCCCGCTGACCCTGGGCATGGCCGTGGCGGTGTTCGTGGCCCTGCCCTGGTGGCAGTTCCAGCTGCAGCACGGGCATTGGCGCGCCAGCTATCCGGAGCTGTTCGAGCGCGCCTGGCAGAACGGTTTGACCCTGGCCCTCGCCGCACTGTTCACCGGACTGACCTGGCTGCTGCTGTGGCTGTGGGCGGCGCTGTTCCAGCTGCTCGACGTGACCTTCTTCCGCGACCTGTTCCGGCAGGACGCGTTCATCGCGCTGGCCACCGGCAGCCTGGCCGGGTTCGGCGTGCTGATCGGGCGCACCCAGCACCGCGCGATCCAGATCACCCGCCAGGTGCTGTTCGCGATCTGTCGCGGGCTGCTGCCGCTGCTCTCGTTCATCGCCGTGCTGTTCGTGCTGAGCCTGCCGCTGACCGGGCTGGAGCCGCTGTGGAAGACCCGCTCGGCCGCCAGCCTGCTGCTGGTGCTGTCGCTGCTGCTGGTGTCGTTCACCAATGCGGTCTACCAGCAGGGCGACGACACCGCGCCCTACCCCGTCGTGCTGCGCCGGCTGGTCGAGGCCAGTCTGCTGGCGCTGCCGGTCTATGCGGTGCTGGCACTGTATGCACTGGGCCTGCGCGTGGTGCAGTACGGCTGGACCCTGGACCGCTTCTGGGCGGTGCTGATCGCGTTGGCCGTAGCGGGTTATGCGCTGGGCTACGCGCTGGCGGTAGTGCGCCGGCAGGGCCGCTGGTTGCAGACACTGGAACCAGTCAACCGCTGGATGTGCTGGGTGGTGCTGGCATTGGCCTTGCTGGGCAACTCGCCGCTGCTGGACCCGGTGCGGTTGACCCTGTCCAGCCAGTTGGCGCGGCTGCGTGCGGACCCGCCAGCGATCACCAGCAGCGACGTCAACGTGCTGCGCTTCGATCTTGGGCGCCGTGGCGTGCAGGCGCTGCGCGAGCTGCAGCGTGATCCGGCCATCACCGCCGATGCCAACGCGCCACAGGTGATCGCTGCCGCGCTGGCACGTACCTCGCGCTGGGACGATGGACAGCGTCTGGACAAGGGTCTGCAGGACGTCGCCGCCCTGCAGCGCGCGCTGAAGCTGGCCAAGGGATCCAGCTCGCCACCGGACGATTGGTGGCAGGCAATGGCCACCCGCGCGATCGATGGCGAATCGTGCGCCCAGAGCGAGCGCGACTGCCTGATCGTGCATCGCGACCTGGATGGCGACGGCAGCACCGAGGTGCTGCTGTGCGAGCTGTACACCCACCGTGGGCCGGACTGCGTGCTGTACGCACGTGGCAGGGATACCCAGTGGCGCCGTGCCGGTTCGCTGTTCGGCACCGTCAGCGGCCAGGCCGAGGCGATCAACCAGGCCCTGCGTGACGGCAAACTCACTCTTGTGCCACCGCGCTGGCCGATGCTGTCCATCGGCGGGCGCCCTGCGCTGGCCATTGATCCCGAACACGAATCCAACGAGTCTTCCCCATGAGCGGTTACTGCCTCATAGCCCCGGGCCATCCGGTGCACGACTACTACCACGCCAACGAATACGGCTTCCCGCAGCGTGACGAGCGCGAACTGTTCGAACGGCTGGTGCTGGAAATCAACCAGGCCGGCCTGAGCTGGGAAACCATCCTGAAGAAGCGCGAGGGTTTCCGCGCGGCCTATGACGGCTTCGATGTGGACCGCGTGGCAGCGTATGCCGAGCAGGACATCGAACGCCTGCTGTCGGACACGGGCATCATCCGCAACCGGCTGAAGGTGCTGGCGGCGATCCACAACGCGCAGGTGATCCAGCAGCTGCGGGCCAGCCACGGCAGCTTCGCGGCGTGGCTGGACGCGCACCATCCGCGCAGCAAGGCCGACTGGGTGAAGCTGTTCAAGAAGACATTCCGCTTCACCGGCGGCGAGATCACCGGCGAGTTCCTGATGAGCCTGGGCTACCTGCCCGGAGCGCACGCCGAGGACTGCCCGGTGCATGCGCGGCTGCTGACGCTGTCGCCGCCGTGGCTGCGAGCCTCCCGGTAGTGGGGGGGGGGGGGGGGGGGGGGGGGGGGGGGGGGGGGGGGGGGGGGGGGCGGGCGGCGCGGGCGGGCCGGG
>NZ_JAWIRS010000002.1:576353-588068 GCF_036320005.1 Stenotrophomonas sp. SMYL11
CCCCCCCGCGGCGGCGGGCCGCGGCCCCCCCCCCCCCCCCCCGCGGGGGCGCCGCCCCCCCCCCCCCCCCCACTACCGTCGATTCGTCACACGCCCATGTAACGGCCCGGGCGGTGGTTGAACATCAGCACCAGGCTGAGCACCACCGCGCCGATCGCCGAATACAGCACCTTCGACGGCGACAGCACGAAGAACGCGGCCACCATCAGGCAGGCGTCGTAGGACATCTGCACCTTGCCTGCGCTCCAGCCGCGGGTGCGCTGCAGGTACACCGCCAGGATGCCGATGCCGCCGAGGCTGGCACGGTGGCGGATGAAGAACAGAATGCCCAGGCCCGACAACGCACCACCGACGATCGCCGAATACAGCGGGTTGATGTGCGAGAAATCGATCCAGCGCGGCAGCAGGTCGGTCAGCACGCCACAGGCGGTGACCGCGGCAAAGGTCTTCAGGGTGAACTCCCAGCCCATGCGCCGCAGCGCCACCCAGTAGAACGGCAGATTGACCAGCACGAACACCAGGCCGAAGTTCCAACCCATTGAGTAGTGCAGCAGGAAGGCCATGCCGGCCATGCCGCCGATCATCAGCCCCCCCTTGGCGAAGATGGCCAGGCCCAGCGAGGCCACCATCGTGGCCAGCACCATGCCCTGCACGTCCTCGGCAATCGAGTGGCGCAGCGCTTTTTCGTCGGCGGTGGTGCCGGCACTGTCGGGCGGCGGGGTCAGCGGACCGGCGGTGACCAGGTGGCCGTCAGCGTCGTCGCACGGCGCGGGGCCATGGGCGGGAAGGGACATACGGGTGGGGGAACAGCAGGTGGGGAGCGATATTAGACACGATCTGCATGACAGTTGCAGATGAAATCGTTCAGCTGCGCTGCCCATTCAGGTTACTCCGGAGGTGTCACCGGCAGCACGGCCAGCATGTCCTCGCCATCATCGTCCATGCCGGTCTCGACGAAACCGAAGCTGCCATAGAAGGCGCCCGCCACCGGATTGCGCGGGTTGTAGCAGATCTCGATCTCGGCCAGGCCGGGCGTGTCCCGGATCTGCGCCAGCGCCAGTTCCAGCGCGCGCCGCCCGATGCCACGCCCCTGCCAGCGCTGGTCGACCATGAAGCGCCAGATCGAGATGCGCTGCGGCGTCTCCGGCACCCACATGAAGAACCCGACCAGCTCGCCATCGGCCTGGATGGCGCGGGTCTGGTAGCCGGGATGGAATGCTGCCTGCACCAGCGACCAGGTATTGCCGGCCACGAAATCCTGCTGCGCCTCGCTGACGTCGAGATCGCATACCGCTTCGTAGTTGTCGAGGGTGATCGCTTCCAGCGTGACCTGCATATGGGCGTCCTGCCTCGGGATGAACGCCCAGTCTGCCTGACCCTGGAGGCCGTGTGGCCAGACCCCACACGATCGTTCAGCGCAGGGTTGCCTGCTCAGCCCTTTCCGGCCAGATGGTGCGCCACCAGCGCGTTGGCGTGGCCATGGCCCAGCCCGTGCTCGCTTTTCAGGAAGCTGACCAGTTCCATGTGTTTCAGGCCCTTCTTGCCCGCCAGCAGCCCGAACCAGTGCGCCACCGGCTGCCCGTAGGTCTTCTCGATGGAGGGGAAATACGAGGCCGGGCCTTTCGGCTTGGTGTCAGTGCTCATGTGCAGCTCCTGTTGAAAGTCATCCGTTCGACGAACCACAGACGCAGAAATCGACAACCCCACACGTCCAGACAGAACGAGCTCCAACCCCACCTCGCCCGACAGACCGCAGCCAACTCTCGAAGGCGGGGTGGGTCCGGTTGAGGGGGTGTGAGCGGCATGGATGCCGCGACCAAGCCCCCACGGATGGGTTTACGGCGTCCCCCTCAACCGGACCCGCCCCGCCATCCCACGGATAGCCTGCTTTTGAAGTTGACGTTGCCGTTGACGTTGTTTCGGCAGGTGCCGGGCGCAGCCCGGCCGTATCATCCCGTCATGCCCCGTGAAAACCTCAACGACCTGCAGGCCTTCGTCCACGTTGCCCGCGAAGGCAGCTTCACCAGGGCCGCCGCCCAGCTGGGTGTCTCCCAGTCCGCGCTCAGCCACGCCATGCGCGGCCTGGAAGAGCGCCTCGGCGTGCGCCTGCTGACCCGTACTACCCGCAGCGTGTCCACCACCGAAGCCGGTGCGCGCCTGCTCGAGACTCTTGCCCCGCGCCTGGCCGAGATCGAGGACGAACTCGCAGCACTCGCCGAGTACCGCGAACGCCCAGCCGGCACCATCCGCATCAATGCCACCGGCCATGCCGCCGAATACATCGCCTGGCCGCGGCTGGCGCCATTGCTGCAGCAGTATCCGGACCTGAAGGTGGAACTGGCTGCAGACTACGGGCTGGCCGACATCGTCGCCGAGCGCTACGACATCGGCATTCGCCTCGGCGAACGGCTCGCGCGCGACATGGTCGCGGTGCCGATCAGCCCGCCGCTGCGCATGCGCGTGGTCGGTGCACCCAGCTACTTCCACCAGTACGTGGTGCCGCGGCATCCCCACGATCTGGCCAACCACAACTGCGTCACCCTGCGCCTACCTACGCATGGCGGGCTGATGCCGTGGGATTTCGGCCAGGACGGCAACGAACTGAGCGTGCGCGTGACCGGTCAGTGGACCTTCAACACCATGGGCATGACCCGAGCGGCTGCGCTGGCCGGCAGCGGATTGGCCTGGCTGCCGGAAGATCAGGTGCAGCCGATGCTGGACGATGGCCGGCTGCAGTCGGTGCTGGACGATTGGTGCCCGCACTTCGATGGCTACTACGCGTATTACCCGTCACGCCGCCACGTCACCGTGGCGATGCGCACGGTGCTTGATGCGTTGCGCGGGCCGATGGCTGGATGAGGTGTGCGGACCAACGGTCCGCACCCACCCCGGTCCGCACCCGCCAGAGACAGGGTGGCCCGGCGGTCAGCCCTTGGCCTGCGCGGCGCGCTGCGCGTTGTAGCGCTCACCGACAATCGACACTTCATCCAGCGCCTGCGCGATGCGTTGCAGTTCCTCCGGCGCCAGCTGCAGGTCGGCCGCGCCCAGGTTTTCTTCCAGGCGATGGACCTTGGTGGTGCCCGGAATCGGCACGATCCACGGTGCCTGCGCCAGCAGCCAGGCCAGCGCCACCTGCGCCGGCGTCGCGCCACGTGCGGCAGCAATCGTGCTGATGCGATCGACCAGTGCCTGGTTGGCACGACGCGCTTCCACTTCGAAACGCGGCACGGTGTTGCGGAAGTCGTTGGCGTCGAAGGTGGTATCGGCGTTGATCGCGCCGGTCAGGAAGCCACGGCCCAGCGGGCTGAACGGCACGAAGCCGATACCCAGCTCCTGCAACGTCGGCAACAGTTCGCGCTCCGGCTCACGCCACCACATCGAGTACTCGCTCTGCACGGCGGCCACCGGCTGCACTGCATGGGCGCGACGCACGGTGGCGGCACTGGCCTCGGACAGGCCGAAGTGGCCGACCTTGCCTTCGGCGATCAGGTCGCGAACAGTCCCAGCGACATCTTCGATCGGCACGTTGGGGTCGACGCGGTGCTGGTAGAACAGATCGATATGGTCGGTGCGCAGGCGCTTGAGGCTGGCCTCCGCCACCGCGCGGATGTTCTCGGGACGGCTGTCCAGCCCGGTATCGACGCGCGCATCCTTGAAGCCGAACTTGGTGGCGATCACCAGCCTGTCGCGGTACGGCGCCAGCGCCTCGCCGAGCAGGTCTTCGTTGGTGTAGGGGCCGTACACTTCGGCGGTGTCGAAGAAGGTCACGCCACGCTCGACGGCGGCCTGCAGCAGGGCGATGCCCTGGCTGCGCTCCACCGGTTGGCCGTAGCCATGGCTCAGGCCCATGCAGCCCAGGCCCAGGGCGGAAACCTTCAGGCCACTGCGGCCGAGTTCACGTGTCTGCATCGTCGTGCTCCAGAGGGGGAGCGCTGACGATACGCCTGCACCGGCCGCCGATTGAATGGGCAACATTGCAGTTGGTCATGACTGGAATTCATCAATACGGGCAGCCGCCCGCCCGTAGAGTCGAGCGTGCTCGACTCGAAAAGAACAGTCGAGCAAGCTCGACTCTACGGAACACCCAGGTCACCGGATCTCGGAGATCTCCACGCCATCCAGCCCCTGCGACAGGGTGCGGGCGTCGCCGCCCTGGCTGAGCTTGATGCGCAGGCGCACTTCGTTCTGCGAATCGGCGTAGCGCAGCGCGTCCTCGTAGCTGATCTCCCCAGCCTGGTACAGCTCGAACAGGCTCTGGTCGAAGGTCTTCATGCCCAGCTGGACCGATTCCTTCATCAGCTCCTTCAGCTTGTGGATCTCGCCATCGCGGATGTAGTCCTGCACCAGCGGCGTGCCCAGCAGGATTTCCATGGCGACCTTGCGCGAGCGACCGTCCGGCGACGGCACCAGCTGCTGCGCGACCACGCCCTTCAGGTTCAGCGACAGGTCCATCAGCAACTGGTTGCGGCGGTCTTCCGGGAAGAAGTTGATGATGCGGTCCATCGCCTGGTTGGCGTTGTTGGCGTGCAGCGTGCACAGCACCAGGTGGCCGGTTTCGGCGAAGGCAATGGCGTGGTCCATGCCTTCGCGGGTGCGCACTTCGCCGATCATGATCACGTCCGGCGCCTGGCGCAGAGTGTTCTTCAGCGCCGCTTCCCAGCTGTCGGTATCGATGCCCACTTCGCGCTGGGTGATGATGCAGCCTTCGTGCTTGTGCACGAATTCGATCGGGTCTTCGATGGTGATGATGTGACCGGTCGAGTTCTGGTTGCGGTAGCCGATCATCGCCGCCAGCGAGGTGGATTTACCGGTACCGGTGGCGCCGACGAACAGGATGATGCCGCGCTTGGTCATCGCCAGCGTCTTGATGATCGGCGGCAGGCTCAGTTCTTCCACGGTGGGAATGCGCGTCTCGATACGACGCAGCACCATGCCCACCTGGTTGCGCTGGTAGAAGCAGCTCACACGGAAGCGCCCCACTCCGGCCAGGCCGATGGCGAAGTTGCACTCGTGGGTCTTTTCGAACTCCTCGCGCTGCGCCGGGGTCATCACGTTCAGCACCAGGTCGCGGCTCTGCTGCGGGGTCAGCGGTGTCTGGGTGATGGGCGAGATCTTGCCGTTCACCTTGATCGCCGGCGGCATGCCGGCGGTGATGAACAGGTCGGAGGCGCGCTGGTGCGCCATCAGCTTGAGGAACGAAGTGAAATCGATGGTGCTGGCGGTGCTGTTCATGGCGGGCTCCCAATGGGCATGTGCCAGAGATCGGTCGATGGCGGAACGTCAATGCGGCGACCACGCCTGTGCGGGCCGCCGCGCCGAAGCCGTCCTTACTCGAACAGGCGCTTGTCCTTGGCGTAGTCGCGGGCCTGGTTGCGGGTGATCAGGCTGCGCTTGACGAGGTCCTGCAGGTGCTGGTCCAGGGTCATCATGCCGTACTGCTGGCCGGTCTGGATGGCCGAGTACATCTGCGCCACCTTGTCCTCGCGGATCAGGTTGCGGATGGCCGGGGTGCCGACCATGATTTCCCACGCAGCGGTACGACCGCCGCCGACCTTCTTCAGCAGCGCCTGCGAGATCACTGCACGCAGCGACTCGGACAGCATCGAGCGCACCATCGGCTTTTCGCCGGCCGGGAACACGTCGATGATACGGTCGATGGTCTTGGCCGCCGAACTGGTGTGCAGGGTGCCGAACACCAGGTGGCCGGTTTCCGCGGCGGTCAGTGCCAGGCGGATGGTTTCCAGGTCGCGAAGTTCGCCGACCAGGATGATGTCCGGGTCTTCACGCAGCGCCGAGCGCAGCGCTTCGTTGAAGCCATGCGTGTCGCGGTGCACTTCGCGCTGGTTGATCAGGCACTTCTGCGAGGTGTGCACGAATTCGATCGGATCCTCGACGGTGAGGATGTGGCCGTATTCGTTCTTGTTGATGTAGTCGATCATCGCCGCCAGCGTGGTCGACTTGCCCGAGCCGGTCGGGCCGGTCACCAGGATCAGGCCCTGCGGCTGCTGGATCACTTCGCGGAACAGCGGCGGGCAGGCCAGGTCCTCAAGGGTGAGCACCTCGGACGGAATGGTACGGAACACCGCACCGGCGCCGCGGTTCTGGTTGAACGCGTTCACACGGAAGCGCGCCAGCGACGGGATCTCGAAGGAGAAGTCCACTTCGAGGAATTCCTCGTAATCGCGGCGCTGCTTGTCGGACATGATGTCGTACACCAGCGCGTGGACCTGCTTATGGTCCAGGGCTGGGATGTTGATCCGGCGCACGTCGCCGTCCACGCGGATCATCGGCGGCAGGCCTGCGGACAGATGCAGGTCGGACGCTTTGTTCTTTACGGAAAACGCCAACAGCTCGGCGATATCCATGAGCGGCTACTCCCCAATAACGGCTTCGACTGGAAGGATCTTTCCCCGGGCGGCAGTATAGCCTCCTGATTCAACGGAACGCGTTACGTGGCCACTCCCCTGCCCCAGATCCTGAGCAACCTGCATGCCGCCGCCGAGGCCGCTGGCAGGCCCGACCCACGCCTGCTGGCGGTGTCCAAGACCCAGTCGGCCGAGGCCGTGGCGGCGCTGGCCGCACAGGGCCAGCACGCCTTCGGCGAGAACTACGTGCAGGAAGCATTGGCTAAGATGCAGGCGCTGCAACACCTGGAACTGGAATGGCACCTGATCGGCCACCTGCAGTCGAACAAGGCCGATGCCGTGGCCAGCCATTTCGACTGGGTGCAGAGCGTGGACCGTCCCAAGCTGGTGACCGCGCTGGCACGCCATCGCCCGGTCGCGCGCGGCCCGCTGAATGTACTGATCCAGGTCAACGTCGACGACGAATCCAGCAAGCACGGCTGTGCACCAGAGGATGTGGACGCACTGGCCGCCGCGATTGCCGCCGAGCCCGCCCTGCGCCTGCGCGGACTGATGGCGATTCCCGCACCGTGGCCCGAAGCGGAGCGGCGTCGGGATGCATTCGTGCGCATGCGCACACTTTTCCAGTCGCTGGCTGCCCAGCACGCGCAGATCGACACGCTGTCGATGGGCATGAGCAGCGACTACGCCGAAGCCATCGCCGAGGGCGCCACCCTGGTGCGGATCGGCACCGCCCTGTTCGGCGCGCGCCCGCGCCCGGCCTGAATTTCCAAGGAGACTTCCATGGCAGCTGATTCCATCACCTTCATCGGCGGCGGCAACATGGCCCGCAGCCTGATCGCCGGCCTGATCCGCCAAGGCGTGCCTGCCGCGCACATCCACGTGGCCGAACCGGTTGTGGCACTGCGTGAGTCACTGGCGGCGGACTTCGGCGTGCAGGTGCACGACAACGCAACCGATGCGGCCGCACAGGGCCGCACCTGGCTGCTGGCGGTGAAGCCGCAGGTGCTGCGCGATGTGTGCCAGTCGCTGCAGGCGCTGGCGCAGGCGAACCAGCCGCTGGTGGTGTCCATTGCCGCCGGCATCACCAGCGCGCAGCTGGAACGCTGGCTGGGCGGCAATCTGCCGGTGGTGCGCGCGATGCCGAACACACCGGCCCTGCTCGGCGCCGGCGTGACCGGTCTGTATGCCACGCCATCGGTGGATGCACAGCAGCACGCGCGCGCCGAACAGGTGCTGGCCAGTGCCGGGCGCACGGTGTGGATCGACAGCGAATCGCTGATGGATTCGGTGACTGCCGTATCCGGCAGCGGGCCGGCCTATGTGTTCCTGCTGGCCGAAGCGATGGAAGCGGCAGGTATCGCCCAGGGCCTGCCGGCCGACGCCGCGCGTGCGCTGGTGGTGCAGACCCTGCTGGGAGCCTCGCGCATGCTCGATGAGGCCGGTGAAAGCCCGGCCGAGCTGCGCCGTCGCGTGACCTCGCCGAACGGCACCACCCAGGCCGCGATCGAGAGCTTCCAGGCCGGTGGCTTCGAGGCGCTGGTGGACACGGCGCTGCGCGCCGCGCAGGTACGTGGGCAGGAACTGTCTGCGGCGAATGATTGAAACAGGCGTGCCGACCAACGGTCGGCACCCACCGTCATCCACGCGTGGCGTGGATCTACTGATGGAATGCACGGCGCTCCTTAGTAGATCCACGCCATGCGTGGATGCTCATTGCCCCAACGTGGCCGTGACAAAATCGACGAAGCACTGCAACCGCGGGCGCGGCCGTCGATCCGGCAGGTAGATCAGGTGCATCGGCCGCGGTTCGGGCAGGTAGTCGCTCAGCAACGGCTTCAACCGCCCTGCCGCGATTTCGCCGGCCAGCAGTGCGGTCGGCTGCAGCACCAGCCCTGCGCCGGCCACCGCCGCTTCACGCAGCGCAACCCCGTCATTGCAGGTCAGGCGCGCCTCCCAGTCCACCTGTTCGCCGTTGGCCAGCTGCCAGCCATGGCCGCCGCGCCAGGCTAGGTGGCTCAGGCAATCATGTCCCTGCAGATCCGCGGGCGTGCGCGGCGTGCCGCGTCGGCGCAGGTACGACGGTGCCGCACACAGGCTCATTGCATACGGCGGCAGCGGTCGCGCCACCACCTCCTGCGATGGCAGCGGCCCGACCCGGATCGCCACGTCGAAGCCGTCCTCGATCAGGTCCACACGGCGGTTGCTCAGATGCAGTTCGATGTTCAACTGCGGCTGCGCGCGCAGCAGGCCGGCCAGTTGTGGCGCCAGTACGCAGCTGCCCCAGGTGGTTGGCGCGCTGACCCGCAGCAGTCCGCGAGGTTGAAGCTGCAGGCCAGCCACGTCGGCCTCGGCCTGCTGCACCTGCTCCAGCACCTGCCGGCACCCGGCCAGGTAGGCGCTGCCGGCTTCGGTCAAGCGCTGGCGGCGGGTGTTCCGTTGCAGCAGCGCGGTACCCAGGTGCGCCTCCAGCTGCTGGATGTACTTGCCGACCATCACCGCCGACACCTGCAGCTGTTCGGCGGCTCCTGCAAAGCTTCCGCACTCGGCCACGGCGACGAAGGCCTGCATGCAGCGAAGGGTATCCATTGCTAATCCAGAGTTAGGAATCTGCGAAGCATACGCCGCTTACCTAACCCACTGTGAGTGGCGCAGACTGCGCCCATTCCCCCTCTCGCAAGGAACGGCCATGAAGATTCTCCTCGTCGGTGCCAGCGGCACTCTCGGCCAGGCAGTCGCCCACCAGCTCGGCCAGCAGCATCAGATCCTCGCCGCCGGCCGCAACAGCGGTGAACTGCGCGTCGACCTGACCGACGACGCCAGCGTCGCCGAACTGTTCTCGCGCACCGGTCCGGTCGATGCAGTGATCTCCACCGCTGGCAAGCTGCACTTCGGTCCGCTGAAGGACATGACACCCGAGCAGTTCAACCTCGGCCTGCAGGACAAGCTGCTGGGCCAGGTGCGGCTGGCACTGCTCGCCCAGCACCACCTCAATGCCGGCGGCTCGATCACCCTGACCAGCGGCATCGTCAGTGCACAGCCGATCCGCGATGGCGCCAACGCCACCTCGGTGAATGCCGCGCTGGAAGGCTTCGTGCGTGCCGCGGCGTTGGAGCTGCTGCCGCGTGGCCTGCGCATCAACGTGGTCAGCCCGAACGTGCTGATCGAATCGATGGCAGCCTACGGCCCCTATTTCCCAGGCTTCGAAGCGGTGAGCGCGCAGCGTGCGGCGCTGGCCTTCCAGCGCGCGGTGGAAGGCATCCAGAGCGGCGAGACGATCACGGTCTGGTAAGAAAAAAGGGGACGGAGGGGATTAAGTCATTAATGCACAAACGACATAATCCCCTCCGTCCCCTTTTCGCGGGTCACTCCCAGCGCATCGGGCCGTCGCCGCGTTCACCGAGGACGTCTTCGGGGTTGGCCAGGCGGCAGCGCTGCAGCGACAGGCAGCCGCAGCCGATGCAGCCGGTCAGTTCGTCGCGCAGCAGTTCCAGCATGTGGATGCGCTCTTCCAGCTCGGTGCGCCAGCGCGCGGACAGCTTGGCCCAGTCGGCCTTGGTCGGCGCGCGGCCCTCGGGCAGGCTTTCGAAGGCACGGCCGACAGCTTCCAATGGCATGCCGACCCGTTGCGCGACGCGGATCACCGCCAACCGTCGCAGCACGTCACGGCTGTAGCGCCGCTGGTTGCCCGAGGTGCGCAGGCTGCTGATCAGGCCCTTGCGCTCGTAGAAATGCAGCGCGGAAACCGCCACGCCACTGCGCTGGGCGACTTCGCCCACGCTCAGTTCCTGGGACACCATTGCTTGACCTCAACCGTTGTTGAGGTGTCATGCTGCTATCTTCGCCGCCAGTTGACAAGCGCGGCCCGCATCTGACCCGTATGACCCCGACCCTCTCGCCCGCCGACGCCATCGCGCCGTCCGATACGTCGATCCTGTCCTCGCGCTACCGCGCCACCACCATCGGCATGGTGGCGCTGGTGGCGCTGCATGCCTTCGAAGCCCTGGCGGTGGCCGCCGCCATGCCAACCGTGGCCGAGGGGCTGGACGGCCTGCGCCTGTATGCGCTGGCCTTCGGCGGCACCCTGGCCACCAGCGTGATCGGCATGACCTTGGCCGGGCGCTGGGCCGACCGCCAGGGGCCGGCGCGTCCGCTGTGGCATGGGCTGGCCTGCTTCGTGCTGGGCCTGCTGCTGGCCGGCTTCGCAATGCGCATGGGCATGCTGGTTGCGGGCCGACTGCTGCAGGGCCTGGGCGCAGGCGCGATCTCGGTTTCACTGTACGTGATGGTCGGGCGCAGCTATCCCGAGCACCTGCGCCCGAAGGTATTCGCCGCGTTCTCGGCCGGCTGGGTGGTGCCGTCAATGATCGGCCCCGCGCTGAGCGGGCTGATCGTGCAGCATCTCGGCTGGCGCTGGGTGTTCCTGGCCGTGCCACTGCTGGCGGTCCCGGCCGCGCTGCTGCTGCGCCCGGCGCTGGCGCGCATGCAACCGAGCGATGCAGGAAACAGCGACGATGGTCGCGGCAATGTGGTGCGCTGGGCCAGCGGCGCCTCGCTGGCGGCGCTGCTGCTCTACTTCGGTGGCCAGCAGCGCGGCCTGCCAGCGCTGCTCTGCATTGGCGCAGCGCTGCTGGCGCTGCTGTTCTGTGTGCATCGCCTGCTGCCCCCCGGCACATTGATCCTGCGCCGCGGATTGCCCAGCGTGATCGCGCTGCGCGGCGTCGCGGCGGCCGCATTCTTCGCCTGTGAGGCCTACCTGCCACTGCTGTTGCAGCGCGAACGCGGGCTCTCGCCCAGCTGGGCCGGCGCGGTGCTCAGCCTCGGCGCATTGGGCTGGTTCGCCGGTTCATGGCTGCAGGGCCACCAGCAGTGCGGCTGGTCACGCCAGCAGCTGCTGCGCGTAGGCACACCGCTGATGACGATCGGTATCGCCGCCACACTGGCCGTGCTGTTCAACGCAGTGCCGCTGCCGGTGGCCCTGGTCGGCTGGGCCATGACCGGTTTCGGCATGGGCATGATCTACGCCAGCCTGTCGGTGCTGACGCTGTCGTTGTCCGCACCGCACGAGCAGGGTGCCAACACCTCGGCACTGCAGCTGAGCGAGGCGCTGTCGGTGACCACCGCGCTGGCGGCTTCCGGCGCACTGTTCGCGCTGTTCGTGCAAAACGCACCCCACACCGGCTACGTGCTGTGCCTGGCGATCACCTTCGGCCTGGCGCTGCTGGCCACGGTGATCGCGCGGCGGGTGTAGCACCGCCGCATTGCGGTAGTGGGGGGGGGGGGGGGGGGCCCGCCGCCCCCCCCCCCCCCCCCGGGGGTTGGGGGGGCGCCGGCGGGGCCCCCCCGCGGC
>NZ_JAWIRS010000002.1:588078-665071 GCF_036320005.1 Stenotrophomonas sp. SMYL11
GGCCACGGTGATCGCGCGGCGGGTGTAGCACCGCCGCATTGCGGTATTGCCGGCCGCTGGCCGGCAACCTCCGCGCACCCGGGAATCCCGTGATGATGCCGGCCAGCGGCCGGCACTACCGGCTGCCGGTCCCGATGTCATCGATATCCCGGTGCAGGATCCGCCTCACCTCCAGCACCGCCTGCGGGGTCTCCTGCACGCTGTGGCCGGAAATGATCACCTTCTCGGACAATGCACCCGGCAGGTGCGCGCTCCAGTACGGCACCAGCCCGTCATCGGACTTCTCCACCGGCAACTCCGGCTTGCGCTGGGCGATGATCGAGTGGTACTTCAGGGCCGCTTCGATCGGCAGCTGTGCGGCGGCCTTCACGAACGGATCGCTGGCCTTGAGGTTGTCGATGCTGTTCGGAATCTTCGGCTTGGCGGTGCCATCGACCTGCTGCTCGGCCTGCGCCAGTGCCATGAACACGTCCTCGAATTTGCCGAGGATGGTCAGCGGCAGGCGTACCAGGCGACCGATCAGGCGCCCGACCTTGTTGCCTGCGATATCGGTGCCCTGGTGCGGGGCAGCGATGAAGATCGCACGCTCCACGTTCGGCTGTGCCTTGAAATGCAGCAGCGGCCCCAGCTTGTTCTGCACCCGTTTCAGGCGCTCGCCCTTCAGATCGTAGTTGGCCAGCAGGTCGTTCCACAGTACATCGCCGGAATCGCTCACCAGCAGCCGGGCCAGTACGCCGCCCATGCTGTGGCCGATGTAGACCATGTCCTTCGATGCACGCGTGCTGCCGTTGGGGTCGAAATGCTTCAGCGTGTCGTTGAACGCATTGGCGATCTCGTAGCGGTTCAGCGCGATCGGTGCATTGGTCGGGTAGTAGACCTGCCACACCTGGAACTGCTGGCGCAGCTCGGGATCGCCCATGATCTCGTTGGCCAGGTTCACCCAGGCTTCCGGGCTGCTGGCCAGGCCGTGCAGCATGAAGATGATGCGGCGGTTGGGGTCCCACGGCTGCATCAGGTAGATGTGCGGCTCGCCGATGCCCTCGCTCATGCCGAACAGGGTGCGCAGGGACTGCCGGGCGAAGCCACTCTGTGCCAGCCACAGGCCGTAGGCGGCGGTGAAGTTGCCGGCCAGAGGCACCTGTTCGCCGTGCAGGGTGATGCGCTCGGTGGCTTCGGGCGAATAGGCATCCAGTTCGACCCGGCGCGTGCGCATCACGTCTTCCAGGCTGCTGCCTTCGAAACGCAGCAGTGCGGTGACGTTGATCGAGGACATCTCACTGAACTCGGGCACCGAATCGTCATGGCGATGACGGCGGCCGCGACGCTCGTCGTCCTCGTCGTCCTGCGCGGTTTCTGCCTTTGGACCGTCCGGCGCGATCACTGGCGCGACCAGTTTCGGCGGGTCCATCACCATCACCAGCTCGGCACCGAAGCCATCGCGGCGATAGGTGCTGCGCAGACCGACGAAGCTGACCGTTCCCGCCGGCACCAGCTGCGCCGGAATGCTCTTCAGGCCCAGCTGCTGGTAGTTGGAGGCCAGCGACCAGCTACCGACCGTGAGCGGCTTCGTGTAGTCCTCACCGGCCAGCGCAGCGGCACGTGCGCGCACGAACAGCACCACCGCCGCCTTTTCCGCCGCGTAGTTGTAGTAGTCGCGCACCTGCGTCTGCCGGTCCTCGAAGGCCCGGTCGGACGGTGAGCGGCCGCTGTAGAACAGGTAGGCATAGGCATAGCGTGCGGCCTCCAGCCACGCATCCAGCGCCGCATCGCTCATCGGCGGATCGCCTGCGGCGGTCTTCTTCGGCGTCATCGCCAATGCAGCCTTCACCCACAGCTCGGACAGCGCCGACAGCCGCTGCTCGACATTGAGGTCGTCGGTCATCAGCAACGTGCTGCGGCAGACCAGGAAGTCCTTCTCGCACTGCGATTCGTCCAGGCCCGCTGCGCTGAGCGTTTCACGCGCGGCGGGGCTGAGCTTGCCGGTGTTGAGCACATCGGCGCGCTTGTTGACCAGTGAATCACTGGATTTGACCTGCTTGACGGTGACCATCGCGCAGCCGCTGCTGCCCAGCAGCAGGAAGGCGGCGAACAACACCGGCAGCAGGCGCTGCCAGCGGGTCAGAAAGAGTTGGGTCATTACTGCGGGTCCTGCTCGGTGCCGGGCACGCCCTGGCGGATCACGGTGGAGAAATGCGCGCCATCACCCAGGTCCAATGCGCGCTGGGTGATGCGGCCCTTGTCATGCAGCTCGGCGTACGGCACGCCCGGCGTGAGCGCCCCCACCTCCTGCGCGTACTCGGCCAGATAGCCGGACAGCAGCAGGCGGTAGTCCAACGGCAGGCGCGGTGCGATGTGGCGGGCCAGGTCGAAGACGATGGTCGTGCAGTTGCTGGTCAACGTGTTGTAGAAGCCCGGCTTGGCATCCAGTTCACGCGCCTGTTCGATGTACGCGGCGAACAGTTCCTTCAGCTGCGCGCGGTCCATGCCGTGCAGGCGGTACAGGTAGACATCCTCGCCCCGCGCGTTGGTGCGGGTGCGGATGATGTCGGTCTCCTCCGAAGCCACCAGGGTCATCTCGAACTTGCGGAAGAAGCCGCCCAGCGCGGAGAACGACTCACCGCGCTCCTTGCGGATCTCCAGCGAGAACACCACGTGGCGACCGTCCTCGAAACCAAACGAGATCAGCGTGTGGGCGATCGCCGGGCCCATCCAGTACGACAGCACCAGGTCGGCCGAGCGCAGCTGGTCCAGGTCGTACTCGCGGCGCACCCAGTGTGCGTCGTAGTCGGTTTCGGTGCGCCAGCGGAAGTCGCGCACGTTGTCCAGCACCACGTGGCGCCCGTCGAAGGACACCACGTGCAGGCGCTGGGCCACGTCATCGGCCCACATGCGGTCCTGACGCGGGGTCAGCAGCAGCCACCACAGGCCGGCCAGCGCCAGCGCCGCACCGAAGGCCGTGGCCAGGCGGCGCGAGGCACGCCCGCGCGCGACCTGCCATGCCGCCCCCAGCGCAACCAGCAGCCACAGCACGGCCACGCCGTTGGCCAGCCAGCCCGGCCCCGGCAACTGATAGGTCAACAGCCCGGTCACCCACAGCGCCAGCAGCGCCATGGCACTTCCTGTCATCCATCGTCCTGCGGCTTTCACTGGCATCCTGTCGCGGTCTTGAAGCCGCATAGTTAGCCACAAGCGGGTTCACCGTGGCATCTACGGCCCGTTCAGGCAAGCCGGCGCACCGTCGGCGGCGGCCCGTGCGGCCAGGTTCACTTTACAGGAGCAACGATGGGCATCACTTCCGTGGCCGGCGTTCCGGTCCAACCCCGGCACCGAGCCACTTGCCACTGCGGCACGGTCGAACTGCTGCTGGACCTGCCGGACGGTATTGTCGAACCCCGCCGCTGCGACTGCTCGATGTGCCGCCGCCGCGGCGCCATTGCCGCCAGCGTCACCCGCCAGGGCCTGCAGGTTGTGCGCGGGCAGAACCACCTGCAGCGGTACCAGTTCAACACCCATGTGGCCGAGCACTATTTCTGTGGCGTGTGCGGCATCTACACCCATCACCGGCGCCGCTCCAACCCGGAACAGTACGGCTACAACGTGGCCTGCCTGGAGGGCATCGACCCGTTCGCGCTGGGTGTGATCCCGGTCAACGACGGGGTCAACCATCCCGCCGACCGCACCGGTTAGTGGCGCGTGCGTCGTGGCGGTGCGGCAACCTTCTGCCAGGGGGCCATGCCGCTGCGGCCGGCCCGCACCGGGCGCTTCAGCCAGGGCCGGCGGGGCGTCGCCTGCGGTTCGGTGGCGACCGGGGGAGGAACAGGTCTGCGGCCGGGCCAAAGATGATCGAGCAGCCACATGGCAGGTCTCCGTGGGGGACGGGGACGACCTACGCTAGCGACACCTGGGCAAAGAACGGGTGAGGGCGCTGCGGCAGCCAGATGACAGCCGCCCCCCTCAGTCCTGCGGACGTGACCGGCCCAGGCGGCGCACCAGCACGAAGAACAACGGCACCAGCACCACTGCCAGCACCGTGCCGGAGACCATGCCGCCGATCACGCTCATGCCGATTTCACGGCGGCTGACTGCGCCCGCGCCGGTGGCCAACGCCAACGGGATCACACCAGCCACGAAGGCCAACGATGTCATCACGATCGGGCGCAGGCGCAGGCGTGCGCCCTGCAGGGCCGCTTCCACCGCTGAAGTGCCGGCACGATAGCGGGCCTCGGCAAACTCCACGATCAGGATCGCGTTCTTGGCCGACAGGCCGATGGTGGTCAGCAGACCCACCTGGAAGTAGATGTCATTGACGAACCCAGCCGCGGTGGTCGCCAGCACGGTACCAATCACGCCCAATGGGATCACCAGCACCACTGCCACCGGCACCGTCCAGCTCTCATAGAGCGCTGCCAGGCACAGGAAGATGAAGGCAATGGAGGCGGTGTACAGCCACAACGTCTGGTTGCTGGCCAGTTGTTCCTGGTAGGACAGGCCACTCCACTGCAGGTCGAACCCGGGTTGATCGGCCACCAGCGCCTGCATGCGCTGCATCGCCTCGCCCGAGCTGCGGCCTTCGGCGGCGCTGCCCTGGATCTGCATCGCCGGCAGGCCGTTGAAGCGCTGCTGCAGTTGCGGCCCACGCGCCCAGTGGCTGCTGGCGAAACTGGCGAACGACGCCATCTGGCCGTTGCCACCGCGCACATACCACTGGCCGATGTCGTCGGGCACGCTGCGGTAGGGCTGGTCGCCCTGCATGTAGACCCGCTTGACCCGGCCACGGTCGAGGAAGTCGTTGATGTAGCTGCCGCCCCACGCCGCCGACAACGTTGAATTGATGTCGGCCTGGGCCAGGCCCAGTGCGCTGGCCTGGGCGTGGTCGATGTCCAGCCGCAGCTCGGCCTTGTCGCCCAGGCCGTTCAGGCGCACCGAGGTGAGCCCATCGTCTTCGCCGGCCGCACGCACCACCTGTTCCTGCGCCGCCTGCAGGGCCACGCGCCCGGCCGCGCTGGTGTCCTGCAGCCACAGTTCGAAGCCGCTGGACTGGCCCAGTCCACGCACCGCCGGCGGTGCCAGTACATTGACCTTGGCATCCGGCAAGCTGCGGAAGTAGGCATTGGCGCGTGTGATGATCGCTGCAGCGGTGTTGTCGCCCGTGCGCTCATCCCAGGGTTTCAGTGCAAGGAAGCCCTGCCCGGCGTTCTGGCCGGTGCCGGCATTGTTGCGGCCGACCACCACGAACACCACATCCAGGTTCTGCTTTTCGTGCTCCATGAAGTAGCGGCTGATCTGCTCGCCCAGCGCTTCGGTACGCGCCATCGGCGTGCCTTCCGGCGTGGAGAACTGGAAGGTCACCTGGCCCTGGTCCTCCACCGGCAGGAAGCCGGTGGGCATGCGCGCGTACAGCGCGACCATGGCGATCACCAGCAGCAGGTAGAACGCCATCCAGCGCCGCGGCCGGGAGACGACGCCACCGAGCTTTCCCTGATAAGCCAACTGGCTGCGCTCGACACCCCGGTTGAACGCCTGGAAGAAGCGGCCCTGTGGCTTCTGCGCCGAAGACGGCTTGAGCAGGGTCGCGCACAGCGCCGGGGTCAGCGTCAGCGCCACCAGCGCCGACAATGCCATGGCAGATGCAATCGTGATCGAGAACTGCCGGTAAATGATGCCGGTGGAACCACCGAACAGCGCCATCGGCAGGAACACTGCGCCCAGCACCACGGTAATGCCGATCAGCGCACCGGTGATCTCGCCCATCGATTTTTCGGTCGCTTCGTGCGGTGGCAGATGCTCGTCGTGGATGATGCGCTCCACGTTTTCCACCACCACGATCGCATCGTCGACCAGCAGGCCGATCGCCAGCACCATCGCGAACAGGGTCAGTGTGTTGATGGTGAATCCGGCAACGGCCAGCACGCCGAACGTGCCCAGCAGCACCACAGGCACCGTGATCGCCGGAATCAGCGTGGCGCGCAGGTTCTGCAGGAACAGGAACATCACCACCACTACCAGCACGATGGCTTCGATGAGGGTATGGATGACCCCCTCGATCGAGACCCGTACGAACGGTGTGCTGTCACGCGGGTAGGCCACCTGCAGCCCCGGCGGGAAGGTCGGTCGCAGCCGTTCGATCTCCGCGCGCACCGCGTCGGCGGTGGCCAATGCGTTGGCACCCGACGCCAGGGTCACCGAGAAGCCGGCCGCCGGATAGCCGTTGAGATAGCTGCTGGTCTGATAGTTCTCCGCGCCGATCTCGACCCGTGCGACGTCGCCCAGCAACACCGCCGCGCCATTGGGCAGCGTGCGCAGGATGATTGCGCGGAACTGTTCAGGGGTCTGCAGGCGCGACTGCGCGGTGACCGTGGCGTTGAGGCTCTGCGTCGGGCTGGAGGGCATCGCGCCGAGTTCGCCGGCGGTCACCTGGGTATTCTGCGCCTGGATCGCGGCGCGCACGTCCGACGGCATCAGGTCATAGGCGCGCAGCTTGTGCGGGTCCAGCCACACGCGCATCGCGTAGGCCGAGCCGAACACGTTGATCTCGCCGACACCGGGAATGCGGCTGATCGGATCCTGCACATTGCTGACAAGGAAATCGGAGACGTCCACGCGCTCCATGCGCCGGCTGGTGTCGTACAGCGAGACCACCATCAGCGAATCGCCCTGCGATTTGGCCACCGTCACGCCCTGCTGCTGCACTTCCTGCGGCAGCCGGTTGATGGCCTGGTTGACGCTGTTCTGCACCTGCACCTGAGCGATATCCGGGTTGGCGCTCTGGTCGAAGGTGACCGTGATGCGCGCCTGGCCCGACGACGAACTGGTGGACGAGAAATACAGCAGGTGGTCGATGCCCTTGATCTGCTGCTCGATCACCTGGGTGACGCTGTCCTCCACCGTCTGCGCCGAGGCGCCGGTGTAGTTGGCGGTGATGTTGACCTGCGGCGGTGCGATGTCCGGGTACTGCTCGACCGGCAGCTGGGTCACCGCGATGGTGCCGAAGGCCATGATGCAGATCGCCAGGACCCAGGCGAATACCGGGCGATGGATGAAGAAGCGCGGCAGCATCTGCTCAGTCCTTCCCGGCCGGTGCCGGCGCAGGCTTCACCCGTACCGTCATGCCATCGGCCAGGCCCTGCGCGCCGGCCACCACCACCTGCTCGCCGGCGGCCAGGCCATCGAGCACCAGCCACTGATCGCCCACCGCACGCGCGGTGCGGAACAGGCGCAGCCGCGCCTTGCCGTCCTTGTCCACCAGCCACGCCTGCGCTTCGCCCTTGGGGCTGCGATCGACCGCGGCCTGTGGCACCAGCAGCGCCTGCTGGCGGGTCCCCTGCCCCACCAATGCGCGCACATACATGCCCGGCAGCAGCTGCCCATCCGGGTTGGGGAAACGCGCACGCAGGGTGATGCTGCCGGTTTCCTGCTGGACGTCGACGTCGGCGAATTCCAGCGTGCCGGGCAGCGGGTAGTCGGTGCCATCGGACAGGCGCAGCCGCACCGGCGCAGTATCGGCCTGCACGCCTCCATCGGCGATGGCGCGACGCAGTGCCAGGTACTCATTGCTGGACTGGGTGATGTCCACGTTCATCGGGTCCATCTGCTGCACCCGTGCCAGTGGATCGGCCTGGCCGGAGGTGACCAGCGCCCCCGGCGTGAACAGCGCCCGGCCGATGCGGCCTGCGATCGGCGAGGTCACCGTGGCAAACCCCAGCCGTGTGCTGGCCGTGTCACGTGCGGCCAGTGCGGCCTGGGCCGCGGCGGCAGCCTGCTGGTCGCTGGCGATCGCATCGTCCACGTCCTGGCGCGCGGCCAGCTGGTCCTTGCCCAGCGCCTGCATGCGCTGCGCCCGCAGGCGCGCGGTCACCGCAGCGGCCTCGGCGGTCTTCAGGTTGGCCTGCGCCTCGTTCAGCGCCGCCTGGTACAGCGCGGGCTCGATCTGGAACAGTGGCTGCCCGGCCTTCACCCACTGGCCCTGCTCGAACAACCGCTTCACCAGCACGCCATCCACCTGCGGACGCACGTCCGATTCCTGCGAGGCAACGCTGCGCCCAGGCAGTTCCTGCTGCAGTGCCAGCGGCTGGCTGCGCAGGGTCAGCACCGTCACCTCAGGCGTCGTCGCGCGAGGCTTGGGCGCGTCCTTGCCGCAGGCGCTGAGCAGGCCGGCCAGGGCGAGCGCCAGCAGCGGCAGGCCCGCGGTTCGCGGCAGCCGCCAGGCACGGTACGGACGGGAAGGGTTCGGAAGGATCATCGGCTGCAGGTTCCACGCGTGGGGGAGCGTTCGGCGCCGAATATAGAAGACGTGGCGGCACGATCCTGCCAAATGGCGCATGAAACATTTTTCATTTGCAGTCGCTGCCCACGATTGCGAGGATGCCCCTGTCCCACTCTGCACACTGGCCCATGCCGCGCGTACTCACCATCGAGGACGATCTTGTCACCGCCGAGGAGATCGCCACCGAACTGCGCAGCCACGGCTTCGACGTGGACCTGGCCAGCGACGGTAGCAACGGCCTGGCGCTGGCACGTGCAGGCGACTACGCGGTGATCACCCTGGACCGCATGCTGCCCGGCATCGACGGGCTGGCCCTGGTCACCACGTTGCGCCGTGAAGGCATCACCACGCCGGTACTGATGATCAGTGCGCTGTCGGACGTGGATGAACGCGTGCGTGGCCTGCGCGCCGGTGGCGACGACTACCTGACCAAGCCCTTCGCCTCCGATGAGATGGCCGCACGCGTGGAAGTGCTGATCCGGCGCCAGGGCCCGACCGGCGCCATCGACAACGTGCTGCGCGCCGGTGACCTGGAACTGGACCTGATGACCCGTTCGGCGCGACGCGGCGGGCATGAAATCGCGCTGCTGCCGACCGAGTTCAAGCTGCTCGAATTCCTGGTCCGCAACGCCGGCCAGGTGGTCACCCGCAGCATGCTGTTCCAGGAAGTCTGGGGCTATCACTTCGATCCGGGTACCAACCTGATCGACGTGCATATCGGCCGCGTGCGCAAACGCATCGAACAACCCGGCCGACCGCAGCCGATCATAACCGTACGTGGAACCGGCTATGTCTTCGACGCGCAACCCTGACCACTGGCGCTCTTCCAGCAGCAGACTGCTGGGCCTGTATTGCATCCTGTTCGTGGCGTGGTCGAGCCTGCTGCTGGGCGTGATGTACTGGCGCATCTCGGATTACCTCAGTGACCTGACCGAATCGGGCCTGCAGCAGCGCGCCCACCTGTTCATGAGCTTCGACGGGCCGGCGCTGGATGAAGCGCTGCGTGACAGCCAGCGCTTCGATCTGCACCAGGTCTATACCTATGGGTTGTTCGACAAGGCGGGCATGCCGATGGCGGGCCCGTTGACGGCAATCCCCGCGGGACTGCCGCTGGATGGCAACTCGCATGCGGTGGACGGTTGGACGCTGGCCGATGGCCGCCACGACAACGGTGGCAGTGCGCTGGGCGTAGTAACCCGCGATGGCCGCACGCTGGTATTCGTGCGCCAGAATGGCAAGCTCATGGCGGTCAACAGCATCATCCTCGATGCACTGCTGTGGGGCGTGTCGCTGACCGTCATCCCCGGGCTGGTGGGTTGGCATATCCTGCGCCGGCGCCCGTTGAAGCGGATCCAGCAGATCGAAGCGGCCACCAATCGCATCATCGCCGGCGACCTCGGCCAGCGCCTGCCGGTCTCCAGCCGTCGCGACGAGATCGATCGGCTGTCGAGCATCGTCAATGCCATGCTGGAACGCATCGAACAGCTGATGACCGAGGTCAAAGGCGTGTGCGACAGCATCGCCCACGACCTGCGCACCCCGCTGACCCGCCTGCGCGCGCATCTGTACCGCATGCGCGTGGGCCTGGACGAACGGGACCCGCATGCCGATCCACTGGACAAGGCGCTGGCCGAGACTGACATGCTGATGGCGCGCTTCGCCGCGCTGCTGCGGGTGTCGGAACTGGAGAGCCACCAGCGACGTTCGGCCTTCGACGCGGTCGACGTCACCGAGCTGTTGCAGGAACTGCACCAGTTCTACCTGCCGCTGGCCGAAGAGAAGCAGCAGTTGCTGGAGCTGCAGGTGGACCCGAAGGTGGGCCCGCTGCGTGGAGACCGCGAGTTGCTGTTCGAAGCGCTGGCCAATCTGCTGTCCAACGCTCTGCAGTTCACCCCTGCGCACGGCCGCATCCTGCTGCGTGCGGTCGATGATCACGGCGCCCCGAGGATCGATGTGATCGACAACGGGCCGGGCATTCCGCCACAGGACCGCACGCTGATCTACCAGCGCTTCTTCCGTGGCAGCAGCAGCGCCGGCCAAGGGCCTGGATTCGGCCTGGGCCTGTCGATCGTGGCCGCCATTGCCGGCCTGCACGGCTTCCGTGTCCGCGCCGGGAGCGCCCCCGGTGGCGGCGCCTGGATGAGCATCCGCGGCGCGACGGACGGCCTGCCCTGAGGCCGGGCCTGGGCGCCTCAATCGCATTTGGGAATCATTTGTATTTAAGGGCGGGCATCCGGATAATCCGCCGTCACCGCCCTTCCCGGATCACTCCCGATGCCCGCTCTGCCGTCGCGTCCGCTGCTGTACACGCTCGCCCTGCCCACTCTGCTGGCCTCGGCCATCGCCCAGGCCCAGGACAACCCGGCGGCGCGCACCCTGGACAAGGTAACGGTGGTGGCCGAGCGGGCCAGCACCGCGACCAAGACCGACACTGCCCTGACCGAGACGCCGCAGGCGATCAGCGTGGTCACCCAGCAGCTGTTCACCGATCGCGGCGCGCACAACCTGCAGGAAGTGCTGCGCTACAGCGCCGGCGTCACCGCCGATGCCTGGGGCCTGGATACCCGCAACGATGCCACCTCGGTGCGCGGGCTGGACCCGGTGCAGTACCAGGATGGCCTGCGCCGCAGCTACGGTTTCAGTCCCCTCGCCCGCCCGGAGATCTACGGCCTGGAACGGGTGGAAGTGCTGCGCGGCCCGTCCTCGGTACTGTACGGTGCCGGCGCCACCGGCGGCATCATCAATGCGATGAGCAAGCGCCCGACCTTCGGCGCCCTCAACGGCGAGATCGGCGTGCAGATCGGCAGCTTCGACCGCAGGCAGCTGCAGGGTGACATCGGCGGCGCCTTGAACGATGCCGGCACACTCGCCGGCCGCTTCGTCGGCCTGGTGCGCGAATCGAACATGCAGACCGATGTTTTGAAGGACGACCGCGTCTACCTGGCGCCATCGATCAGCTGGCGTGGCGAACGCAGCAGCTTGACCCTGCTGGCCAGCTATCAGCATGACAAGACCGGCTCCAGCCAGCAGTTCCTGCCGCTGGCCGCGACCCTGCTGGCCCCGCCCGGACGCCGCCTCGACCCGTCCACCTTCATCGGCGATCCCGGCTTCGACCGCATCGACTCGCGTGTGTACAGCCTGACCGCGCTGTTCGACCACAGCTTCAATGATGTGCTCAGCCTGCGCTCGGCGGTGCGCTACATCGATGGCAGGACCACCCTGCAGCAGATGTACGTGGACAGCTACAGCAATCCGGCAGATCCCTTCATCGACGCCGAGCGGCGCGTGGTCAACCGCACGGCCTATGGCACCCGCCCCGACGTGCAGATCTTCAGCGCCGACAATGCGCTGCAGTTCGACTTCGCCACCGGTGTCTTCCAGCACCTGCTGCTGGCCGGCGTGGACTACAGCCAATACAAGGAGCAGCTGCAGCGGCTGGACGCCACCGGCACACCGATCGACATCTACACCCCGGTATCGGTCGCACCGATAGTACGTGGCTGGGATCGTCAGCCGGACCAGACCTCCACCCAGCTGGGTGTCTATGTGCAGGACCAGATCCGCTGGGCCGACCGTGTCTCGCTGGTACTGGGCGCGCGCCGCGACCATGCACGCTCGAAGACCGAAGGCCAGCCCAGCCAGACCGACCACGCCACCACCTACCGCGCCGGGCTGATCGGCGAAGTGGGTGCGGGCGTTTCGCCCTACCTGAGCTACAGCGAATCGTTCCTGCCGGTATCCGGCCAGGATCTGTTCGGCAGCGCCTTCAAGCCGATGCGCGGCCGCCAGTCCGAGGCCGGCATCAAGTGGCAACCCGCGCGCAACCTGCTGCTGACGCTGGCGGCGTACCGCATCACCGAAACCAACCGACAGACCAACGATCCGGACAACGTGCTGAACGTGGTGCAGACCGGGCAGATCCGCTCCAAGGGCGTGGAGCTGGAAGGCCAGTTCCAGTTCGCCAACGACCTGACGGTCACCGCTGCCGTTGCGCGCAACGAGGCTGAGGTCAGCCGCAGCAACTTCGCATTGGAAGTGGGCCAGCGCCTCAACGACACCCCGCAGGACCTGGCCTCGGCCTGGGTGTCGAAGGGCTTCCAGCTGGATGCCGCCGCACGCCTGCGCCTGGGCCTCGGCGTGCGCCACGTCGGCAATACCGTGTCGCTGGGCAATGGCGGGCGCATCATCACGCCCAGCTACACACTGGCCGATGCATTGCTGGAAGTGCAGGTGACCGACTGGACGATGGCATTGAACATCACCAACCTCACCGGCAAGCGCTACTACGCGCCGTGCCGCACCTTTGGCGACTGCTTCGCCGGCTACCCCCGCGTGGTGACCGGCACCATCAGCTACCGGTTCTGATCACAGTCAACGCTGGCCGCCGCAGCAGCAGGTGCAACAGCACAGCGCATGCGGCGGTCAGCAGCGCCAGCACACGCAGCAGTATCGCCAGCGCCTCGGCACTGGCCTGCTGCAGCTGTGCGCCGCTCATCGCCGGAAGCAGTGCCTGTGCCTGTGCCTGCGCACCCGTTGCCAGATAAGCACCGGCGCGCGCCAGCGATGCAGGCGATGCTCCCTGCAATTGGTGGCCGATCAGCAGCGCAAGCAAGGCCGTGACTGCGGCCAATGCGATGCCTTCACCGGCCACCCGCACGGTTCCGAAGATGCCGGCGGCCATGCCCGCACGCTGCACCGGCACCACGCTGACCGACAGCCCATCCATCAAGCCCCACGGCAAGGCCGTTCCTGCGCCGATCAGCATCAGCAACGGCACCCACTGCGAGGGCGACGGATGCGATGCGTGGCGCGACAACAGGTACAGACCAGAGGCACAGACCAGCAGGCCCAGCGCGCACAGCCGCGCACTTCCAACGCGCTCGGCCCAGCGCGCGGCCAGCATCGGTAGCACCAGCATCGGCGCGGACAGGGCCAGCATCTGCAGGCCCACCAGGGTCGCGCTCTGTGCGTGCACGCCCAGCAGCTGCAGGGGAAGTACCACCAGCAGCACCACGTAGCCGAAGCAGGTTGCGACCGGCAGCAGCTGGATACCGAGGAACGCCGGTTGCGAGAACAAGGAGAGGTCCAGCAACGGTGAGCGGTGCAGCCGTTCGATGCAGACGAACACCCCACCCAGCAGCAGCGTCGCCAACAGCGCCAGTTGCACGCGCATGGCATGCAGGCCGAATTCACCCAGCCACAGCAGGGCCAGGGTCAACGCCGCCAGCATCAGGCTGAAGCCCAGCATGCCGCCGACATCCAGCCGCCCGCGTTCGCCATGGCTTTCGGGCAACACGCGCGCGCCCACTGCGAAGGCCACCAGCGTCAGTACACCGCCCGCGGCGAACACACTGCGCCATCCCAATGCCTGCAACAGCAGACCCGCGAGCAGCGGCCCCAGCGCCAGCCCCGCACCGAACGTGGTGCCCAGCAGGGCGAACACACGGGCACGCACGGGGCCCTGCCAGGCATGCGCTAGCGCAGCGGTGCCGGACGCCAGCGCCGCTGCAGCGGCAACGCCCTGCAACCCACGCGCCAGATCCAGCCACAGCAGCGTAGGGGCCAGGCAAACGACAGCCGTGGCGATGCTGAAGCCCGCCGTACCCAGCAGGAACAATCGCCGCCGACCATAACGATCGGCCAGGCCACCGGCAGCCAGCAACAGGCTGCCGAAGGTGAGCATGAAGGCGTTGGTGACCCACGCCAGCGCAGTCGGCGACGACGCTGCGGAACGGGCCAGCGCCGGCACCGCGACGGCACCGGCTGAGAAGGACAACGGCAGCGCCAGCGCAGCCAGGCAGACGGCAAGCAGCGCCCAGCGCTGCTGCGTGTGGGAAGGTACGGGGAGCATCGAAACCGGGGCCATGCGGGCCTCCATCCATCAGGGACATTGATGATGGACAGGCCGCTATGCCCGAAAAACAGGCTCGATGGACGTTGATTGCAGCCCAACGTTCCGCAATCATGCCCCGCATGGATTCCATCTCTGCCCTGCTTGCCTTCGTCCGTACCGCCGAGGCGGGCAGCATCGTCGGCGCCGCCCGCGTGCTCGGCCTGTCCGCCTCGGCGGTCGGCAAGCGTATCGCCCGCCTTGAGCACGAACTCGGCACCCGCCTGTTCCATCGCACCACCCGCCGCGTGCACCTCACCGACGAAGGCGAACTGCTGCTGCAGCGCTGCCGCCGCGCACTGGACGAGCTTTCCGAAGCACAGGCGGACCTGGCGCAGCGACAGCACGCCCCGAGTGGACTGCTGCGCATCGGCCTGCCCACCATCGGCTACCGCTTCCTGTTGCCGGTACTGCCCGGCTTCCAGCAGCGCTACCCGCAGGTGCAGCTGGAACTGGACTTCAACGATCGCATCGTCGACGTGGTCAGCGAAGGCCTCGACGCGGTGATACGCAGCGGTGAACTGGCCGATTCCAGCCTGACCGCACGGCGGTTGGGCGGCTTCCGTTTCATCCTCTGTGCGGCACCGGGCTATCTGCAGGCGCATGGCACGCCCGGTGATGTGAGCGAGCTGCGCATGCATACCGCGCTGCGCTTTCGTTACCCCACCACCGGAAAGCTGCACCCGTGGCAGCTGCCGGGCATCGAAGGCGATGCTGGAGCGCGCCTTCCGACGGCGATGACCTGCAACAACATGGAGGCCGTGCTGGCCGCCGCGATCGGTTGCATGGGCCTGGCCTGGATGCCTGACTTCCTCGCAGCCGACGCGCTGGCCGATGGCCGCCTTCAACAGGTGCTGCCCGCGTTGCCCACGCACCAGGGGCAGTTCTCGTTGCTATGGCCCGGTGGGCGCCATCCCAGTGCACGCCTGCGGGTGTTCATCGACTATGCCATTGCCAACCTGTTCCGCGGCGACGAGGCGTAGCAGCTCCACAGAATCAGTTGGTGCCCGCCATCTGCAGGAAATTGCGCAGCACTGGCGACGGCTGTTCCGACCGCATGCAGAACGGCAGGTCGAAACGCGCTGCTTCGTCCTCCAGCACGCGATAGACGATCTCCTGCGGGCGGAAGCTGGCCATGCTGGCCGGGACTATCGCCACGCCGGCATCCACCGCCACCAGCGACAGGACCGCATGCATGCCCTGCGCTTCCTGCACGACGCGCGGGGTGAATCCCGCGGCAGTGCACAGGCCCAGCACCTGCGCATGGAAGCCGATGCCCTCACCCGCCGGCCACGACACGAACGACTCGTCAGCCAGCATCGCCACACTGATCTCCGGCGCGTCGGCCAGCGCATGAGCGCGCGGCAGCGCAATCGCCAGGCGGTCGTGGTCGAAGTCGTGCAGCAGCAGTTCGGCGGCGGGAATCGGTGGAATCAGCACGCCGACGTCGATGCGCTGCTCACGCAGCCACAACTGCTGCTGGCGTGATGTGGCTTCCTGCAGGTGCAGCTTCACCTGCGGGTACTGCTGACGGAAGCGGCGGATCAAACCTGGTAGCCGGCCATACAGCGCACTGCCGACATAGCCTACGCGCAGGCTGCCGGACTGCCCGGCAGCGGCTTCACGGGTGCGCTGCAGTGCCTGCTCGGCCTGCTGCAGTGTTGCCCGCGCCTCCACCAGCAGCGTCTGCCCGGCCACGGTCAGGCCCAGCGTGCGGTTGCCGCGCACGATCAGTTCACTTCCGAGTTCGTCTTCCAGCCGTCGTATTGCCGCCGTCAGCGGCGGCTGTGACATGTGCAGGCGGGCGGCGGCGCGGTGGAAATGCAGTTCTTCGGCCACGGCCACATACTGGCGAAGCAGGCGCAGGTCGATCATCTCGAAGCAGGCAGTGGGAACCCGCCTAGGGTACGCCCTCAGCCGCGCACGTCGACGCTGGCGCGGGCGATGGCCGGCCACTGCAGCGCCACCGACTCGATGCTGTCGGCACTGACCGCGCGCAGATCCCTTGGGTACGCCACATGCTCGGCCTCCTGCAGGCGCAGTGCGTGGAACTGGCCATTGCTTGCGCGCAGCACCCAGCCGCCGTCCTGGCAGCGCGTGGATGCCAGATAGGCCACACCTTGCGCAACAGCTTCCGGATGCAGCTCATCGGGCTCACCCTCGATGCCCCACATGCGCGTCTTTGCCACCGGCGAAACCGCATTGACCACGATGCCATGCTCGGCGCCCTCCAGCGCCAGCACATTGACCAGGCCCAGCGCCGCCAGCTTGCCCATCGCGTAAGCGGACAGCCCGCGCTGTGCGTACTGCGGATACAGCGCGCGATCGGACGTGGTGATGACGATGCGCCCACCGCCCTCCGCGCGCATCGCCGGCCATGCCGTCTGCGCCAACCACAAGGGCGTCTTCGCGGCCAGGCACAGCATCTGCTCCAGCGCATCGTCCTCGATCGCTTCCAGTGGCTGGTACCCGACCCAGCCCGCGTTGTGGATCAGGAAGTCGATGCGGCCATGCCGGTGCAGCAGCTCCTGTACCAGCGCATGGCAACCTGCGCGATGGTCAATCGGACTGTTCGCGGCCTGCACCGGCAAACCCTGCCGCTGCAGCGCTTCGACGCTGCGCAGGATGCGCTGCGGATCGGCGCCGCGGCCATCGGTACCGGCGCCGACGTCATGCATCAGCACCTGCGCACCGCGCTCGGCCAGCAGGCGACTGTAGGCCAGGCCCAACCCACCCGCTGCACCGGTCACCAGGCCCACCTGGCCCTCAAAGGAAATACGAGAAATTGGCTGCATCGGCACAGCTTCGGCCAAGCGCACCGCACTCGGCCAATACCGTTGACCACCGCGCACGATACGCCCGCGCTATCACCAGAAAAAGGGGACGGAGGGGATTAAGTCGCTTCCGGCACATAAGGGGCAGTGGCGACTTAATCCCCTCCGTCCCCTTTTTCGCTCAGCGGCTGAAGCGGCGGGCGCCTGCCACGCAGATCACCGCGACCACGGTCACCAGCACCATGCTGAGGCTGACCGATTCGTGCAGCAGCAGCGCAGCCAGAGCCAGGCCAAAGAACGGTTGCAGCAGCTGCAGTTGGCCGACGGCGGCGATACCGCCCTGAGCCAGACCGCGATACCAGAACAGGAAGCCGATCAGCATGCTGAACACCGCCACGTAGCCCAGCGCCCACCACGCCGACGCACCGACCGCGGTGAACGAGGCCGGGCGCATCAGCACTGTCAGCGGCAGCATCACCGGCAATGCCAGCAGCAGCGCCCAGCTGATCACCTGCCAGCCACCGAGATGGCGGGCGAGCCGACCTCCCTCGGCATAGCCCAGCCCGCACACCACGATCGCCGCCAGCATCAGCAGGTCAGCCTGCAGCGAGGCCTCGATGCCGTTGCGCACCGCATAGCCGACCACGCAGGCACTGCCCAGCAACGAAAACAGCCAGAAGGCCGGGCGCGGTCGATCGCCACCGCGCAGCACGCCGAACACCGCAGTGCTCAGTGGCAACAGGCCGAGGAACACGATGGTGTGTGCCGACGACGCATGCCGCAGCGCGAGCGCGGTCAACAGCGGAAAGCCGACCACCACCCCCAGGCTGACCACCGCCAGCCCCGGCAGGTCATTGCGCCGCGGCCTCGGCTGGCGCAGCAGAAGGAGCAGGCCAAGGCCGAGCACGCCGGCAATGGTCGCGCGTGCAGCAGTGACGAATCCGGCGTCCAGCTGCAGCACCGCCAAGCGGGTGGCCGGCAGGGAGCCAGCAAAGATCACTACACCGATGAAGCCATTGATCCAACCACTCGCCGACCGTTCCACACCTGTACTCCTGACGGTGCCGGACGATGCCCGGCTGGACCTGTATGGGAGCATCCAGCGCGGAACGACCCCAGCTACAATCCAGTACAGTCGCAGATAACTGTACTGCCCACACTTCCACTACGGTTCCGCCATGCCGCGTCCGCTCACCCGCATCGAATCGGTCATCCAGACCGTCCGCACCCGCATCGGTGCGCGGGTGGATGGCCCCGGCTCGCGCCTGCCTTCGGTACGTGCGCAGGCGGCGGCGATGGGGGTGTCGGTCTCGACCGTGGTCGAGGCCTACGAGCGCCTGGCGGCCGAAGGTCTGATCAGTGCTCGCGCAGGATCCGGCTTCTACGTCAGTGGGCCGGCCACACCGCTGGCGCTGGCTGAAATGGGGCCGCGGCTGGACCGAGCGGTGGATCCGCTGTGGGTGTCGCGGCAATCGCTTGAAACGCCGGCGGGCCACCTCAAGCCGGGCTGCGGCTGGATGCCCAGTGATTGGCTGTATCACGATGGCGTGCGCCGCGGCCTGCGTCGGCTGGCGCGTGCCGATGCATCACAGCTGGTCGACTACGCCGGCCCGCTCGGGCTGCCCGCATTACGCCAGCTGCTCCAACGGCGCAGCGCGGCGCTGGGCATCGATGCACCGATGGAGCAGATCCTGCTGACCGAATCCGGTACGCACGCGGTCGATCTGCTCTGCCGCTTCCTGCTCAAGCCTGGCGACTGCGTGCTGGTGGATGACCCGAGCTATTTCAACTACCACGCACTGCTGAAGGCACACCAGGTGCAGGCCATCGGCGTGCCGTACACGCACAGCGGCCCGGATCTGGAGGCGTTCGCGCAGGCGCTGCAGGCGCATTCGCCGCGGCTGTACATCACCAACTCCGGTCTGCACAACCCGACCGGCGCGGTGCTTTCCGCGAGCACCGCACACCGCCTGCTGGGCCTGGCCGAACGCAGCGAACTGATCATCGTCGAGGACGACATCTTCGCCGACTTCGAACTGCAGCCTGCACCGCGGCTGGCCGCGCTCGATGGGCTGTCGCGGGTGATCCACGTCGGCAGTTTCTCCAAGACGCTGTCGGCGGCTTCGCGCTGCGGCTACATCGCTGCGCGCCACGACTGGATCGAAGCATTGACCGACCTGAAGCTGGCGACCAGCTTCGGCGGCGGCCATCTGGCGATGCAGTTGATGCACATCGCGCTGACCGACAGCGGCTATCGCCGCCACATGCAATCGGTGCGTTCGCGCCTGGCCGATGCACGCCGGCACACGCTGCGGAAATTGCACACGCTGGACATCACTCCGTGGCTGCAACCGGAAGCCGGCCTGTTCCTGTGGTGCCGCCTGCCCGATGGCCGCGATGCCGCCGCACTGGCGCGGCAATGCCTGCGCGAGGGCATCGTGCTGGCGCCGGGCAACGCGTTCAGCCAATCGCAGCGCGCGGCTGACTATGTACGTTTCAACGTTTCGCAGTGCCAGGACCCGAGAATCTGGCAGGTACTGGCGCGCGCGCTGCGTTGAGCTGGTAATGCGCGACCAGCGCATCCACCACCACGCGCACGCCCGGCAACTGGCCGCGACGATGCGAAAGCAGCACGCTGGTGGTCACTTCGCCGGCATGCCACGCTGGCAGCACCTGCTGCAGGCGGCCGGCGGCAAGTGCCGCAGCGCACAGGCTGTGTGGCAACACGGTGATGCCAAGACCCGCTTCGGCCGCCGCGATCAGCAGCTGCGATTCATTGCCGACCAGCGCCACCTGCGGCTCCACCTGCACGGTGCGGGCGTCGGGGCCGTGCAGCGTCCAGCGCGTTGAATGGCGCGCGGTCAGCACGCCGGCATGCATACGTAGCTGCTCGGGCGTATCCACTGCCGGCGCGGCTGCCAGATAGCCAGGGGACGCCACCAGCACGATGCGCTCGCTACCCAGCGAGCGCTGCACCAACCCGGAATCCGGCAGCGGACCGAAGTGACTGCGCAGGGCGATGTCGATGCCCTCCTGAGCCAGATCGATGAAACGATCACTTGCTTCAACTTCGATGCGCAGCCGTGGATAGCGGCGGGCCAGTGCAGGCAGGCACGCGGTGAGCTCGCCCTGCACCACCGGAATCGAAGCGCTGATGCGTACGGTGCCGCTGGGTTCGGCCTGGCGGTCGCGGACGATGGCCTCGGCGGCCTCCACTTCAGACAGGGCTGTGCGTGCGCGTTCGAAGAACGCCTGGCCGACCTCGGTCAACGCGAAGCGGCGCGAACTGCGTTGCAGCAGCCGCACCTGGAGTTGTTCTTCCAGCAGCGCCACGCGCTTGCTCAAAGTCGAGCGCGGCAGGCCCAGATGGCGCCCGCCTGCGGCGAAACCGCCCTGCTCCACCGCAGTCACGAACAGGGCCAGATCGTTGAGGTTGAGCATGCGCAACGTCCACATATGTGGACTTCAGGATGCCATTCGGACGGCTTCCGGGGCAATGTCCACGCTGGCACGCTTTCCTCACCCGCCGCATCGCGGCTCGAACCGGAAACCTGCCATGACCCCGATCCTATTCTACGGCGTGCCCTCGGGCTGCTCGTTCGGCTCCATCATCGCGCTGGAGTGGCTGCGCCAGCCGTATCACCTGTGCCGCATCGACATGCCCGGCCAGGTGCAGGGCGAGGACTACCGCCGCCTCAATCCACTGGGCGAAACCCCGACCCTGCGAACCGCACAGGGCGAGCTGCTCGGCGAGAGCCTGGCCATCCTCAACCACCTGGCCACGAAGGGCATCGCACAGGGCCTGGGCTTCGCACAGGGCACCTCCGGCTTCGATCGCCTCAACCATCGGCTGGCCTATCTCAACACCAGTTTCTTCGGTGCCTACGCGCCGCTTTGGCACGCACTGGAGCATGCGGAAGGCGATGAAGGCGAGGCGCTGCGTGCCTATGGCACGACCAAGGTGCGCCACGCCCACCAGGCGCTGGAGCAGATGATCGGCACGGGCCCGTGGCTGCTGGGCGCACAGCGCAGCTTTGCCGACGCCTATTTCGCAGGCATCGCGCGCTGGAACGACTATCACCAGGTGGTCGATCGTCGCGAGTTCCCAAGGGTGCAGCAGCTGTTCGAGCGCCTGCAGGACGACGCCGGCGTGCAGTTCGCCCACGCCATCGAAGCGCAGCAGCCGGCAACCAGCGCCGGTGGATTCCTCGGCGAGGTGCGGCTGGAAGACGTGCTTGAGGCCACAGCGGCCTGAGCCCTGTCCTGCCCGTGCGGCAGCGGCGGGCAATGCCTCTTGCACGCCACGCTACAGTGGTATGTCCCCCGCTGCAGGAATCCGCGCCTGTCCACGTTCTCCGATCCGCAGGCGGTGGCGCGCTATGCCGAAGCGCCACTGCGCCAGGTGCCCGGTTTCCTCGCCCTGCAGCAGATGAGCCGTCTGCTGCTGGCCGAACGTGTCCCAGTGCAGGGCCGCGTGCTGGTACTCGGTGCCGGTGGCGGGCTGGAGCTGAAAGCCTTCGCCGAGGCCCAACCGGGTTGGCAGCTGCTGGGCGTGGACCCGGCCGCGCCGATGCTGGCACTGGCCGAGCAGACACTGGGTCCGCTGATGTCGCGCGTGCAGCTGCTGGAAGGCTATATCGACGATGCACCCGATGCGCGCTTCGACGGCGCCAGCTGCCTGCTGACCCTGCACTTCCTGGACCCCACGCAGCGCCTGCACACGCTGCGCGAGCTGCACCGGCGCCTGCAACCCGGCGCGCCGCTGGTGGTGGCGCACCACAGCGTGCCGCAGGACCCGGCCGGCAAGCTGAGCTGGTTGCAGCGCTACGCAGCGTTCGCCGAAGCCTCGGGGGTTGCCCACGCCGATGCGCAGCGCGCGATCGAAGCGATTGCCGAGCGGCTGCCGCTGCTGGCTCCCGAGCAGGAGGTCGCCCTGCTGCAGGAGGCCGGCTTCAACGACGTGGAGCTGTTCTATGCCGGCTTCAGCTTCAAGGGCTGGGTGGTGTACGCCGGGTGATGCCTACGGCACCACCGTGATGCCGATGCGCTGCATCAACAGCGCCACCTGCTGCACATCCAGCGTGGCGCCGCGCAGATTGGTGCTGCGCAGGTCCAGCTCGCCCAGCTCCGAGTTGGTCAGGTCGCAGTCGGTGAAGTTGGCGCTGTTCCAGTCGATCCCCTCGAACTGGCCCCCGGACAGATCCGATCCTGCGAAGCTGGCACCGCTCACATTCGCGCCATCCCAGCGGTTCTCCCACAGTTCGCACTTCTCCAATGTCACCCGCGAGAAATTGGCGTAGCGCAGGTTCGATTTCTTGATGAAGGCACTGCAGAACCCGCTGCGCGTGGTGATCTGGTTCATGAAGCTGGCGTTGCTGAAGTCCGCGCCCTGCGCACGGCACTCGCTGATCTCCAGGCCCAGCGCCTTGATGAAGTTGAAGTGGCACATGCTGAGGTCACAGCTGCGGAAGCTCGCCTCCTTCAGCGTAGCGCCATTGAAGCGGCAGCCGGCGCTGTTTTCAGCGTCATAGAAGCTGCAGTTGATGAACTCAGTGGCGGTGAGGTCAGCACCGGAAAAGTCGCATTCGTGGAACTGCTGGTCGACCACTTTCTGGCCGGTGTACTGGTCCACGCCGATGCGCAGCTTTCGGTGAACGGTGGGGGACATCGGGGATTCCATGCCGGGTGCCCCGCCATGATGCCGGGCCGCAAAGGTGATCCATAGACCCGGGCGCCGGCGGATTCACCGGCAGTCCAGCCGTTCTGTGTGCACTTCCGCCAAATGCACGTTGTTGCACGTTAATGCACGAACGTGCAGACTTGCGTCATGAGCTCCGATCCCAGCCCCCTCCCCGCCCAGCGCACCCTGCAGATCCTCGAAGAACTGCGCCAGCAGGGCCGCGTGGTCGCCGCCGAACTGGCGCGCCGCTATGCCGTCTCCGAAGATTCGATCCGCCGCGACCTGCGGGAGCTGGCCGCCCAAGGCCTGTGCCAGCGTGTCTACGGCGGCGCCGTGCTGCCGCCGCCCAAGGAACGGCCGCTGCGCGAGCGACTGACCCGCGACCGCGGCGACAAGGCCGAGCTGGCCGCCCGCGTCTGCGCGCTGCTGCAACCGGGCCAGGTCGTACTGCTCGATGCCGGCTCGACCAATCTGGCGATCGCCCAGCAGTTGCCGGCCGCGCTCGGCCTGACGGTGATCACCAATGCGCCGCAGATCGCCACCGCTGCCAGCATGCTTGAAGGCACTTCGGTGCAGCTGATCGGCGGCCGCCTGGCCAGCGGCGGCGGTGCAGTCGGCGCCGAGGCACTGGCCCAGGTGCAGCGCCTGCGTGCCGATGTGTACCTGCCCGGCCCATGCGCGGTGGACGGCGACACCGGCGTGTGGGCGATGGATTCGGAAGAAGCCACGCTCAAGCGCGCGATGGTGGCCTGCAGCAGCCGCGTCATCGTCGCTGCCACCACCGAAAAGCTCGGTGCGCGCGGCAACTGGCAGATCGCCAGCCTGGACGAGATCGACGACCTGGTGCTGACCACCACCGCACCGCCCGCACTGGCGGCGCGCTTCCGCGCCGCCGGTATCGCGGTGCACCCCACGCCTCCCTGACCGTACTGCCCATGTCCCTTGCCAACCGCGCGCGTGCCGAACAGCACGCGACCCGCGCTGCGTTCTTCATTCCCGGCTTCGCCACCGCGCTGTGGGCCACGCTGGTGCCGTTCGCCAAGGCGCGTACCGGCATCAACGACGCCACGCTGGGGCTGGTGCTGCTCTGCCTCGGTGCCGGCTCACTGCTGGCGATGCCCTTGTCCGGCGTGTTGGCCGCGCGCCTCGGTTGCCGCCGGGTGATGGTGGCCAGCAGCCTGCTGATCTGCCTGACCGTGCCCGGCCTGGCCCTCGCCGGTTCGGCCTGGTCACTCGGCCTGGTGCTGTTCGTGTTCGGTGCCGCCGTAGGCGCAATGGACTGCACGATGAACGTGCAGGCCGTCATCGTCGAGCGCGAAGCACGGCGCGTGATGATGTCCGGCTTCCATGCCTTCTTCAGCATCGGTGGTTTCCTCGGCGCGGCCACCATGACCGTGCTGCTGTCCGCACAGCTGCCGCCGCTGACATCGGTGCTGATCGGCGTGGGCGCCATGCTGCTGGTGATGCTGCTGTCGGCGGCGTACTGGCACAGCGAACGCATGCCGCACGACACACCGATGCTGGCCATTCCGCACGGCATCGTGCTGTTCATCGGCGTGCTGGCGTTCGTCGCTTTCCTCGGCGAAGGCGCGATGCTGGACTGGAGCGCGGTGTTCCTCAGCGATGTGCGCCGCGTCGATGCCAGCATTGCCGGTATCGGCTATGTGACCTTCACCCTGACCATGACCGCCGCGCGCCTGTTCGGCGATGCACTGGTAGCGCGTGTGGGCCGCGAGCGCGCGATTGTCTTCGGCGCTCTGCTTGCTGCGGCGGGCGTGCTGGTGTTGACCCTGGTCACGCCGTGGCAGGCGTCGCTGGCAGGCTATGTGCTGGTCGGCCTTGGCTGCGCCAACATCGCCCCGGCCCTGTTCTCGCTGGCTGGGCACCAGACGCGCATGCCGGGTGCGCTGGCGATTACTGCCGTGTCCACGCTGGGCTTTGCCGGCATCCTTGCTGGCCCGGCCTTGATCGGTTTTGCTGCCAACCACTTCGGCCTGATCACTGCGTTCATCGGCGTGGCCACGGCCTTGTTGCTGGTGGCCGTGTCCACACGTTGGCTGCGGACGTAGCCCAGGGCATCAGCGCCGCCTGTACCGCAGCTTCATCCGCAATCGCCGATAGCCGATCACCGTCGCGGTGGCACACAGCGCGGTGCCAGCAGCGCTCAGCAGCAGCAACACAGCCAGCCGGGTGGCGTCCTGACGCAGCATCGCCGGCAGGTCCCAGCTGTGCAGGAAGTAGAACAGCCAGCGCCCCACCCGTTCCCGATGCCCCATCGTCAGCAACGGATCGCCGGTGGCCAGGTCGAGATAGACGCGCGTCGCCTCGGCATCGCCGAAGTCCACCACTGCTACCGGGAAGTGGCGTACCGCTGCACCATTCATGGCCTCGGGCGCACGCGGATAGAAGTAGGCATCCGCTGTCTGCTGCACCACGAAGCCCTGCATCGGCGCAGCGGACAGCGCACGCACCTTCTGCTGCAGCCACGCGGCCGGCAGCAACCGCGCAACCTGCAGATGCCCATCGTTGCCGGACACGATGCGGGTATCGCCCTGACCGTCCAGCAGCACCGCGAACAGCTCGCCTCCGACGCGGCGCCACTGGATGTCCACCGGCCGGAAGCGCTCGGCACCGGCTGCGGCCAGAAGTGTCGCCGGCTCACCCAACGCGCCATCCACCGTTACCGCGTTGCCACGATAGCGTCCAACATCGATCGCCTCGCGCGTGCTGCTGAAGACCCCCAATGGATTCATCGACATCAGCCCGCTGAAGATCCAGGTGAACACGAAGGCCGCAGCCATCAGTCCGATCAGATGGTGCCAGCGCATCCACGGTTCGACGTACGGCGTCTTTGCACCGGAGCGGTAGCGCCCGCGGAAACGCCAGCGCCACACACCCACCACGATGCCGCTGACCGCCGCCGCCGTGCACAGCGCGGACAGCACGATCACCACCCACGTCCACACCGGATCCACCGACTGCATGCGCAGGAAATACAGCCAGTGCAGCCAGGCCCCCACATAGTTCCAGCGCTGCTGCACATGCGGTGCGTCCAGCACCACTTCACCGGTGCGCGAGGATACATACAGGTCACCGGGCTGTGCGCCCCCCACCTCTACCCGGTACAGCGGCCGGTGCGCGTCCAGCGCGCGCGAATGCGTCCAGCGGTCCTCCTCCACGCGCATTGCACCGACAAAGGCCGGGCCACCAGCAAACTGTGCAGCGGATGCTTCGGCGCGCTGTGCCGACACTGGCAGCAGGGCCTGGCCGGTGACGGCTGACCACGCCCCAACGTTGCTTCCCGTGCGCACCACATACGCAGGCTCGCCACGCAGCGTGGTCAGCGCCACCGCCTCCGGCTCGGCCTGCACGGCGGCAGGCAGTACCGACAACCCCTGCAGGTTGCGGGCCTCACCCAGCATCGGCAACGCCGCCAGCCGCTCACCTGGCGTCAGCTTCGGGTAGCCGATGAACAGCATCACCATGCCGCTGACGAACCACAACAGCATCAGCAGGCATCCGCCGATGCCGAGCCAACGGTGCACCAGGTAGGTCCAGCGCTTGGCAGTGGATCGCAGCGACATGGTGCGCGTCCTCAGAAGCGATGGTCGACGGTGAACTCGACGCGACGATCCGCGCCCAGCAGCCACTGCGTGCTGGTGTAGTAAGCGGTGGCGTAGTACGCCTTGTCGAACACGTTGAACAGGCGCGCGGACAATCGCGTGCGCGGTGCTGCCTGCCAGGTCAGGGCGAGGTCAGTGGTGCTGTAGGCAGGCAACTCCAGCGTGTTGGCATTGTCGGCGTAGCGCTTGCCGACATAGCGAACGCCACCCGCCGCGCTCCAGTCCGGTGCGAACTGCCAGCTCAACCACACGTTGGCCAGGCGTTCGGCCACGTTCGGCGGCACGTTGCCATCACGTGACACCAGTACCTGCGGCGAGCCGGTCGTCTCCAGGAAGTCCTCGAACTCGGCCTTCAGCACCGTGGCGTTGGCATCCAGCGTCCAGTTCGGCGCGACGTTCCAGTTCAGCGACGCCTCGATACCACGCGAGGTCTGCGCGCCCACCTGCACGCGGCGGTCCGGCACCAGCGGATCGCGGCTGAGCAGCCCGGTCTTGCGGATGCGATACGCCGCCAGCGTCCACTCGCCGCCATCGAAGGCCTGCTTCAGGCCCACTTCGATCTGCCGCCCCTTGGCCAGGTCGAACGCGCCGTTGGCCGGGCTGATCATCAGCAGTCCGCTGACAGGGTCTGCCGCCTGCGAGTACTGCGCATACAGGCTCAGCGTCGGCTGCAACGCGAACACCGTACCTGCGCGCCAGCCAGTGCTGCTGTAGGTCTTGGAGAACGCGTTCAGGCCGCTGATCAGATCGGTACGGTCGATGCGCGCGCGGTCGTGGCGCAACCCACCCAGTACCGACCAGCGTTCGCTCAACGCCAAGCGGTCTTCCACGAACAGTGCGTACTGCTCGGCGGCGTTACGGTAGCGCGGCAGGTTCGGTGCGTCGCTGGCGAACTGGCCCGGTACCGGCTGGAACGGATCGACCGGGCCCGAGCTGCCGGCATAGGTGTTGTTGGTGTGCTTGAAGTGCGCGCGGTTGGCGTCCAGGCCCACCGCGAAGCTGTTCTGCAGGCCACCTGCGGTTCCCTGCACACGCAGCGTCGAGGTCAACCCGGTCTGGTCCTGGTTGTGGGTGATCTCGGTATTGCCCGAACGATCGATCAAGCCGGTTGCGCGGTTGTAGACATAGGCCTCGGCATTGCGCCAATCGCGCTGGCTGTCGATCTGGTAGAGGCGCGTGCGCCATTCCACGTTCGCGTTCGGCGTCCACAGCGCATCGAGCTGGGTCCAGCGGTCACGGTAGCGGATCTCGCTGTCAGCCACGTTGTAGTTACGGTGGCGCAGCGCCTCCAGCTGGCGGCCCTCGACCAGCGGCGTGCCGAAGTAACGCATCGGTTGCTGGTAGCCCTGCGCATGGGTGAGGGTCAGCTGCAGGTTCGCGCGCGGCTGCCACAGCAACGCACCTGAGAATGTCGCGTCACTGTTGCGCCCACGATCGACCCAACCACCGCCGTAGTTTCCACTCACGTCCAGCCGGTAGGCCAGCTCGGGCGTCAGCGCGCCACCGCTGCCGAAGCCCAGCCGCGCGGTGTCCTCGCTGCCCACGGTTACGCTGATCTCGTTCTCGATCGCACCACGCGAGGGCTTCTTCGGCACGATGTTGATCACGCCGCCGATCGAGCCATCCCCGTGGATCACCGACGCCGGCCCGCGCAGCACTTCGATGCGCTCGATCGACCAGGTATCGAACGGGAAGGTGATACCCACGCCGCCGTACTGGCGCAGCCCGTCGTACAGGCGCATCACCGAGGCGCCATCGGTGAAGCCGCGGCTGGACAGCGCGCTCAGGCCGTTGCCGGGGTGCGGCATCGCACTGATCGCGCCCGCCCGGCTGATCGCATCGTTGAGGTTGCTGTCGCCGCGCTGCTCCAGTTGTTCGCGCGAAATCACCGTCAGGCTGGCCGGTGTCTGCAGCACGCTCAGGCCCAATGCGGAGCCGGCGCTGGCGGTGGATGACAGCTCGCCGCTGCGGGTATCGACCACCCGCACGGTATCCAGCGTGGTCGGGGGTGCCACATCGGCGGCAAGTAGGGGCGCGGCGTGCAGGAGCAATGCGCACAGGACAGGCAGCGTCGCCCGGCGCAGGTGCGCGGAGTTGGGGTTCGTTTTCATTTGTTCACGGCATGCAAGGCCACCCCGCAATGGCAGGGCAGCAATCAGAAAGGGACAAGCACGCGCGTGCGGGCACCAGCCGTGGCCGGCAACCTCATGGAAAGATGTTCAATGCAACGCGCGTGCGGCTCAGGCGGCCATCGTGGCTGGCGGCCCACGCGCTCCCAATGTGCCGCTGATCCGTTGCGGCAACGCCCGCACCGCACCGCGCAGCGCGCGGCACACCGGTGCCATCGGCGCCAACAGCAGCACTGCCGCCACCAGCAGGGTGATCAGCCGTGCAGCGATCAGGCAGTAATCGCAGTCCACGCCCATCTCATGATCGGCATGTGGATCGGCGGCCGGTTTCTTTGCGGCGTCGCCGTGCGGCATCGCCATCGCGTGATGGTCGTGGTGCCCGTCCATCGCGTGCTGCGCATGCTCTGCGTGCATCGCGTAATCAAGGGCTGCCACCGGTGCGGCGGCCGCGACGTGGCCATGCGCCAGCCAGCGGCTAACCAGCGGGGCGAGCAGCACCAGCAGCATGGCAAGCCATGCCAGGGCCTGGAACCGGCGGTGGAGAGCAGAACGGCGCACGCCGCCATTCTACGGGGCCATGGCCAACCTTGGACCCCGTTCAGGGTTTGCCCCCTGCGACACGGTGACGCAGGCGTGCCCTCCCTCGCGCACGCCCTCCATTCAGTAGATCCACGCCATGCGTGGATGCTTTTCGCGCATCAACTCACGTACTGGGCCACACCATTACCGAACGACCAATTTTCCCGCTTCACTTCCACCAGATTTATGAACACATCCTCGCGGCGGATACCCACCGCCGCGTGCAGTCCATCGGCGATGCCGGCGTACAGCGCCTTCTTCTGCTCCAACGTGCGCCCCTCGTTCCAGGTGATCTGGATGCAGATGAAGTCGTCGGTGCGGTCCACGCCCAGGTAGCCGGGGTCGTAGATCAGCGTGCCCGGCGCGCGTTCCTGGAAGATCTGGAAACGGTCGTTTTCCGGCACGCCCACCGCGCGCATGGCCTGGTAGATGGTTTCGCCGACGCGTTGCAGGTAGTCGGCGGATTTACCTTTGCGAAGATCGATGCGGGCGAGCGGCATGGTGGCACTCCAGAGTGGATGGGCACGGCAACGAGCTGAGACTACGCCTGCCCGGGGTGGCGGGACAGCACAGGGATGGAACCCTCTGGCTCCATGCGTGGCATGGTCCCGCCTCCGCCGCGCGGGGTGACGCGATTGCCGTGGCGGCATCCCTCCGGAGTCGCCATGTGCACGGTCGGCAGGGGCGGCGATGTGCGCCATCGGTGATGGGCCGCACTACTCGCGCGTGTCGAACGGCACACATCGGAAAACGTCTGGCCTGCCTGGGGAAAGTTGAGAACTTTCCTTACAGACCGATGTGATTGCCCGGCTTGATGATCGCCGCGCCGAGGCAAGGCGCCTTGGCCGGGATTGGCGTCTCGAATAAACGAACAGGCTTCAAGGGCTGCGAGAGAAATCGCAGCTGAGAGAATGCATCGACTGCCCTCAATGGCGGGCGGTGCGTGGGGATCGCAAGATCCGCCAGGCGTTCTTCTCCCTTGAAGCTTGTTTGCCTTGGCACGCCAACCCGCACCGTCCGCCACCTTCACTCCGGAAGGTGGCCCTACGCCAGTGAGGGTTTCGCCATGACCAGCCGCACCGCCATCCATCCCCGCCTGCACGCGCTTATCGGCGGCGTAGCCGCCGAAGTGCCCGATGACCTCGCACGCGAGATCGAGTCCGCCCTGAACGAACAGAATCTGCCCCTGCAATCGCCTGCCTTCTTCGCCTGCCTCAATGCCATCAGTCGCGCCGACGGCGATGACGGACAGCCGTGCAACAGCCTCACCCTCGGTGCCAGCAACCACGCCTCGCTTCGCCGTTCGATGTCTGGGCTCAGCGCAGTGCTCGATCTGCTGCAGGCCGCCGACCGCTCGCGTAACGAAGGCGCCCCGGACGAACAGTTGGGCGCTTTCCACACCGACGGGCTGATCGTGGCCGCACGACAACTGGTGCGCGAGGCACATCATTGCCTCTCCAGCGGTGACGCCTGACCGGCCCGGATACGCTCCCGCTACAATCGCGCAGGGAGCGCAGGAGACCGCAATGGACGCCGAACACCTGGAGTACTTCAAGGCCGCACTGGAAGGCCGCGCAAGCGTGGGCTGGAACGTCTGGTTCGCCGCCAACCAGCACGCGCTGGCACAACAACTGAGCCGCCCTGCACTGCTGCGCTTGAAGTTCAGCAAACTGGATGAAGCCGAACGCCTGCTGGCCGAGGCCGGCATCGCGCCCAGCAGCACGGCGGGCAAGCGCTACGAGATGTACTGCGCGCAGTTCTCGGCGGACGTGGTGGATGCGAACGGTCGCCCGCTGCCGGCCATCTGGCGCGCGGCGCACGGCGGTGCCATCGGCCTGCTTGCCGATGGGGCGCAGGAGGCCGGCCAGGCGAAGTTGCTCGCGGAGTTCCGCCGTGTCCGCAAGCGCGGGCTGCAGCAAGCCCACGAATGGTTGTCCGATCTGTGCTTTGAAGGCGAGATGGAGCTGACCAGCGGCAATGCCGAGGTGGGCCGTAGCCTGCTGGCGGTTGTGGTGCGGGCCGGCAGCAGTCACGACCTGCTGGGTGCAACGGCGATGATCGCGCGCGAGCTGCTGGAGGACCTCGGCTGAAACGGTGATCGCTTCGGCGGGCACTACGGAATCACCGGCAACAAAAAAGCCCCCATTGCTGGAGGCTTCTTTCGTTCTGCAACATGGTGGGCGGTACAGGGATCGAACCTGTGACCCTTGCCGTGTGAAGGCAATGCTCTACCGCTGAGCTAACCGCCCGGTGTGTTGCTGAGCCGCTCATTATAGGGGCTTTTCAGAGGCCGTCAACAGTTTTTCACATTCGTGTTCACGGGTGTTTCGGGGCATGCAGCCAAGCATGGCCCGGCGCCACCGGGATCACATCGTATGGGTCGGCTTGTCCGAACTGGTCAGGCCGGCCAGCAGGGTCTCGATCTTGTGGCGCACGCCCTCGCCTTCGGCACCGTCTGCCAGCTGCACGCCGATGCCGGCGGTGCGGTTACCCTGCGCGCCGGCCGGGGTCACCCAGATCACCTTGCCGGCCACCGGCAGGCGCTCGCTGGAATCGGGCAGGGTCAGCAGCAGGAACACTTCGTCACCCAGGAAGTAGCGCTTGGGCGTGGGCACGAAGATGCCGCCGTTCTTCACGAATGGCATGTACGCGCTGTACAGCGCGGCTTTGTCCTTCACGGCCAGGGACAGGATGCCCTGGCGGGCGTTGCTGGCACTCATCGATTTCCCCTTGCGGCAGGCCGCTCGTTCACCTTGTTCCAGGCCAGCAGCAACTCGACCACGGCAAGGTCTGCACGCACCGTGGTGCGCAGCAGGTCGCGGGTGCGGTTGGCCGCATCGAACCAGGCTGCAAGCTTGTGCAATCGCTCCGGCGTGGTCAAGGCATCGGTGCTGGCCTGGGCCAGCGCCAGGTCGGCCGCGAAGCGCAGGCGCAGCGCTGCGTTGTCATCACCGCACCACTTCTGCGCCAGCTCCACCGCGCCGGTCTTGCCGGCGGCCAGCTGTTCCAGTTCGCGGCCCACTTCGCGGCGCAGGCTCAGGCCATCTTCGCGCAGCCAGTTGTCAGCCTGGCCGGGGTGGCCGCGCGCCGCGTCCAGCGCTTCGCGCGCCGATGCTTCGCTATGGCCCTGCTGCTGCAGCCAAGCCAGCGCTTCGTGCTGCGGCGGCAACTTGAATTCCAGGCGCTGGCAACGGCTGCGGATGGTCTGCGGCAGGCGCGCCGGGTCGCTGCTGATCAGCCACAGGTAGCGGCCGGGCTGCGGCTCTTCCAGCGTCTTCAGCAGCGCGTTGGCCGCCGAGCGGTTGATCGCATCGGCGGGGTCGACGATCACCACCTGCGCCACGCCATACTGCGGGGTCAGCGCCAGCTTGTCGGTGATCTCGCGCACCTGCTCGATGACGATCTCGGTGCGCAGCTTGTCGCCGCTCTTGTTCGGAATGAAGCTGACCAGCTGCAGGTCAGGATGGGTGCCGGCGGCGATCAGCTGGCGCGTGCGCGTGGCATGCGCGGCATCACCGCGAGCCAGCACGTGGTCGGCCAATGCCAACGCCACTTCGCGCTTGCCCAGCCCGGCCGGGCCGCAGATCAACAGGCCATGGCCGAGCCGGTCGGCATCGAGCGCGGCCACGGTCTGATCGAACGCGCGCTGCTGCCACGGCGAGAACGTACTCATGCGCCCTCCCCATCCTGCAGCCAGCGCTCGACCTGCGCGACCACATCGGCCGCTACACGCGCCTGCACCTGGCCGGCGTCGATCAGCGCGAAGCGCTGCGGGTCCTGCTGTGCGCGGCTGCGGAACACTTCGCGCACGCGCTGGAAGAAATCATCCTGTTCGCTCTCGATGCGGTCCGGCCACAGGTCACGGCCATTGGCGCGTGCGCGGCCTACTGCCACGTCCACGTCCAGCAGCAGGGTCAGGCCCGGCAGCAGGCCCACCGCGCGACGTTCCAGATCGGCAATCCACTGCGGGTCGAGGCCACGGCCACCGCCCTGGTAGGCATAGCTGGAATCGGTGAAGCGATCACTCAGCACATAGGCGCCGCGCTGCAGTGCCGGCTGTATCACCTGGCGCACATGCTGCGCGCGTGCGGCGAACACCAGCAGCAGCTCGGCTTCGGCGCTGAGCGGTTCGGCGGCGATCTCGGCATCGGGTTTCAGCACCAGGCCACGGATGCGCTCGGCCAGCGGCGTACCGCCCGGCTCGCGGGTCAGTACCACCTCATGACCGTGGCTGCGCAGGCAGTCACGGATGGCATTGATGGCGGTGGTCTTGCCCGCGCCCTCGCCGCCTTCCAGGCTGACGAAACGCGGGTGGCGAAGCAGCGCGGGACTCATTGCGCCGGGGTCTCCTGGGTACGTTGCTGGCGCAGCTGCTGCAGGTAGCGGGCCACTGCGGCGTTGTGCTGGTCCAGGCTGGGCGAGAACACGTGCGCGCCACTGCCATCGCCCACGGCGACGAAGTACAGCGCGTCGCCCGGTGCCGGCTGTGCAGCCGCCATCAGCGCATCGCGGCTGGGCATGGCGATCGGGGTCGGTGTCAGGCCGGCACGGGTATAGGTGTTGTAGGGCGTATCGGTGGTCAGGTCGCGGCGGCGGATGTTGCCGTCATACGCAGCGCCGATGCCGTAGATGACAGTGGGATCGGTCTGCAGGCGCATGCCGATCTTCAGGCGGCGCATGAACACGCCGGCAATCTGCGGGCGCTCGCTGGCCAACGCGGTTTCCTTCTCGATGATCGATGCCATCGTCAGCAGTTCGTAGGGCGTGTTGATCGGCAGGTCCGGCGCACGACTTTCCCAGGCTTCATCCAGCGCCTTTTCCATCGCGCCATGGGCACGCTTGAGCACGTCCAGGTCGCTGTCACCGCGCTGGTAAACGTAGGTCTCCGGCAGGAAGCGGCCTTCCGGATGCTGGCCACCGAAACCGAGACGCTGCATCAGCGCGGCGTCATCGAGGTTGTCGGTGGTGTGCAGCAGCGGCTCGGCGCGCTTGAGCGCGGCACGCAGCTGGCGGATGTTCCAGCCTTCGATGATGGTGACGCGGTGCTGCAGCACCTTGCCGGCGCGCATGCGCAGCAGCAGCTCGCGCGGGGTCAGGTCGCCGCTGAGCGCGTACTCACCCACCTTCAGCTTGCCGGCGGCATCAAGCTGGCGCGCCAACAGCTGCCACTGGGTGTCCTGGCCCTCGTCCACGCCGGCGTCGCGCAGCTTGCGCAGCACGCTGTTCATGCCATCGCCACTGGCGATGACCATGCTCTCGGCGGACGGGGTGATGGGGGCGTCGGCGAACCGGGTCTGCTGGTAGAAGAACCACGCGCCCGCGCCGGCCACGACGGCGGCCAGCACCACCACCAGCGTTACCACGAACAGACACCCGCGCTTGGCTCCCGCCATGGACTACCTCAGAACTCGATTCCGTCGTGCAGGATACCGTGCCGGTGGATTGGGGTCATGACCGGGGTGGCAGACATCCGCATCCGTGCCGACCAAGGTCGGCACCCACCGTGGGGGAATGGGGTTGCCGGCCAGCGGCCTGCACTACCCCTGCTGGCCCAGCGCGCGCAGCAGGCCGCGGGCCTTGGCGCGGGTCTCGTCCAGTTCCTTGTCCGGATCCGAGTCGACCACGATGCCGGCGCCGGTGCGGAAGCTCACCTCGTGGCCATCCACTTCAGCGGTGCGGATCAGAATGTTCAGGTCCAGGTCGCCGTCGCGGTTCAGCCAGCCGAACGCACCGGTATAGGCACCACGCGGTACCTGCTCCAGCTCGCTGATGATCTGCATGCAGCGCACCTTGGGGCAGCCGGTGATGGTGCCGCCGGGGAAGGTGGCGGCGATCACCTCGCCGGGAGTGACCTCCGGCCGCAGGTGGCCGCTGACGTTGCTGACGATGTGGTGCACATGCGCGTAGCTCTCCACGGTCATCAACTCATCGACCACCACGGTGCCGGGCAGGCAGATGCGGCCCAGGTCGTTGCGTTCCAGGTCGATCAGCATCACGTGCTCGGCACGCTCCTTGGGATGGCCGACCAGCTCCTGGATGCGCGCGGCATCGTCATCGCCTTCAAACCGCGGACGCGTGCCGGCAATCGGCCGGGTCTGCGCATGGCCGGCATGCACCGACACCAGCCGCTCTGGCGAGGAACTGACCACATGGCGGCCGTGCGCGCTGAACAGGCCGGCGAACGGTGCCGGGTTGGCGCGGCGCAGCTGTGCGTACAGCGCCTGCGGACTGACCGGCGCGGCGAACTGCGCGCTCCAGCGCCGTGACAGGTTCACCTGGAACACATCGCCGGCACGCAGGTACTCGATCACCCGGCGCACGCCGTCGGTGAAGCGCTGCGGTGCATCCTCGCCCACCGACTGCGGCGGCTGCCAGCCCTGCCCGGCTTCGGGCAGCGCGGCCGAGGCCAGTGCCACCAGCGCATCCAGCAACGCCTGCTCGCCAGCTTCGGCAATGACGAAGCTGGCCTCGTTTTGATGGTCGTGCAGCACCGCGGCCGGGCAGCGCAGTGCCAGCGCGGTCGGGCGGCCGTCCGCGCGTGCGCGCGCCGGCAGCACTGGTTCGATCTGGCTGGCCACTTCGTAATCCAGCATCAACGCCCAGCCACCGCGGAACGGCAGGCTGTGGCTGCCATCATGCGGCAGGCGTTCGCGCTGCCAGGCACGGTCCAGCACCTGCAGGAAGCTGCCGGCCTGCACCGCAGCATGCTGGTCGCGCACCTGGCCATCGGCATCCAGCCGCAGGCTATCGCCCTGCGCGGCCAGCAGCAGGCTCCAGCGGCCCTGGGCGGTGCCCGAGGCGGTGGATTCCATCAGCAGCGGGAAGCGCGACGGGTCGTGCTGCTGCAGGGCCAGCAGATCGATCGGGTGCGGCAGCGGGTGGATCAGAGGTGCGTGGGTCATGGCGGCCAGTTCGGGGATTCAGATGCACGGAAGCCGCCTTGCGGCGGCTCCGTGGTGCACGGCGTTGATCCGATTTTCCGGACGCCGAACGGTAGAGTCGACTGTTAGTCGACTATCGCGCGCAGCGCGGGAATTTGGCTTCCCGCGAAGAGCAGTCGACCAACAGTCGACTCTACAACCTACCGCACCGGTCAGACGCGCTTGAAGACCAGCGTGCCGTTGGTGCCGCCGAAGCCGAAGCCATTGGACATCACCACGTCGACCTTGGCCTGGCGCGCCTCGTTGGGCACGTAGTCCAGGTCGCAGCCTTCGCCCGGCTGCTGCAGGTTGATGGTCGGCGGGATGACGTTGTCCTGCAGCGCCATCACCGAGAAGATCGCCTCCACGCCGCCGGCAGCGCCGAGCAGGTGGCCGGTCATCGACTTGGTGGAGCTGACCATCATCTTGTAGGCGTGGTCGCCGAAGGCGGTCTTCATCGCCATGGTCTCGCCCAGGTCGCCCAGCGGCGTGGAGGTGCCGTGCGCGTTGAGGTAGCCCACCTGTTCCGGGGTCACGCCGGCGTCCTTCATGGCCATGACCATGCAGCGGGCGGCGCCTTCGCCGTTCTCGCTCGGTGCGGTCATGTGGTACGCGTCGGAGCTGGCGCCGAAGCCGGCCAGTTCGCAGTAGATCTTCGCGCCACGTGCCTTGGCGTGCTCGTACTCTTCCAGGATCAGGATGCCGGCGCCGTCGCCCAGCACGAAGCCGTCACGGTCCTTGTCCCACGGGCGCGAGGCCTGTTCCGGGGCATCGTTGCGGGTGCTCATGGCCTTCATCGCGCAGAAGCCGCCCAGTGCGGTCGGCGACGAGCCACGCTCGGCACCACCGACCACCATCACGTCGGCATCGCCGTACTGGATCATGCGCATGGCGGTGCCGATCGAATGGTTCGAGGTCGCGCACGCAGACACCGCCGAGAACGACGGGCCCTTCAGGCCGGTGATGATGCTCAGCTGGCCCGGCAGCATGTTGATGATGGTCTTGGGCACGTAGAAGGGCGAGATCTTCTTGCCCTCGTGGAACTCGATGGTCTGCTCTTCGATGCCGAGCAGGCCGCCGATGCCGGCGCCGACGATGGCGCCGATGCGCTCGGCATTGGCGTCGGTGATCTCCAGGCCCGAGTCGTGCAGGGCCATGAACGAGGCACCGAGGCCGTAATGGATGAACGGGTCCATCTTCTTGGCATCCTTGCCGCTGACCCGGAACTTGCCGAACAGTTCATTGTCGGCGGTGATGTCGAATCCCTTGACCTCACCTGCAATCTTGGTAGTGAACCGATCCAGATAGGCATCAGAAACGTTGGTCAGCGGACCGATGCCCGAACGACCCTGGGTGATGCCTTCCCAGCTGCTGGCCAGATCATTGCCCAACGGCGAGACGATACCCAGGCCGGTTACGACGACGCGACGCTTCATTGCTGATTCTCCTGGCCCGGATGATTTCAACGGGCAACTCGGTTTGCTTCGGTGTGATGCTCAAACACACGGGGCCGCAACAGCGGCCCCATGGGGTGCGGTGCGCGGCGAGCGTGAGCCCGCACGCGCACTGCCGTCTGGCATCAGGCCTTGACGTGGGCCTTGATGTAGTCGATGGCGGCCTGCACGGTGCTGATCTTCTCGGCTTCTTCGTCCGGGATCTCGCACTCGAATTCTTCTTCCAGGGCCATCACCAGCTCGACGGTGTCCAGCGAGTCAGCGCCCAGGTCATCGACGAACGATGCGCTGTTGGTGACTTCTTCTTCCTTGACGCCAAGCTGTTCGACGACGATTTTCTTGACGCGTTCTTCGATGGTGCTCATGGGATCTCGCTCCAGATGGAGTTGTGGTTCAAAAGTGGTCGCCATCAAAGGCGATGGCCGTGGGATAGTGTAGTGGAAACCGGCGCGGCCTTGCATTGCAGCAAAAACCTTCGCAGATCAACCACTTGCGGCGCAATCCCTGCGCCCCTTGCTTACGGCATGTACATGCCACCGTTCACATGGAGGGTTTCGCCGGTGATGTAACCGGCAGCCGGGCCGGCCAGGAAGGCCACCGCATGGGCGATGTCCTCCGGCGAACCCAGGCGTTCGAGGGCGATGTCGTTGATCAGCGCGGTACGCGCTTCTTCCGGCAACGCCTTGGTCATGTCGGTGTCGATGAAGCCGGGTGCGACAACATTGACGGTGACACCGCGCGAACCGATTTCCTTGGCCAGCGACTTGCTGAAGCCGATGATGCCGGCCTTGGCCGCGGCATAGTTGGCCTGGCCGGCATTGCCGGTCACGCCCACCACCGATGCGATGTTGATGATGCGGCCCTTGCGCGCCTTCATCATGCCGCGCATGACCGCCTTGCTGGTGCGGAACACGCTGGTCAGGTTGGTGTCGATGATCGACGCCCAGTCCTCGTCCTTCATGCGCATCAGCAGGTTGTCGCGGGTGATGCCGGCATTGTTGACCAGGATCGAGATCGGACCGAATTCCTTGGCGATGCCATCGAGCACGCTGTCCAGCGCGGCGGCGTCGGTGACGTTCAGCGCGCGGCCGTGGCCACCGTGGGCGGCCAGGCGCTCACCGATCGCGGCAGCGCCGGATTCGGTGGTGGCGGTGCCGATGACGGTGGCGCCCTGGGCGGCCAGCAGATCGGCGATGGCGGCACCAATGCCACGGCTGGCGCCGGTGACCAGTGCGATTTCACCCTGCAGGGGCTTGCTCATGATGTTTTCCTCAGGCTGGGACGGCCGCCGTACCCGTACCGCTTGCAGCGGCCACCGGTACGGTCGGCAGGAACAAGGGGGATCAGGCCGACCATGCCTCGCGGGCGGCTTCGAAGTCGCCTGGCGTGGCCAGCGAACGGCCGTCGATGGCCTTGTCGATGCGCTTGACCAGGCCGGTCAGCACCTTGCCCGGGCCGCACTCGGCGATCCGGGTGACGCCACCGCCAGCCAGCGCCTGCACGCACCCGGTCCACTGCACCGGCTGATACAGCTGCTGGACCAGCGCGGTACGGATCGCGTCAATGCCGTCATGCACCTTGGCGTCGACGTTCTGCACCACCGGCAGCTGCGGCGCCTGCCAGGCCAGGCCGGCCATCACTTCGGCCAGGCGGTTGGCGGCTTCGCGCATCAACGGGGTGTGCGAGGGCACGCTCACGGCCAGCTTGACCGCCTTGCGCACGCCCTTCTCGGCCAGCAGCGCCAGCGCACGGTCGACCGCGTCGGCGTCGCCACCGATCACGATCTGGCCCGGCGAATTGAAGTTGGCCGGCACCACCACCTGGCTGCCTGCGGCTTCGGCACAGACGTCCAGCACCAGCTGGTCCTCGGCGCCGAGCACGGCGGCCATGGCACCGACGCCGGCCGGTGCGGCTTCCTGCATCAGCTGGCCGCGCAGGCGCACCAGGTGCGCACCGTCATGCAGGCTCAGCGCGCCAGCGGCGACCAGGGCGGTGTACTCGCCCAGGCTGTGACCGGCCAGCACCGATGGGCGCGGACCGCCCACGGCGTTCCAGGCGCGCCACACGCCGATGCTTGCGGCCAGCAGGGCCGGCTGGGTGTATTCGGTGCGGTTGAGCATTTCCTCCGGGCCACCCTGGGACAGCGCCCACAGGTCGACGCCGGCACCATCGGATGCCTCGGTGAAGGCTTCACGCACCTGCGGGTGCAGTTCAGCCAGCTCGGCCACCATGCCCACAGACTGCGAGCCCTGGCCGGGGAAGACAAAAGCGAGGGTGGATACGGTCACGCGGTCATCCGCTTGTTGCAATCGAAGCGGGCCATGATAAGGGGGAACATGCCGTGTCGTCTGTACGTGCGCGTATGCACGCGTATGGTGAATGGCGGTCGCAACGCGCTGGAGATCCGGAGCCAGATCCCTCTCCATGGGAAAAGGGATTTGACTCCGGCCACTGATCAGCAGAAGAGCTGCAGGACGTCCAGATCGCCGTCGGCGAGGAAATCCACGCACAGGCCCACCAGCATCAGCACGCCAGCGGTGCTGGCGCCATGGGCGATGAAGATGGAGTGGGCCAGCGCGCGCGCCGAGCGGCCCAGCTTCATGCAGACCCGGGCCAGGCTGCGCAGGCGGCCAGTGACCGCGTGCACGTGCTCTCGCACCGGCGCCTGCGCATCGCCCATCGCCTCGGCCATCATCGCCTGCAGGTGCTCGGGGCGGTCGGCGTAGTACTTGGCCACGCCATAGCCGAACATCAGCCAGTCGCGGGCCTGCGCTTCGGACAGATCCATCACTTCCAGCGGATCTTCCTCGAAGTCGATGAAACCGACCTTCTCGCCATCCCAGGTGAGATTGCGCGGCAACGGCTGACCGAAATAGGCGCCGCGCGCATGCGCTGCGGCAATGGCCAGCATGGCCGCCATCACCAGGCGGTCGCGACCGGCCTCGTCGGCTTCGCGCAGGCAGGTATTGAACGAACTGCCGTTGTCGCCGATCACCAGCGCAGCATGGCCGGTGCCCAGCACATCGGGCACGTTCACGCCCTGCGCCTGCAGTTCTGCAAGGCGACGGGCTTCGGTTTCGCGTGCGGCGTCACCACCACGGTGCGGCGGCGGGCGCAGGGCATCCAGATGAAAACGACGGGCAACAAAATTGAGCAGGCCAAGGGCCAGCGCGCGGCTTCCCTTGCCGTACTGCTTCAGCCAGGCACGTTGCCCTTCGATGACGATGGGCTCAACCATGACAGGTCCTCCTTAAACGCGTTACGGCCCCAGAGGGGCCGCAACGACAAAGCTTCACGTTGTCGTAACTTGCACTATCAATAGCGCAGCAGAGCCGAACCCCACGTGAAGCCGCCGCCGAAGGCTTCCAGCAGCAGCAGCTGGCCACGTTCGACCTTGCCCGAGCGCACGGCGGCGTCCAGCGCCAGCGGTACCGAGCCGGACGAGGTGTTGCCGTGCTTGTCGACGGTGACCACGACCTGGTCCATCGACATGTCCAGGCGCTTGGCGGTGGCTTCGATGATGCGCAGGTTGGCCTGGTGCGGAATCAGCCAATCCAGGTCGGACTTGTCCAGACCGTTGGCAGCCAGAGTCTCGTCCACGACCGAGTCCAGCGCCTTGACGGCGTACTTGAACACGTCGTTGCCCTTCATGTTGATGGTGCCGCCGCCATTGGCGCCGTCCTTGAAGCCGGTCGAAACGCCAACCGGGTTCCACAGCAGCTCCTTCTTGCTGCCATCGGCATGCAGGTGGGTGCTGAGGATGCCGGTGTCTTCGTCGGCCTTGAGCACGACAGCGCCAGCGCCATCGCCGAACAGCACGCAGGTGGTGCGATCGTTCCAGTCGACCATGCGGGTCAGCGTTTCGGTGCCGATCACCAGCACGTGCCTGCAGTCGCCGGAGCGGATGAACTTGTCGGCCACGCCCAACGCGAACACGAAGCCCGAACAGGCGGCGTTGACGTCGAAGGCGGGGCACCCGGCCACACCGAGCTTTGCCTGGATCAGGCACGCGGTGGACGGGAAAATGAGATCAGGGGTGGTCGTGCCGACCACGATCATGTCGAGCTGCGAGGCGTCGATGCCTGCGGCTTCCAGCGCGCGCAGGGCGGCGCTGTAGCCAAGGTCGCTGGTGGTTTCGCCTTCGGCCGCGATGTGCCGCTCACGAATGCCGGTGCGCGACTGGATCCACTCATCCGAGGTTTCGACCATTTTTTCCAGGTCGGCGTTGGTCAGGACTTTTTCCGGCAAATAGCTACCGGTGCCCGCGATCCTCGAGTAGATCCGCTTGCTCATCATGTTTCCTGTTGCGCGGGCCGCCGATCACCGGCACACCCGGGAAAGAAGGCAAAGGCCGCTGCCCGGAGGCAGCGGCCTTCCCGGCACATCAATCTTCTTCGACGGCCGAGGTCTTGGTCTGGATGACCTTCTTGCCGCGGTAGAAACCATCGGCAGTGATGTGGTGACGCAGGTGCACTTCGCCGGTGGTCGGGTCGGTCGACAGCTGCTTGGCGCTCAGGGCGTCATGCGCACGACGCATGCCGCGGCGGGACGGGGTGACACGGGATTTCTGCACAGCCATGGGATTGCTCCAAACTCGGTTCGTTTTGCTTCGTCGTATCGTCGCGCAGGACGCCAGCGCCCAGCACACTTTCGCTTTCGCCGCAGCCGCCGACGACAATCCGGCTGCTATTGTTTCTTCAGTGCCGCCAACGCCGCGAACGGGTTGGCCTGCTTTGTTTCTTCTTCGCTCGGCGCCCAGTCCTTGTCGACTGCTTCACCGTCGGGCGACAGCGGCACCACAGGCACCGCCAGCACCAGCTCGTCCTCGACCAGGTCCAGCGGACGCAGCTGGCCGTCTTCCGGCACCAGCAACGCCTCGTACTCCTCCGGCAGGGACGATTCCTCGTCCTCGTCGCGGATCAGGCCAAGCCTCTGGGTCATCTTCACCGGCAACAGGAATCGCTGCATGCTGCGCTGACAGGTCAGCGGCAACGCGGTGTCGATGGTCAATTCCACATAGGATACCCGCAAGACGTCGTCGCGACCGAATTCAAGCGAGTAATTGCACTCACCGTCGGTATCTGCGACCAACCCCTGCAGGCGGGTCAATTCAGCCAGGGACACCTGACCGTCGAAGCGCCTTCGCGCTACAACCATCCGCCAGGCATCCAGCGTTTCGGGCACGTTCGCGGACATAAGCCGCTGAATACTAAGGATCGGGGCGGCGGCTGTCAAATGCCCGCCATACAGGACTTGCCGCTGGCGCTGCGGACACGCCAGACTGCCGCGCCCTGCCCCGGTATTCTCGCATGTCACTGGTCCTGGCCTCCACCTCCCGCTACCGCCGCGAACTGCTGCAGCGATTGGGCCTTGCCTTCGACTGCGCGCGCCCGGAGGTGGATGAAACCCCGTTGAATGGCGAAGCGCCGCGGGCTCTGGCCACGCGCCTGGCTGCGGCCAAGGCCGCCGAGGTGGCTGCCCTCCATCCGGGCGCCTGGGTGATCGGCTCGGACCAGGTCGCGGACCTGAACGGCCAACCGCTGGGCAAACCCGGTACGGCCGAGGCCGCCTGCGCGCAGCTGGCAGCGATGTCCGGGCAGACCGTGCGCTTCCACACCGCCGTCTGTCTCACCCGTGATGGAGAATCATTCACGGCCGTCGATCTGACCAACGTCTGCTTCCGCGCACTGGAACCGGACGAGATCGCCCGCTACGTGACCAACGAGCAGCCACTGGACTGCGCCGGCAGCTTCAAATGCGAGGGCCTGGGCATCAGCCTGTTCGACGCCATCGACAACCGCGACCCGACCGCGCTGGTCGGCCTGCCATTGATTGCGCTGTGCGGCCTGCTGCGCCAGGCGGGGTTCGAGGTGCCCTGAACTGTAGCGTCGAGCCATGCTCGCCTGCTTCTGCTGTAGATGGCAGGCGACCCGGAAAAAGCAGTCGAGCATGGCTCGACTCTACAAAAGCAGAGGCCTCAACGGACCTCGAACGGCTGCTCCTGCCATTGCTCCACGCTGCCATCGCGGCCATACAGGCGCAGGCCCAGCCAATGCCTGCCCGGCGCCAGCGTGGTGGTATCCAGCGATGCGTCGAAGCCCACCGCCGGGTGCTGCGGATCGGTGCTGTCCGGCCAGGTGTGGCGCACGTCGAACACACGCCCATAGCGGGCGTCACCGATGGAACGGCCATCGACCAGCACTTCGACGCGTGCCAGGCCGACGCCATCCTTGAACGCCCAGCCCTTGATCGCGAACGTGCCGGACACCTTCTCGCCATTGGACGGCGCATCCAGCCACGCCATCGCCGGCGTCACGCACGGCCCTTGCGCGCGCTGCACCGGCAGGCGGAACAACAGGAAGCGCTGGAACCCGTGATCACTGCTGACCACGCGTGGCGCAGGCATCGACCCCACCTGATCGCAGATGGCGTGATAGCGCTCCAGCAGTTCGCGATAGCGCTGGTCGCTGGGTGACAGCACCAGCAGCATCGGCGCCGTGCGCTCGCCCTCATGCAGCAGGCCCCACTGTGCCAGCTGCGCGGTGCGGCCATGCTTGTCATTGAGCGGATGCGGCAGCACCTCGATGTTGCCATTGCCCAGCTGGAAGCCCAGCTCGGCGCCAACCTTGAAGTTGCCGGCCAGCACGCGCGTCCCTTCCGGCATCTGCCGCAGCTCTTCATGGACCGCTACGGCCAGTGGTTGCCAGCCGGCGAAATTGCGCGGGTAGTACTTGCTGCCGGCCATCTGCTCGCGCAGTGCCGGGGTGGATGCCATAAGGTAGTAGCCGAACGCCAGCACCATGCCCGCGCCTGCCAGCCACCAGCCGGTGCGGCGCAGCCAGCGCGGCCAGCCGTTGAGCACTACCGGCACCGCCACCAGCAGTGCGAGGTAGCCCGGCAGCGGCCAATGGAAACTGATCCGCTCGACGTCAGTGAAGAAGCCAAGCACGAAAATGCCCAGCGTGGACACGCCGCCCACCAGGCCGAAATAGCGCCACTGCACGCGCGCACCGCCACCGCTGCGGGTTCCTGCCAGCGCCACCTTCCACATCGCCATGCACAGGATCGGCGTCACCAGCATCGGCTGGATCACCAGGAACCACAGCCCGCCCCATTCAAAGGCCCAGGGATGGCGCTCGACCACCTGGAATTTCAGACCGGCATCGTGGTTGTCCGCATTCCACGCCAGCAGTGGCAGCCATGCCAGCACGCCCACCGCCAGTGCCACCCACACGCGCGGATCGGCCAGCATGCGCCGCCCCTGCGGCAATGCCAGCAGCGCGATGAAACCGACGCCGATGACACCGATGAAACGGTAGTGGCTGAGTGCACCGATCAGCAGGCCCAGCGCCAGCTTCATCGCCGAGGAGGCATCCACGTTGTGCAGCAGGCGCGCACCGGCGTGCAGGCAGATCACCGCCGCCAGCGCCATCGGCACGTCGGGTACCGCCAGCAGGCCCAGCGTCGCCGACAACGGCATCAACAGCGTGAGGCTGCCCGCCTGCCAACCAGCCACATTCCCGAACCAGCGCGTGGCCGTGCGCACCACCAGCAGCGGCAACAGCGCACCGATGGCCAGGAACGGCAGGCGCAGCGCAAGCACGTGATGACCGCCGATCTCCACGCCCAGGCGGGCCAGCCAGGCGGTCAACCCGGGCAGATCAGAATAGGCCGCGGCCAGATGCTGGCCTTCCTGCCAATAGAACGCTTCGTCGACGAACAGCGGCAAGCGCGCGGCAACGATTAGCTTGGCCGCTGTGACCAGCGTCCATAACCAGAGAAATATCGTCCGTGCGCGCTGTTCGCCTTGCATTGCTCTATGGATAATCGAGTGGATTCCAGATCTGAGACGATCATGCCAGCTTCGTCCCCCAACCCCAGCATGCTAACCGATCAATTGCGTCAGGCCCTGCGGGAGGCACAGGATCAGGTGAACGCACTGGTACTGGGCAAGGTGCCGGAAGTCAGGCTGGCGTTCGTCGCATTGCTGTCCGGCGGTCACCTGCTGATCGAAGATCTGCCCGGCCTGGGCAAGACCACGCTGGCGCATGCGCTGGCCAGCAGCCTCGGCCTCAGCTTCCAGCGCGTGCAGTTCACCTCCGATCTGTTGCCCGCCGATGTGCTGGGCGTGTCGGTGTATGAAGCCGGCAGCCGGCAGTTCCAGTTCCATCCCGGCCCGGTGTTCACCCACGTACTGCTGGCCGACGAGATCAACCGCGCACCACCGCGCACGCAGAGCGCGTTGCTGGAAGCGATGGCCGAGCAACAGGTCACGCTGGACGGACAGACGCATCCGCTGCCCGACCCGTTCTTCGTGATCGCTACGCAGAATCCGGTGGACCTGTCCGGCACCTTCCCGCTTCCGGATTCGCAGCTGGACCGCTTCCTGCTGCGTCTGGCGATGGGCTACCCCAGTGCCCAGGCCGAACGCGAACTGCTGCGTGGCAGCGACCGCCGCGACCTGATCGCGCGTGCCGTACCGAAACTGGATGACACCCAGGTGCGCGCGCTGCGCGACGCAGTGAACCAGGTGCATGCCAGCGACGCGCTGATCGACTATGTGCAGGCCCTGCTGACCCGCAGCCGCCAGCACGCCGGCGTGCGCGTCGGCCTGTCACCGCGTGCAGGCCTGGCCCTGCTGCGTGCGGCCAGGGCACATGCCCTGCTGCTGGGTCGCGGGCATGTCGTGCCCGAAGACGTGCAGACCCTGTTCGTGGCGGTGGCCGGTCACCGACTGGTGGCGGAAGCCGAATCCAGTTCGGGTCCGGCACTGGCGCGCGCGATCCTGCAGACCGTCGCGGTGGACTGAGCGTGGCCACACGCTGGGCACGCATGCAGCTGCTGGCTCGGCCACGCAGGCCCGAAACCTTGCCGAGGCGGCTGGACCGCCATCGCATCTATGTGCTGCCCACCCGCTTCGGCCTGTTCGTTGCCACCCTGCTGGCGGCCATGCTGCTGGGCGCACTGAACTACAACAACAACCCGGCGCTGCTGCTGGCCCTGCTGCTCGCGGCAGCAGCAATCGCCAGTGCCATTGCCGCGCATCTCCAGTTGTCCGGCGTGCAGATCGATGCGATCTCCGCCGAGCCGGTAGCGGCCGGGCAACCGTTGCGTCTGCGCGTGGACCTCTCACTGCGTGACCCGCGTGCGCGGCACGGCCTTCATCTGCAGCTGGGTGACAGCAACGCCTGGACCTCGCTGCCTGCGCACGGCCGTGGCGAAGTGGAACTGGACGTTCCCAGCGAACGCCGTGGCTGGCTGGAACTGCCGCGCATCCGACTGTCCACCACCCAGCCGCTGGGCCTGGTGCGGGCGTGGTCGTGGGTGTGGCCGGAACAGCCGCTGCTGGTCTACCCGCTGGCTGAAGCCGTGGCGCCTGCCCTGCCGGAGAGCGGCAGCGATCCGCTGCACACCCGCGCCCATGCCAGCGGCGAGGAACTGCATCAGCTACGCCCCTACCGGGCAGGCGATGCGCCGCGCAGCATTTCCTGGAAGCACTCGGCTCGCCGCGACAGCCTGCTGGTGCGCGAGTACGAAAAGCCGGTCGGCATCGAAGTGATCCTCGACTGGCGCGCATTGGCGCCGCTGGGCCATGAAGCACGCATTGCTCGATTGGCGCGCTGGGTGGATGTGGCCGAGCGCGAAGGCCGCCGCTACACCCTGCTGCTGCCTGCACACCAGCCGTTCGGACCCGGTCAGGGCGCCAGCCACCATCACCTGTGCCTGCGCGCGCTGGCGTTGATGCCGCATGACTGAGACCCCGGCCCTGCTCGACCGCAATGCCCGCAACTGGACCCTGGCCAGCGCGGCGCTGGCCTTGTTGCCGTTGCTGCTGCAGCTGCCATCACTGCTGGCTGGTGTGATCGCGCTGGCGGCGATCATCACCGCCGCCCTGTCGTGGCGGACAGTGTTGCCAATGCCGGTACGCCTGCTGCTGGTGCTGGGCATGCTCGGCGCCATCGTCTGGCAGATGGGCATGGTGCGCCCCGGGCGCGATACCGGTTGCGCACTGCTGGCCGCGATGCTGGCGATCAAGTCCAGCGAGCTGCGCAGCCTGCGTGATGCCCGCAGCCTGCTCGGCTTCGCGCTGTTTTCGCCCTTTGCAGCATTCCTGCTCGACCAAGGGCCGCTGACAACCGCACTGGCCGCGCTGGCCGGGGGCAGCGCACTGATCGCGCTGCAACGCCTGGCCCAGGATGAAGGTCATGCTGGCCGCCTGCCGCTGCGCGGGCAGCTGCATGGTGTCGGCCGCCTGTTGGCGATCGGCCTGCCGCTGGCATTGGCCTGCTTCTGGCTGTTCCCGCGCCTGGCCACGCCACTGTGGGGTGTTCCCGAGCGCGCCGTGGGTACGCCGGGGTTGTCTGACAGCATGGAGCCCGGCCAGTGGTTGGACCTGATGGCCGACGACAGCCCGGCGCTGCGCGTGCAGTTCTTCGGCACTCCACCCGAGCCGGCGCAGCGTTACTGGCGCGGCCCTGTACTGACTGCCTTTGATGGACGGCGCTGGACACGCGACCGCGCCAGCGCGCGACGGCCTGCTGCGGTGGTTGAAGCAAGTACACAGGGCTGGGATTACCAGATCGACTACGAGCCCACCGACCGCCGCCAGCTGGTGGCGCTGGACCTGCCCAGCCGCGCGCCTGCAGGCAGCATGCTGGATGCGGACATGAGCCTGAGCAGCGAACGCCCGCTGGCCTCGCTCAGCCGGTGGCGGTTGCATTCGGCCCCTCCACTGCGCTTCGACAGCACGCTGTCGCCCTATCTGCGCCGCGTGACGCTGCAGCTGCCGACCGGCTTCAACCCGCGCACCGCCACGTTGGCGCAGCAATGGCGACAGGAGGCTGGCAGCGATGACGAGGCCATCGTGCGCCGCGCGCTGCAGTGGATCACCACCGACTTCTCGTACACGCTGGACACCCCTGCGGCGGGACGCGACCCGATCGACGAGTTCCTGTTCGGCTACAAGGCCGGCTTCTGTGAACACTTCAGCTCGGCCTTCGTGGTGCTGATGCGCAACGCCGGCATCCCGGCGCGGGTGGTGACCGGTTTCGCCGGCGGCACCCGCAACCGCATCGGCGACTACTGGGTAGTGCGGCGAATGGATGCCCACGCATGGGCCGAGGTGTGGCTGCCGCAGCGCGGCTGGGTCCGGGTCGACCCGACCGCAGCCGTGGCACCGGAACGCATCCTGGACACACTGGATGACCGCCTGCAGGCCGGCACGGACACGCCACTGCAGCAGCGTTGGCTGCAGCTGGGCCAGATGGGCGACTGGCTGCGCCGCGGCTGGAACGACCTGGTGCTGTCTTTCGATGCGCGTCGCCAGCAACAGCTGCTCAAGCCGTTCGGGCTGGACGATCTGGGCCCCGGGCAGCTGGTCGCTGGCTTCGTGGTGGCCGCACTGCTGGCGCTGGCGTGGATGGCCTGGCTGCTGGCCCGTGGCGAGCGCGAACGCGACCCGCTGCTGCGCGCCTGGCACCGGCTCGGACGGCGCTTCGCCCGCCTCGGCCTGGCCCGTGAACCGCACGAAACCGCCCAGGACTGGGCACAGCGCGTACACCGGCAGCGTCCTGACCCGGCCCTGCTCGCGCTCAGCCAGCGTTTCGCTGATGCGCGTTACGCTGGAACTTGCACCGACCTCGCTTCATTATTGCGGGACCTGCGCAGGCATCGCCCGACTTCCGGAGCCTCCCCATGAACACCAAGTTCCTTCTCACCGCTGTGGCCACGCTGGCCCTGTCGGCCTGCGCCACGGCCCCCAAGCCGCTGCAGGGACAGTTCAGCCTGGTCTCCCCTCGCGATTCGGTCGCTACCCAGCAGGTCGGCACGCCGGTCCGTTGGGGCGGTCGCATCATCGAAACCAAGCCCGGCCAGGGCGAGACCTGCTTCCAGATCATCTCGCGCCCGCTCAATGGCAGTGGCCGCCCGAACACCACCTCGTCCGATGCCAGCGACGGTCGTTTCATCGCCTGCCGTGCCGGCTTCTACGACCCGGCGGTGTTCGAAGCCGGTCGTGACGTGACCTTCATCGGCAAGATCGACGGCTACCAGAACACCCGCATCGGCGAATACGACTACCGCCTGCCGAAGCTGTCGGCCGATGTGATCTACCTGTGGCCGGAACAGCGTCAGGTCGACGTGGTGCCCTATCCCTATGGTCCGTGGGGCCCGGGTCCGTACGGCCCGTACTGGGGCGGCTACGGCCGTTGGGGCTGGTGGTGATCGTCGCCGCACAGGCATGACGGAAAAGGCCGCCCTCGGGCGGCCTTTTTTTGTTCAATGGAACCACACCATGGGTGGATGCCCGGCGCTCAACGCCCCGGGGTACCGAAATGCCCCAGCGGCGCACCGGCCAGCAGGTGCATGTGGATATGGAACACGGTCTGACCGGCATGCTCGCGGCAGTTCATCACGATGCGGTAGCCATCCTGAGCGAAGCCCTCGCGGCGCGCGTACTCGGCGGCAGCCAGCGCCAGCTTGCCGATCAGGTGCGCCTGCGACGGCTGCAGGTCATCCAGGGTCGGAATGATCTCGTTCTTCGGAATGAACAGCACGTGCACCGGCGCCTGCGGTGCGATGTCCTTGAAGCCCAGCACCTCGTCATCCTCGTAGACGATGGTGGCCGGGATCTCGCGACGGATGATCTTGCTGAAGAGGGTTTCGTTGCTCATGGTCGGCCTCGGCGGGAATGTCGCCCGCATTGTAGGCCGCCCGCGCCAGGCCATACCCGGCCTTCGCTCAATCGCGGAATTCGCTGCGGGTCCCGAACGCGTGCGACAGCGTGCCGCGGTCAACGTATTCGAGCTCGCCGCCGAGCGGCAGGCCCTGCGCCAGCCGGCTGGGCTGCACCTTGCGCGCGCGCGCCAGCTGCGCCAGGTAGTGCGCGGTGGCTTCGCCTTCGACGGTGGCACTGGTGGCGATGATCAGCTCCTGCACCTCACCTTCGGCCAGGCGCTGCTCCAGTTGCTCCAGGCCCAGTTCACGCGGGCCGATGCCATCGAGCGGCGACAGCCGCCCCTGCAGCACGAAGTAGACACCGCGGAAGCCGGTGGCGTTCTCGATGGCCAGGCGGTCGGCCGGCGATTCGACCACGCACAGCTGGCTGCGTTCGCGGCTGCTGTTGGCACAGGTCGGGCACAACTCGGTTTCGCTGAAATCGCGGCATTGCGCACAGTGGCCGATGCGCTCCACCGCCAGCGCCAGGGTTTCGGCCAGGCGCTGGCCACCTTCGCGCTCGCGCTCGAGCAGGTGGTAGGCCATGCGCTGCGCCGTCTTCTGGCCCACGCCAGGCAGCACCCGCAGTGCGTCGATCAATTGTTCAAGCAGGGGTGCGGACACGGCAGGGCGCTTCGATCGTGCCGGGCATGCCCGACGGGTATGAGTAGAGTCGAGCTTGCTCGACTGAAGGACCCGGTAAAGTCGAGCAAGCTCGACTCTACGACAGGCGCCCCACCGAACATCAGAACGGCAGCTTCATGCCCGGCGGCAGCTGCATGCCGGCGGTGGCCGAACCCATCTTCGACTTCGACTCGGCATCGATCTTGTTCGAGGCATCGTTGAAGGCGGCGGCGATCAGGTCTTCCAGCATCTCCGGGTCGCTGGCCAGCGACGGGTCGATGCGCACCTTGCGGCATTCCTTGGCGCCGGTCAGGGTCACGCTGACCATGCCGCCACCGGCGCTGCCGGTCACTTCGATCCTGGCGATTTCTTCCTGGGCCTTCTGCAGGTTTTCCTGCATCTTCTGGGCCTGCTGCATCAGTTGGGCGATGTTGCCGCGCATAGTGTCTTACTCGTCAAAAGAACGGATGGAATCGGAAACAACCCGGGCGCCGTGCTGTTGGATCAGCACCTGCACTTCCGGATCGTCCATGAAAACAGCCTCTGCCACCTGCTGCCGCTCGCCACGCTGGCGATCGGCACGCTGGTGCAGGGTCTCGGCCGGAACGTGTTCGGTTTCCACGGTCTCGACCACGATCTTCGGCGCCTGGCCGAGGGCCTTCTCCAGCATCTCGCCCAGGGCGGCCAGCGCGCGCTCCGAGCGCAGATATTCAAATCCGGGCGAAAGGCCCAGTTTCAAGGTCCCGTGCTGGCAACTGATGAAGGCTGCGTTGGCCGCCAGCTGCCGCGACGGGCCGCTCAAGCCGCTGTTGGCGACCAGATCCAGCCAATCCTCGGCGCTGGCCAGGTCGCTGACACCTTCCTGTGGCACGGCATCACGTGCCGGGACCGGCTCGGCCGGCGCGATGGCAATGCCTTCAGTGCGGAACGGACGCTCGGGCGGCGCAGGCTCGCTGGGAACCGCGACGGGAGCCGGCGGCTCATGCCAGGGCGCCACCATGGCGGCGTCCGGCCCAGCCATCTCGGCCGCCAGCGCCTCGTCACGCGCCTCGGCTTCGTCTGTGGTCCACGGCGGCAGGTCGTCGCCCGCTTCGGCTTCAACGGATGCCGGCGCCGCTACTTCGGCCTTCACCGGCAGCGGCGACACGGGCTCTTCCACCGGAACCGGCTCGGGCTCCGGGGTCGGGTCCGGTTCGGGTCGTGGGGCCGGCTCAGGTTCGGGTTCAGGTTCGCGCGGCGCGGCCTGGGACGGCGCGGCCACCTGCGTCGCCGGGGCCGGGCTTGCCGAAGTGGCGGCAGCCGCCGGCGTCGCTTCGTGGGTACCCGTACCGCTGCCACCACCGGTAGCATTGCCACCCGGCGCATTGCCTGCACCTTCCATCGACTTCGGCACCGGCGGGACCGACGCGGCCGGGCGGAACGCCAGCATGCGCAGCACGGCCATTTCAAAGCCCGCGCGCGGGCTAGGCGCCAGCGGCAGGTCACGACGGCCATTCAGGGCCATCTGGTACCAGAGCTGCACCACTTCCGGACGCAGGCGTTCGGCGAACCCTGTCGCGTCCAGGCCTTCGGCAGCCGCTGCAGCACCCGGTACCAGCTGCTGCACCTGGATGCGATGCAGGCCTTCGGCCAGCGCTTCCAGCACGCCGCTCCAATCCGGCGAGAATTCGGCCAGCGCAGCCACCACCTGCAACAGGCGCGGGCCATCGCCCTCGGCCAGCGCATCGAGCATCGCTGCCACCTGGGTGCGGTCGACCGTGCCCAGCATGGTGCGCACTACGTCCTCGCGCAGCGCGCCACCGGCATAGGCGATCGCCTGATCCAGCAGCGACAGGCCGTCACGCAGGCTGCCATCAGCGGCCTTGGCCAGCTGCACGATGGCGCTGCCGTCAGCCTCGATCTCTTCGGCGGCAAGGATACGGGTCATCTGGCCCTGGATCTGATCCTCGTCCAGTCGCTTGAGGTTGAACTGCAGGCAGCGGCTGAGCACGGTGACCGGCAGCTTCTGCGGGTCGGTGGTGGCCAGCAGGAACTTCACGTGCTCCGGCGGCTCCTCCAGCGTCTTCAGCAGCGCGTTGAACGCCGCCTTGGACAGCATGTGCACTTCGTCGATCAGGTAGACCTTGTACTTGCCACGCGAGGGCATGTACTGCGCGTTCTCGATCACCTCGCGCACGTCATCCACGCCGGTGTTGGACGCGGCGTCGATTTCCAGCAGGTCGATGTAGCGGCCGGCGTCGATGTCCAGGCAGGCCGCGCACTGGCCGCACGGGTCGGCGCTGGTGCCCTGCTCGCAGTTCAGCGACTTGGCGAAGATGCGCGCGATGGTGGTCTTGCCCACGCCGCGGGTACCGGTGAACAGGAACGCATGGTGGACCCGGCCGCTGTCCAGCGCGTTGCTGAGCGCACGGACCACGTGTTCCTGGCCCACCAGCTCGGCAAAACGCTTCGGACGCCACTTGCGGGCAAGGACGAGATAGGACATCAGGCCACCGTTTTCCATCGGATGTTCCATTGTGCCATGCCTGTCCAGCCCCCTCGCCTCCGGCACGTCCTTCGCAGGTTCCTGGCTGGGGTGCTTGTGAAGTGCCGCGCAGCCCGCTAGAATCTGCGCCCCTGCTGAGGCGTTTGCCGATGGCAGGGATCCGGAGAGGTGTCCGAGTGGTTGAAGGAGCACGCCTGGAAAGTGTGTAAGCGTCTAAACCGCGCTTCGGGGGTTCGAATCCCCCTCTCTCCGCCAAGCATACGCAAACCCCTGATTTTTCAGGGGTTTTTTCTTGGCAGAGAAATCGCGGGCAGGGCACAAATCGGGGCACAACTCCGATGGCCTTTCCGCACTACCTCACCCGCACCGCGTCGGGTCGTTTCGTGTTTCGCATGCGCGTCCCTGCTGACCTGCGGCGCACCGTCGGGCGCGCCTTCATCAAGCGCAGCCTAGGCCATGACCTGCTGACCGCAAGGCTTGCCGCGCTCGACTTGTCGGCTCGCTATGCTGACGCCTTCAGCGCACTACGGGGGCATGGCATGGAGAAGAAAATCACGGTCGATGAAGTCTTGCGCAGCGTGGCCGAGAACGGCGCGAAGCGCTACGAAATCACCATGCCCAGCGGGGTGCGGATACAGGCCCAGGACGCCGCCGACCACGCCCGCGCCCTGGAGGCGCTGGAAGCCATCGGACGCATGGACTACGCACCACGCGCCGCCGTTGCCGAAGCGCCAACCCCGCCCCCCGTCGCCGAAACCATCGCGCTAGCCAAGGCCCGCGACGCTTGGCTAAAAAGCATCGAGGCCACAACCGCGGCAAAGACGCTGACCATCAAGCGCGCGGCCATTGCCGCACTGGTGGACTACCTCGGCGCGAGCAAGCCGGTCCACGCCATCGCCCGGCCCGACCTCGCCCGCTTCTACCAGCACCTGCGCGACGGTGGCGCGGCTACGCCGACCATCTTCAATAAGCAATCCTATCTCGGTGGCGCCGGCGGCTTCTTTGCTTGGGCGATGGCCTCCGGCTACTACCCAGTCGGCGACAACCCGGCCAAGGGCCATATCCGCTACACGACTAAAGAAAAGCGCCAGCGCAAGAAACATGGCTTCAAGGCGTTCGACCTCGAACAGGTGCGCACGCTCTACGCCCCGGAGAACTTTGCGCGGCTGTCGCCGGGAGCACGCTGGGCGGCGCTCTTGGGGCTTTACACGGGCGCCCGCGCCTCGGAAGTGGGGCAACTGTTGACCGTGGACGTGGCAGCGGTAGACGGGGTGCCGGCCATCCGTATCACCGACGACGGCGAGGACCAGAAACTCAAAACGGAAGCCTCTAACCGCGTGGTGCCCATCCATGCCGACCTGCAGGCGCTCGGTTTCCTCGACTATGTGGACGGCCTGCGCGGCCGTGGCGATTGGCGGATTTTCCCGCAAGCGTCCGCAACCGCTAAAAACGGCGCGGGCAACTGGATAAGCAAGGCGTTCGGCTACTACCTCGGCACGACCGGCAAGGACTGGCCAGAAGCCAAGCGTGGATTTCATTCGTTGCGCAAGACCGTCATTCAGGAACTACAAGGCGCCGGGGTGTCCTCGGAACTGCGAGCGCAGTTAGTCGGGCACGAGTTGGAAGACGAACACCACGCGACCTACTCGCGCGCCTTCACGGCTGCCGAGAAACTCAACGGCGCGGGGAAGTCGCCGGGGCTGTCGGTGCTGGCCTACGGTTTGGACTTGGACGCGCTGCGGCCATTGCTTACGGCCGCCGTAAGCAGGCGGCGGGCCAGCACACCGGGCCGCAAGCCTGCGGCTTCCGCAGCCGCGCGGAAGCGTGCGCCGACTTCAAGAGGCAAATAGACCTCAAGGCGATCGTTGCTTGCCCGCATGCGGCGCATGCCTCGGGCGCGTGCTTCTTGCTTGCTCATATCCGGAAACTAAAACACCGGAAAGAAAACGCAAGCGCTGCCCCTTGCGGTCCACCGGAGAAATGGCACCCTGAAGGTATAGCCATTTCACGCGAGCCGCCCCGGTGTTTTTTAGTCGCAGCAAAGCCAAGAACAGCCCTTCCCCATTGTCGGACGCGAAAGCGTCCGACAATGGGGGGAGTGGTCGCAGGCTGGAGCGGGAGCGGAAGCCGAAAAGCGGCCACGGGGGCGCAGCCCCCACGCCCCGGAGCGGGAGCGCAGGGGCGGCGGAGCGTGCCAGGGCGCCAGCCCTAGCACGCGGAGCGGAGCACGGCGGGAGCCGTGCGACCCGTGCGGCGAAGCCCACACCGGCGGCCGTGGCCGACGGTTGGGCGAAGGCGCACGGCGCGGCACTCGGCGAGCGTGAGCGGCGGGCACGGCTGGCAGCGCAACGCAGCGGCAAGCCGTGGACGCTTCACGCCGACGAGCAGACGCGCGCGGTGCTGGCCGACTGCCCCAAGCGCGAAGTCGGGGCGGCCACGGCGGCGAAGTATCGGCGCGCCTACGACAACCTGCGGGCGACCGGCCAAACGCCACTGGAAGCCGCCACGACCCGCGCGCACTGGGACTTCCTGCGCACCGCCACCCGCTACTGCGTGGAGCAGGACGTGCGGGCATGGCGGGCGTCGAGCGAGCGGGCACGCGAGCGCGGCGACATTGCCAGCGCCCAGCGCCGCACGGAGCGGGCTTTCAGGCTGGCGGCCGTGCTGGATGAAATGTTTCTCCAGTCGCACCGCCAGACGTGGACGCACAAGGCGGCCGAGATGAAGGCCGCTGGCACGCGCCCGGTGTCGAAGTCGAAGCGCAGCACGGGGGCGCCAGCGCCGGACTTGGCCATCGGTGTTCTGCTGGGACGGCAAGAGCGCGTCCTAGAGCGCCACGCGGAGCGGCTGGCAGTGTTGGCCCTGACGGGTTGCCGGCCCGCCGAACTGCGGGCGGGCGTGTCCCTACGCGTAGGCCGGACAGCGAAAGGGCGGCGAGTGCTGCACGCCACCCTCCACGGGGCGAAGTGGAACGGAACGAACCGCGGCCAACAAGCGCGGGGGCTTGCCTTCCCTGCCGACAAAGGCGCTGCGGCGGAACTAGCGGCGAGGGTCGAAGCAAAGGGCGGGCACTGGACGATGGCGACCACGGAAGCGGACGTGCGCAGCCTCAATCGCGCATTGAAGGCCGGGGCCGGGATTTCCTGCTACTCCTTCCGCCACCAGCAGGGCAGCGAACTGAAAGCAGCCGTTTCGTCCGGCACGATGAGCGCGGAGGAAGCGGCGGCAGCGATGGGCCACGCGAGCACGGCGAGCCTTGCCTTCTATGGCAGCCGGTCGAAGGCGCGGGGCGGTCGTAAGTTGCGAGCGAGGGCGTCGGAACCCGTGCGCACGGTGCCGGTATCGTTCGCTGCCAAAGCAGCGGCACGCGCTGCGCGTGCCGCACGGTTTGGGGCTACGCCCCGCCCCGCCGCGCGGCCACCGGCCGCGCCACGGGCGGCGATGTCCAAGCCGGTCGGGCCACTGGCGCGTGGCCCCAAGCCGCCAGGGCGGTAGCCCTAGCGGTTCCCCCTTCTGGCGGGGTATCGTTCGCCCACAATCTGCCTTGGGAGGCATGCCGTGGGCGAATGGTCGGAATACTTTGAAGATTTCCCGGAGGAGAACCCGGCGAACTGGATTAACGGACGCTTTGACCCCGAAGGGGCACGGCGCGCCCACCAGCGAGCCGAAGCGCTTGCACAGTCGCAAGCGGAGTTGAACAGCACTGTCCGCAGGATGATTGAAGAAGGCAACCGCCGCGCCCGCGAGAAGCAGGCAAAAGCGTAGCCAGCCGCCAAGCCAAACCGCTACAATGCGCGGGGCACAAAACAGGGCACCAGTCCGGTTTGTGAATGCCTCGCGGTTCAAGGGGTTGGGTCGGATTCAACCGGCTCCCCCTCTCTCCGCCAGTTATCCAGTAGGTAGTGGCTTCGGCCAAGCAGCTCCGGGGCTACCCTACTAAAAGACCTACTACGCCTGATGTGCTGGGCCAGGTGGGCGAAAAGGCCACCCGTCGAGGTGGCCTTTTTGTTTTCTGGTCGCAGCCTGTGCGAAGCCGCCCCGCTACAACGTGCCTACCAATCAACGCAGGGGGCAACATGGCCAAGTGGGCGGATTACGGCATTTCGGCTGTTCGGTACTACCCGGCGCACACGCATATCGACCGAGTACGCATCCATCAGGACAACGGCGATAGCTTCGGCCCCGCTGCCGAGCACGAGCGCGCTACCGTCGTCAAAGCGATCAAGGACGGCGTTACGTTCATCACCGTCCCCCAAACGAACGGGCAGTGGCAGAAAGGCCAGCCGGTCTACATCATCAAGGTCAACGGGGTCGAGTACATCAAAACCGTGGACAACGGACAGGCTCGGGACAACCTCGAAAACCTGCCCGAGTTCTGAGCGGCGGGGATGCGGGCTATCTTGAGCGCATGGCCAATCCCCGACTGACGCCCGAACAACTCGACCTCGCCCGCGCCTTGCTCGATGAAGTGCGAGCGAGGCTCGTGGACTTGAGCGGCGGCAACAAGGAACTGCTCTTTGCCTACCGCCGCAAGGTCTACAAGGAACTGATGCACGACGAGCGCAGCAAGCCGATGGTCCGGCGGCGCTTGAAGCAGCTCAAGATGAAAGAGCAAGAAGGGCTCTGCCCGCTTTGCAACGAGTCCCTGCCAGAGCGAGGCGCGGTTCTGGACCGCACCCGAGCAGTCGATGGCTACACGCCCGAGAACACCCGCCTGATTCATGCCGCCTGTGACGCGGCCCATCAGGCGGCGAGAGGTTACACCTAAAAGAAGGCCGCCCATAGGCGGCCTTCAAACTGATGTCGTATTACTCGTGTTTGATCTTCTCGGACATATACCAGCAGTAGTTGCACAATCCGCCGTTGTCGGTGGCGGCATACATTTCAGACCACGGAATGGGCGCTTCGCACCGAGAGCACCCATCCAGCGTGTAAACGTCCAGCACGTCCCGCCTAAAGACAAATTTCTGCTTGTCGGTGAGAGAGTCCATGCCCTTATCTATGACAAGTTTGGTGATTCCTTCAGCCGCACCTTCGAGAGACTCTCCACTGAGAACCTCCTGTAAGAAGTCATTAAAGCCATCGTCTTCCATGTGATCGTTACGTCCCATTGCTTCTCCTTTAGATTTCTAGACCTACTCGAAGAGATCATGTCGCCAAGCTTGACGGGAGGCGCCCCGAAAGGCGCTCCCGGGTGCTGCGCTTAGCCCGGAGGGCTGCGCCAATGCTGGCAAACGTATTCCAAACGACCCTTGCGGAACCGGGTATACGCGCAAACATGCACCGTCTTGGCACCGGACATAAGTCCTCCTCAAGTCGGCATGAGGAGGGCGATATGGAATACCGGAGTTCAAAGAGGTATACTCTTTGCCGTGTCAAGGGCCTCGGTACCGGCAGAGGGACGCCCTTACTGCCATGCCGTTGTCCGCCTCGCGCCTCAACTCAAGCCTGTTTGGTAGACGGGGACTTGGGTTGGGGCGTTGCTTTTTCTCGGCCACTCGCGGCGGCGGTTTTACGCGAGCAGCCCACTACTCTCCTCATCAGCCATCCTCCTTGTTTTGGCTCGGCATCGGCTCCTCGGCCATCGTGTCGCGATAGTTCTGCAAGATGAACTCCGTCATCTTGATGACGTTTTCCCACTGCTTCGCAGTCATCTGGTCGGGCAAGTAGATAACGCCGTCCTGCCCCCCGAAGATCGGGATCGGGATTGCGACCATCCCCTCTCGCGGCGGCCTGGGCTTGCTCCCGTGCCCAAGAGCGTCAGGCACTGCCGGAGGCGTCGGCGGCAGCGGCGTCGGCGTCTTGATCTTTCGCTTCGTACCGCCGTTGTTCGGAGCCGGGGGAGCCTTCGCGTGCGGGCTGACCTTGATTCCTGCGTCCTTCGCCGCCGACAGGAAGAAACTGATGGACTTCGTCAGCGTGGAACCGCTGATCTCGTACTCGCGGAACTTGTCCGCGAGCATGTTGGTCGTCGCACTTCCAAGCGCGAAAGAACCATCAGTGACCGCGCTGTAGGACTGCTCGACCATCTTCTTGAACATCGCAGCAGCTTCGTTCTCGTTCGCAACGATGTAGTCGCGCAAAAGCTGAGTTGGAGCGCCGGAGTCGTCAATCAGGCTGAACCACTTCATTGCCGCAATGAGAGCCGACTGCTCGGAGCCGGACCGCTTGCTCAGGTAGCTGCGGTCGATCACTCCCGGGATGACCTCATGACTCCGCAGCTCGTCAATGAGCCACTGCCAAGTCTTGTAGGTGATGTAGGGTGGCTTCACGGTCTTGTCGTTCATATGGGTCCTTCCCCGGCCTCAGATGGCACGAGTTGCACATAGAATGACATGACGAACTCATCCATGCAACTCATCTCGCGCAAATTTTTGTTAAAAGAATGTTATTTGCGCGAAACACATAGACGATATTCCTATGTGTCTTTGAAAATCAATATCTTAGAAGACAAAAGAGTTCATTCAGGTTGATGGTCTAGACGAACTTATCCTAGACCGAGCTAACCTTGAGCCTCCATGCCGTCTCATTCCGCAAGACTCTCGGACCTGTTGCTGCCCGGGCGATGCTATCAACGACCCTTTTTTGCGGCTCAGGAGGTAGGTGGATGATGCGTTCATGGAAAGATCCAACGCGAACTCTCGCCCAGCAGGGACCGGCGCCCCATGCGCCAGCCCCGGGATGTCTGGATGCGTCCGGCCACGAGGCCGTTCAGAGAATCGGGCCGCAAGCCGAGCTCCTCGCGCATTTCAGCCTTGGTCCGGGACACGATCCGCCCGGACTCGATGTGCTGCCAGCGGTAGGTGCGTTCGTCGCGGTGGAAGCCCCGGGCGCGCTCCCGGTAGGTGGGGTCCGCCCACCTGCAGATGCGCGACATGCACGGACAGACCGCCGCAGGCGGGTTCCGGGGTGCAGCGCACACCGGGATCGAGTGCAGGGATGCGCCCCTCTCTCCGCCAGACAAATGAAAAAGCCGCCCACTGGGCGGCTTCTTCATTTGGCCGTCGACCCTTTCAACGCTCACTTCCGTCCGAACACTGCGCGCAGGGCAATACCCACGAACGTCAGCCCGATCAGCGCCACCATCAGGGTCATCCCCCACAGTGCGCCGAAGCTGTCGAGTGCCGGCTCCAGGGACGGGCGCTCGGGCCGATACAGCACGCGCACGGCCTGGCCCGGCTCGTAGCCGAAGATCATGCCCCCCTGCGGATAGGAGACCCGTTCGCCGGCCGCCGTGGTGAAGGCCACCTGCGGATGCGACCCGCCCGCGTTCAGGCGCTCGACGTGGCCATCGGCGATCTGCGCGTCCCGCAGGAACGCCAGGCGATGGTTCACTTCAACGCCGACGACGACCAGCATCAACAGACCCATGGCGCCGAACGCCAGACCGCGCATGATCCGGTCGGTCCGGGAAAGGGAAGGTTCTGGCATTGCGGGGCAGCTCCATTGCAGACGGGACGACAAGCAGGGCCGGCGCGTTCCTGTCGCCCGGTCGATCCCGCTCGCTGCAAACATAGCCCAACTGCGGCCAGCCCCTTCAGCACGTCAGCGCCGGTATCGACGCTGTGCACAGGGGGCGGGAGCTGCACTCCTCCCGCCCCGCTGTCACCCACGTACCGCCTGGATCCACCGCTGGTCCGCTCCCCTCAGAAACCCACGCGCAGGTTCAACTGCCCGCCGACGTCACGACGGCCGTCGCCATGCTGGCCCTGGACGAACAACGAGAGCTGGCTGTTGCGACCCAGTCCCACCGCCACCCCCAGCTGGCTGACCAGCGCATTGCGCGCCATCACCGCGCTGTAAACATCGAAGGCCGCCCCTCCCACCGCGAAGCTCTGGCGACTGGCCACATCGGTATCACCCGAAGCGTGCTGCCAGCCGAGCCCGACCGTCAGCTGCGCCGGGTAGCGTTCACCGCTGCCGACATCCCAGCGCCCGCGCACGCCCACGGTGCTGACATTGAGCGTGTCCTTGCCGCCCTCCAGCACCAGCGCAGCACTCCCGCCCTGCTCCACTGCACGGTCGCTGTCGACCCAGTGCTTGGTGAACTGCACGTACGGCTGCAGCTGGGTCCCGCCGTGGGTCCAGGTCCAGCTACCCTCCACCTGGGCGATGGTCACGTCCGAATCCTGGCGGCTGTACAGGGTCTGGCCCAGCAGCGGCACCTCACGCGTGGTACGCGTGCGGTAGTCACCACGCGATACGCTGCCGCCGACCGCGAAGCCATTGTTCCACTGCCCCTGCGCATACAGACCGAAGGTGTTGCCACGCAGCCGGGCGCGCGAGCTTCGCTCGTACAGCCGTGTGTCCAGCCGCTCGTTGCCGGCGGCCGCACCCAGCACCCCATGTTCGCCGAGCTGCCAGTCGACACCGGCCATGAGCGCATTGCGATTGGCACGGATCTCATCGCCGTTGCCATCGCCGTCCTGGGTGAAGACCTTGCCACTGCCGGCCAGCCACGCCGACGCGCGCTCGCCGCGCACCGTCGGCAGCTCGCTGCCCAGGCGCTGACGGATGCCCTCTTCCAGGTAGTTGTCGTACAGCAGCACCGCGCGACCGGCTGCATGGACTTCGCCGGACAGCTGATCGAAGGCGCTGCGCGCGGTACCGGCGTCGTACATCAGCAGCGTGTTGTACAGGCCCAGCGCCGCACCGGTCTGCGGCAGGCTGTCCAGTGCGGCAGCCGTGTTGAACTGGTTGCGGGTATCGGCAGCGGTCACGAACGCTGCGGTCTGTGCAACGTCGATCTGCAGGTTGGCCGTGTTGGCGCTGTAGACCGGCGTGATGGTGAGGAACGCCGACGGCGAGGTGGCCGAGGCGAACTGGCCGCTCACGCCACCGCCGGCGTTGACGATGGTGTACTGCTGGCCCTGCTGGTAGCTGGTACTGGGCGAGATGGTGTTCACCACCACGTTGCTGCCGCCCACGTTGGCACTGCCACCCACCTGCACCGTGTCGCTGCCGGTGGCACCAAGATCGATGCCCAGCGTGCTGCCCGGCGACAAGGTCAGGTTGCCACCCACCGTGATCGTGCCGGTGCCGTTGCCCGCACCGCTGCCATTACCCGGACCATTGCCCGGCGACAGCACGCCGCCGCTGGATACGGTCACGCCACCGCCGGTGCCACCGATGGTGCCGGTGCCGGACAGCGTGGTGCCGCTGCCGATGGTCCACTGGCCGCCGACGTTGCCGGTGACATTCAGGCCACCGCCGGTGACCTGGCCGGTACCGCTGAAACCACCGCTGTTGCCGCCAAGGTTCAGGCCCCCCGGACCGGCCTGCACGATGCTGCCGCCACCGCTGATGGTGCCGCCCAGCGTGGTGGTGCCACCGGTGTTGACGATCAGGCCACCGTTGTTGGTGATGTTACCGGTGATGGAACCACTGGCCCCCCCGTTGCCGACCTGCACCGTGCCACCGGCGTTGATGGTGGTGCCGCCGGTGTAGGTGTTGTTGCCGGTCAGGGTGATGGTGCCAGCACCGGCCTGGGTCAGGCCACCGCTGCCACTGATGGTGCCACCGACGGTGGTGTTGCCACCGACGTTGAACACCAGGCTGCCGTTGTTGCTGACGTTGCCGGCAATCGACCCGCTCGCGCCGCCGTTGCCCACCTGCAGCGTGCCGCCGGTGTTGATGGTTGTGCCGCCGGTATAGGTGTTGTTACCGCCCAGGATCAGCGTGCCGCTGCCGGCCTGGGTCAGGCCTCCACTGCCGCTGATGGCGCCGACGACGGTGGTGTTGCCGCCCACGTTGAAGATCAGGCTGCCGTTGTTGGTGACGCTGCCGCCGATCGCGCCGGTCGCGCCGCCATTGCCGACCTGCAGGGTACCGCCGGTGTTGATGGTGGTCGGGCCGGTATAGGTATTGTTGCCGGTCACGGTCAGTGTGCCGCTGCCGGCCTGGGTCAGGCCGCCGCTGCCGCTGATGGTGCCGCCCAGCGTCGTGTTGCCGGCCACGTTGGACACCAGCGAACCGTTGTTGGTGATGTCACCGACGATCGAACCGCTCGCACTGCCATTGCCCAGCTGCAGCGTGCCACCGGCATTGATGGTGGTACCGCCGGTGTAGGTGTTGGTGCCAGTCAGCAGCAGCGTACCGCTGCCGGCCTGGGTCAGCCCGCCACTGCCGCTGATGCTGCCGCCCAGCAGGGTGTCGCCTGCGACGTTGGAGATCAGCGCGCCATTGTTGGTGATGTCACCGGTGATCGCACCGGTCGCCCCACCGTTGCCCACCTGCAGCGTGCCACCGCTGTTGATGGTGGTGCCGCCGGTGTAGCTGTTGTTGCCGACCAGGGTCAGCACACCGCTGCCCGCCTGGGTCAGGCCACCGCTGCCACTGATCGCGCCACCGACGCTGGTGTTGCCCGCCACGTCGAAGACCAGGCTGCCGTTGTTGGCGACGTTGCCGGTGATCGCACCGGTCGCCCCGCCATTGCCGACCTGCAGCGTGCCACCGGCATTGATGGTGGTACCGCCGGTATAGGTGTTGTTGCCGGTCAGGGTCAGCGTGCCGCTGCCGGCCTGGGTCAGGCCACCAGCGCCGCTGATGGTGCCGCCCAGCGTGGTGTTGCCGGCCACGTTGGATACCAGCGCGCCATTATTGGTGATGTCACCAACGATCGCACCGGTCGCACCGCCGTTGCCGATCTGCAGCGTGCCGCCGGCATTGATGGTGGTGCCACCGGTGTAGGTGTTGTCGCCGGTCAGCACCAGCGTGCCGCTGCCGGCCTGGGTCAGGCCACCGCTGCCGCTGACCACCCCACCCACGGTTGCCGTAGTGCCGAGGTTGTAGACCAGGCTGCCGTTGTTGGTGATGTCGCCCAGCACCGAACCGGTGCTGCCACCGTTGCCGAGCTGCAGCGTGCTGCCACCGTTGATGGTGGTGCCACCGGTATAGACGTTGTCGCCGCTCAGGGTCAGCGTGCCGGTGCCGCTCTGCACCAGGCCACCGGTGCCACTGAGCACACCGCCGAAGGTGGTGCTGCCGTTGTTGCCGCCGGTGGTCAGGGTCGCACCACCCAGCACCACGCTGGATCCGGCTACGCCGGCCAGGCCACCAATGCTCTGGTTGCCACCGGCACTGATGTCCAGCGTACCGGCACCGGTCAGATTGACCGTGCTCGCACCCGACAGGCTGCCACCGGCCGCCACCGCCAGCGTGCCGCTGTTGATGGTGGTGTTACCGGTATAGCTGCTGGCACCGCCCAGGGTGACCGTTGCTGCGCCATCCTTGAGCAGGCCGCCAGCGCCGCTGATCGGGCCGTTCAAGGTCAGCGCGTTGCTGCCGGCAAGGGTCAGCGTGCCGCTGGCCAGCTGCACGGTATTGGCCAGCGTCAGCGCGCTGGTGCCGTCCAGGCTGGCATTGCCGCCCACGGTCAGCGTGCCGGTTCCCAGTGCATTGTTGTTACCCAAGGCAAGGCCACCGGCGTTGAGCGCCACGCCACCGCTGAAGGTATTGCTGCCGGTCAGGCCCTGGAGGCCAGCACCATTCTTCACCAGGCCACCGGTACCGGTAATGTCACCAGCGAAGGTCGTGTTTCCTACGCCATTGAGGGTCAGCGTGCTGCCGCCGAGCGCGACCGTACTGCCGGCAACACCAGCCAGTGATCCGATGCTCTGCGCACCACCGGCAGAAATATCGAACGCTGTCCCGGCGTTGGCCAGTGTCACCGCGCCATTTGCTGCCAGGCTTCCTCCGGCGCCAATCGCCAGCGTGCCCGCATTGATGGTGGTGCCACCAGTGAAAGTATTGGCCCCGGTCAGGGTCTGGGTGCCGGTGCCTTCCTTGATCAGCCCACCGGTGCCGCCGACCGAACCGCTGAAGGTGCCGTCGCTGGGACCGCCGATGGTCAAGGTGTTGCCGCCCAGGTTCACCGTGCCGTTGCCGATCAGGGTGCCGAACTGCTGCGTGCCGCTGCCCGCCGACAGATCGAAAGTCGCACCACTGGCCAGGTTGACGATGCCACTGGCATTCAAGCTCGCGCCGGCGCCCAACGCCAACGTACCGGCATTGATGAAGGTGCCACCGGTATAGGTATTGGTACCGTTCAAGGTCAGCGTCGCCGCGCCCTCCTTGGTCAGCGAGCCGGTGCCACTCAGGCTGCCGTTGAGAGTGAGGTTGTTGCTGCCCAGTACGGTCAGCCCGGCGTTGAGGACGAAGTTGTTGGCCAACGTCACCGCAGTGTTCGAATCGAGCGTGCCGTTGCCACCCACCGTTACCGCCCCGCTGCCCAGAGCGGCATCGTCGCCGACCACCAGGCCGCCCGCATTGAGCGTTACACCACCACTGAAGGTGCTGGCCCCATTGAGAGTCTGCACGCCTGCGCCGTTCTTGATCAGGCCACCGTTGCCGGTGATCGCGCCATTGAAGGTGCTGTCAACGGTGCCGCCCAGGTTCAGTGAGCTACCACCCAGCGCCACGGTGCTGCCGACCACACCGGCAAGCGAGCCGATGCTCTGGTTGCCCGCAGAGATATCGAGGGTACCGGTACCGGCCAGGTTCACCGCACCGGTCGATGCCAGGCTGCCACCAGCACCGATGGCCAGCGTGCCGCTGTTGATGGTGGTGCCTCCGGTGTAGGTATTCGCACCGGTCAGGGTCACGGTGGCCGCACCGTTCTTGATCAGGCCACCGGTACCGGAAACCATGCCGCCCAGGGTCAGTGCATTGCTGCCCAGCAGGTTGAGGTTGGCACCTGATGCCAGCGTGATGTTGTTGGCCAGGTTGGCCGCGGTCGAAGCATCCAGCGTAGCGCTGGCCCCCACGGTCAGCGCACCGGTGCCGAGCGCGGCGCTGTTGCCGATCACCAGGCCACCGCCATTGAGCGCCAGGCCGCCGCTGAACAGGTTGGCGCCGCCCAGCGTGAGGATGCCGGTGCCGTTCTTGACCAGGCCACCGGTGCCGGAAATCGCGCCGTCGAACACGCTGTTGCCGTTCCCGCCGAGGATCAGCGACTGCGCGCCCAGACTGACCGTGGAGCCGGTCACCCCGGCCAACGAACCAATGGTCTGGCTGGCACCGGACGTCGAGATGTCGAAGGCGGTTCCCGCTGCGGTGAGGGTCACTGCACCGGTGGCCGCCAGGCTGCCGCCCGGACCGATCGCCAGTGTGCCGGCATTGATGAAGGTGCCGCCGGTGTAGGTGTTGGCACCGGTCAACGTCTCGATGCCCGCACCGACCTTGGTCAGGCCACCCGTACCTGCGATAGAGCCACTGAAGGTGCCATTGGTCGCCCCGCCGACTTCGATCGAATTGGCGCCCAGGTTGACCGTACCGTTGCCGACCAGGGTGCCGAACACCTGCGTGCCACTGCCGGCCGACAGATCCAGCGTAGCGCCAGTGGCGAGGTTCACTGTGCCGCTCGCCGCCAGGCTTGCACCGGCACCCAGCGCCAGTGTGCCGGCGTTGATGTTGGTACCACCGGTATAGGTGTTGATGCCGTTCAGGGTCAACGTTGCGCCGCCATTCTTGGTCAGGCTGCCGGCACCGGAAATCACTCCGTTGAGCGTCAGTGCATTGGTGCCCAGTACGGTCAGGCCGGCGTTGAGCGCGATGTTGTTGGTCAGTGCCGCCAGGCCGATGGTATCCAGCGTCGCGGCACCACCGACGGTGAGTGCACCGGTGCCCAGCGCCGCGTCATTGCCGAGTACCAGCCCGCCTGCGTTGAGCGTCACGCCGCCGCCAAACGTGTTGGCACCGGACAACGTCTGCACGCCCGCGCCCACCTTCACCAGACCACCACCGCCACTGATCACGCCGTCGAATGCTGCGTTGGTTGCGCTGCCGAAGGTCAACGAGTTGCCCCCCAGGGCCAACGTCGTTCCGCTCACGCCGCTGAGTGCACCGATGGTCTGGTTGCCACCTGCGCCGGAGATGTCGAAGCCCGCACCAGCATTGCCGAGGGTGACGTCACCCGCTGCAGCGAGGCTGCCACCCACCCCCAACGCCAGCGTGCCGGCACTGATGGTGGTGCCACCGGTGTAGGTGTTGGCGCCGGACAGCGTCAGCGTGGCCGCACCACTCTTGATCAGGCTGCCGTTGCCTCCGATCACACCTGACAGCGTCAGCGCATTGCTGCCCGGCAGGGTCAGCGCAACACCCGAGCCCAGATTGACCGCATTGCCCAGGCTGACCGCAGCACCGGCATCCAGCGTGGTGCTCGCATTCACGGCCAGCGCGCCGGTACCCAGTGCGCCATTGGCACCGACCACCAGACCGCCGCCATTCAAGGCCAAGCCACCTCCGAAGGTATTGCTGTTGTTGAGGGTCAGCAGGCCAGTACCGTTCTTGACCAGGTTGCCGGCGCCCGCCACCACACCGCTGAGCGCGACATCGCTGCTACCACCCAGGGTCAGCTGGGTGCCCGCGCCGAAATTCACGGCGTTGCCCAGATTCAACGCAACCGTGCTGTCCAGGCTGACGTTGCCACCGATCCCCAGCGCCCCTGTACCCAGCGCGCCCGCATTGCCCAGCACCAGCCCTCCGGCATTGAGTGCCACGCCACCGCTGAACGTGTTGGCGCCGGACAGGGTCTGCACGCCCGCACCGATCTTGATCAATCCACCGCTGCCGTCGATGACACCGGCAAATGCGCCGTTACTGGCTCCGCCGAAGGTGAGCGATTGCGCGCCCAGTGTCACCAGGCTGCCGGCGACGCCGTTCAACGCCCCGATGGTCTGGCCCGCCCCCGCTGCGGAGATGTCCAGCGTTGCACCGGCACCAGCAAGATCCACCGCACCGGCCGCGGCCAGGCTGCCACCTGCACCCAGTGCAAGCGTGCCGGCATTGACCGTGGAACCCCCGAGGAAGGTATTCGCACCGGACAGCGTCAGCGTCGAGGTACCGTTCTTGATCAGGCCACCGGTTCCACCCACCACACCGGTCAGGGTGAGGTTGTTGCTGCCGGGCAGGGTCAGTGTATTGGCGCCCAGGTTCACCGCATTGGCCAGCGAAACCGGTGCGCTCGCATCCAGGGAAACACTGCCGCCAATGTTCAGCGCCCCGGTACCGAGCGCACCGTTGGCGCCCACCGACAGGCCGCCGGCATTCAATGCAAGACCACCGCCGAAGGTGTTGCTGTTGTTCAACGACAGCACGCCGGTACCGGTCTTGATCAAGCCACCCGTGCCCGAGACCAGTCCGCCCAGCGCGACGTTCTGGTTGCTGGTCAGGCTCAGCTGCGCTCCAGCATCCAGGTCGATGGCGTTAGCCAGATTCAATGCCACCGAACTATCGAGGGTGGCGTTTGCGCCCACACCCAACGGGCCACTGCCCAGCGCTCCGGCGTTGCCCAGCATCAGGCCACCGCCGTTGAGCACCACGCCGCCACCGAAGGTATTGGCACCGTTGAGGGTAAGCGTGGTGGCACCGTTCTTGACCAGGCCACCGGCGCCGGAAACCACGCCGCCAAGCGTGACCGCCTGCGTGCCTGGCAACGACAGCAATGCTCCGCTTGCCAATGCCACATCGTTGGTCAGGTTCAATGCCGTAATGCCATCGAGCGATGCATTGCCACCCACGCTCAACGCGCCCGTGCCGAGTGCACCGCTGTTGCCCAGCAGCAGGCTGCCGGCGTTGAGGCTCACGCCACCGCTGAAGGCATTGGTGCCGTTCAAGGTCAGCTGCGAGGCACCGTTCTTGGTCAGGCTGCCGGTGCCGGTGATGTTACCGCCCAGGGTGAGGTTCTGGCTGCCCGGCAGGGTCAGCGCTGCGCCGAGGTTGATCGCATTGCCCAGGCTCATGGCTGCGGTGGTGTCCAGCAGACCATTACCACTGACCGTCACCGCACCGCTTCCCAGCGCGCCGGCGTTGCCCAGCAGCAGGCCACCTGCCGCAAGATTCACCCCACCGCTGAAGGTGTTGGCGCCAGTCAGCGTCTGCACGCCGGCGCCCTGCTTGATCAGGCCACCGGTGCCACCGATCACGCCGGCGAAGGTCTGGTTGGTGGCATCACCGAAGGTGAGCGTGCTGCTGCCCAACGAAAGAGTGCTGCCCGCCACACCGGACAGCGCACCGATGGTCTGGTTGCCACCGAGCGAGATATCCAGTTCGGCGCCGGCCCCCGCCAGGCTCACCGCCCCGGTGGCTGCCAGACTGCCGCCACTGGCCAGTGCCACCTTTCCTGCGTTCACGTTCAGACCGCCGGTGAACGCGTTGGCCCCACCCAGCGTGAGTGTGGAGGCGCCGTTCTTGATCAGGCTGCCGGTACCACCGATCACGCCGCCCAGCGTCAGCGCGTTGGAGCCCAGCACGTTGAGCGAACCACCCAACCCCAGGTTGATGCCGTTGCCCACGGTCAGTGCCGAACTGGCATCAAGCGTCACAGCACCACCTACATTCAATGCGCCGGTTCCGAGCGCACCGCCATTGCCGAGCACCAGGCCTCCAGCCGTGAGCGACAGCCCTCCACCAAACGTGTTGGCGTTGTTGAGGGTCAGGGTGGCCGCGCCGTTCTTGACCAGGCTGCCGGTGCCACCGATCACGCCATTGAAGGTCAACGCCTGGTTGCCGGACAGATTGAGGATGCTGCCGGCGCCCAGATTGACCGCGTTGGCGAGAGCGAGCGCCCCGGTGCCATCGAGAGACACGTTGCCGCCAACACTGAGTGCTCCAGTACCCAGCGCGCCTGCATTGCCCAGCAGCAGGCCGCCGCCGTTGAGCGCGACGCCACCGGTGAAGGTATTGGAACCAGACAAGGTCTGGGTACCCGTACCGACCTTGACGAGCGCGCCGCCGACACCACCGATGACGCCGGAGAAGCTGGTGCTGGTGTTCAGGCCACCCAATGTGAGGCTGCGCGGGCCGAGGTTGAGCGCACCGGATCCGGCGAGTGAGCCGATGGTCTGGCTGGCCGCAACCGAGAGGTCGAGGTTGGTACCTGCGCTCAGCGAGATCGCACTTGTCGGCGACAGGCTGCCACCAGCGCCCAGTGCCAGCGCACCACCGGTAATGGAGAACGTGCCTGCAAGCGTGTTGGCACCATTCAAGGTCAATGTGCCGGCACCTGCCTTGATCAGATTGCCTGCGCCGGAGATCGAACCATTCAGGCCCAGCCCATTGCTGCCCAGCAGGTTGAGCGTGCCGCCACCGTTGATGACGAGGTTGTTGCCAAGATTGAAGTTGGCCGAGGTATCCAGCGATGCCGTGCCGCCGACGGTCAGATTGCCGCTGCCGAGCGCGCTGGCATTGCCAAGCACCAGACCGCCTGCATTGAGGTTGACGCCGCCGGAGAACAGATTTGCTCCGCCAAGAGTGACGATGCCGGTGTTGTTGACCGTGAGCCCGCCCGTCCCGGAAAGCACGCCGCCCAGTCCGAACGCATTGGAGCCGGACAGGGACAGATTGCCACCGAGGCTGAAGGGGTTGATCAGGTTCAGACCTGCGGTGGAGGACGCAATGGCACCGCCGTTGGCGGTGAACAGCCCTGTGCCGAAGGAACCGGCATTGTTGAAATTGACCAGGCCATCATTGAGCGTCGTCGGCCCGGTTCCGCCCCATGCGCCCTGCAGGTTCCACGTACCGCTGTTGACAGTCAGCCTCTGGAAGTTGATGTACTGGTTCCAGCCGAGTGTGGTCACTGCACCGCCGGTGCCGGACCCCGGACCGCTGGCAACGTTCTGCAGCACCAGCGTGTTGCTGGCGGCGCCGGCGCCCACGCCGGCATTGACCGTGCCTGCGGCGGCGAGCGAAACCGAAATACCACCCAGTACATCAATTCCCGCCGAGGCCCCGGCCCCGTTCGCCACACTGGACCCGGACACGGCGGTAAAGGTATTCCCCTGCGCCGAATCACCGAGATGGACGCTGCCAGTGATCGTGCCACTGTTGTTGACCGAGTTGCCCAGCGTCGAGCCGGCCAATCCGACCCGCCCGGTAATCCCGCCGCTGTTGCTCAGGATCGTCTGTGCGCCACCGTAGCTGACGATGGCCGGCGCGTCGGCCGTGCCGAGTCCGCCCAGCAGGAAATTCATGTTGACGGTGCCGGCATTGTTGATCGTGGTGACACCGCCTGCGCCATTCTGCACAGACAGCGCGCGGCCATTCGCGCCCAGCAGGGAGCCAATATCAATGAAGCCCTGAAGCGTGCCGGTCGCGCTGTTGGTAACGCTGATCGCCTGGCCACTGGCATTGCCAAGCACCGCGCCGGAGGCAGCAAAGAGGCCGACATTGGTGCCGATCGTGCCGTTGTTGGTGAGCTGGATGCCGTTGCCGCTCAACGTCATCGAATTACCCAGGCCCGCGGTACTTCCTACATTCGCGCCAGCTGCCACGGTCACCTGGACACCGTTGGTGGCGTCGACGAAATTGTTGGTGGTTCCGGTGCAGGTGATGGTTGGGCCCGGTGTCGAGCACGCCGCGAATACCGAACCACTGGCCAGCGTGGCAGCCAATGCCACCGCCAACTGGTGCGCCCGCAATCGCGGCACCCGCCCTGCGCAGACCGCGCTTCCGCCGGGATTCTGGGCGACCTCCGAAGCAACCTGCATTACGCCGAGGGCACGATTGAAAACCAGACGGTAAATGCGGTTCATCGGTAAATCTCCATGAAAAGACCGGATGGCACTGCAGGCAGGTTTTTTGAAGGCAATGCGGCCCATCCCGGCTCCCGACATGGGAACAAGGCCTGGCGTCATTAACTTCTGAAAATCTTCACATCTTCACGCGACCGCACCTGGAACAGGCAGGCCAACGTGTCCGTCAAGGCGAAAACTCCCCGATTTCGCATGACGAATGGCGGCACTGTGCGGCCGACGGCGCCAGCGGCATGTGAATCACGCTCATTATTTTCATGACGCACGTCAAATAAAACGGGCGAACAAAATGGTTTTGCCGAAAATGCATATACCTGCAGCAGGCGGAGATTCCTTTCTCCGCCCAACTAAATGCATTCAGCTGCTCGAGAGTTTCATCAGCACCAGGCCGGAAACGATGAGCACCGCCGCACCGATCCGCATCGGGCTGACCTGCTCGCCGAGGAAGACGATGCCGACCACGAACGCACCGACCGCGCCGATGCCGGTCCAGATCGTGTAGGCGGTGCCCAGCGGCAGGCTGCGCATGGCCACCGCCAGCAGCCAGAAGCTGGCGATCATGCCGATGATGGTGACCAAGGTGGGGGTGAGCTTGGTGAAGCCTTCGGACTGCTTCATGGACACGGCCCAGACGATTTCCAGCAGGCCGGCGAACAACAGATAGATCCAGGCCATGACAGCCCTCCTCTTGGTAGGGCCAGGCCGTCCTGGTCATTGATTCCCGATGTGGGGGAGGTCGTTCCTCCTGGCCGGCATTCTAGCAACGCCGGTCGGCGCGGGGCGTTGCCGGCAGACGCGGGTTACAGCCGATTCAGTGCACGAAGCTGGCGTCGATGTACCTGCCTGCGCTATAGTTGCCGTCTGCCATCGGCCAGCCGATGTGCAGTCCGGCTGTGGTCTCCGGCGCATTGCGCGCTGCTTCCCCTGATCCGTGAACCGGCCGCCCACTGGGCGGCCAACGTCTCTATGGTGGCCCCGTCGGCCCCTCGCGACGCTAGGTCGAAAATCCCGCCAGGGCCGGAAGGCAGCAACGGTATCGATCGACGCGGGCGCCGAGGTCAGCCGGCGGGGCCATCGCCTTTTCGGGCGCTGCCCACTCTGTTGCATGCCAACCTTGGTTGGCGCTCCTCGCCGGGCATGGCCCCGCGCTACTGCGCTTCCGGCGTGCCCTGATGGAACACCACGCGCCACCGTTGCCCATGCCGGCGCCACAGCGAGCTGCGCAGTACCTAGCGTTGCGCCTGCCCATCGAGCTGATAGCGGCTGCGGTAGCGCACCTGGGCCAGATCCTCGGCCAACAGCCACACCGCGTACTGTTCCGATTCGATCAGCACCTGCGCGCGCTCCAGCGGGATCTCCTGCAACGCCGCATCTCGGCCGTAGCATTGCCCGGAACTGCCGATCTCGCTGAAATCCTCGTCCAGAAGTGCCGCCAGTTGCTCGCGATCGGCCCGCACCTGCGGCGCATGCAGCGCGCGTTCCAGCGCCTCCAGCTCGGCAGCCAGCGCCGCGTCGGCGGGTTGGCCAGCACCGCTCACGGCGGATCCTGCACCAGCACGTGCGGTGCAGTAGGGTTGGCCAGCGGCACGCACTGCCCCGGCTGCGCCACACGGTGCCCCCGCGCGGCCAGCGCCTGGCCGTCGGCCGCGCTCGCATAGTGGTAGAGCATCATCCGCGCCTGCAGTTCGGCGCTGTACTCGCGCTCCAGGTCGTCCACGCCGGTATGCGACGGGTTGCCGTGCAGGCCGCAGTCGTGCGCGATCAGTTCGTTGTCATTGGCGAAGCGGGCCAGCATCTCCGGAACCGGCCGGGTATCGCCGCTCCAGGTCAGCGCGCCCTGCAGGCGCAGGCCATAGGCCGTCTCCGGCCAGTGGTGGCGCACCGGGAACACCTCCAGGCGCACGCCCTCATGCCAGAACGCCTCGCCCACCACGATCAGCTGGAACGCATCCCAGAAGTTGGCGCCGCCCTCGGCCAGCACGTTCGGGTAATCCCCGATGCGCCTGTGCAGCAGCGGCACCACCGTGGCGGGCACATACAGGCGCACCTTGCCGCGCCGGTGCGCATTGAAGAAGGTATCGACGAACAGCCGCTCGAAGCCCGCTACGTGGTCCAGGTGCACATGGGTGACGAACAACGCCTGCGGCATGTGGCCGTAGTGCGCCTTGAACGCGGTCAGGCCTTCGCCGCCGCAGTCGATGGTCAGCCACGGACGCCCGTCGCGCTCGATCACCGACATCGGCGACCCCAGCTCGACCGCCGACGCATTGCCGACGCCGAGGAAACGCAACGACCAGTCCATCAGGTGCCCCGGTTCCAGGCCATGTCATAGGCGCGGCGCAGCCGCGCGTAATCCTTCTGCACGTCTTCCATGCTGCGCTCGCCGCGCAGCTTGATCAGCGAGCGCAGCAGGCGCTTGAGATTGCGTTCGCGCCAGGCGGTCGCCGGGATGCGGATCACCCCGCGGTCGAAGTCGATCAACCAGCCGTGGCCGTTGCCGTCGAACAGGATGTTGTGCGCATTGAGGTCGGCATGGTCCAGGCCGGCACGATGGAAGCGGGCAATCAGCCGCCCGGTCTCCTCCCACGGTGCGCCCCGCCCCGCGACCAGCGCGCGGTCGGCCAGCGAACGGACACCCTCGATCCGCTCCATCAGGATCGCAGCCCGGTAGCGCAGGCCCTCGCGCATGTAGAACGCCGCCAGTGGCCGGGGCACCGGCAGCTTTTTCTCGCGCAGCGCGCGCATCAGCCGGAATTCGGCGAAGCTGCGGGTCCGGTCCGCGCCGCGCCAGAGGTACTGGTCATGGCTGATCTTCGCCGCCAGGCCGCCGCGCAGGTAGTGGCGCAGCACGCTGGCGCCGAACGGCGCATCGACGAACCAGGCACTGCCACGACCGCCCTCGCCCACCGGCCGAGCCCTGCTGCCCCAGTGCTGGGGCGAGAACAGGCCGATCTCGGCTTGCCGCAGCCGCTCGCGGTCGAACAGAATGGCCCCGATGCCGCGACCCTCGCGGCATGGCGTCAGCGCTTCATTGGCGTCGAATGCGACCATTTCATTGAGTCTAACAACACATGGCATCAGCGTCCTCCTCCTTGTGCCTCCTGCGCCTGTCCGCACTTGGCGATGTCACCCACGTGGTGCCCCTCGTGCGCACCCTGCAGGCTGCGCGCCCGGATACGCCGATCCACTGGATCATCGACAAGGCCGGCCACAAGCTGCTCGACGGCCTGCCCGGTGTCACCTTCCATGCCTACGACAAGAAGAGCGGCATGGCCGGGGTCAAGGAACTGCGCAGGCAGCTGCCGCCGGGGCGCTTCGAAGCGCTGTTGCAGATGCAGGTGGCGTTCCGTGCCAATCTGCTGTCGGCCTTCATTCCCGCAGAGCGTCGCATCGGCTATGACCGCAGCCGCTCCAAGGACCTGCATGGTCTCTTCATCAACGAACGCATTCCTGACCGCCCCGGCATCCATGTGCTGGATGCCATCGGCAGTTTCTGTGAACCCCTTGGCCTGCGCCAGACCGAGGTCAGCTGGGACCTGGCGGTGCCACAGTCCGCGTATGAGTGGGCTGCCGCGCAATGGCAGGACGATGGCCGCCCGGTGTTGATGATCTCGCCCTGTTCCAGCCACGTGCGCCGCAACTGGTATGCAGACCGCTACGCCGCCGTGGCCAACCACGCCGCACAGCGCGGTTGGCAGGTGGTGCTGTGCGGTGGCCGCAGCGAACTGGAGCGCAGCATGGCCGATGCCATCCAGGCGCAGCTGCACACACCGGCGCTTGACCTGGTCGGCAAGGACACCTTGAAGCAGCTGCCGGCGCTGCTGGCCCGCGCCAATCTGGTGATGACCCCGGACTCGGGCCCGATGCACATCGCCAACGCGATGGGCGCCAAGGTACTGGGCCTGCATGCGGCCAGCAACCCGAACCGCAGCGGCCCGTATTCCGACCGCCGCTACTGCGTGGACCGCTACGACGATGCCGCGCGCAAGTACCTGGCCAAGCAGGCCTCGGATCTGAAGTGGGGCACCAAGATCGAGTTCGACGATGTGATGGAACTGATCACCGTGGAAGACGGTATCGCGGCCTTCGAACGCTACGTCGCCGATCACCTGGGGTGAGCGGCAGGCTGCCCCGGATTACGCGCGCTGCGCGTAATCCTGGTAGGACTTCTCTTCCACGTACGCCGAACCCAGCGCAAGGTTGATCGCCTTCTTGATGCGCGCGCGTTCGTCGTTGCGCAGGTAGACGCTGCGCGCCAGGTCGATGAAACCCTGGTCGAACGCCTGCGCCTTCTCTTTCAGGCGGATGTCGTCCTCGATGTCCCACAGCTGCTCGTTGACCGCCTTCAGCTCGGCACGCAGCTTGGCGATGTCCTTCACCGCCGCCGGGTGTGCCATCCAGGTCTGCTCCAGCGCCGACAGCTCTTTGCGCACATTGGCCAGCTTGCCCTCGTCGCTGATGCGCTCGGACTTGATCTGCAGGATCGAGATCTTGTCCAGCAGCTCGCCGAAAGAAACGGGGACGAGGATTTCAGCGGTCATGGGGAAAGCTCCAGCAGGTGATGCGGGCAGTTTAACCCGCAGCTCGCGATGGAATGGGTAGATCCACGCCATGCGTGGATGAGCCTGCCAGCAGGAACAGCATCCACGCATGGCGTGGATCTACTGATGCATCTGCCCCGACAGGGGCGGGGAGAGGCCGGCAAAGGGAGGGGCCCACGCGTTGCGCAGCAACGTGTGGGGCGACGCGCAGAGCGCGTCGCGTCCCGCGCCAGATAAAGAAAAAGGGCTGCCTTCCGGCAGGCCTCTTCTGTTCCTGCAAAGACCAAGGAAGGCATCGATGCCATCCACCACGCACGGAACCATTTGGAGCAACAAGCCCCTCTGTTGAGGGGCTGCCCCGACAGGGGCGGGGAGAGGCCGGCAAAGGGAGGGGCCCACGCGTTGCGCAGCAACGTGCGGGGCGACGCGCAGAGCGCGGCGCGTCCCGCGCCAGATAAAGAAAAAGGGCTGCCTTCCGGCAGGCCTCTTCTGTTCCTGCAAAGACCAAGGAAGGCATCGATGCCATCCACCACGCACGGAACCATCTGGAGCAACAAGCCCCTCTGTTGAGGGGCTGCCCCGACAGGGGCGGGGAGAGGCCGGCAAAGGGAGGGGCCCACGCGTTGCGCAGCAACGTGTGGGGCGACGCGCAAAGCGCGTCGCGTCCCGCGCCAGATAAAGAAAAAGGGCTGCCTTCCGGCAGGCCTCTTCTGTTCCTGCAAAGACCAAGGAAGGCATCGATGCCATCCACCACGCACGGAACCATCTGGAGCAACAAGCCCCTCTG
>NZ_JAWIRS010000003.1:0-70835 GCF_036320005.1 Stenotrophomonas sp. SMYL11
ACCGCCTCCCTGGTGAAATTAGCGCTGTGGAACCACCCGATCCCATCCCGAACTCGGAAGTGAAACGCAGCTGCGCCGATGGTAGTGTGGCTCAAGCCATGCGAGAGTAGGTCATCGCCAGGGTTTACACCCAAAACCCCGCTGCTCACGCAGCGGGGTTTTTCTTTGTGCGCAGAAAATGCCGGGTAGTGCCGGCCGCTGGTCGGCAATCCGATGGCGTTACATCGCCCGGTAGATCCACGCCATACGGGGATATTCTCCGCGGACAGCCACAGCGCCAACCAAGGTTGGCGACTACCGAGTGCAGGCGGACCCACAGCAGATCCACGCCATGCGTGGATGGCTGTCCCTGCGAAGAGCGGTGCCAACCCCGGCAGCAGGTCCAGACAGTGCGCGTCGCTGTGATTGCCGGCCAGCGGCCGGCATTACCAGTAGATCCACTCCATGCGTGGACGCCCTCCGCGACGAACCACGGCGCCAACCAAGGTTGGTAGCTACTGGCAGCAAGGCATACGCAACAATAAAGACGGCGCCCTGCGGGCGCCGTCTTGATCAGGATCGAACTGAAGGCCCGGATCAGGCGGCCTGCGAGACCTCGTGCGGTTCCTGCTGCCGGAACACCGAGACCGCTTCGGTCAGTGTGCCGGCCTGGCTCTGCAGCTCGCGTGCGGCCGCGGTCGCTTCCTCCACCAACGCGGCATTCTGCTGCGTGGCCTGATCCATCTGCACTACGGTCTGGTTGATCTGCTCAATACCGATCGACTGCTCCTGCGACGCCGCGGAAATCTCGCGCATCAGGTGGCTGACATCCTCCACGCCGCCAACAATGCCCTGCATGCGCTGGCCGGCGTCGGCTACCAGCTGGGCACCTTCGCCCACCTGGCGGCCAGCTTCGTCGATCAGCTTCTTGATCTCCTGGGCCGCCGCAGCGGAGCGTTGCGCCAGTCCCCGCACTTCGCTGGCCACGACCGCGAAGCCTCGGCCCTGTTCACCGGCGCGTGCCGCCTCCACCGCTGCGTTCAACGCCAGGATATTGGTCTGGAAGGCGATGCCGTCGATGACGCCGGTGATGTCACCGATCCGCTTCGAAGCACCTTCGATGGCCTGCATGGTATTCACCACCCGCTGCATGGCCGTGTTGCCGTCACTGGCAGCGCTCTGCGTGGAAGCCGCCAACGCACTGGCCTCACGCGCATGGGCGGCGTTCTGGCGCACGGTGGCGGTGAGTTCCTCCATCGATGCTGCGGTCTCCTGCAGGTGCGCGGCCTGGCGCTCGCTGCGCTCGGACAACGCGCCGTTGCCGGCGGCAATCTCGCTGGCGGCGGTACTGATCGAGGCCGCACAGTCCTGGATGCGACCGACCATGCGTGCCAACTGTCCGGCCGTGGCATTCGCATCGCGCTGGATGGCAGCGAAAGCGCCGTGATACTCGCCGTGCATGCGCCGGTCCAGATCGCCATTGGCCAGTGCCGAGAGCATCTGCCGCACTTCGTTGACGGTGCTGCCGAGCGTATCGAGCAGCTGGTTGATGCCACCGGTCAGCCCATCGAGGAAACTGGCACCTTCAGTGGCCTGCAGGCGCTGGTCGAGATCACCGGCCGCAGCCGCTGCGACGATGCCGGCCACGGCGTTCTCCAGCGCGAGTTCATGGGTGCGGTCATGCCATTCCACGGCGAAGCCCAGGCGCACGCCCTGCGCATCGAACACCGGGGTGACCACCTGCGCGAAGTGCACCGGGCCGATCTGCACCTTGCCGTTGTGCGCGACCTGCAGGCCGTTGAGGATCGCGCGGATGCGGTCCGGGTCGGCGTGGAAGCGGTGGATGCTGCTGCCGACCAGGCGCTCGGCGTCGAAATCGGGGAAGGCCTGTCGCAGTGTTGCCTGCTGGTTGCGCAGCAGTGCTACCACCGAGCGGTTCACGTAGCGGATCACGTGGTCGTTGTCGGCAATCATCATCGCGGTGCGCGAGGCATCGAGGGCCTGGCGGATCTGCGCATTCTCGGCATGCGCGTCAGCCTCGCGCCCACGCTGCACCTGCACGTGGCGGGCGGTATCGGCCAGCGCATGGGCCAGCGAACCGGGAGCATAGGCCGCGGTATCCGCATGTGTGCTCAGATCGGTGCCCGTAGCGATATCGCGCGCCAGAGCGGCCAGGCGGCGTGGGCCGTGGCCAAGCGCCTCGGTCTGCTGCCGCAGGCGCAGCGCGACCTGGCCGAGGAACATGGTCAGGCTGGCGAACAGGCCCGCCTGCAGCAACGTCTGTCCCACGGCTGCGCCGTGCAGCAGCGGTACCAGCAGGGCGAGGGTGCCAACACCACCGGCCAGCCATACCGGCAGGCGATCGCGGTGGCTGAGCAGCACGCCCAGCAGCAACGCGACCGGCAACGCCGGCGCCGGGCCGACGATCGCGCACAACAAGGCGAGCTGCAGCGACAACAGCAATGCCAGGCCATTGCGGGCGACAGCCCGGCCCGCCAGTGGACCGGCCAGCCAGAGGGCGGGCAGTACGGCGGCCGCGGCCAACGCAGCGCCCGGTACGTGGGGCCCACGCAGGGCCAGCACGAGGCCAGCCACAGCCAACGCCGCGCTGCCGATCAGCAGTCGACGGTCAGCGCGGCGCGCGAGCTGCTGCAGATGCGGCATGCGGGCGGTATCGGGGGGACGGGAGGATGCAACGGACATCGGCGACTCCTGGATCAGCAAACGACAACAGCCACGCCGCGGCACACGCAGGAGTGCGTGACCAGGGCGCGAGCCGGGAATTCGGGGAATGCGGCGCGATCAGCGACGCGGAGACGGGACACCGTGGCCACATCCTGTGGGTGACGGTGCGGCAGAGCGGGCATGCGGACTTCCTTGCAGAACCAGACACACGCCGCAGGCCCGACCGGACCTGCGTGCTGCGGACGCAGGGGCCCGCAACTGATGTATCGGCCGCAAACGCGCGGAGTGAAGCGCGCGGACGCTGCGACTCAGCCGGCGTTGTCGACGGCGAGGAAGCGCAGGATCACCTCGGCGATCTGCGCCGGTGTTTCCATGTGCAGGTGATGGTTGCCGGCGAACAGCGCCAGCCGTCCATCACGCAGGTGGCGCAGGCGGTCGCTGCGCATCGGCTCGGGATAGTACGACTGCGCCGGTGTGGCGTAGATCACCTGCGTCGGGCAGGCGATGGCCTGCAGCAGGTTGTCGATCTGGCCTTCGCTGAGGCGGATCGCAGTGGGCAGCATCAGGCGCGGGTCGCTGCACCAGCGGTAACCACCTTCGACCGTCTCCACGCCGCGCTCGACCAGCAGCCGTGCACAGCGCTCGCTGAGCTGGTTGGTCATCATCCGCGCGCGGATCGGCGCAGCGAGGTCGGGGAACACGCGCAGCTGCTTGCGTGCCAGTGCGCGCGTGGCATTCACATGCTCGCGCAGGCGGTTGGCGGTTTCTTCCTCGGGACCACGCAGGCCGCCGAGCGCTTCGATTGCCACCAGCCGTTCGACACGGTCGCTGACCGAGGCGGTGAGGCTGGCGATGCCGGCGCCCATCGAATGGCCGAGCAGGCTGAAACGGTCCCAGCCCAGCGCGTCGGCGACGTCGAGTACGTGACAGATGGCGGCGGCCGTGGTGTAGCTGGCACCGGCCGGCAGATGCGCGCTGTGGCCGTGGCCGGGCAGGTCGATGGCCACCAGCTGCAACGACGACAGGTGCGGCGCCAGCGGCACGAAGCTGGCCGCGTTGTCGAGCCAGCCATGCAGGGCCAGCACGCGCGGGCCGTCACCGTGGTTGCGCAGGCCGGCGACGCGCGCGCCACCGACCTCCAGTTCAAACGGTTGCAGACTCACGCCAGCGAGGCCACGGCCAGCCGCGCAAGCGCACGTGCGTGCTCCGGTTCGGCGTTGAGGCAGGGGATGTAGCGCATCGTCGCGCCGCGCTCGGCCAGTGTTTCGGTGAAGCCCAGTGCCACTTCTTCCAGCGTCTCCAGACAGTCGGTGGCAAAGCCCGGGCAGACCACGTCGATCTGCTTCACGCCGGATTCGGCCAGCGCCCACAGGCTCGGCTCGGCATACGGCTGCAGCCAGCGCTCGCGGCCGAAGCGCGACTGATAACCCATCTGCCAGTCGTCCCTGCCCAGCTCCAGCGCCTTGGCGATGGCCTGCGCACTGGCCTCGCAGCGCTGCGGATACGGATCGCCGGCATCGGCCAGTCGCTGCGGAATGCCGTGGAAGGAGAACATCAGTTTCTGGCCACGACCGTGCTGTTCCCAGTAGCGGCGGATCGAGCCGGCAACGGCGTCGACCCAGCCCGGATCGACCGAATAGTCGCGTACCAGGCTCACGGTCACGCCCGGATTGCGGCGCTGCCAGGCATCGACGCGGTCTTCGACCGAGGCGGTGGTGGTGGTGGAGTACTGCGGGTACAACGGCAGCACCACGATGCGGCGCGCACCGTCGGCCGCCAGCCGGTCGAGTTCGCTGGCCAGCGCCGGTTCGCCATAGCGCATTGCATGGCGAACCTTCAGGGTCGGCAACAGCGCTTGCATGGCCTGCGCCAGCTGGCGCGTATGCACCATCAGTGGAGAGCCCTCCGGCAGCCAGACCTGGGCGTACTTGGCCGCTGAACGGCTGCTGCGCAGCGGCAGGATCAGTCCGCGCAGCAACGGCTGCCACAGCAGTGCCGGGATCGAGACCACGCGGGGGTCGGACAGGAATTCAGCCAGGTAACGGCGTACGGCGGGGGCCGTCGGCGTCTCGGGCGTGCCTAGGTTGACCGCCAGCACGGCGGTATCGGGTGCGTCGAGCATGAGCGTATTGTCGCCGATCCGGTGCCTCGCCGGGATGCAGGGTTCGGATTGCAGGCATAGCGCGCATGAATGTGAGCAGGGAACGCTCATTGGGGATTCATGACAACACTACTAATTTCAGTCACTTGCTATATCTTCCTATGGACTGACTTCTGGAGCCTGCCATGCGTCGCCCGATCCAAGCCCTGCTGATCGCCGCCAGCCTGCTGTCCAGCCAGGCCATGGCCGGACCGCAGGAAGACCAGCGTGCGCGCAATGCCGTGCGCGTGCTGGCTGAAATCCAGGAAATCCCTGAACAGGGCATTCCGGACAAATTGCTCGACGAAGGCCGCGCGGTCATCGTCATTCCCGACACGATCAAGGCCGGTCTGGTCATTGGCGGTCGTCGTGGCCACGGCCTGATGTCCGTGCGCATGCCCAACGGTGCCTGGTCCAATCCGGTGTTCGTGAAGCTCACCGGCGGCAGCATCGGCTTCCAGGCCGGCGTGCAGTCCTCCGATGTGGTGCTGGTGTTCCGCAACGACCGTAGCCTGGACAACCTGGTCAACGGCAAGTTCACGCTGGGCGCCGATGCGGGTGTCGCCGCCGGCCCGGTCGGCCGCAATGCCGCCGCCGCCACCGACGGTCAGCTGAAGGCCGAGATCTGGTCCTGGTCGCGCGCCCGCGGCCTGTTCGCCGGTGTCGCCCTGGATGGTGCGGTGCTGCAGATCGACGATGCCGCCAACCTGGAGGCCTACGGCAGCAACACCACGCCGCGGATGATCTTCGAAGGCCGCGCCGCGGGCTCGCCGTCGATGGATGTGGTCGCCTTCCGCGATCGTCTGGAAGAGGCCACCTACGCCGCCCGCAACAACCGCAACGGCAACGGCGGTAGCGCGCCACGCCCGGCAGCGGCCCCGGCCGTTGCTCCGGCGCCTGTTCAGGCAGCGCCGGCCGCCCCAGCCGAAGCCACCACCGCACCGCTGCAGAACGTGCCGCAGAACCCGCCGCCGCAGCAGCAGGGCTTCCAGCCGGTCAACGACGGCGAAATCCGCACGGAAACGCTGGGCGGAAACTGACTTTCGTCACGCGCGCCGGCTAACACCCGGTGCGCTATGCTCGACAGCCTGATCACTAACGTAACGAGCGTCTTTATGGGCAGTTTCAGCATCTGGCATTGGTTGGTCGTGCTGGCCATCGTCCTGCTGGTGTTCGGCACCAAGCGCCTGACCAGTGGCGCCAAGGATCTCGGTTCGGCGGTCAAGGAATTCAAGAAGGGCATGCGCGACGAGGACAAGCCGAACGCACAGCTGGGCGATGAATCGCGCAGCCAGGACGCCTCGCGCGCCGCGCAGGACGAGCACGACCGTAACGCTCGCTGATCCGGAGCGGTCGCGGTGTTTGATATCGGCTTCAGCGAGCTGCTGGTGATTGCAGTGGTCGCCCTGGTGGTGCTCGGTCCCGAGCGCCTGCCCAAGGCGGCCCGCTTCGCCGGCCTGTGGGTGCGACGTGCCCGTAATCAGTGGGATTCGGTGAAACAGGAACTGGAGCGCGAACTGCAGGCCGAGGACATCAAGCGGCAGATGCAGGACGTGCGCCAGGGCATGCAGGACACCGAGAACCAGCTGCGCGCCAGCGGTGAAGCGATCCGTCGCGAAGCGCAGGAGGCCCGGCAGCACGGCGATACGCTGGCGCAGGAAGTACGCGCGCCGGCGCCCGCAGATCTTCCGCCGCACATGAGCGCCGTACCCGACGCCGATGCGCCGGCACAGGAGAGCGTTGCTCCCGAGCCGACGCCGGCGACACCCCCTGAAGCCGGTGCGCCGCCGCCGCAGAGCAGCCCGGAGCGCCAGCCATGAGTGAACAGGATTTCGGCGAAAGCTCGCTGGTCGAGCATCTGGTGGAACTACGCGGCCGCCTGGTGCGCGCATTGCTGGGCCTGGGCGTGGTGCTGCTGGCGCTGCTGCCGTTTACCCAGAAGCTGTACAACGCGCTGGCCGAACCGCTGGTCTCGCAGCTGCCGAACGGGCAGACGATGATCGCCACCAACCCGGCCGGTGCCTTCTTCGCACCGCTGAAGCTGACTTTCTTCGTGGCCCTGTTTGTGGCGGTGCCGTGGCTGCTGTACCAGCTGTGGGCGTTTGTTGCCCCGGGCCTGTATGCGCGCGAGAAGCGCCTGGCGGTGCCGTTGCTGGTGTCGTCGGTGCTGCTGTTCTACACCGGCTGTGCCTTCGCCTACTTCCTGGTGCTGCCGGCGGTGTTCCACTTCCTCACCACCTTCAGCCCGGACGTGATCGCGATCACTCCGGATGCGAACGCCTATCTGGATTTCGTGCTGGCGATCTTCTTTGCCTTCGGCGGCAGCTTCGAACTGCCGGTGGCGATGGTGATCCTGGTGCTGCTGGGCTGGGTGACGCCGCAGCAGTTCAAGGAAGGCCGTGGCTACGCAATCGTCGGCATCTTCGTGGTGGCCGCAGTGCTGACCCCGCCGGACGTGGTCTCGCAGCTGATGCTGGCGATTCCGATGTGCCTGCTCTACGAGCTGGGCATCCACGCCGCGCGCTGGCTGGTGCCGTCGTCGGTAGTGAAGAAACCCGCCGCCTGAAAGAAAAAAGGGGACGGAGGGGATTAAGTCGTTAGCTGCACACACTGGGCATGAACGACTTAATCCCCTCCGCCCCCTTTTTCCGTCAGGCGTGGAACACGTCGCTCGAGGTCGGCGTGGTCGGGATCGGCGGGGCCGCGCGGCTGCCGCGATGCACGAACATCTGCTTCCACGCGGCATAGACCGCGCCGACATACAGCGGCATCAGCACCGTGGTCAGCACCAGCTGGGCGATGAAGGCCGCGGCCAGCGGGCCACCGATCAGCATCGCGACCTGGATCACGATCACGAACAGGATGTACATGCAGAACGCGGCGATCAGGCCGAGCGCGGCGAACACGAACATCGCGCCGATGTTCTCGATGCAGCCCTGCAGGCTCAGGCGCAGCGCATGCATGCCGCTCTGCTTGTCGAACACCACCAGCGCCGGCTGGGTGAACATCGCCAGCGACAGCGCCACCGCGCTCAGGAACACCAGAAGCATCCACAGCGCGATGCGCTTGGCCGGCAGGTTGGCGACCAGCGCGGCCGCATCTTCCGGCTTGATCTGCTGGCCACTGCGGCTGATCTCTTCCATCTTGGTCATGACCTCGCTGAAGGCGGTGAAGCCCTCGCGGCCGATCATCATGAACAGCAGCGCGCCCAGCAGCAGGACCGCCAGCACCTGGATCGCCAGCGGCACCAGCAGGTGGCTGACGCGGTGGTCGCGGATCGGCTGCAGCAGGTGCGAGGCCAGGCCCGGCCGGCCTTCGTCGATCTCGCCCACGGCATACAGCATGCCGCCGAACATGATCGGCGAAATGGCCAGGGTCATGAGCTGTACTGCCATGCCGGCGGCGCCGGGAATCAAGGTCGACAGCAGGGTCACCACCCAGCTCACCAGCAGCCAGGTCAGGCCGATCCGGGCCAGCTGCAGCGGCGCACGCCGGTACAGGGAGAACGTATCCAGCAACCACTGGGCGCCCGCCGAGGCCGGCAGCTTGCGAATCTCTTTCATGGACATCCGGGAAGGACAGGAGGGGGCCGGGCGGCTGCCCGTGCCGCCGATTATCCCTGTTTTGCCATCGGCTGGGCTGAAGACAGCCGCGCCTGGCGGACGAAGCGCCGCAACAGCTGGCGGGCCAGCGGCGCGGCACTGACCGCGCGCTCGATGCTGCGGGCGCAGCCGCCATGGCGGCCGATGCAGTCGGCGCGGGCGCGCACGTAGCCGCGCATGTGGTGGGTGGCGAACTCCGGATGGAACTGCACACCCCAGGCCTGGCGGCCCCAGCGGAAGGCGTGGCAGCCGTCCAGCGGCGAACGGGCCAGCACCTCGGCCCCGTCGGGCGCGCGCAGCACGGTCTGCAGATGGGTGGCGTGGGCAGCGAAATGCTGCGGCAGGCCCTGGAACAGCGGGTCCTGTGCGGCCTGCGGCTGCAGTTCCAGCTCGATCGTGCCGGACTCGCGGCCGGCCGGGTTGTAGGCCACCTCGCCACCCAGCGCGTGCGCCAGCAGCTGGTGGCCGTAGCAGATGCCGAACACGGGCAGGTCGTCGTGGGCCGTCTGGCGCAGCCATGCGGCGCTGCGCTCACTCCATTCGGCGTGGTCGGTGACGAAGGCGGCCGAGCCGGTCACCAGCACGCCAGCGAAGGCATGCGGGTCGGGCAGGGCGCCACCGTGTTCGACATCGACCACCACCGTCTCGTGCTCTTCCAGCCCGGCGGCGACGCGGATCCAGTGCGGAAAGCGCCCGTAGCGGCGCAGCGTCGGTACCGGGCGGCCGGTTTCAAGGATCAGGAACGGGGCTGGGTTCATCCGGGGGCGGCAGCACTGACAGGACTTCCTCGATTGTAGTCAGCCCCTGCGCCACCTTTTCAAGCCCGGCCTGGCGCAGGGTTCGCAGCCCTTCAGCCCGCGCAGCCCGGCTGAAACCGGCCAGATCCATGTCGGCGCGGATCTGCCCGCGCAGCCGCGAGCCCAATGGCAGCAACTCATACAGGCCGATGCGGCCGAGGAATCCGGTGCGCCGGCACTCCAGGCAACCGACCGGCCGACAGGGCGTGGCGGCATCTGGATATGCGGCATGGCTATCAGCCAGCACCGCCCAATCGGCGGCGCCGAGGCTGTGTGGCTGCTTGCAGTGCGGGCACAGCGTGCGCACCAGTCGCTGGGCGAGGATGCCGTTGAGGGTGCTGGCCAGCAGGTAGTGCGGCACGCCCAGGTCGAGCAGGCGGGTGACCGCCGAGGGCGCGTCGTTGGTATGCAGGGTGGACAGCACCAGGTGGCCGGTCAGAGAGGCCTGCACCGCCATCTGCGCAGTTTCCAGGTCGCGGATCTCGCCGATCATGATGATGTCCGGGTCCTGCCGCAGCAGGGTGCGCACGCCGCTGGCGAAGTCCAGGTCGATGTTGGCCTGCACCTGCATCTGGTTGAACTCGGGCGCGATCATCTCGATCGGGTCCTCCACCGTGCATACGTTCACGTCCGGCGTGGCCAGCCGCTTCAGCGTGGAATACAGGGTGGTGGTCTTGCCCGAGCCGGTCGGGCCGGTGACCAGCACGATGCCGTGCGGGCGCTCGACCAGTGCATTCCAGCCCGCCGCCTCCTGCGGGCTGAAACCGAGCTGGTCGATGCTCTTGAAGGCGGCATCCGGGTCGAAGATGCGCATCACGCACTTCTCGCCGAAGGCAGTGGGCATGGTCGACAGGCGCATCTCGACCTCGCGGCCGCCCGGCGAACGGGTCTTGATGCGGCCATCCTGCGGGCGCCGGCGTTCGGCCAGGTCCATGCGGCCGAGCACCTTGATTCGGCTGACTACCGCGGTCATCACCGCCGGCGGTACCTCGAACACCTTGTGCAGCACGCCGTCGATGCGGAAGCGCATGCGCCCCATTTCGCGGCGCGGCTCCAGGTGGATGTCCGACGCGCGCTGCTCGTAGGCGTACTGCAGCAGCCAGTCGACGATGTGCACGATGTGCTGGTCGTCGGCGTTGACGTCGCCGGTGCGGCCCAGCTCCACCAGCTGTTCGAAGCTGGGCAGGGTGGTATTGGCTTCGCCACGCACGTCGCCACGGGCGCCGCGCACCGAACGGGTCACCCCGTAGAACTCCATGGTGTAGCGGTGCAGGTCCAGCGGGTTGACCACCGCCAGCTCGATGCGGCGGCGGGTCAGGTGCTGCAGGTCGCGGCGCCATTCCTGTACCAGTGGCTCGCTGGTGGCCACCAGCACGCGCTCGGCATCCACTGCCAACGGCAGGAAACGGTGGCGGCGCGCGTAGGCATGCGAGACCAGCGCGGTGACCGCGGCAACGTCGACCCGGGTCGGGTCGATGCGCAGGTAGCGGCTGCCGGTGCGCTGCGCCAGCCACTCGGTGAGGCGCTCCAGGGTGAGTTCGCCACCGCCGTTGGCGGCCAGCTTGAGGTTGGACAGCAGCACCAGCGGGTGCACTTCACTGGCGTTGCGTGCGCCCTGCGCGGAAAAGCGCATGCGCTCGCGGTCCTGCTCGCCCACCAGGCCATCGGCGATCAGGGCCGCGGCAATCTGCTCGAACTGCAGGCGACCCCACGGCAGCGGCACGCCGCCAGCCTCGCCGGGCGTGCCCACCGGCAGCCGATGTTCCATCTGCCTGCTCCTCCCGGGTACGGAATGCCCCGCAGGTCGGCCGTTATACTAGCGCACCCCCTTGCCGGCCAAGACTCGTACGCATGTCCGCGACCCCGACCGTTCCGATCACCTTCCAGGGCCTGATCCAGACCCTGAACCAGTTCTGGGCCCAGCAGGGCTGCGTGCTCATCCAGCCGCTCGACCTGGAGGTGGGCGCCGGTACCTTCCACCCGGCCACCTTCCTGCGTGCGATCGGTCCGGAGAGCTGGAACGCGGCCTACGTGCAGCCCTCGCGTCGCCCGACCGACGGCCGCTACGGCGAGAACCCGAACCGCCTGCAGCGCTACTACCAGTACCAGGTGGCGATGAAGCCGGCGCCGGACAACATCCAGCAGCTGTACCTGGATTCGCTGAAGGCACTGGGCATCGACCCGCTGGTGCACGACCTGCGCTTCGTCGAGGACAACTGGGAGTCGCCGACGCTGGGCGCCTGGGGCCTGGGCTGGGAAGTCTGGCTCAATGGCATGGAAGTGACCCAGTTCACCTACTTCCAGCAGGCCGGTGGCCTGGAGTGCCGCCCGGTGCTGGGCGAGATCACCTACGGTCTCGAACGCCTGTGCATGTACCTGCAGAACTGCGACAACGTCTACGACCTGGTCTGGACCCACGGCCCGGACGGCCAGCCGGTGACCTACGGCGATGTCTACCACCAGAACGAGGTGGAGCAGAGCACCTACAACTTCGAATACGCCGACGTGGAAGAGATGTTCCACCGTTTCGATGCCTGCGAACGTGAAGCGCAGAAGCTGGTGGAAGTGAACCTGCCGCTGCCGGCCTACGAGCAGGTGATGAAGGCCAGCCACACCTTCAACCTGCTGGATGCGCGCCGCGCGATCAGCGTGACCGAGCGCCAGCGCTACATCCTGCGCGTGCGCGCGCTGGCCCAGGCGGTGGCCAAGGCGTACTACGAGCAGCGCGAGAAGCTGGGCTTCCCGGGCGCGAAGAAGGCCTGACGGCCGCTCTCCCCCTTACTCCGGGGCGCCGGACGCGTCGCGCGCTGCGCCCCCACCACAGGATTGAAACGATGAGCCAACTGTCCCCCCTGCTGATCGAACTGGGCACCGAGGAGCTGCCGGTCAAGGCGCTGCCGGGCCTCGCCCAGGCGTTCTTCGATGGCGTTGTCGACGGCCTGCGCAAGCGCGGCGTCGCACTGGAACTGGGCGATGCGCGCCCGCTGTCGACCCCGCGCCGCCTGGCCGTGCTGCTGCCGGGCGTTGGCCTGGAACAGCCGGAACAGCACAGCGAAGTGCTAGGCCCGTACCTGAACATCGCGCTGGACGCCGAAGGCCAGCCGACCAAGGCCCTGCAGGGCTTCGCCGCCAAGGCCGGGATCGACTGGACCGCGCTGGAGAAGACCACCGACAACAAGGGTGAGCGCTTCGTGCACCGCGCGGTGACGCCGGGCGCGAGCACGGCCAGCCTGCTGCCGGAGATCCTGCGCGAGGCAATCGCGGCGATGCCGATTCCCAAGCCGATGCGCTGGGGCGACCACGCCTGGGGCTTCGCGCGCCCAGCGCATTGGCTGGTGCTGTTGCACGGTGCCAACGTGGTCGAAGCCGAGCTGTTCGGCCTGCAGGCCGGCCGCGTCAGCCGTGGTCATCGCTTCCACCACGACCAGGCGGTGTCGCTGGCACAGCCGCAGGATTATGTTGAAGCCCTGCGCGCCGCGTTCGTGCTGGTCGACCCGAGCGAACGCCGTGCGCGCATCGTCGCCGAAGTCGAGGCCGCCGCGGCCAAGGCGGGTGGCAGCGCCCGCATCACCGACGACAACCTGGAACAGGTGGTGAACCTGGTCGAGTGGCCGTCGGCAGTGCTGTGCGGCTTCGAACGTGCGTTCCTGGCGGTGCCGCAGGAAGCGCTGATCGAGACGATGGAGGTCAACCAGAAGTTCTTCCCGGTGCTGGATGCCGCTGGCACCCTGACCGAGAAGTTCATCGGCATCGCCAACATCGAATCGAAGGACGTGGCCGAAGTGGCCAAGGGCTACGAGCGCGTGATCCGCCCGCGCTTCGCCGATGCCAAGTTCTTCTTCGACGAGGACCTGAAGCAGGGCCTGGTGTCGATGGGCGACGGCCTGAAGACGGTGACCTACCAGGCCAAGCTGGGCAGCGTGGCCGACAAGGTGGCACGCGTGGCCGCTCTGGCCGAAGTGATCGCCCCCCAGGTCGGCGCCGACGCCGCGCAGGCCAAGCGGGCCGCGCAGTTGGCCAAGAACGACCTGCAGTCGCGCATGGTCAACGAGTTCCCGGAACTGCAGGGCATCGCCGGTCGCCACTACGCCGTGGCCGGTGGTGAATCGCAGGAGGTGGCGCTGGCCATCGACGAGGCCTACCAGCCGCGCTTCGGCGGTGACGACATCGCGCTGTCGCCGCTGGGCAAGGTGCTGGCGATTGCTGAACGTGTCGACACGCTCGCCGGTGGTTTCGCCGCCGGCCTGAAGCCGACCGGCAACAAGGACCCGTTCGCCCTGCGCCGCAACGCGCTGGGCCTGGCCCGCACGATCATCGAAAGCGGCTTCGAGCTGGACCTGCGCGCGCTGCTGGCCAGCGCCAACGCCGGCCTGGCCGCGCGCAACGTGCAGGCCGATGTCGGCGAGCTGTACGACTTCATCCTCGACCGCCTGAAGGGCTACTACAGCGACAAGGGCGTGCCGGCCACGCACTTCAACGCCGTCGCCGAGCTGAAGCCGGCCTCGCTGTACGACTTCGACCGCCGCCTGGATGCGATCGGCACCTTCGCCGCGCTGCCGGAAGCCGAGGCGCTGGCTGCGGCCAACAAGCGCATCCGCAACATCCTCCGCAAGGCCGAAGGCGACATTCCCGCCCAGATCGACCCGGCGCTGCTGCAGGAAGACGCCGAGCGCGCGCTGGCTGAAGCGGTCACCGCGGCCATCGACGACACCGGCGCCAGCCTGCAGCACAAGGACTATGTGGCTGTGCTGGCCCGCCTGGCACGCCTGCGCCCGCAGGTCGACGCGTTCTTCGATGGCGTGATGGTCAATGCCGAGGATCCGGCGCTGCGTGGCAACCGCCTGGCGCTGCTGACGATGCTGGGTGAGCGCCTGGGCAAGGTGGCGGCGATCGAGCATCTGTCGAGCTGACGCCCGTATCGGTAGTGCCGGCCGCTGGCCGGCATTGCCACCGCGCATCGGATCGATGGCGGATGTCCATCGGGGTCATTGCCGGCATCGCGCACGATGCCGGCATCCTCGGCTGCGATCACGACGATCGCCACAAAGGCGCGTATTTTGACCGCCACTTAACAACCGATCCCCAATGACGTGATGCATTTCGCATCATCACCTTCGGTCGGTATGCTGTGCCGCATGCAGCCAAAGAAATACGCCCTGCCGCTGATGGTCCTGTCGCTGGCCGCCACCTCCGTGGCCCACGCGCGCGGCACCATCGACAAGGTGGACATCAAGGGATTGGACAAGGGCGACGACGCCGCAATCATCGAGAACATCCAGGAATCGCTGTCGCTGTACGACACGATCGGCAAGGAACAGGGCGAATCGCGCCTGGAGTACCTGCTGTCACAGGCCGAGCGGCAGACCCGCCAGGCACTGGAACCATTCGGATACTACAACCCGGTGATCAAGGTCGAGGCGCCGCGCGAGGACGAGCACGTGCGCGTGCTGATCCATGTCGACAAGGGCACCCCGGTGACCGTCCGCCGCGAGCACATCGACATCACCGGACCGGCGATGTACGACCAGTACCTGCAGGACGATCTGGCCGCGTTCAAACCGCGCAAGGGCCAACGTTTCGAACACACGCAGTACGAAGCCAGCAAGATCACCGTCACCCGTCGCCTGGCCGAACGTGGGTATTTCGATGCCGACTACACCCAGCGTCAGGTGCAGATCACCCGTGCCGACAACGCCGCCGACATCGACCTGACCTGGGACAGCGGCCGCCGCTACAACATGGGCCCGGTGCGTTTCGAGCAGGACTACTTCGTCGACAAGCTGTTCGATCCGCTGGTGTACTGGGAACAGGGCAGCTACTTCCACGAGGGCAAGCTGGACCGGCTGCGCGAGTCGCTGACCAAGCTGGACTACTTCAGCGTGATCGACATCCAGCCGCGGCCCGACCAGGCCGATGCGAACGGCGAAGTGCCGGTGGATGTGAAACTGACCCGTGCCAAGCGCACCATCTACACCGCGGGTCTGAGCTACGGCAGCGAAAGTGGCCCGGGTGTGCGCGGTGGCATCGAACGGCGGTGGCTGAACAACCGCGGCCACAAGATGAACACGCAGCTGGACTATGCGCAGAAGCGCAAGAGCCTGGTCACCAGCTACCGCATTCCGGCCTTCAACTGGCTTGACGGCTGGTACACCTTCGCTGCCAGCGCCTACGACGAGCAGACCGACTACATCGACCTGCGCAACTTCAAGCTGATCGCCAGCCGCAGCGGCGAGATCAACGAACACTGGACCGCGATCGCCTCGATCAACGCGCTGCGCGAGCGCTGGCGCTATGCCTCCGGCACCGAATTCACCGACGCGGTCTACAACACCTCGACGCTGGTGTACCCGCAGGTGGTCGCCGACTACGTCAACGTCGATGACGAACTTTTCCCGCGCAAGGGCATCAGCGGTACTGCGACGGTGCGTGCCGGCGTTGAGGGTGCCGGTTCGGACACCAGCTTCGTGCAGGCCAATGCCGTGCTGCGCTGGTACATCCCGGTGGGCGAAAGCAACCGCCTGATCCTGCGCGGCGAGGGTGGCACGACCTGGACCAGCGATCTGGTGGCGATGCCGCCCAGCCTGCGCTACTTCGCCGGTGGTGACCGCAGCATCCGCGGCTATGCCTATCGGGAGGTGGGCCCGCGTACCCCGGCACCGGACAAGTACGCGCTGGGCGCCAAGAACCTGGTGATCGGCTCGGCCGAGTACGAGCACTATTTCAATGGTGGCCCCTGGGGTGCGGCGGTGTTCGTCGATACCGGCAGCGCCTTCGACAACACCATCGATCTGCATACCGGCGTCGGCTTCGGCGTGCGCTGGAAATCGCCTGTGGGCCCGGTGCGCGTGGATATCGCGCATGGCTTGAACAACCCGGATTCGCAGTTCCAGCTGTACCTCAACATCGGAGCGGACCTGTGAGTACGCCCGCACCCACTCCGAACCCGACCACGCCGCCGCGCGTGCGCTTCTACCGCCGCCGCCGCTTCTGGGCCTGGTCCGGTGCGGGCGTGCTGGGCCTGGTGCTGCTGGCCCTGCTGGCGGTGTACTGGCTGCTGCAGACCGTGGCCGGGCGAGACGTCCTGCTGGCACAGGTGGTGGCACGGCTGCCGGTCGGCGCCAGCTTCACCTGGGACAAGGTGGACGGCCCGGTGGCCGGCCCGCTGACCCTGTACAACGTCGACTTCCGCTACGACGACATCCATTTCCACGCCGAGCGCGCGCACCTGGAGCCGGACCTGCGCCCGCTGCTGGGCCGCAAGCTGCTGCTGGACAAGCTGGAACTGACCAACGCGACGTTGAACCTGGCCAAGAGTGATGAGCCGTTCAAACTGCCGTCCTGGCCCGATTCGCTGCCGCAGATCGAAATGCCATTGGCGATCCAGGCCGATGCCATCGCCATCGATGGTTTCCGCATCAGCCAGGCCAACGAGCCGGTGATCGACATCAGCCGCGTGCGCGGCGGCATCGAGATCGCCAATGGCGAGTTCCAGGCACACAAGCTGGTGGTGGACAGCGACATGGGCAATTTCACTGCCCAGGGCCGTTACATCCCGGCCAAGGACTACGACACCGATGTGACCGTCACTGCAGTGCTGCCCGCCCCGCGTGGCCGCACTGCCGCCACGATCGGCCTGGTCGCGCGCGGCGACCTGTCGCACATGGAAGTGGCCGTGGCCGGGCGCGCGCCGAAGCCGCTGCACGCGATGCTGGTGTTCGATGGCCGCACCGATCCGAGCTGGAGCGCCAGCATCCGCAGTGACGAGCTGGATCTGGCGCTGCTGTCGCCGGCACTGGCCAGCTCGGCGATCGCGCCGCTGGCACTGGACTTCACCGCCGCCGGCAAGGGCGGCAACGCCAACCTGCGTGGCAAGGTGAAACAGGGCGATCAGGAACTGGAACTGGCACCGTCGGTGGTATCGCTGAAGGACCAGGTGCTGAAAGTCTCACCGCTGCTGGTGAAGGGTCTTGGCGGTGAGGCGCGGCTGGAAGGCACCGCCGATTTCAGCCAGGAAGACCAGCAGAAGCTCAACTTCTCGGTGGTCGCCCATGACCTGACCTATGTGCCAGCGGCGGACCCGAACACCGCCGGCAGCGCCCCGGTGCCGGTCACCTTGAAGGAAGCACGCTTCGGCCTGGCAGGTACCCTGAAGGCCTGGGCGACGATCGGCCGCGCCGAGGTCGAGCGCGACGCGCAGAAGGCACAGCTGCACTTCGATGTGCGCGGCAACGATCAGGCCGCGTCGATCCACCAGCTGCAGGCGCAGACCCCGGGCGGGCAGCTGCAGGTGGAAGGCCAGGTGGCGTGGGCACCGCAGCTGGACTGGGATGCCAAGGCCACGCTGAAGGACTTCGATCCCGGCTATTTCGTGCCGGGCTGGAACGGCCGCCTGTCCGGCAACCTGGCCTCCAAGGGCCGCCAGCTGCCGCCGCCGGCAAACGCACCGCCGGGTACCGCCGGCACGTTGGAAGCCACGGTCGATCTGCCGTCGTTGAAGGGCGTGCTGCGCCAGCGCAACCTCGACGCGCAGGGCAAGTTCGCGCTGCAGGGTGCGCAGGGCCAAGGTGATCTGAAGCTGTCGCTGGGCAGCAGCCGGGTGACCGCTTCGGGCAAGGTCGGTGACCGCCTCGACATCGATGCGCGTTTCGAACCGCTGCAGCTGAGTGACCTGCTGCCGGGCGCCGATGGCGGCCTGCGTGGCCAGGTACAGGTGAAGGGCCCGCGCGATGCGCCGGACATCACCGCCGACCTGGTCGGCAACAACCTCAACTGGGACGGCTACGGCGCCGAGAGCGTGAGCATCAAGGGCCACCTGCCGTGGCGCGGCGACAGCGGCTCGCTGGCGATCCAGGGCCAGCAGGTCAATGCCGGCATGCTGCTGGAACGCTTGAACGTGGATGCGCAGGGCAGTGTCTCCAACCTGCGCCTGGCTGCGCAGACCCGCAACGAGATGGGGGCGATCGAGCTGCAGGGCAGCGTGCGCCAGCAGGGCACGCAGTGGCGCGGCGAGCTGGCCTCGCTGCGCATCGCACCGGTGAAGGGTGATGCGTGGTCGCTGCGTGCACCGGCGGCGTTCGCGATCAACGGCAGCACCTACACCCTGTCCGAAGCCTGCCTGGCCGCCGCCAGCAGCGGCGCGCTGTGCGCACAGGCCAACTGGCCGCGCGAAGGCCTGGTGGTGCGCAGTGATGCGCTGCCACTGGCGCTGGTGCAGCCGTGGTTGCCGCCGCAGTCCGGCCGTCGCATCTACCTGCGTGGCGATGTCAGCCTGGACGCGCAGATCCGCCCGCGCGGCAACGCCTGGGAAGGCCATGTGGAAGTGCGCTCGAAGGAAGGCGGCGTGCGCCTGGGCGAGAATCGCAACACCGTGGGGGACACCACCCGTGGCGAGCTGGTGCGCTACGACCAGTTCTCGCTGAAGCTCGACATGACCCCGGCCAGCATCAAGGGCTACCTGGGCATGGGCTTCCAGGGCAACGGCTTCGTCGACGCCAGGATGCAGACCGGCTGGGAAGCCAGCGCACCGCTGAACGGAGAGCTCTACCTCAACATGTCGCGGCTGTACTGGCTGGAGCTGTTCTCGCCGGACATCGTGCGACCGACCGGCCTGATCGAAGGCCACGTCAGCCTGCGCGGCACGCGCGGCCAGCCGTCGCTGGGCGGTGACGCGCAGCTGAGCAACTTCAAGGGTGAATTCCCGGCGCTCGGCCTGACCTTCGACCAGGGCAAGGGCAGCTTCGTGGCCCAGCCCGACGGTTCGGCCAAGATCACCGCGCAGGCCAACTCCGGCCAGGGCACGCTGTACGTGGATGGTGGCCTGTCGTGGTTCGGCGATGCACAGCCGCTGCAGCTGAAGATCCATGGCGAAAACGTGCTGCTGTCCAACACCAGCGAACTGCGCATCGTTGCCAATCCCAACCTCGACTTCACCCTGGCCAAGGCCGCGATGGAGCTGCGTGGCACCGTGCACGTGCCCGAGGCCGACATCGATCTGGAGCGCCTGGACCGCGGCACCTCGGTGTCCGAAGACGTGGTGGTGCTCGACCCGGCCGATCCGGAAGAGTCGCGCACCTCGCCGCTAGACATGGACCTGACGGTCAGCCTCGGCGACAAGGTGAAGATGACCGGCTTCGGCCTGAAGGGCGCGCTGACCGGAAAGATGCAGGTCTGGGCCAAGCCTGGCCGCGAAATGACCGCCAATGGCGGGCTGGAAGTGAGTGGCCGCTACAAGGCGTACGGGCAGGACCTGACCATCACCCGCGGCAACCTCACCTGGAACTACAACGCGGTGTCCGACCCGCGCATCAACATCCGTGCCGAGCGCCGGATCGGTGATGTCACCGCCGGCATCGACGTGACCGGGCGTGCGCAGCAACCGCGTGCGGACGTGTGGTCCGATCCGGCGATGTCGCAGTCCGAAGCGCTGGCCTACCTGGTGCTGGGACGCAGCCTGACCGGTGCCAGCAGTGACCAGACACAGCAGGTCAACGCGGCCTCGGCGGCATTGTCCGCCGGTAGCGGACTGCTGGCCTCGCAGCTGGGTGCCAAGCTGGGCCTGGACGATGCCGGCGTAAGCCAGTCGCGCGCGCTGGGTGGCTCGGTGATCGGCGTCGGCAAGTACATCTCGCCCAAGCTGTACGTCGGCTACGGCGTGTCGCTGGTCGGTGCCGGTTCGGTGATCACGCTGAAGTACCTGCTGCGCCGCGGCTTCGACGTGGAAGTGGAATCGAGCACGGTGGAAAACCGTGGGTCGATCAACTGGCGCAGGGAAAAGTAGATCCACGCCATGCGTGAATGGGATAAACGCCGGGCCACGCCCGGCGGGCGCAATACCCCCCAACCATCGGCCGTTGCCCCATCCGGCCCCAGCGGCTATGGTCCCGGGCTGTTCTGTCGTACCGGATTGCCTCATGTCACCACGCAAAGCCCTTCCCACCGCCCTGGCCCTGGGCCTGACCCTCGCCGCCGGCGCCCACGCCGATGAAGGCATGTGGATGCCGACCCAGCTGCCGGAGCTGGCCAAGCCGCTGCAGGCCGCAGGCTTCAAGGGCAATCCGGCCGACCTGGCCAATGTCACCGCACCGCCGTTGAGCGCGGTGGTGCGTGCCGGTGGCGGCACCGGCTCGTTCGTATCGTCGGACGGCCTGCTGCTGACCAACCACCACGTGGCGATGGGCGTGATCCAGTACAACAGCTCGCCCGAGCACGACCTGATCAACGGTGGCTTCATCGCCAAGGACCGCGCCGATGAGCGCCCGGCCAACCCGGACTTCCGCGTGCTGGTCACCGTCGGCTTCGACAAGGTGACCGACCAGGTACTGGCGCAGGCGCGTGGCAAGACCGGCCGTGCCTACTTCGATGCCGTGGATGCGGCCAGCAAGCAGATCGTGGCCGAGTGCGAGAAGGACGGCAGCGTGCGCTGCTCGGTGGCCAACATGTACTACGGCACCGACTTCTACCGCATCGCCCAGCTGGAACTGAGCGACGTGCGCCTGGTCTACGCGCCGCCGCGTGCGATCGGCAACTACGGCGATGAGATCGACAACTTCATGTGGCCGCGCCACACCGGCGACTTCACCCTGCTGCGCGCCTATGTCGGCAAGGACGGCAAGCCGGCCGCTTACAGCCAGGACAACGTGCCCTACCAGGCGCCGGCGCACCTGCAGATGTCGGTGGAAGGCCCGAAGGAAGGCGACTACGCGATGCTGGCCGGTTACCCGGGCATCACCTACCGCCACCGTACCGCGGCCGAATTCGCTGGCCAGATCGATACCGTGCTGCCGCGCCGGGTCTCGGTGTTCCAGCAGATGATCGACACCATCGAGGCCGCCAGCGCCAAGGACGCGCAGGCGCGCACCCGCTACGCCTCACAGCTGCAGTCGCTGAAGAACAACCGCAAGCGCGCCGCGGGTGAGCTGGAAGGCCTGCTGCGCAGCGACGCCAAGGCCCAGCGTGCCGCCGACGAGACGGCGATGCTGGCTGCTACCGACCGCAAGTACCAGGGCGATATCAAGGCGCTGCTGGCCAACCTGTCGCAGGGCGCGGCGGTGGGCGAGCGTGACCTGCTGCTGGACCAGATGGCCGCACAGAGCCAGCTGCTGCGCTCGGCGCTGCTGCTGGAGCGCCTGCGCATCGAATCGACCAAGCCGGACGCACAGCGCGAGAGCGGTTTCCAGCAGCGCGACCAGGCGATGATCGAAGGCGTGCTCAAGCAGGTCCAGCGCCGCTACGCGCCGGAAGTCGAGAAGGCGCTGCTGACCACCCTGCTGACCCGCTACCAGAAGCTGCCTGACGCGCAGCGCGTGGCCGAGTTCGATGCCGCCTTCGGCCGTACCCCGCAGCAGCTGGCCAAGGCACTGGACACGCTGTATGCCGGCACCCAGCTGGGTGACGAGGCGCAGCGCCTGTCGCGCTTCGCTGCTGCACGCGAAGGCAAGGCGCTGGCTGCCGATCCGCTGATCACCGTGGCCGCCCCGCTGGTGGCCGCGCAGCTGCGCATCGAGAACGAAAGCAAGACCCGCGAAGGCGAGCAGCTGCGCCTGCGCCCGGCCTACATGCAGGCGCTGTTCGCCTGGCGTGCCAAGCAGGGCCGCGCGGTCTACCCGGATGCCAACCGCACCCTGCGCATCAGCTACGGCAAGGTCGAAGCGCTGCATCCGCGCGACGGCGTGACCTACTCGCCGGTGACCACCGTGGCCGGCATCGTCGAGAAGAACACCAACGCCTATCCGTTCGATGCGCCCAAGCCGCTGCTGGCCGCGATCGCCAAGGGTGACTTCGGTAGCACCGCCGACCCGGCGCTGAAGACCCAGACGGTCAACTTCCTGACCAACCTGGATACCACCGGCGGTAACTCCGGCTCGCCGGTGCTCAACGCCAAGGGCGAACTGATCGGCCTGAACTTCGACAGCAACTGGGAATCGGTCAGCGCCAGCTGGTGGTTCGACCCGCGCTACAAGCGCGCCGTGCACGTGGACATGCGCTACCTGCGCTGGCTGCTGGCCAAGGTCTACCCGGCGCCCGAGCTGCTGAAGGAAATGGGCGTGCCGGCCCAGTAAGAAGCCGGCCACGACCAATGGTCGTGGCCCGCACCGCGTAGGCCCCCACCTTGGTGGGGGTGGTTGCCCCCAACGAGCCCGCACCCCCGGCCACGCCTGGCCTACACTGCGGGTTCTTCCGACGGAAACGCGCGCGTGGTCTCCAGCTGGATCCTGCTGCTGGTCTCGGTTGCCTATGCCGCGCTGCTGTTCGGCGTGGCGTGGTGGGGTGACCGTCGGCCGATGTACCCCGACCGGCCGTGGCTGCGGCCGGTGGTCTACAGCCTGGCGCTGGCCGTGTACTGCTCGTCGTGGACCTTCTACGGCGCGGTCGGCACCGCCGTGCGCAACGGCGTGGGCTACCTGCCCATCTACATCGGCCCGCTGCTGCTGCTGTTGTTCGGCTGGCGCATCATCGAGCGCTTGGCGCTGATCGCGCGCAGCCAGAACGTGGTCTCCATCGCCGACTTCATCTCTTCGCGCTTCGGCCGTTCGCGGCGACTGGCGGCGCTGGTGGCGATCATCGCGCTGATCGGCATCATTCCGTATCTGGCCCTGCAGTACAAAGCGGTGGCGATGAGCCTGCAGGTGCTGACCGGCAACACCGGCCCGACCGGCTTCTTCACCGATCCCGCGCTGTACGTGGCGCTGCTGATGGCGTTGTTCGCCACCCTGTTCGGTACCCGCCAGGTCGATGCCACCGAACACCACCACGGCATGATGCTGGCGATCGCCTTCGAATCGGTGATCAAGCTGCTGGCGATGGTGGCGGTGGGCGTGTTTGCCTATCTGTGGCTGAGCAACCGCACCGACGCGGTGGTCGAGTCGGTGCATACGCTGTTCACTGGGTTGCCGCCGGTAGGCTTCATCTCGCAGACCCTGCTCAGTTTCCTCGCCATCGTCTGCCTGCCGCGCCAGTTCCATGTGGCGGTGGTTGAGTGCGGCGATGTGCGCGATGTGCGCCGCGCGCGCTGGATGTTCGGCGGCTACCTGGTGCTGATCTCGGGCATGGTGCTGCCGATCGCCACCGCCGGCGTGACCCTGTTCGGTACCGGCGGCAGCGTCGCCGACGACTCGATGGTGCTGGCCCTGCCGCTGGCCGAAGGCCGCAATGCGCTGGCGTTGATCGCCTATGTGGGCGGCTTCTCGGCGGCCACTGGCATGGTCATCGTGTCATCGATTGCGCTGGCCACCATGGTCAGCAACGACCTGGTGATGCCGGTGCTGCTGCGTCGGAGCGGTGACCATCAGGAGGCCGCCGACGTCGCCTCGCGCGTGCTGTGGATCCGCCGCCTGGCGATCCTGCTGCTGGCGCTGATGGCCTACAGCTACTACCGCACCAGCAGCAACGACAGCACGCTGGCCTCGTACGGCCTGATGGCGTTCGCGGCGGTGGCGCAGTTCGCGCCCGGCCTGATCGGCGGCCTGTACTGGCGCGGCGCCAGCCGTCGTGGCGTCGAGGTCGGCATGCTGCTGGGCTTCGCCACCTGGCTGTACACCCTGCTGTTGCCGGCGATGACCATGGCCGGCTGGGTCGATGCTGCGTGGGTGCAGCACGGCCCGTTCGGCATCGAGTGGCTGCGCCCGCAGCAGCTGTTCGGCATGACCGGCTGGGACCCGCTGACCCACGGCACGTTCTGGTCGCTGCTGGTCAACGCGGCGACGATGATGCTGGTGTCCGCGCGCTGGCGGCCCGGTGTGGACGAGCGACTGCGTGCCGCACCCTTCCTTGACCCGTACGCCGAACGCCCGTCGGTGGCAGGTGGCTGGCCCGGTCACGTGCATGTGGGCGATCTGCTGGCGCTGGCTTCGCGCGTAGTGGGTGAACGCCATGCGCGACGTTCGTTCTTCGAACAGGCGCAGTCACTGGGCCGTGAGCTGCAATCCTCGGCACCTGCCGACCGCCCGTGGGTGCAGTTCACCGAGCGCCTGCTGGCCGCCTCGATCGGTGCGGCCTCAGCACGCCTGCTGCTGACCAGCCTGCTGCGTGGCTCGGGCATGGATCTGGGCGAAGTGGTGGCCGTGCTGGACGAAGCCGGGCAGGAACTGCGCTTCAATCGCGAAATCCTGTCGACCACGCTGGAGAACATCAGCGCCGGGGTCAGCGTGGTCGATCCGGACATGCGGCTGACCGCCTGGAATCGCCGCTACCAGGACATGTTTGGTTACCCCGACGGCATGCTCTACGTGGGCCGCCCGGTGGCCGACCTGATCCGCTACAACGCCGAGCGCGGCGAGCTGGGCGAGGGCGATATCGAAGTGCAGATCAACCGCCGCATCGGCTACATGCGTGCCGGTTCACCGCACGTGTTCGAGCGCACCCGCAGCGATGGCAAGGTGATCGAGATGCGTGGCCAGGCGCTGCCTGGTGGTGGCTACGTGACCAGCTACAACGACATCACCGACTACAAGCATGCGGAAAAGGCGCTACTGGAAGCCAATGAGACGCTGGAGCAGCGCGTCGCCGAGCGCTCGCATGAGGCTGAGGTCGCGCAGCAATCGAAGACCCGTTTCCTGGCGGCGATCAGCCACGACGTGCTGCAGCCGTTGAACGCTGCGCGCCTGTTCGCCTCGGCACTGCGCGACAGTGATCACGTGAGTGACGAGCAGAAGCATCTGGCCGAGCGCGTGGATGCGTCGTTGCGTGCCGCCGAAGAGCTGCTCGATGGCCTGCTGGATGTGTCGCGGCTGGATGCCGGCGGCCTGCACCCGGTGATCGGCGAGTTCGACGTGAGCGCGCTGATGCGCGAACTGGCCGCGCAATACACCCCGGTCGCCGCCGGCCGTGGCCTGCGCCTGGACCTGTTCGCACGCCCGGCATGGGTGCGCAGTGACCGTCGCCTGCTGCGCCGCGTGCTGCAGAACTTCCTGGCCAACGCGCTGCGCTACACCCGCCAGGGCCGCATCGTGCTGGCCGTGCGCCAGCGCGGCGACGAAGTGGAACTGCAGGTGTGGGATACCGGCCCCGGCATTCCCGAACACCATATGCGGCAGATCTTCGACGAGTTCCACCGCTACCAGCAACCATTCGACTGGGGCGAGCAGGGGTTAGGCCTGGGACTGTCGATCTGCCAGCGCATCTCGCGCCTGCTCGACCATCGGTTGAACGCACGCAGCCGGGTCGGCAAGGGCTCTATGTTCTCGATCATCCTGCCGCAGGTGGCACCGCTGCCGGGCTACACCGAGCTGGCCACGCCTGCGCAGACCGTCGCCGCGCCAGTACGCAGCGATTCGCTGGCGGGCCTGCGCGTGCTGTGCGTGGACAACGACGAGGAGATCCTCGACGGCATGCGCGCGCTGCTGGGCCGTTGGCAGGTGCAGGTGATCACCGCGGCCACCGTCGACCAGGCGCTGGAGAAGATTGCCGAGCGCCCGCAGGTGATGCTGGTGGATTACCACCTGCACGACCGCATGGACGGCCTGGATGCGTTGGTGGCGCTGCGCGAGGCAGCCGGTTATCCGCTGCCCGGCGCACTGCTGACTGCCGATGGCCGCGACGAGCTGAAGCGGATGGCGCGCGAACGGGGTTACCGCGTTCTGACCAAGCCGATCAAACCGGCCTCGCTGCGCGCCTTCCTGGGCGCGCTGCGCGACGCGCAGTAGTGCCGGCCGCTGGCCGGCAACCACGTAATCGCGGATGTGTTACCCCACGCCGTGCAGGTGTTCGTACAGGATCGTCGCGCCGATGATCACCAGGATCACGCCGCCGATGATCTCGGCACGCTTGCCGACCATGCTGCCCAGCACGCGGCCGAGCATGATGCCGACGGTAACCATGGTCAGCGTGCACAGGCCGATCACCGCTGCCATCACGCCGATATGCACGTCCATGAAGGCCAGGCCGATACCCACCGCCATCGCGTCGATGCTGGTGGCGAAACCGGTCAGCGCCAGCTTCCAGAACCCGTGGTGCTGCGAGGGGTCTTCGTCTTCGTCGGCACTGTCCGGGCGCAGGCCGTTGTAGATCATGTGGATGCCCAGCGCGCCGAGCAGGCCGAAGGCGATCCAGTGGTCGAAGGCTTCGACGTACTGCAGGGCGGCGCGGCCAAGCAGCCAACCGATGATGGGCGTGATCGCCTCGATGACGCCGAAGATGATGCCGGCACGCAATGCATCGCGGAACACCGGCTTGCGCATGGCCGCACCCTTGCCGATTGCAGCGGCGAAGGCATCGGTGGACATGGCAAAGCCGATCAGGAGGATCGAAATGGGGGACATGGGCGGCGGCTGAGGTCGGGCTGGGACGGACGCACGGCCTGCGCTCGCGCCCAACCTGACATTGCGCGCGCGGGCCGCTGGTCTCGCCAACCATCATGGTTGTCCACGCCACGGCGCACTGGCCGAGTATGTTGACGTGGACGATTCCTGCGAAGGAATCCGGCTACTCCCCAAGGGGACGCGAAGCTTAGCACCGCGATCCGCGCGTGGCGCATTTCCGGGCAAACGCGCAGGCAGGGCTGGTTTGTATAGCGACGGCTATATCGAGAGCGCAGCGGTGCACTGGTAGTGCCGGCCGCTGGCCGGCAGGTGCAACGTCAAAAGCGTGCCAAGCAAGCTTGGCACCTACCAATGCGGGTTCAGATGATGTCGCGCGTTTCAGGCCAATGCTGGCCAGCGGCGGGCACTACCTTCAGTCTTCTTCCGGCGGCAGCACGATGGCGTCGTCGTCGATCGCCAGCTTGCCGGCCATCAGCACGGCCTGGGTGCGGTTGGTCACGCCCAGCTTGCGCAGGATGGCGGTGACGTGGGCCTTGATCGTCGCTTCGGAGACGTTGAGGTCGTAGGCGATCTGCTTGTTCAAGCGACCGGCGCCCAGCATCTGCAGTACGCGGAACTGCTGCGGGGTCAGCTCACGCAGGCGCTGGCCGACTTCGCGTTCCTCACTGCCGGTAGGCGGCACGTTGTGCGCTTCCGGCGGTGCCCAGGTCTCGCCATCAAGAATGGTGCCCAGCGCATGCCCGATGGTGTCCGAGTCGGCCGACTTGGGAATGAAGCCCAGCGCGCCATGATCGAGCGCGCGGCGCATCACCGTCGCCTCCTCGCGTGCCGATACCACCACCACCGGCAGCTGCGGGTGCAGCGAGCGCATGTGCACCAACGCGTTGAAACCCTGCGCGCCGGGCATGTTGAGGTCCATCAGGACCAGGTCGGCGTCGTTGTGCTGGTCGGCCAGTGCATACAGCGCTTCCACGCTGTCGGCCTCGAACAGCTGCACGCCGGGGATGACCCGCTGCACCGCCCCACGCAGGGCTTCGCGGAACAGGGGGTGGTCATCGGCAATCAGGAGGGTGGTCATGGGTCGAGCTTATCGATCAGGAAAAAGAGCGACGTGATGGCAGGTGCAGGACGGGTCGGACACGGCCGGGTCCCTCCTCCCGGCCACGTCCCTGGCGCGTCCTGCGCCTGCGGTCACGCCATCAGCGCACCTTGCGCTCGTCCACCAGCGACGCCACCACCGACGGATCGGCCAGGGTCGAGGTGTCGCCGAGCTGGTCCGGCGCGTTCTCGGCGATCTTGCGCAGGATGCGGCGCATGATCTTGCCCGAGCGCGTCTTCGGCAGGCCCGGCGCCCACTGCAGGTGGTCCGGCGTGGCGATGGGGCCGATCTCCTTGCGCACCCAGGCGACCAGTTCCTTCTGCAGTTCGTCGCTCGGTGCCTCTTCGGCCACCAGGGTCACGTAGGCATAGATGCCCTGGCCCTTCACGTCGTGCGGGAAGCCGACCACGGCCGCTTCGGCCACCTTCGGATGCGAGACCAGCGCGCTTTCCACTTCGGCGGTGCCGATGCGGTGGCCGGACACGTTGATCACGTCGTCGACGCGACCGGTGATCCAGTAATAGCCGTCCTCGTCTCGGCGGCAACCGTCACCGGTGAAGTAGCTGCCCGGGTAGGTGCGGAAATACGTATCGATGAAGCGCTGGTGGTCGCCGTACACCGTGCGCATCTGGCCCGGCCAGGAATCGCGGATGATCAGGTTGCCCTCGGTCGGGCCATCCTGGATCTCGCCATCGGCATTGACCAGCGCCGGCTGCACGCCGAAGAAGGGCAGGGTGGCCGAACCCGGCTTGAGGTCCATCGCGCCGGCCAGCGGCGAGATCAGGATGCCGCCTGTTTCGGTCTGCCACCAGGTATCGACGATCGGGCAGCGGCTGTCGCCGACCACTTCGTAGTACCAGCGCCAGGCTTCCGGATTGATCGGCTCGCCGACGCTGCCGAGCAGGCGCAGCGTCGCGCGCGAGGTCTTCTTCACCGGTTCCTCGCCTTCGCGCATCAGTGCACGGATGGCGGTCGGGGCGGTGTAGAAGATGGTCACCTTGTGCTTGTCGATGACGTTCCAGAAGCGCGAGGTGTCCGGGTAGTTCGGCACGCCTTCGAACATCAGCGAGGTCGCGCCATTGGCCAGCGGGCCGTACACGATATAGCTGTGGCCGGTGACCCAGCCGACGTCGGCAGTGCACCAGTAGATGTCGTCCTCGCGCAGGTCGAACACCGCTTCATGGGTGTAGGCCGCGTACAGCAGGTAGCCGCCGGTGGTGTGCAGCACGCCCTTCGGCTTGCCGGTGGAACCGGAGGTGTAGAGGATGAACAGCGGGTCTTCCGCGTTCATGCGTTCCGGCTCGCAGCTGGCCGGCTGGCTGTCCACCACGTCGTGGAACCAGCGGTCGCGCGGCGCCTGCATGTCCACCGCGCCGCCGGTGTGGCGCACCACCAGCACGGTTTCCACGGTATTGGTGCCGGGCAGCTTCAGCGCGGCATCGACGTTGGCCTTGAGCGGAATTTTCCGGCCGCCGCGCAGGCCTTCGTCGGCGGTGATGATCAGCTTGCTCTGGCAGTCGCTGACGCGGTCGGCGATCGAGTTCGGCGCGAAGCCACCGAACACCACCGAGTGGATCGCACCGATGCGCGCGCAGGCCAGCATGGCCACTGCGGCGTCGACGATCATCGGCAGGTAGATGGTGACCCGGTCGCCCTTCTTGACGCCGAGGTTGCGCAGCGCGTTGCCGAGGCGGCAGGTGCGCTCGTACAGCTCGCGATAGGTCACGTGCTGGGCCGGTGCATCCGGGCCGTCCGGCTCGAACAGCAGGGCGGTCTTGTCGCCGCGCTTCTCGAGCTGGCGGTCCAGGCAGTTCACGCTGGCATTGAGCTCGCCATCCTCGAACCACTTGATGTGGAAATCGGACAGGTCGTAGCTGACGTTCTTGATCTTCGTCGGCTTGCGCATCCACTGCAGGCGCTCGGCGGCCTTGCCCCAGAAACCATCCGGGTCGGTCACCGAAGCCTGGTACTGCTGTTCGTACGACGTCTTGTCGATGCGTGCCTTGGCGGCGAACTGCGGATCGACGGGGTAGATATCAGCCATGGCACCCTCACTTGCACGTTGACTTTGTATGTGCGGTCGCAGCATCGCAGCGACCGATCCCCTTCAGTTTGCCCCATCCACCCCCGGCCGCGTCACCACTGTGGTTAGACCATGGTCGAAAGTGAGCGCCCAGCAGGGCCGGGTTCGACCAATGGCGAATAGCCGCTATACATAATCGCCCCGCAGTCTCGGCTCGACCGTGCCCCACGCGCGGCATCACCTTGCCACTTGGGAGAGAGGGCAACATGAGCCACCGTACGTTGAAAGCCGTGCGCAAACCTTTGGCGGCCTGCCTGTTGGTCGCCCTGGTCGCACCGGGCATGGCGTTCGCAGAGACCGCCAAAGAGAAAGCGCTGGAAGCACGCGTTGCCGAACTGGAACGCCAGGTCCAGCTGCTGCTGTCTTCGCAGCAACAACAACAGACCCAGATCAGCCAGACCCAGCAGGCGGTGACCGAAGTCCGCACGGTGCAGGTCGAGCAGAAGCCGGTCGCACAGGTGCCAGCCGGCAAGCAGCCGATCCAGGTCACCACCATCACCCCGGGCGCGGCGCCGGGCACCACGGTCAAGATCGGCGGCTTCATCAAGGCCGATTTCCTCGCCACCCAGACCAGCGATGGCCAGCTGGCCGACGACGCCACCGGCCGCTCGCTGTACCTGCCGGGACAGACGCCGGTGGAAGGCGCCGGCGGCAGCGGCAAGCGTTCGGGCACCGACTTCAATGCCCATGCCAAGTTCTCGCGCTTCAACCTCGGCATCGACAACGTGAGCGAATCGGGCAACAAGGCCGGTGCGTTCTTCGAGATGGACTTCTTCGGCAACTCGCTGGGCAACCAGACCGCCACCAATACCTACGGTGTGACCCTGCGCCACGCCTACATGTACTGGAACAACTGGATGGCCGGCCAGACCTGGTCCAACTTCATGGACGCGGCCGCACTGCCCGAAGCGGTCGACTTCGTCGGCCCCACCGACGGCGTGATCTTCGTGCGCCAGGCCCAGGTGCGCTACACCCAGGGGGGCTTCAGCGTCGCACTGGAAAACCCGGAAACCACCACCCTCACCGGTACCCGCAACCCGGTCACCGGGGCATGGACCAACACCAGCGCCAACTCCGACCGTGGCAGCCTGCCTGATCTGACCATGCGCTATGGCTGGAAGGGCGACTGGGGCACCTTCGGTGTCGGCGGCATCGTCCGTCAGCTGAAGGTCGACAACCAGGCCACCGGCGCCAAGGCCGACAAGGTGGCCGGCGGCCTGACCCTGGGCGGCAAGTGGGTGATGGGTGACAGCGATTCGCTGCACTACCAGCTGACCGGCGGCGAAGGCATCGCCCGCTACATCGGCCTGGGCATCACCGCAGACAGCGCCTACGACGTGGCCCGCGACGAGCTCAACCCGACCGGCGTGCTTGCCGGCTACGTGGGCTGGCGGCATGCGTTCTCGCCAAAGCTGCGCACCAACCTGATCTACGCGCGCAGCGACTACGACAACGACAGCATCCTCGGCCCGCTGGTGACCAAGAGCGTGCAGAGCATCCGCGGCAACATCTTCTACTCGCCGCTGCCCAAGGTCGATATCGGTGCCGAGCTGATGTATGGCCGTCGCGAAGTGGAGAACGGCAACAAGGGTGACATCACGCGGTTGCAGTTCACCACGAAGTACAGCTTCTAAGAGCGTGCCGGCCAGCGGCCGGCACCTACCGAATTGCGTGCCGACCAAGGTCGGCACCCACCAACAACGATTGCTTCGGAGGGGAAGCGTCCCATGTCCAGTACACCCAGCACCGCGCACAAAGCGGGCACCCTGACCAAGGGCCACAAGAAAGTCATCTTCGCCTCGAGCCTCGGTACGGTCTTCGAGTGGTATGACTTCTTCCTGTACGGCTCGCTCGCCGCCATCATCGCCAAGCAGTTCTTCAGTGGCGTCAATGAAACCACGGGCATGATCTTCGCCCTGCTGGCGTTCGCTGCCGGTTTCTTCGTGCGTCCGTTCGGCGCGGCCTTCTTCGGCAGCCTCGGCGACCGCATCGGCCGCAAGTACACCTTCCTGGTCACCATCCTGATCATGGGCATCTCGACCTTCCTGGTCGGCGTACTGCCCAACTACGCTTCGATCGGTTTCGCCGCACCGGTGATCCTGATCATCCTGCGCCTGGCCCAGGGCCTGGCGATGGGCGGCGAGTACGGCGGTGCAGCCACCTACGTGGCCGAGCATGCGCCGGACGACAAGCGCGGCCTGTACACCAGCTTCATCCAGTGCACCGCCACGCTCGGCCTGTTCATGTCGCTGCTGATCATCCTGGCCTGCCGCTACTTCCTCGGCAACGAAGCCTTCGAAGCCTGGGGCTGGCGCATTCCGTTCCTGGTCTCGATCCTGCTGCTGGGCGTGTCCGTGTGGATCCGCCTGCAGCTGAGCGAATCGCCGCTGTTCCAGCAGATGAAGTCCGAGGGCAAGGGTTCCAAGACGCCGTTCCGTGACAGCCTGAAGGGCGGCAACCTGAAGCTGATGCTGCTGGTCCTGCTGGGTGCTGCGGCTGGCCAGGCGGTGGTCTGGTACGGCGGCCAGTTCTACGCGCTGTTCTTCCTCAGCAGCATGCTGAAGGTCGATGCCACCACCTCCTACCTGCTGATCGCGGCCGCGCTGGCGCTGGGCGTGCCGTTCTTCATCTTCTTCGGCTGGCTGTCCGACCGTATCGGCCGCAAGAAGATCATCCTCGCCGGCTGCCTGCTGGCCGCCGTCACTTACATCCCGATCTTCAAGGGCCTGACCCACTTCGCCAACCCGGCCATCGAAGAAGCCCGCACCAACTCACCAGCCCTGGTCGTGGCCGATCCGGCTACCTGCTCGTTCCAGTTCGATCCGGTTGGCCTGCGCAAGTTCACCAGCTCCTGCGACGTGGCCACCGCCGCGCTGACCAAGGCTGGTGTGCCGTACGACGTGCAGCCCGCCGCCGCCGGTTCGCTGGCGATGGTGAACGTGGGCAGCGCCAGCGTCACCTCGTATGAGGCCGCCGGCCTGACCAAGGAAGAAGGCAAGGCCAAGGCCGATGCGTTTGGTGCGGAGCTGAAGACCGCGCTGACCACCGCCGGCTATCCGGCCAAGGCGGATGGTGCCCGCATCAACATCGCCGGCACCATCTTCATGCTGTGGCTGCTGGTGCTGTACGTGACCATGGTCTACGGCCCGATCGCCGCCTACCTGGTCGAACTGTTCCCGACCCGCATCCGCTACACCTCGATGTCGCTGCCGTACCACATCGGCAACGGCTGGTTCGGTGGCTTCCTGCCGGCGATCTCGTTCGCGCTGGTGGCCGGTACCGGCAACCTGTACTACGGCCTGTGGTACCCCATCATCATCGCGCTGATGTCGGTGGTGATCGGCGGCCTGTTCCTGCGCGAAACCAAGGACGTGGATATCACCAAATAACGGTGATCGACATGGAGTGAAGAAAAGGCCGCGGTGCAGACCGCGGCCTTTTCGTTTCGGTAGTGCCGGCCGCTGGCCGGCAACTGCACGAAGTTGCCGAAGATCCATGAGGTTGCCGGCCAGCGGCCGGCACTACCGGCTGTCTCACGCGCGTACGCCGTATAGTCGCGGAATGACCACTTCAGCCGCCGAACTTCCCGCTGTTCTGCACACCCTGCGAAGCGCCTGGCAGGCCCAGCGCCCTTCGCTTGACCAGCGCGAAGCCGACCTGCGCGGCCTGCGCGAGGCGCTGAAGCCGCGCCTGGACGAAATGGCCCGGGCCATCGCCGAGGACTTCGGCCACCGCGCCCACACCGAATCGAAGCTGGCCGATGGCATGAGCGTGCTGTCGGCCATCGACCACCTGCGCCGTCACCTGCGGCGCTGGTCGAAGCCGCAGCGCGTCGGTGCCGGTTGGCGGCTGTGGCCGGCGCGCGCGCAGCTGCGACCGACGCCGCTGGGCGTGGTCGGGGTGATTTCGCCCTGGAACTACCCGGTCACGCTGGCATTGGTGCCGCTGGCCACCGCCATCGCCGCCGGCAACCACGTGTTGCTCAAGCCCTCCGAGCAAACGCCGCGCACCAGCGCGTTCCTGGCCGATCTGCTGGCCAGTGTGTTCCCGCCCGATCGCGTGGCGGTGGTGCAGGGTGGGGCGGATGTGGCGGCGGCGGTGTCCTCGCTGCCGCTGGACCATCTGCTGTTCACCGGCTCGACGGCGGTTGGCCGCAAGGTGATGGCTGCCGCCGCCGAGCATCTGGTGCCGGTCACGCTGGAACTGGGCGGCAAGTCGCCGGCCATCGTCTGCCGCGATTTCCCGCTGGACAAAGCCGCTGCGCGGCTGGCTACCGGCAAGTGGTTCAACGCCGGGCAGACCTGCATCGCGCCGGATTACGTGCTGATCGACACCGCGCGCCAGCGCGAGTTCGTGCAGGCGCTGCAGCAGCAGGTACGCGAGCGCTATGGCGATTTCGGCAGCGCCGACGATTACACGCGCATCATCAACGAAGGACAGTACCGGCGTCTGCAGGGCTACCTGGCGCAGGCGCGCGAACGCGGTGTACCTGTGATTCCGCTGGCTCAGGTGGACGATGCGCGGGCTGATCGTGAGCGGCTGCTGGTGCCCACTGTGGTGCTGGACCCGCCGGACGACCTGGACCTGATGCGCGAGGAGATCTTCGGGCCGATCCTGCCGGTGCGGGCGTACCCGGATCTGGATGCGGCGCTGGCCGACGTGCTGTCGCGCGACCGGCCGCTGGCGCTGTATCCCTTCAGCCATGACCGGGCCACGGTGGAGCGCATCCTCGGCCAGGTGGTGGCCGGCGGGGTGACAGTGAATGACACGCTGCTGCACTTCGCCGCCGATGGCCTGCCGTTTGGCGGGGTGGGGGCCAGCGGCATGGGCGCGTACCACGGCCGGGCCGGGTTCGATGCCATGAGCAAGCGGCTGCCGGTGCTGTGGCAGTCGCGCTGGGCTGCCAGTGACCGGCTGCGGCCGCCGTATTCGAAGGTTGCGGGGTTGTTGAAGCTGCTGCTTCGGTAGTGCCGGCCGCTGGCCGGCAACTGCAGGGTCTTGCCGACGGTTCATGGGGTTGCCGGCCGGCGGCCGGCACTACCGGTGGGTGCCAACCTTGGTTGGCACACCCAATTGCGATCACACCAGGGCTTCAGCCTCGGCCTGTGCAGTGGCCTTCTTGCCCATCGCACCTTCAATCAGAGCCAACAGAGCCAGCTGGCGTTGGTTCCAGAGTCCCTCAAAATCGTCAGCGCGCAGCACGGCAGCGGGAATTCGATGGCTTGCCAGCAATGCGTCCATTCCCGCGTCGTCAAGTAGCACCTGCTTGTGCGACTGCAGTGCGGACAGATAGAGGGAAGGCGCTGAGCCACCAATCATACGATTTGCCCTGTAGGAAATCGGAGTCTTGTTGATGATCGAATCGTAGCGGCGTCGCGGAATGTCCTGTTTCTCACACCAGTCGCGCGGGAAGATATGGTGAATATCCAATGCGATATCGTCGGCTTCCAGGTCGCGGATACGTCCCTTCCAGTAGAGATCCTGCGCACCCTCACGCAGCACCAGCACGTTGATGCCCTTGTAGGCGGCACTCAGTCGTGACGCAAGCGACGCGAGACGGTCGATCTGGAATGCGGCATCCGAGATGGTTCGTGGCTGCTGTCCGTCCTGCTCAATCCAGCCCAGCAACTCTTCCACATCATTGGCCATGCGCGTTTCCACCGCGCCGCCATACAGTTCACCGAGCACGCCGCACCAATACCACTGAGCCAACTTCTGGTGGATCTGCGGTTCGCGCCATCGCTCATCGGCACCGATCAGTGCCAGTACTGCAGCAAGCGGGGCAAGTTGTGTGCGATAGGGCAGGTCCCGCGGAGAGGTGAAGCACTCATGGCGCAGGAACTTGGCGGCACGAATGAAGCCTTGTTCCACGATGTCTGCCCAGCGCTGATAGGCCTCCAGCGGAAGCTCCAGCACCGAGGCGCGCTTGGCGCTCACCGGCGCTACATGCTTGCCGCTCTTGCCTGCGGCCAGATCTGCGCGACGCTTCTCCAATGTATGCAGCATGGTCACGGCCTGCAGGAAATCGGTGTTTTCCACGCTCTTCAGAAGAGGCTCTCTAGCCAGCCGCTTCTGCCGCGAGATCACGCCGCGTTGCTGGCTGCCATACCAATCGTCGCGCAGGTTGTAGCCATCGGCGGCATAGGTAGCGGTGACCAGCTCAAATACCGACAGCGGAACGCCGCCCGTATTGACCTTCTCGAAGACCAGGCACACAGCTTCCTTGCTGGTTTCCTTCTTCAGTACGATGAGTGGAATATGATACTCGTTGTAGGCATCCAGTACGCTTTCCTTGAACTCAAAGAACTGCGCTTGTGCTGTGACATTGAACTTGAAGAGGTCCTTCAGCCATGCCATTGCTTCGAGAATCTCTGAGCAGGGGAAGTAGAGCTGCTGGCACTCCAATTCGCGCGTGGAGAGATCCAGATCCAATTTGCGACCGAAGTCGCTGCGCAGCTGACGATTGCTATCGGTGGCGATGATCGCTTCGTCCAGGCGGTCTGGCCCGGCCAACGCAGTGGGGATATGGATGTAGTAATGGCGATCGACGGGCTTGCCCTTGTCCGTTGTGGTCTTCACCGGACCGGAAAGCTTGAGTACCTGGGTGAGCGTTGTCAGGCGCTGCTGCCCGTCTAAGATCAACTTCTCCGGAGGCAGCAGGCCTTCGTGCGGGACGTTCTCAACAGGGCGTACCTGGAAACGCACCGCGCCACCTGTCTCCAACAGCATCACCGCACCCACCGGGAATGAACGGCCAAGGCTGACCAGCAGACTACGCACGTGCTCATCGTCCCATACCCAGCCTCGCTGGAAGTCCGGCAGCTGGATCTTGCCGTCAACGATGTCCTTAAGCAGGTCTTTCAGTGGCAGCTTGGTACTGTCGAAGGTTGTCATGCGGGCGAGTCCTTTCGGGGGTAAATCAGTTGGCTGCGACCTTGCGGCCACGCTTGGGTTTGGGTGCAGCAGCGCGCTGGGCACGGATGCGCTCGAGGAGTACGCCGGCCGGCTCGTCGTTGGGATCCTGGGGGACCAGTTCACCCCGGAAGGCTTTGGCGAGGATGCTTTGGGTCAGGGCGTCGATACGTTGCTTGGCCGTGGCGACCTTGGCTTCCAACTGTTCAGCGATTGAGAAGAGCCGTTCGACTCGCCTCACGATCTCCAATTGCTCTGGTAGGGGCGGTAGAAGATGAAAGAGCGCGTACTGAGCGGTGATAGGTACAAAATCGCGCGTTGTCTGAGACTTCACCACGGCGGTCTGAGCAGTGAATAGAGGGGATTGGAGGAAAATTCGCAAATACTTGCTTGAAACTTGGCTGCTATCCAACCTGTAGTAGGTCGTTTGAGGCGTAAGTACGCAAGATCTGTCATTAATCGCGACTCTACCTACTGTGCCTTTGTGCGTAAATACAACATCTCCGGGTTCAGCGAATCCGACTCGAATTCGACTTAGAGGAGTTCCTGAAATTTTCGGAGCGGCTTCGTAGTCTATTCTTCCAGTCGCTAGTACGTTTGCCGCAGTGACAAAAGGAAGTCCGTCGGTGCCCAGCTCATTGGATTTTGGATGGTTTGTACCGTGATTTCCATCCTTAATATCTATAAAAGCACCGGCCCTAAGGAGCTCAGCCGCTGACGCCCATATCCATCCACTTGGAACGTTGAAGGAACTGATTGCGTCGGGCATCGCTACATGGCTTGGAACGCCGCGTCGAGTGCGCGCACTGAGTTGGGTACTGTGGAGCTGGAATTTCGCACCAGGATTCAATGATCTCCAGTCCTCAGATAGCATTCCAGAAGACGCAGAGCTAAGGGTTGATTCTCGAAGACGTTCAATTAATCTCAGGATGCGATCTATATGTGCCTTGAGAGCATTGACCTGCGCCACGAGGATATCCAGCTTCTGCGCGATGCGCTTCTGCTCACTGGCGGGTGCTAGAGGAAAGGGCGCTGATCTTGCCTGCTCTGTTCCCAATCTTGGCATTCTGACGCCATGAGTGACTGCTGAAACGTAAGAGAGAAAGATCGGAGACTTCAAAAAATAGTAGAGATATCGCGCATTCAATTCCCCAGGAGTGATCGCGATGATCTCGTTGGAACAGTAGCCAGCGAAGTCGACATGGAGAACTTTGTTAAGATACGGACGCAATTTGCCGTAGAGCACATCCCCCGCTTGGAATTTGCTCTTTGCGCTTTGCGGCTTACGTTGCTCAACGCTCGTCTTGGAAATGATCCGAGAAGTATCCCTCTCAATATCTTCAAGCTCAATCATCCAATGGCTTGCCAACATAGAGCTTGGCTGGACGTTTTGATTTGAGCCATAGTCGACGACGTCGCCCAAGGTCAGTGCCAGCCAATTGCTTGGAAGCTCATTCACTTTCCACCTCGACGTCAGCAACTTCAAATCCCATCAGCTCAGCCAGCAACCGCTTCTGCTCCAACGCCTCATTACCCGCACCCAGCGCCTGCATCAACGTAGCCAACTCCCTCAGCGCTTCCGACAGCTCCGCCATGGCCTCAGCCGCCAGCACTTCCGGCGCAGGCAGATTACCCGCATCCACACTGTCAGCATCCTTCAGCCAAGTGATATCCAACGAATCACCGCGATCCTTGATCTGATCGCGCGTGAAGCAGCGGAACCGGCCTTCCTCACCCTCATCCACACGCGGGCTGCGCCCGTTTGCGTCTTCTCCATAAGCATCTTCAAACGGCTTCAAGTGCACAGGACCAAACGGCGTCCGCTTGCCGAAGCTGGGCATGTTGCTGCGCAGGTCATACACCCACGTAGCGTTCGTGCACCCCGTTTCCTGGCGCGGACTTTCTGGCGTGCCCTTCTGGAAGAACAGCACATTGGTTTTCACGCCCTGCGCGTAGAAAATGCCGGTGGGCAGGCGCAGCAGCGTATGCAGGTTGCACTTCTCCATCAGGTCGCGACGGATCTCGGTCCCAATCCCGGCTTCAAATAGCACGTTGTCCGGCAGTACCACTGCGGCACGACCACCAGGCTTGAGACCGCGGTAGATATGCTGAAGGAATGAAAGCTGCTTGTTGCTAGTGCGATAGGTCAGATCGTCACGGGTGGGGCCGCCACCGCCCTTGGCGGTACCGAACGGCGGATTGGAGAGGATGATGTCGACCTTAGTTCTCGATAGGTCTGCACCGGCATTGCCCAGGCTGTTGCCCAACTGCACCACGCCTTCGCCCTCGCCATCCATGCCATGCAGCAGGCAGTTCATCAGCGCCAGGCGACGGGTGCCCGGGACGAGCTCCATGCCGACAAACGCCTTGCGGCGCTGGAAGCGGCGCTCCTTGTCCGTCAGGGTGTACAGATCATCGGTCTGTGATTTGATGTATCCGTCTGCGGCAATCAGGAAGCCGGCGGTACCGGCCGCCGGGTCCTGGATGACCTCACCCGGCTGTGGCTTCAGGCAGCGGATGATCGAGTCGATCAATGCGCGCGGGGTGAAGTACTGTCCCGCACCAGACTTGGTCTCGTTCGCGTTCTTCTGCAGGAGCCCTTCGTACAGGTCGCCCAAGCCATCCTCGCGCGCGCTGAACCAGTCCAGGCCATCCAGTGCCTTGATCAGCGTCTCCAGATGGCGCGGCTCCTTCAGGCTGGTCTGCGCATCGGCATAGATGGCCGCGATCATCAGGTCATCGCTCTGGCTGAGGTCCAGCAGCATGCGCTTGTACCCGGTGAGCAGCTTGGTGCCTGACAGGGCTGTCAGGTCGGGCCATCGGCAGCCTGCGGGAAGCTTGTGCTCGAACGCTTCGTTGTTCCGCACCTGCTCGTATTCCATTTTCAGGAACAGCAGCAACACCAGCTCGGTGACGTAGTCACTGTAGTTGATGCCATCGTCGCGCAGGACGTCGCAGAGGTTCCAAAGTTTCTGGACGATATCGTTATGGTTCATTGGTGCTGTCTTCCATAGATGCAGTAAGGGCAGGCAGGGACGCGTCCAATGCCGGCCAGTTGATTTCATAGCGGGTGCTGCGGCCTCCGCCGGGCAGGCGGCGCAGGCAGCCCTTTTCCAGTAGATCGGTCAAGTGGCGGGTGGCGGTGGCCTTGGAGACCTTGGCCACGGTCTGGTACTGGCTGGCACTGATGCCCGGTGTGAAACCTCGCTCTCCGCCATCCAGCAGACGATTGAGTACCTTGGTCTGTTCGGCGGACAGCGGCTGCTCCCGGTGCGCCTGCCAGTAACGTGTCTTGGTCAGAACCTTGTCGATGCGCTGCACCGCCTGGGTCAGACTGGTATGGAGAGTCCCCAGGAACCAGTGCAGCCAGGCGGTGATGTCCAATCCACCCTTCTGGGTCGTCTCCAGGCTGAGGTAGTAGCCGTTGCGGTCGGCCAGAATGGCGGCCGAGAGCGCATGAAAACGGATTGCCTGCGGTTGTGACTGGGCCAGCGCAAGATCGGTCAGGGCCCGGGTCAACCTGCCATTTCCGTCGTCGAACGGGTGCAGGGTAACGAACCATAGGTGGGCAGTACCGGCGCGCAGCAGTGGGTCGAGTGTTGCGTCCTGCCGGGAGCTGTTGAACCAGTCGAGGAAGGCGTCCAGCTGCAACTCCAAGCGCTGACGGGGCGGGGCCTCGAAGTGCACGCGTGGTCGATCGATCCTGCCGGAGACCACCTGCATGGGAGCCTCGCCGCGAAGCTGCCCTATCTGGATGCGATTGGGGAGCAGGGCGTCTTCCTCGTTGGGAAACAACCAGTGATGCCAACGCATCAAGCGCGGAAGATCCAAGGGCTGTTGTGCGTGGCCCGTGGCGTCCAGCATCAGCTCGGCCAGCCCCTCGCTTCGGGCAGTGGTGCGGCGTGGTGTGGCATCAACCATGCCCAGGTGACGTGCCAGCGATGACCGGACCGAGCCGACATCCAGGTGCTCGCCCTCGATCTCTGAAGAGGTGACAATACTGGAGAGGAGGGCATTCAGCGCCTGCTCGCATTGCGTGTCACCCCCAACGGCTCCCGCCATGCCCAGCACTTGGCCATAGGCTTGCTGGCACTCGCGAAGGTCCACAGCAAGCTCGTCCGCTTTCCAGTGAAAGTGCGGCCACTCGGGATGCTGCCAGATCCAGTGTGGGGAGCTCATGGGCGGGTTTCCAGAACAGTGAGCCGAGCAAGGGGGCTATTCGGCTCGTTATGTGAGCCGATTATGCATCCTAATCGGCTCATCCGCCACCGTCAGCCTGTCCGCTCCCAGACCGTCTGGCCCAGGGTACCCAGTACCTGGTCCAGCCTGCCATCCAGCAGGCGATCAAGCTTGGGTGCACCACCGTCGCCAATGAAGACCCGCTGGACGTCCTCACGGCCCATGACGACTTCGTGCACCAACTGCTGCGCTAGCCGGGCCAGCCACTTGCGCTGCACCGGGGTCCAGGCCTGCTGGGCGTAGATGCCCTGCATCGCCCGCTCCACGCGCTGGTCGAAGGGAGTGAGCGCCTCTCCCAGCGCCGCGCGCCGGATGTGGCCGATGATGCTGGCTGCGACTTCCTGCTGGGTGCTGTCACGCCAGGCGCCCCGCAGATGCGCCTCACTGTAGCCATTCTGGTCCAGCAGCAGGCGAACCTCCTTCAACTGTGCCCGGGTCAGGTCTCGCGGCCGGTTGACGATGACACTCAAGGCCGTGGATTGGTTGATCTGATCCCGAATGAACGCATTGAAGCTGTCCAGATAGTCCTCCGGAGCCTCATTCACGCCATAGCTCTGCTCGCGTGAGAGCAGTTCGTCCTGATGCTCGGCAATGATGGGGTAACGCTCGGTTCCCAACAGTTGGTTCACTTCCTGCAGTTGTTGCGGCAAGTTGGAATGACGCTTCAGGAACGCAGCCGCCTCGCGTGCGCCCAGTCCATGTAGGTGCTTGTGCAGTTGTGCAGGCGGCACACCCCATTCGGCCTCCAGCGCATCGAGCTTGTCGCGTACGTCCTTCCTGCGCTCAGCCTTGTGCTCGGCCTGGCGCAGCACGCGCATGATGCGTTGGCTCAGCTGGGCCAGCGCATCATCCGCGTGACTTCCGCCATCATTGCCGGGTGCGCTGAAGCTCGCTTCATGGCCGAGCTCACCAATCAGTTGCTCGATACCGACGTTCGGGTCCTTCACGAGCGGTTTCATGGTGTCCACCTCTTCAAGGGCGGCATACAGATCCACCGGATCGAAGATGCGGAATACGGTCTTGCCGATCCCATCACAGCGACGGGTCGCGCGCCCCTTCATCTGTTCATAGAGGATGCGCGAGCGGACCCGACGCATGAAGACCAGATTGCTGATGGTGGGCACGTCGATGCCGGTGGTCAGCAAATCAACGGTAATTGCGATATTGGGATAGCGCTCATTCTTGAAGCAACGAATGAGCTGATCGACCTTGTCGCTATCCCCGACAATGACCGCGACGCTCGCCTGATTGTACTGATCGCCATGCATGGCCTTCAGTGCTTCATCCAGTCGGTTCTTGACGTGCTCTGCGTGCTTCTTGCTGACACAGAAGATCAGCGTCTTCTCCTCGCCATCAGGATCCAATTCCTTGGCAAGCCGCTCACAGACGACCCGATCAAAATTGGGTGTAATGACACGACGGTTGAACGACTCGATATTGAAATCAAGCTCGTCCTCCAGCTCCGCGGTGTCCACTTCGCCCGTGTGGATGTTGACCACACTGACCTGATCTCCACTGTCGAAATGAATGCCGTTGCGGCTGAGCAGTGTTTCAAAACGGATCGGGGGCTCGTGGTCGATCAGCCAATCGTCAGCTACAGCTTCCCGATAGCTGTAGGTGTAGATGGGCTTTCCGAAAATTTCGGTTGTGTGCTTGGCCGGGGTCGCTGTCAGACCAATTCGGCAGGCATCGAAGTAGTCCAGAACCCGGCGATACTGCGACAGGTACTGCGCATGATCGCGCACGGCCAGCTCACCCTCGGTCATGTCCTGGTCGAGGGTGTAGCCGCGGTGGGCCTCGTCGACCACGATGCAATCGAACGTTCCGATTGCTGGCGGCGCGTCCGACTGGAAGATGCGCCTTACCATTGCCTGTACGGTTGCGACCTGAACTCGGGTTTCGTCGGCAGTTCGCGTGTCGTCCAACCCGTCGAGGTTGTAGATCTGGGCCAGTGTCTGATTCTGTTCCAGCGTCATCTCGGCCATTGCTTCACTCGCCTGTGTGCCTAGTGCCGAGCGATCCACTAGGAACAGGATGCGATTGAACCGCTCGCTCTTGAGCAACCGGTAGATCAATCCGATCATGGTGCGCGTCTTGCCAGTACCGGTGGCCATTGCCAACAGACAGTTGCGCTCGCCGGCGGCGAGCGCCTCTTCCACGGCATGGATCGCACGCTGCTGGTAATCGCGCAAGCGAAGGTAGCTCATACCTTCATGTTCGAGCTCCGCCTCTGCCTTGGCGCGGTCCCGCTTGAGCTGGTCCAGAATATCCGCTGGGGTATGGAAACCGTGCAGTGCGCGCCGCAGATTGGAGGGCGAGCGAAGATCGCGGAACCAGACACCCGACTGTTCGGCAAGTTGCTTGACGAATGGACGTCCATTGCAGGCGAATGCCAAGGGCACCTGGAACGTTCCACCCTGGCCGTCCTCCCAGCCAGCATGCAAGCCTGCACCAGCCCACGCCATTTCGACGCCACCCTCAGCGGTCAGGTCGCGCGCATAGCGCTCGGCTTGCGGAATGCGATCGGCGACATTAACCCCCTTGCGCTTGGCCTCAACGATGGCAACAGGCGTCAGACCGATGAAAAGCACATAGTCTGCATTGGCATGAGGTACAGAGGTTGGCCATTCCGCAATGGCCAGGTTGCGACCCCTCTCCGGACGGACGCCTTTCGCGTAGGTGAGCTCCAGCGAGTCGGCTTCCCATCCCGCATCGCGAAGCTGCTGGTCAATCAGGATGCGGGTGAGATCTTCGCTCAGCTCGAAGCTGGCGCTGGATCGCTGTGTGCTCCGGGCAACCTGCTGCGTCGCGTTCGTTGCGACCCCGACGGAAGCTTGAAGGTCCGCTACACGTTGCTCGAACTCTGCCCGAAGCTGCTGTAGTTCCTGTTCGCGCTGAGCGACTGCCGCTGCGAGCTCCCGGGCCTCGGCATCCATAGCCTCAGCCAATTCTGCATTGAGTTGTACCTCGCGCTCTTTCAGGTCAATCAGGGCTTTGCTCTGATCGTGCTGCTGACGCGCGGCATCCAGCTCGGCTTGCAGTTGGCCGACCTGATGCTGGATCTCACGCAGGGGTGCTGCAGGATCCTTGGGGGGGAGGAACGGGCCCGGCTTGAACTGGGCCGCGTTGGTGCCAAAAGCACGGTGGTACCAGATCGCCAGTTCCCGCGCGACTTTGAGGCCGTCCATGGCTTCACGATGCTGGGTGGCAAACTCGTGCGTCGCCTTGTTGCCCTCGACACGAAGGATCCGGAACAGGTCTTGCACCTTCGGATCCAATTGCAGTTCACGGCCCAACTGATACAACAGGCTGGCTTGACTGGTCTGGGAATCCCGACGAATGGCGGCACGGGCGGCAAGGTCCTGTGCGATGGCCTCGCCAAGTTGCCTCAGCTTGATCAGCGTCGTGTTGGGATCACTGGCGAAGACCTGTTCGGCCATCATCGCCAGCTTCAGGAAGACGGGATCGTGTTCCTGCAGGAAGTGAAAGTTGCTGTCGGCAGTCACACGCGTATCCATACAGGGGCGCTCGGCGGCGGGTGGCATCTTGCGGCAGCGATCATATCCCAGGCGCCAATTTCGGTCATGTTCGGCCAAAAGTCGAAAGCGTCGATTTTTTGGCGGAAAGGATTAGGAGGGATTGGGGGAGGCCGACCAAGGTCGGCCTCTACCCAAGCCCACCCGGGTAGAATGCCCCCATGAAGATCGCCTCGTGGAACGTCAATTCGCTCAATGTCCGCCTGCCGCACCTGGAGCAGTGGCTCAAGGAGTTCGGCCCGGACATCGTCGGTATCCAGGAAACCAAGCTGGAGGACCACAAGTTCCCCGATGCGGCGCTGATCGCCGCGGGTTACCGCAGCGTGTTCGCCGGCCAGAAGACCTACAACGGCGTGGCGCTGCTGTCGCGTGAGCCGGCGCAGGACGTGCAGATCGGCATCCCCGGCTTCGAGGACGAGCAGAAGCGCGTCATCGCCGGTACCTTCGGCGACCTGCGGGTGATCAACCTGTACGTGGTCAACGGCCAGGACATCGGCACCGACAAGTACGACTACAAGCTGCGCTGGCTGGAAGCGGTGCATGCCTGGATCGCCGAAGAACTGCAGCGGCACCCGAAGCTGATCGTGATGGGCGACTTCAACATCGCCCCGGATGCGCGCGACGTGCACGACCCGGAGGTGTGGAACGACAACCACATCCTGACCTCCACCGCCGAGCGCGGCGCGCTCAACAAGCTGCTGCAGCTGGGCCTGCACGATGGCTTCCGCCTGCACAACGACGAGGCGGGCACCTTCAGCTGGTGGGATTACCGTGCCGCTGGCTTCCGCCGCAACCTGGGCCTGCGCATCGACCTGACCCTGGTCTCCGATGCGCTGAAGGGCAGTGCGGTGGCCTCGGGTATCGACCGCGAGCCACGCACCTGGGAACGCCCGAGCGACCATGCGCCGGCGTGGGTGGAAGTAGAGTCGAGCTTGCTCGACTGATCTCCCATGGAGTCGAGCAAGCTCGACTCTACAGAACGGGGCCCGACGATTGCCGGGCCCGTTCTGAAACGTCTGCCGGCCAGCGGCCGGCACTACCCTCAGATCACCGTATGCTCTTGCGGGTGAACAGGTTGACGATCGCCAGCAGGATCACCGCACCGATCAGCGAGAACAGGAAGGTGCGGAGGGTGATCGCTTCGTTGATGCCGCCGCCGAACAGCCAGCCGGAAATCAGCGCGCCGACGATGCCGACCACGATGTTGAGGATGATGCCCTGCTGGCCATCGCGCTTCATGATGATGCTGGCCAGCCAGCCTACGATGCCGCCGACGATCAGCCAGATGATGATGCCCATGATCGAACCTCCGGTGGGGAACTGTGACCAGTTGACGCGCACGGCCGTGAACCCGTCGTGGAATTGCGTGATGGGCGCGTGCGGATGAGCCTGCCAGCCACCCTCGATGGCCCGTGGCGCTTCGGCCCGGTGACGGTCTGGCGGCGCCCGCACGTGCCGGGCCAGCGCGGCGAACCGCAGGCGCGGCAGGTGCTGGCGCAGGCGCTGGGCGCCGACCCGGAGACGCTGCCACTGGTCCGTGATGACAAGGGCCGGCCGGAACTGAGCGGCGCGCTGGCCCACTACGGCACCGGCTGGAGCCACAGCGGCGAGGTGCTGCTGGTAGCGCTGGGCGAAGGCGTGCGACTGGGCGTGGACCTTGAACTGCTGCGCCCGCGGCCGCGTCTTCTGGAAATCGTGCAGCGCTTCTTCCACCCCGAGGAAGTGGCCTGGCTGGAAAGCCTGGACGCGGCCGGGCGCGAGCACTGGTTCTTCCGCGTGTGGTGCGTCAAGGAGGCCATCCTGAAGGCGCACGGGCAGGGCATCTCGTTCGGCCTGCACCGCCTGCAGCTGGCGCCGGGGGCCGATGGCGCCCTGCACCTGCGCTGGTGCGACCCGGAACTGGGCAAGGCCGCGCGCTGGCACCTGAACGAATGGCAGGCCACCGGGCAGTTCCGCGCTGCTCTGGCCTGGTATCCGCACTGAAGCGGGGAATCAGCGCGCAAAACCGGCGATAATGTCGGCATGAGCGAACACCCACTTCCCGCCAGCGTGGCTGCCACGCTGGAACAGGGCCTGGCCAGCATGGGCCTGGACGCCGCGCTGGCGCCGCCGCTGCTGCGTTACCTGGCCCTGCTGCACCGCTGGAACGGCACCTACAACCTCACCGCCATCCGCGACCCGCAGGAGATGGTCACCCGCCACCTGCTCGATTCACTGGCGATGCAGCCGTTCGTGGCCGATGGCAGCCTGGCCGACCTCGGCACCGGCCCCGGCTTGCCCGGCATCCCGCTGGCGATCGCCTGCCCGGGCCTGCAGGTCACCCTGGTGGAGAGCAACGGCAAGAAGGCGCGCTTCATGCGCGAGGCCGTGCGCCAGCTCGGCCTGGGCAACGCCCGCGTGGCCGAATCGCGCGCCGAGGCGCTGGACGAAGCTGGCCACTACGACCAGCTGACCGCGCGTGCGATGGACACCCTGGCCGGCATCGTCCGCGTCGGTGGCCATCTGTTGCGCCCCGGCGGCGTGCTGTTGGCCATGAAGGGCGTCTACCCGCATGAAGAGATCGCGGACCTGCCTGCTGGCTGGCAGGTGCGCGAGGTGACCCCGTTGAGCGTGCCCGGCCTGGCCGGCGAACGCCACCTGGTCACTGTTACAGGTCCCTGATTCCCGTCGCCAGCCCCTTGTGGAACAAGAGGTTGGCGATCCACGATTTCCGCAAGGGCCCGGTTGTACGCATAATGACCGGTCCCAGCACACGTCGACGAGGCACACCCGCATGGCCCGCATCATCGCCATCGCCAACCAGAAGGGTGGCGTCGGCAAGACCACGACCGCCGTCAACCTGGCCGCTTCCCTGGCCAACGCACCCAAGCGCGTGCTCTTGGTCGACCTGGATTCGCAGGGGAACGCGACCATGGGCAGTGGCGTGGACAAGCGCGAGCTGGCCGCCTCCACCTACGATCTGCTGCTGGGCGAATCCAGCGCCGCCGATGTGCGCGTGCAGACGGCCGAAGGCTACGACCTGCTGCCGGGCAACATCGACCTGACTGCGGCCGAGATCCAGCTGATGGCGCAGAGCGAACGCGAGCAGCGCCTGAAGCGTGCGCTGGCGCCGATCCGCGACGAGTACGACTACATCCTGATCGACTGCCCGCCGGCGCTGTCGCTGCTGACGCTCAACGCGCTGGCCGCCGCCGATTCGGTGATCGTACCGATGCAGTGCGAGTACTACGCACTGGAAGGCCTGAGCGCGCTGGTGGAAACCATCGAAGCGCTGCGTGCCAACCTCAACCCGGCGCTGGAGATCGAAGGCGTGCTGCGCACCATGTTCGACGTGCGCAACAACCTGGCCAACGCGGTCTCGGCCGAGCTCACCGAGCACTTCGGCGACCGCGTGTTCCGCACCATCGTGCCGCGCAATGTGCGCCTGGCCGAGGCGCCCAGCCATGGCCAGAGCATCGTCGGCTACGACCGCGCCTCGCGCGGTGGCGTGGCCTACCTGGGCCTGGCCGGCGAGATCATCCGCCGCAACAACGAACGCAACAAGGCCGCCAAGGCCGTGGAGACCGTCTGATGACCAGCAGCAAGCCGGCAGCCAAGAAGCGAGGCCTCGGCCGTGGCCTGGATGCCCTGCTGGGTCCCAAGGGGGCGGTCAGCCAGGTGCAGGCCACCACCGCGGTGATCGAGCCGCTGCCGGGTGAAGTGCTGCGCAAGCTGGCCGTCGGCCAGCTGCAGCCGGGCAAGTACCAGCCGCGCCGCGAGATGGACGAGGGCAAGCTGTCCGAGCTGGCTGATTCGATCAAGTCGCAGGGCGTGATCCAGCCGATCCTGGTGCGCCAGCTGCCGGCGGGCAACTACGAGATCGTCGCCGGTGAGCGCCGCTGGCGCGCCTCGCAGCTGGCCGGCCTGGATGAAGTGCCGGTGGTGGTGCGCGAGCTGGAAGACCGCACCGTCATCGCGATGGCGCTGATCGAGAACATCCAGCGCGAAGACCTCAACCCGCTGGAAGAGGCCGAAGCGCTGCAGCGCCTGATCAGCGAATTCACCCTGACCCATGCCGAGGCTGCCGAAGCCGTCGGCCGCTCGCGTGCGGCGGTGTCCAACCTGCTGCGCCTGCTGGAGCTGCCGGTGGCCATCCGCCTGCTGCTGGAAACCCGTCGCCTGGAAATGGGCCATGCCCGTGCGCTGCTGACCCTTGCCCCCGAGCTGGCCGGCAAGCTGGCGCAGGAAGCGGCCGACGAAGGCTGGTCGGTGCGCGAGGTCGAGCGCCGTGCGCAGGCCTTCGCCGCTGGCAAAGTGCCCAGCAACCGCCCGGTGGCCACGCCGAAGGTGCAGCAGGCCGACATCGCCTCGCTGGAAACCGAGTTGTCCGAAGCGCTGGGGGCCAAGGTGGCGATCAGCCACGGCCGCGGTGGCAAGGGCAAGCTGATCATCCACTACACCGACCTGGATACCCTGGACGGCGTGCTGGAAAAACTGCGTACGCGCCAGGGCTGAGCCCGGCGCAGTGACGGGGGACGCGGCGCGCCGGGTCCTGCCGGTGACAGGGAACGTACTGCCGCGCGCGCCGCGGCTTCATCAGGGAGCAGGACATGAGCAACGAATACGGGGACGTCAGTCCGGACGGCACCCAGATCCTGGTGCACCAGCGCGAAAAGGACTTCGTGCCCGCCGTCGGCGAAGAGCAGCACATCGAGGCGATCAGCGCGCACATCGAGCGCCATCTCGGGCCGATCGCCACCGTCCTGCACGAGATCATTTCCGACCTGGTGCATATCGACGTACACGTGGTGCCTCCCAATGACCACTGCCCGCATGTGCGGCTGGTGACGTCGGGCATGAGTGACCTGCCGATGACCGTGCCCGCCGACGTGGAGGCGGACGTGCCGCGCTACATGGAACTGATGGTGACCCTGCCGGCCGACTGGCCGATCTCGCAGGAGGCCTTCGAGGACGAGCGCAACTACTGGCCGGTGCGCCTGCTGAAGGGCATGGCGCGGCTGCCGCACGAGTACGACACCTGGCTGGGCTATGGCCATACCATCCCCAACGGCCACCCCAGCGAGCCCTACGCGCCGGGTGCCGGCTTCGATGGTGCCATCGTGCTGCCGCCGGTGACTGCCCCGGAGGACTTCGCTGCGCTGGAACTGGAAGACGGCAAGACCATCTGCTTCATGTCCCTGGTCCCGCTGTACCCGGAAGAGATGGACCTGAAGCTGAAAAAGGGCGCCGAGGCCCTGCTGGACCGCTTCGATGCCAAGGGCATCCAGGATGTGATCGAGCCCGGGCGCGTCAACGTGGCGAAGAAGCGTTTCGGTTTGTTCTGAGACCGGTAACATCAGCGGCCTATATGACTGCTTCCAGGCCCCTGCCATGACCATCCTGCTTACCGGCGCTGCCGGCTTCATCGGTGCCTACACCGCCCGCGCGCTGCTGGAGGCGGGCCAGCCGGTGGTCGGTCTGGACAACTTCAACGACTACTACGACCCGCAGATCAAGCGCGACCGCGTGGCCGCGCTGTGCCCGACGCTGGACCTGCGCACCCTGGACCTGACCGACCAGCAGGGCCTGGCCGCGCTGTTCGACGAGGTGAAGCCGACCGCGGTGATCCATCTGGCTGCACAGGCCGGCGTGCGCTATTCGCTGGAAAATCCGCACGCCTACGTGGACAGCAATCTGGTCGGCTTCGTCAACATGCTCGAGCTGTGCCGCCACCGTGGCGTGCAGCACCTGGTGTATGCGTCGAGCAGCTCGGTCTACGGCGATTCGGCCACGCCGCCGTTCTCCGAGGACCAGCGCGTGGACCAGCCGCGCTCGCTGTATGCGGCCACCAAGGCGGCCAACGAGCTGATGGCCTACACTTACGCGCAGCTGTACGGCCTGCATGCTACCGGCCTGCGCTTCTTCACCGTGTATGGCCCGTGGGGCCGGCCGGACATGGCACCGCTGCTGTTCTCGCGCGCGGTGCTGGCCGGGCGGCCGATCGATGTGTTCAACGAAGGCCGCATGCAGCGCGATTTCACACATGTTTCCGACATCGTGGCCGGTATCCTCGGCGCGCTCGCGCATCCGGCCGATGGTCCGGTGCCGCACCGGGTGTTCAACCTCGGCAACCATACGCCGGTCGAGCTGGAGCGCTTCATCGGCGTGATCGAGCAGGCCGCCGGCCGCCCTGCGCAGAAGGTCTACAAGCCGATGCAGCCGGGCGACATGGTGCGCACGATGGCGGATACCCGGCGTGCACATGACGCATTCGGCTTCGACGCGGCGACCCCGATCGAAGCGGGTCTGCCGCCCGTCGTGCAGTGGTGCCGCGAGTATTTTGGCGACCGCGCCTGAGGAGGGATCCTCACACAGCCGGATTCATCTTCGGATAACCTTGGTTTCGGAGAATGCGCGGTCTTTGTTCCCTCTTGGCCGAGTCCCCCATGAGCCAACCCGAGCTTTCCGTCGTCGTCCCGGTGTTCAACGAGCGCGACAACGTCGCACCGCTGGTGGCCGAGATCACCGCTGCCCTGCGTGGCCGGTTGCCGTTCGAGATCGTCTACATCGATGACCACTCGCGCGATGACACCCTGGCGGTGCTGCAGGGCCTGAAGGCGACCACACCGGAACTGCGGGTGCTGCACCACGTGAACCAGAGCGGGCAGAGCACCGCCGTGCGCACCGGCGTCAAGCACGCACGTGCGCCGTGGATCGCGACCCTGGATGGCGACGGGCAGAATGATCCGGCCGACATTCCCAAGCTGCTGGCGGCGCGCGATGCGGCAGAGGCGCAGGTGAAGCTGTTCGCCGGCTGGCGGGTCAACCGCCAGGACAGCGGCAGCAAGCGCTGGGCCAGCAAGTGGGCCAACGCCATCCGTGCACGCATGCTGCGCGACGATACGCCCGATACCGGCTGCGGCATCAAGCTGTTCGAGCGCAGTGCGTTCCTCGACCTGCCGTACTTCGACCACATGCACCGCTACCTGCCGGCACTGATGCAGCGTGCGGGCTGGAAGACCACCAGTGTGCCGGTCAACCACCGCCACCGTACCGCCGGCGTCTCCAAGTACAACAACCTCGGCCGCGCCCTGGTCGGCATCCGTGACCTGCGTGGCGTGGCCTGGCTGATCACCCGCAGCAAGCGCACCGCGGTGGAGGAGCGTTGATGGATCTGGAGCTGCACTGGCTGGATCAGCCGCTGACCTGGCTGTACTGGACCGGCCTGCATGTGACCGGCTGGAAGCTGATCGGCTATACCGGCGCGCTGATGTTCGGGGGCCGCTGGCTGGTCCAGTTCATTGCCTCCAAGCGCGCGGGCAAGCCGGTGATCCCGCGTCTGTTCTGGTACATGAGCGTGGTCGGCAGCCTGATGACGCTGAGCTACTTCCTGTTCTCGGCCAAGCAGGACTCGGTGGGCGTGCTGCAGAACCTGTTCCCGGCGTTCACCGCGCTGTACAGCCTGCACCTGGACATCAAGCACCGCGGCTGGAAGCGGGACAGGGCCAGCCACTGAGCGCTGGCGGGGGCTCGGTCTGCTGAGGGTAGAGTCGACTGTCAGTCGACTTTCGCGCGAAGCGCGGGCTTTGCCACATTGGGCTGGAGAGCAGCCGACTAACAGTCGGCTCTACCCCGTCGGCTCTACCACGCGCCTGCGGCGTTGGGGCCTGTGGCCGGTTCCCGGTCCTGCCTGCTGTGGGTAGAGTCGACTGTCAGTCGACTATTGCGCGCAGCGCGGGGTTTGCTGTGTCTGGCTGAAGAGCAGCCGACTAACAGTCGGCTCTACCACGCGCCTTCGGCGCTGGGGCCCCGGCCTGCAGCCGGTTCCCGGTCCTGCCTGCTGCGCAGGCAGGACCTTCGTCCCATGCCACGGGCGGTGGGCGGTGCCATGATCGGGGTCTGCCTTCCCGGGAACCTGTGCTCGTGAAAACCCGTCTTGCCGTTGCCCTGCTGATCGCCCTGTCCGCCCCCGCGGTGGCCCTGGCCGCGCCGCCCACCACCGCCGCCCCGGCCAGCGTGGCCACCGAATCGCCCGCCGACGCCGCCTTCCGTGCGCTGTACGAGAAGGAATGGAAGTGGCGCCAGGAGGGCGGCGGCGAGGCCAGTGAAGACGAGGATGCCCCGGCCAATGCCACCCGCATGCCCGACGTCGGCCCGGCCGCGCAGCAGGCGCGCCTGAAGGTGTGGGACGAGACCCTCGCTGCGCTGAAGAAGATCGACCCGAAGACCCTGTCGCCCGACAACCAGGTCAACTACGCGATCTACCGCGACCAGGTGTTCAACCTGGCCGAAGAGACGCGCCTGCGCGGCTACGAGATGCCGTTCAACGCAGACTCCTCGTTCTGGTCCAACCTGTCCTTCATGGCCCGGCGCGAGATGAAGACCGTGCAGGACTACCAGAACTACATCGCACGGTTGAACGATGTGCCGCGTTACTTCGGCCAGCAGACCGAAAACATGCGCGCCGGCCTGAAGCGCGGCTTCAGCGTGCCGCGCGCCGTGCTCGATGGCCGCGAAGTGTCCATTGCCACCGTTGCCGAACTGAAGGACCCGACCGAATCGCCGCTGTACGCGCCGTTCAAGAAGCTGCCCAACAGCATCCCGGCCGCCGAGCAGGCCGGGCTGCAGGCGCAGGCGCGCGAAGCGATCAGTGGCAAGGTGGTGCCGGCGTTCCAGCAGCTGCGCACCTTCTTCGTCAACGAGTACGTGCCGCAGGCGCGCACCACCCTGGCCGCCGAAGCGATGCCGGGCGGCAAGGCGTACTACAAGCAGCAGATCCACGAGTACACCACGCTGGACCTGTCGCCGGACGAGATCCATCGCATCGGCCTGGATGAAGTCGCACGCATCCAGAAGGAAATGAACGACATCATCAAGCAGGTGAAGTTCAAGGGCAGCTTCGCCGAGTTCCTGGCCTTCCTGCGCACCGATCCGCAGTTCTATGCCAAGACACCGGAAGAGCTGCTGTCGCGCGCCGCATGGATCTCCAAGCGGGCCGATGGCCAGCTCGGCAAGTACATGACGCTGCCGCGCGCGCGCTTCACCATCGTGCCGGTGCCGCCGGATATCGCGCCGTTCTGGACCGCCGGCCGTGGTGGCATGGGTACCTACTGGCTCAACACCTACAACCTGCCGTCGCGCCCGCTGTACAACCTGCCGGCACTGACGCTGCATGAGTCCGATCCGGGCCACGCGCTGCAGGGCGCGATCGCCGCCGAGCAGAAGAACCTGCCCGAGTTCCGCCGCAACGCCTACATCTCCGCTTATGGCGAAGGCTGGGCGCTGTACTGCGAGAAGCTGGGCGTGGAGATGGGCATCTACGAAACCCCGTACGAGGATTTCGGCCGCCTGACCTACGAAATGTGGCGCGCTGCGCGCCTGGTGATCGACACCGGCGTGCACAGCAAGGGCTGGAGCCGCGAGCAGGCGCTGGCCTACCTGCGCGACCACACCGCCTTGAGCGAGCATGAAGTGACCACCGAAGTGGACCGCTACATCTCCTGGCCGGGCCAGGCGCTGAGCTACAAGCTGGGCGAGATCGCCATCGTGCGCCTGCGTGCGCAGGCCGAGAAGGAACTGGGCGACAAGTTCGACATCAAGGGCTTCCACGACACCCTGCTCAAGCAGGGTTCGGTGCCGCTGCCGGTGCTGGAACAGCAGATCCAGGCCTACATCGCCGAACGCAAGAAGGCCTGACCGTGCAAGGGTAGTGGCGGGCGGGGGGGGGGGCCCCCCCCCCCCCCCCCCCCGGGGACAAAGAACGCCCCCGGCCCGCGGCACCCCGCGTGGGGGCCCCCCCCCCGCCCCCCCCCCCCCCCCCCCCCCCCCCCCCCCCCCCCCCCCCCCCCCCCCCCCCCCCACTACCCGGGATTGGCAAACGGGGTCGGATCGCAGGATCCGACCCCGTGGTCTTTCAGCCCACTGCCCGCGGCTTGGCCACGCGTGCTGCAAAGGTCGGCAGCACCAGCAGGGTCAGCACGGTGGCGGTGATCAGGCCACCGATCACCACCGTCGCCAGCGGCTTCTGCACTTCCGCACCGGAACCGCTGGCGATCGCCATCGGAATGAAGCCGACGATCGCCACCAGCGCCGTGGTCAGCACCGCGCGGATGCGGCTGGAGGCGCCGTTGATCGCCGCCTGCAGCGGCAGGTCACCGGCATCCAAGCGCTCGCGGATCGCCTGCATCAGTACCAAGCCGTTCAAGGTGGCCACGCCGGAGACGGCGATGAAGCCGACCGCCGCCGACACCGAGAACGGCATGCCACGCAGCAGCAGCGCGAGGATGCCGCCGACCAGCGCCAACGGCACGCAGCTGAACACCAGAATGGCTTCCTTGCCGCTGCGCAGGGCCATGAACAGCAAGCTGCCGATCAGCAGGAACACCACCGGCACCACCGTCGCCAGCCGCTTCTCCGCGCGCTGCAGGTTCTCGAACTGGCCGCCCCAGGTCAGGTAGGCACCCGGCGGCAGCGCCACGTCAGCCACCGCTGCCTGTGCTTCGCCGACGAAGCCGCCCAGATCACGGCCACGCACGTTGGCCTGCACCACTACGCGGCGGCTGCCATTGTTGCGGCTGATCTGGTTCGGCCCTTCGCTCACCGTGATGCGGGCGACCGACGACAGCGGAATCACCAACCCCGAGGGCGTGGCGATCGGCAGCGAGGCCAGCTGGTCCGGATCGTTGCGCGAGGCATCGTCCAGGCGCACCACTACGTTGAAGCGGCGATCACCTTCGAAGATCTTGCCGGCCGCCGTGCCGCCGATGCCGGTGGACAGCGCATCACTCACGTCCGCGGCAGTCAGGCCGTACTGCGCCGCCGCCACGTGGTCGATGGCCACGTTCAGCGTGGGCAGGCCGGAGATCTGTTCCACCCGCACGTCGGCCGCGCCGTTCACCGCACGCAGCTTCAGCGCCACCTGGTCGGCCACCTTCTGCAATTGGTTGAAGTCATCGCCGAAGATCATCACCGCCAGGTCGGTACGCACGCCGGAAATCAGTTCGTTGAAGCGCAGTTCGATCGGCTGGCTGAACTCGAAGCTGTTGCCCAGCTGCTGCCCGGCCAGCTTCTCGAAGCGTGCCACCAGTGCATCCTTGCCCAGCTTCGGATCCGGCCAGTCCTTGCGCGGCTTGAGCACGATCACGCTGTCGGAGATGTTGGTCGGCATCGGGTCGATCGCCGCCTCGGCGGTACCGGTGCGCGAGAACACGGTCTCCACTTCCGGCTGCTTGGCAATCGCCTTTTCCAGCGCCAGCTGCATCGCCAGCGACTGCTCCAGCGAGGTCGACGGCACGCGCAGGGCCTGCATCGCCACGTTGCCTTCGTCCAGTGTCGGCATGAACTCGCGGCCCAGCAGCGAGAACGAACCGATGCCCACCACCACCATCATCACCGCACCGGCCAGCACCGTGCGCGGATGGCCCACAGCCTTGCGCACCGCCGGTTCGATGCGCGCACGCAGCACGCGGATCAGTTTCGTCTCGTGCTCGCCATCATCGGCATGCGCATCGCCGTCCTTGACCTTCGGCTCGCGCACCAGCAGCGCGGCCATCGCCGGCACGAAGGTGAAGGAGAAGATGAAGGCACCGACCAGGGCCAGCATGAAGGTGGCTGCCATCGGGTGGAACGTTTTGCCCTCCACGCCTTCCAGGGTAAGGATCGGCGCGAACACCAGCAGGATGATCAACTGGCCGAAGGCCGCCGGGCGCGCCATCTTCATGGCCGAATCGGCGGCCACGCGCAGGCGTTCCATCGCGGTCAACGCACGACCCAGTTCGGCGCGGCGCTGGCCCAGCATCAGCAGGGTCGACTCGACCACGATCACCGCACCGTCCACCAGGATGCCGAAGTCCAGCGCACCCAGGCTCATCAGGTTGCCGCTGATGCCGAAGCGGTTCATGCCGATCACCGCGAACAGGAACGACAGCGGAATCACCAGCGCGGTGATCGTCGCCGCACGCAGGTTGCCCAGCAGCAGGAACAGCACCACCACCACCAGCAGCGCGCCCTCGGTGAGGTTCCTGGCCACGGTCTTGATGGTGGAATTGACCAGCACGCTGCGGTCCAGCACCGGTGCCGCCACGATGTCGGCCGGCAGCGACTTGTTCACCTGTTCCAGGCGCGCGGCTGCGGCCTGGGCCACGGTGCGGCTGTTGCCGCCGGCAATCATCAGTGCGGTACCCAGCACGGCCTCATGGCCGTTGCGGCTGGCCGCACCCAGGCGCGGTGCGCGGCTCAGGTCAACGTCGGCCACATCGGCCACGCGCACCACCACGCCATTGCGGGTGGCTACCGGGGCCTGTGCCAGATCGTCGGTGGTCAGCGCCAGGCCGTCGGCACGTACCACCAGGCCTTCGCCGGCACGCTGTACGAAACCGGCACCGGCCTGCACGTTGGAACGCTGCAGGGCCGTGACCAGGTCGGCCAGGCCGAGGCCATGCGCGGCCAGCTTGGCACTGTCAGGATGCACGCCGTATTCCTTGACGTAGCCGCCGACCGTATCGACGCCGGCCAGCCCCGGGCTGGAACGCATCTGCGGCGCGATGATCCAGTCCTGCACGGTGCGCAGGTAGGTGGCACGTTCTTCCGGCGTGCGAAGCAGGTTGCCTTCCGGCGTGCGGTAGAACTCGCCGGCCTGCCAACCCGCTTCACCGGGCTTGGCCAGCTTGGCCGGATCGAACGCGGTGAAGTCCACCGTCCACATCAGCACTTCGCCGAGGCCGGTGGTGACCGGCGACAGCATCGGCGACGCGCCATCGGGCAGGTCTTCCGATGCCTCGCGCATGCGTTCGGCCACCTGCTGGCGGGCGAAGTAGATGTCGGTCGCATCGGTGAAGATCGCGGTGACCTGCGAGAAGCCATTGCGCGACAACGAACGCGTGGTGGTCAGGCCGGGAATGCCCGCCAGCGCGGTTTCCAGCGGGTAGGTCACCTGCCGTTCGATCTGCTCCGGCGTCAGCGCCGGTGCCACCGTGTTGATCTGCACCTGGCGGTTGGTGATGTCCGGCACCGCGTCGATCGGCAGTTTGCCCAGCTGGAACAGGCCCACGGCGGCGATCAGCGCCGCCATGAACACCACCAGCCAGCGGTGGCGCACCGCTGTTTCAATGATCAGCTTGAACATGGTCGCCTCCTCAGTGGCCGTGCTCGGCTTCGCCCTTGGCCAGTTCGGCCTTGAGCAGGAAGGCATTGGCACCGACGATGCGCTCACTGCCGGTCAGGCCACCGAGGATCTCGATACGGTCACCGGCACGACGGCCAGCCAGCACCGGCTGCGCCTTGAAGCCGCCTTCGACGGCGACGAACACCGCACTGCTGCCATCGACGTTCTGCACCGCATCGGCCGGCACGCTGAGCGAGCCGTCCTGGCCTTCGGTGACCACCACCGCAGAGACCGGCGAACCGGCCGGGGGCAGCGCGGCATCCACCGGCGTGGCACGGATCACCGCGACGCCGCCCTGCTGGCGGACATCGGCGGCCGAGCCGGTGACGGTGGCGGTGAAGCTGCCACCCGGCACGCTCACTTCCAGCTTCATGCCGGGCGTGACCTGCGCGGCCAGCGCCGGGGGGGCGGTGAACACCAGCTCGTTCATGCTGGGATCGGTGACGTCGGCCACCGCGCTGCCGGCGGCGACCACGCCACCCGGGGTGACCTGCACGTTGCCGACGATGCCGGCTACCGGGCTGGTGATGCGCACGCGACCGCTGCTGTCCGGCGAACCGTTGGCGGCGGCCTGGGCCTGGGCGGCGGCGGCCTGGGCCTGTGCGGCCAGCGAACGTGCGCGCGAGGCTTCCATTTCCTGGCGGGCGACCACGCCCTGGTCGACCAGCGCCCTGTCGCGGCCATAGGCCAGGCGCGCGGCTTCTGCTTCGGCCGAGGCGGCCAGCGCATTGGCGCGGAACACCGCGGCCTCGCCACTGACTACGATGGCCAGCGCCTGGTTCTGCTTCACCGCCGTGCCCGGCGCGACCAGCACGCGCTCGACGCGGCCGGTCACCGTGGAGGCCACCGAAGCGCGGGCGCCTACGGTGGGCTCTACCCTGCCGGACAGCCGGGTCGAGCCACCGCCACCGCGACCGATCGCGACCACCTCGATACCGGACGCCTTGATCTGTTCCGGGGTCAGCTGCACCACGCCTTCATCGGCGTCGGCGGGGGCCTTGGCAGCTTCCGCCTTGGCTTCCTTGCTGTCGGCAGCATGGCCGTGGCCATCGTCGGTGCAGGCCTTGGCCGCAGCGGGGTCATCATTTGCAGGCGTCTGCGCATTGCCAGCGCAGCCGGCCAGCAGCATGGTCAGCAGCACGCCGCCGATCAGCGGGAAAGTACGGGAGAGAGTCATGGGGCCTCCACAAAAGGTGCGCGCCCCTCAAGGCGGGCAAGATCGATTTCCGCGCCGACGCGCGACAGGCGCGCATCCACGGCGGTGCCGCGGGCGGCGATGAGGGCGCTGCGCGTGCTGCGCAGTTCCAGCTGCGAGATGCGTCCGGCGTCGAAGCCGACGCGTGCGAGGCGATACGCCTCTTCGGCGGCGACCACGCTTTCATCGGCGGCGCGGGTCCGGCTTCCGGCGGCTTTCAGTCCGGCTACGGCGGACAGGCGTGCGGCCTCGCTGTCGCGGCGCTGCTGGTCCAGGCGGGCTTCGGCCGCGCGCTGGTCGGCATTGGCGGCGCGGATGCCCCCGCGGTTGCGGTCGAACAGCGGGATGCTGAGGCTGACCCCGAGGTTGTAGGCACGCTCGCCGCCTTCGCGGAAGCGGGTCTGTGCGGCGGTGACACTGAGGTCGGGCAGGGCGCGCTTGCGCTCCACGTCGACCAGCTTGCCGGCCGCATCGGCTTCGGCTTCGGCGATGCGCACGGCCAACGCCACGTCGGTGGCACCGCGCGGCAGCGGCGGCACCCGATCGAGCAGGCTGTTGTCGATCGATTGCACCGGCGCATCCAGCAGCGCGGCACTGGCCAGGCGGGCCAGCGCGGCATCGCGGAACGCCTGTGCCTCATCCAGCGCGGCGCTGGCGTTGGCCACTTCGCTCTGCGCCTGCACCGCACGCAGCTGTGGCTCGCGGCCCTGCTTGACCATCGCGTTGACGGCGTTGGCGTCATCGCGGGTCAGTGCCAGTGCTTCTTCGGCCAGGCTGTAGCGGCGCAGTGCACTTTCCGCCTGTGCGTAGACCACCGCCAGCTGGCTGGCCACGTCGCTGCGGCTTTGGGCACCACGCAGATTGGCGGCCTGTGCTTCGGCGCGGGCGGCACGGACACGCGCGCCACGCTGGCCCCAGACCTCCAGCGGCTGGGACAGGGTGAGCACGGTATCGGCCTTGCCCATGCCGCCGTAGGAGCCGGTGCCCCAGGCGTTTTCGGCGGAGTAGGAGAGGGAAGGATTGGGCAACGCACGGGCCTGGTCGGCGCGCGCATCGGCGGCCTCGGCCAGTGCCGTACCCACACGGGTGCCGGGCAGCTGGTCCAGGCGTTCAAGCAGGGTGTCGTAGGAGGGGGCGGCTTGCGCCGACGCCTGCATTGCCGGGGCAAGGCCCAGCAATACAGCGACGAGCAGCCCGGCCGCGCGCGGCGACCGAGGTGTCAGGATCGACATAGGGGGATTCCGGTTGTGAGTGAAACGGGAGCCCGCAATTGCGGGACGCGCTCAACTCACGCCCGGGGGGGACGCGTCAATTCATCCTGGGCGACCGCATAGGTCGCCACGTCGCCGGCATTCATCCAGCGCGCCGGCAGCGGCGTACCGAAGGCGGCGAAATCGTTCGCCGGCAGGCTCAGCGTGGAGTGGTGGCAGTGGTTATGCGTGCAGGCACCGGTGTGCTTGCTGTCGCTGTCGCCGCCTTCCTCGTCCGCGAGGGATTCGACATGGGCGCTGCTGGAATGCGGTTCCACCGCACACACCAGTGCGTCGGCTACCGGCACGACCACGAATGCCGCCATCAGCAGCATCATCAGGTACGTACGCAGTTGGCGGGTGATCCGGCGCATGAAGGGGAGGCTAGCAAGCGGTTTTCGCCGGATACAATATCAATGGCCACCTCGGGAATTCGTCGGAACCTCCCGTTCAGGTGGGCGGCGCACGCCAGCTCTGGCAGGTGCCGACCTTCTGCCCTGGTAGGTGTCGACCTTGGTCGACACGCTTTTCGACCTCCGACACATTGCCGGCCAGCGGGCGGCACTACCCGTATCACGGCAGCTTCGCGATCACCTTGATCTCGAACTGGAACCCATACAGCCAGGTCACGCCGACTGCCCTGGTAGATGTCGACCTTGGTCGACACGCTTTTCGACCCCCGACACATTGCCGGCCAGCGGCCGGCACTATCCGTATCACGGCAGCTTCGCGATCACCTTGATTTCGAACTGGAACCCATACAGCCAGGTCACGCCGATGCCGGTCAGGGTCGGGTGCGGCGCCTCGCCCCAGTACTCGGGCACGATCGCCCAGGCCTTCTCGAAGTTCTTCCCGGGGTCGACCAGGAACACGGTCACGTCGACCACGTCATCGAAGCTGCAGCCGGCGGCAGCCAGTACCGCATTGAGATTTTCGAAGGCACGGCGCACCTGCGTTTCGAAATCCGGTTCGGGCGAGCCGTCCTCGCGACTGCCCACTTGGCCGGAGACGAACAGGAAACCGTTGGATCGGATCGCCGGCGAGTAGCGGTTGCGCTCGTACAGGGCCTGGCGGCCGGTGGGGAAAACGACATCACGCTGTGACATGGGGAAGATCCCGTGGGAGAGAACACCCATCCTCCTCGCCAGCGCTGTCTGGATAAACCGCGATGATCGGCCTAGATTGATTGTCAATTCCAAACAATGATGGCCCGTCATGGACCGTTTCGAGGCGATGCGGGCGTTCGCCCGGGTGGTGGAAACCGGCAGTTTCACCCGCGCCGCGAAGACCCTGCAGATCAGCCGCACCACGGTCACCCAGCTGGTGCAGCAGCTGGAGGCGCACCTGCGGCTACGCCTGCTCAACCGCACCACGCGCCGTGTCAACGTCACGGCCGATGGCGCGGCCTATTACCCGCGCATCGCCCGCCTGCTGGCCGAGCTGGAAGAGGTGGAAGGCGGGCTGGGCGAGGCGGCCACCCAGCCGCGTGGCCGCCTGCGGGTCGATGTGCCCGGGCCGTACGCGCGGTTGCGGCTGGTGCCGGCGTTGCCGGATTTCCAGGCGCGCTACCCGGAGTTGCAGCTGGACATCGGCGTCAGCGACCGCGAGGTCGATGTCATCGCCGACAACGTCGACTGCGTGATCCGCGGCGGCACCCCGGCCGATCCGGCACTGGTGGCGCGGCCGTTGCCTGCGCTGCCGATCGGTTTCCACGCCAGCCCGGGCTATGTGCAGCGCTTCGGGTTGCCTGCCGACCCGCGCGCGCTGGAAGGGCCCGATCACCACATGGTCGGCTTCCTCAGTCCGCGCAGTGGCCGGGCGCGGGTGTTCAGCGCCCAGCGCGGCGATGAGCGCGTCGAGGTGCAGGGCCGCTATACGGTCGGCTTCGACGACGGCAACGCCTATCTGGCGGCTGCGTTGGCGGGGCTCGGCGTGGTGGCGCTGCCCAGCTACATGGCCGAACCGCACGTGGCGCGTGGTGAGCTGCTGCCGCTGCTGCAGGACTGGAAGCTGCCGCCGATGCCGATGCATGTGATGTTCCCGCCGAACCGGCACATGAGCCAGCGGCTGCGGGTGTTCATCGATTGGGTGGTGGAGGCGCTGGGATGACACACATAGGGCGTGCGAAAATCACCACAGCACGCAACAGGAAACAGCCTCACGCATGAGCCGCATCGTCGCACTGGATACCGAAACCACCGGCATTTCCCACCGCCTGGGACACCGGGTCATCGAAATCGGTGCGGTGGAACTGATCGATGGCGAGCTCACCGGCCGCCAGTTCCACACCTACCTGCAGCCGCAGCGCAAGGTGGACTGGGGCGCGCAGCGCGTGCACGGCATCAGCGACGCGATGCTGGTAGGCAAGCCACTGTTCTCCAGCAAGGCCGCCGAACTGCTGGAGTTCCTGCGTGGCAGCGAGATGGTCGCGCACAACGCCACCTTCGATGTGGGCTTCCTGGACAACGAGCTGCGCCTGGCTGGCATCCGCGGCACGCTGGCCCAGCATTGCCGCATCACCTGCAGCCTGAAGCTGGCGCGCGGGCGCTGGCCGGGCCAGGGCAACAAGCTGGACGATGTGCTGCAGCGCCTCCGCATTCCCGGGAACCGGGGCCTGCATGGCGCGTTGAAGGATGCGCACCTGCTGGCCCAGGTGATTCCGTACCTGCGTTGAGGCCTGGCTGCTGTTACATGGGCCGCAACCAGCGCTCGATCATTGCCACGCCACATGCCACCCCGTCCTCACTGCTCATCGTCACGCCCAGGGCCGCCGCGCGTGCGCGTGTAGCTTCGGCTTCAGCGAAGGTGATGGCTGCTGCCAGCGTTGCTGCATCCAGTCGCTTCGGTGACAACGGTGCCGGTGCTACGCCCAACCGATGCAGGCGATCGGCCCAGAAGAACTGATCTGCGGCGAACGGCATCACCAGCGAGGGAATGCCGGCGCGGCAGGCCGAATGCGTGGTGCCGCTGCCGCCATGGTGAATGACGAGTGCGCAACGCGGGAACAGCGCTTCGTGTGGGGTCGGGCCCAGTACGAAGGCAGAATCGGGCAAGCGCATCGCAGGCAGTCCCACCCAGCCGGGAAACAGCAGGACACGTCGCGGTGCCAACGCCTGCAGCAGGGCCGGCAACACGCGTTCGCGATCAAAGCCGGTCATGCTGCCGAAGCCCAGATAGACCGGTGGCGGCCCCGCGTCGAGGAAGGTCTGCAGATCGGCCGGCGGCGTCCAGGGCGCAACAGGAAACCGCCATTGGCCACAGACGATGTGGTCGGCCGGCCAGTCCGTCGGTGGCGGCAGCAGCTGCGGCGAGATGCCATAGAGCATCGGCAGGCCGGACCACAGCGAGCGGCGCGGCGATTGTCCCAGCTGCTTGCGGGCCTCGTTGATCGGCTGGCGGAACTGGCGCCAGATCAGGCCGTTGACCAGCCCATAGCTGGCCCGGTTCAACCAGCCCGGCGAGCGTCCCGGCGGCAGGAACGGGGAGCGGAAGGCACGCGTCGGGGTCAGCGGAATCATGCCGGTCCCGATCACCGGCAGACCCCGGCGTTCGCCCACACTCATGCCGACAAAGGCCGCCAGCCCACTCGTCAGAATCGCGTCGCAACCCTCGGCCGCCGCGTCCGCCTGCCGCATCCAGCCAGTGACATGCTGCAGCGCCATCCGAGCCAGTCCGCTACTGGCGGCGGCAACACCGTTGCCACGCGAGACCAACGCGACCACTTCGTCATGGATGTCACCTTCCAGGGACGCATGGGGCACATTCAGCGCCTGCGCGCTGCCCAGCGTGCCGCCATCGGCCAGCAGTGTCACCTCGTGGCCTGCGCCAATCAGCCCATGGCAGAGCATGGCCAGCGGACGCGTATCGCCTTCGGTTCCGTAGGTCAGGGCCAGCAGCCGCATGGAAAGCTCCGCAGTGAACCGGGCCAGTATGCCGGTTGGCGGGCTCCCGGCCTTGCCGGTTCAGTCCCGGCCTGTGGGTAACTTGCGCAAGTACTTGAACCCGTGCATAATGCGCGGCTCGCTGTGTCCGGTTTTCTACCGGGCGGCGCCCCCGGGAGCACGTCCCCGGCCGCCCAACGCCAGCGTAACCCTTTGATTCTCTTGACGTGTGGTGGGCAACCATCGAGGCCGCCGTCTCCCGGGCTACGGGCTGACACAACTTACTATCGAGGTGCGCAATGTCCCGCGTATGCCAGGTTTCCGGCAAGCGAGTGCAGACGGGTAACAACGTCTCGCACGCCAACAACAAGACCCGTCGTCGTTTCCTGCCGAATCTGCACGAGCGCCGCTTCTGGGTTGCCAGCGAAAACCGCTGGGTGAAGCTTCGTGTTTCCGCGCATGCACTGCGCACCATCGACAAGAACGGTATCGATTCCGTTCTGGCTGAGCTGCGTGCGCGCGGCGAAAAGGTCTGAGGAGTAGACGATCATGGCAGGCAAGCGCGATAAGGTCCGTATGATTTCGACCGCTGGTACCGGTCACTTCTACACGACCGACAAGAACAAGAAGAACACCCCGGGGAAGATGGAATTCTCCAAGTACGATCCGGTCGTGCGCAAGCACGTCCCGTACAAGGAAGGCAAGATCAAGTAATCCGCAAGGATTGCTGATCCCCGCGAAGAAACCCGCCCCCGTGGCGGGTTTTTTCATGCCTGGCATCCAGATGGCGGGTGCCGACCGCTGGTCGGCACATTCCCTCCACCCCGAGTAGGTGCCAAGCTTGGTTGGCACACCTATCCCGCCCCCGGTAGGTGTCGACCTTGGTCGACACGATGTTTCCTCACTCGGTAGGTGCCAACCTTGGTTGGCACACGGCTTCAAAGCAATCGAGCATGGCTCGACTCTACAAAGGCCGCTGGGCAGAATGGCCCATCACCTCCCGACGGGCGACGCGATGCTGTTCGAGTGGTTGCTGGGTTCGTACCTGCTGCTGATCGACTGGCTGATCCGGCTGGTCGCGCTGTGCTGGATCCCCACCCGCACCACGCCGGGTGCGGCGCGCAGTTGGCTGCTGCTGGTCGGCTTCGTGCCGCTGCTGGGCCTGCCGCTGTACCTGCTGTTCGGCCACCCGTGGCTGTCACGCGAACGCATCCGCCGCCAGGCCGAGGCCTCGCAGGTCATCCGCGAGGAACAGGCGCTGCAGCATCGCCTGCGCTGGACCCCGCAGCCGGATACCGCCAGCGCCGAGATCGTGCCGCTGGTGCAGCGCCAGGGCGACTTCATGCCGGTGCACGGCAACGCGGTCGACCTGCTGACCGACTACGACGAATCGCTGCACACGCTGATCGCCGACATCGACCAGGCCGAAGACCGCGTGCACCTGCTGTACTACCTGATGTTTGACGATGCGGTAGGCGAGGCGGTGGTCGAGGCACTGCAGCGTGCCGCCGCACGTGGCGTGCAGTGCCGTGTACTGCTCGACGCGGTGGGTGCCAAGCGTGGCCTGCGCGCCTATCGCAAGCGCCTGCAGGCGCGCGACATCGAAGTGCGCGCGATGCTGCCCGGTGGCCTGCGCTGGCGCCGCAGCGGGCGCATGGACCTGCGCAACCACCGCAAGATCGCGGTGATCGACAACGAAGTGGCCTATGTCGGTTCGCAGAACCTGGCGGGCCCGCAGTTCGTGCCTGGCCACCCGAACCGCGAGCTGGTGGCGCGCGTGCGCGGCCCGGCGGTGGCGCATCTGGAAGCGGTGTTCGCCAGCGACTGGTACATGGAAACCGGCCAGCGCCTGGATGTGATCACCGATGTTCCCGAATGCGGCGACGACATCGCCACCCAGCTGCTGCCCAGCGGCCCGGCCTACCCGTACAGCAACGCGCGCGATGCGGTTGCGGCGCTGATTCATCTGGCGCGGCGCCGGCTGGTGATGGTGACCCCATATTTCGTGCCCGACGAGGCCACGTTGAGCGCGCTGCGCATTGCGGCGTTGTCCGGCGTGCAGGTGCAGCTGATCCTGTCGGCCAGCAACAACCAGCGGCTGACCTCGTGGGCGCAGGAGGCGTACTACGACGAGCTGCTGCGCTGTGGCGTGCGCATCGCCCTGTACGAACCGCAGTTCCTGCACGCCAAGCACATGAGCGTGGACGAGGACATCGCTGTGCTCGGCTCGATCAACATGGACATCCGCTCGTTCGCGCTGAATGCCGAGATCGGCTTGATCTGCTACGACCGCGCGCTGGTGAAGCAGTTGTGCGAGATCGAGGATGGCTATCTGCGTGAGTCGCGGCAGCTGGATCTGCAGCAGTGGCGCAGCCGCCCCCCGTGGCGGCGCAGCCGCGAGGGCATCGCACGGCTGGCCGATGCGTTGATGTGAGCGGAGCGCGCAACCGGCGGGGTGGAGGCAAGCGGCAGGGGGGATGCAACCGATGGGGTGGATGCAACCGGCGGGGTAGAGTCGACTGTTAGTCGACTGCTCTTGCGATAAAAATCCCGCGCTGCGCGCGATAGTCGACTAACAGTCGACTCTACCCTGTCACTTCCGACGTTTCCGTCATTCCCGTCATTACAGCGGTCGTTCCCGCCCGCTTCGGCAACCCGGCCCGTCATCGCCGATGGCCTACAATCGGCGCATGACTGATTCACCGCGTAATGGCGAACTGGACCTGGCGATCATCGGTGGTGGTGCGGCCGGGGTGCTGGTGGCGATCCAGGTACTGCGCCAGGCCCACGCGCCGCTGGCGCTGGCCATCTTCGAACCCGCCTCGCAGCTGGCCCAGGGTATCGCCTATGCCACGCCATGGCCGGAGCACCTGCTGAACGTACCGGCGGCAAAGATGAGTGCGTTTGCCGACCAGCCCGGCGATTTCCTCGACTACCTGATGGCTGCCAACGCCTACCCGGGCGAGGCGCGCGAGGTGCTGGGCGAGCGTTACGTGTGTCGCCATTACTTTGCTGCCTACCTGCAGCAGCGCCTGCAGGAGGCCGCCGCGGCGAGCCCGGCGCAGCTGCAGGTGATCGCGCAGCCGGTACTGGGCCTGCAGCCGGATGACCACGGCTACCAGCTGACACTCGGCGATGGCAGCACGCTGCATGCCGCGCAGGCGGTGCTCGCCACCGGCAACAGCATGCGGCCGCTGCCGGTGGCCGGTGCCGACGCACTGCCCGCCGATGACGTGATCGAGGCCTGGGACTACGACGGTGTGCGTACCCTGGCCGGCGACCAGGCCGTGGCCATTGTCGGCTCCGGCCTGAGCATGGCCGACACCGTGCTGGCGCTGGTCGCCGCCGGTCATACCGGCCCGCTGCATGTGATCTCGCGCCATGGCCTGCTGCCGTTGCCGCACGCGCACGGCGGCCTGCCCAGCTTCGATCCGGCGGTGCTGCTGCCGATGAACCTGCGCCAGCGCCTGCGTGCGCTGCGTGGCTTCGCCCGTCAAGCGCAGGCCGATGGCCTGCCGTGGCAGGGCGTGATGGACCGCATCCGTCCGCACGGGCAGGCGCTGTGGTGCAGCCTCGATGAGGCCGACCAGCGTCGCTTCCTGCGCCATGTGGTGCGCTATTGGGACGTGCATCGCCACCGCATCGCCGAAGAAGTGGATGCGCAGTTGCAGGCGCTGCAGGACAGCGGCCAGCTGCGTATCCACCGGTCCCGCCTGCAACGCGTCTGGCGCGACGGCGATTCACTGCAGCTGTCCGGCCGCGATGCCTCGGGCAATGAACAGCAGTGGATGATCGGCGGGGTGATCAACGCCACCGGCGTCGAAACCCGTGCCAGTGCGTTGCGCAATCCGTTGCTGCAGCAGCTGCAGGCCGAGGGCCTGGCACGCCCCGGCCCGCATGGGCTGGGCCTGGACAGCACGGTGCCGGGCGACCGCCTGCGCGCCGCCGGTGGCCAGCCGCAGGCGCGGCTGGGCGTGCTCGGCAGCCTGCGCATCGGCAGCCTGTGGGAAAGCCTGGCGGTGCCTGAACTGCGTCAGCAGGCGCAGGCGCTCGCCACCGAAGTGGTCGCAGGAGCCGCGACGGCGATGCCGTAAAATGGGGGCATGGATGTCTCCCACCTGCTTGATGGCCTGAACCCGGCCCAGCGCGAAGCCGTCTCCGCTCCTCCCGGCCACCACCTGGTGCTGGCCGGTGCCGGTTCCGGCAAGACCCGCGTACTCACCCACCGCATCGCCTGGCTGCATGAAGTCGATGGCGTGCCGACCCACGGCATTTTCGCGGTGACTTTCACCAACAAGGCGGCCGGCGAGATGCGCCACCGCATCGACGCCCAGCTGCCCCATGGCAGCCGCGGCATGTGGATCGGCACCTTCCACGGCCTGGCCAACCGCCTGCTGCGTCTGCACTGGCAGGACGCGAAGCTGCCTGAAGGCTTCCAGGTGATGGACTCGGACGACCAGCTGCGGCTGGTCAAGCGCGTGGTACAGGCACTGGAACTGGACGACGGCAAATACCCGGCCAAGCAGATCGCGTGGTGGATCAACGCGCAGAAGGACGAAGGTCGCCGCCCGCAGCACATCCAGCCCGAACCGCACGACGCCTGGCTGGAAACCATGCGCCAGGCCTACATCGAGTACCAGGCACGCTGCGACCGCGCCGGCCTGGTCGACTTCGCCGAGCTGCTGCTGCGCGCGCATGAGCTGCTGCGCGACAACCCGGCGCTGCTGTCGCATTACCGCGCCCGCTTCCGCGAGATCCTGGTGGACGAGTTCCAGGACACCAACGCCATCCAGTACGCCTTCGTGCGCGTGCTGGCCGGCGATTCCGGCCACGTGTTCGTGGTCGGTGACGATGACCAGGCCATCTACGGCTGGCGCGGCGCCAAGGTCGAGAACGTGCAGGGCTTCCTGCGCGACTTCCCGGGTGCGCAGACCATCCGCCTGGAGCAGAACTACCGCTCCACCGCCAACATCCTCGGCGCCGCCAACGCGGTGATCGCGCACAACCCAGATCGCATCGGCAAGCAGCTGTGGACCGACAGCGGCGACGGCGAGCCGATCGATCTGTATGCCGCGTACAACGAGATGGACGAGGCACGCTACATCGTCGAGCGCGCCCGCCAGTGGGTGCGCGACGGTGGCAGCTACACTGAAGTGGCCGTGCTCTACCGCAGCAACGCGCAGTCGCGCGCGCTGGAAGAAGCCTTGCTGAGCGAACAGGTGCCGTACCGCGTGTACGGCGGCATGCGCTTCTTCGAGCGTGCCGAAATCAAGGACGCGCTGGCCTACCTGCGCCTGTTGTCCAACCGCAATGATGACGCGGCGTTCGAGCGCGCGGTCAACACGCCGACGCGTGGCATCGGCGACCGCACGCTGGACGAAGTGCGCCGCGAGGCGCGCGCGCAGGGCATCTCGCTGTGGGAAGCGACCATGCTGGTCACCCAGGGAAGCGCGCTGGCCGCGCGGGCGCGCAATGCGCTGGCCGGCTTCCTGGTGCTGATCAACGAGTTGCAGGCGCAGACCCTGCACATGACCCTGGCCGAGCGCGTGGACCACGTGCTGGCGCGCTCGCAGCTGCGCGAGCACTGGAGCAAGGAAAGCCGCAACGCGCTGGACTCGGAATCGCGTACCGACAACCTCGACGAACTGGTCTCGGTGGCCTCGCGCTTCGTGCGCCGCGCCGACGACATCGAGGAAGTGGGCGAGGACATGGACGAGCTGGTCGCGTTCCTGGCCTATGCCGCGCTGGAGGCCGGTGAGGGCCAGGCACAGGCGGGCGAGGACGGCGTGCAGCTGATGACCCTGCACTCGGCCAAGGGCCTGGAGTTCCCGCTGGTGTTCCTGGCCGGCCTGGAAGAAGGCCTGTTCCCCAGCGCACGTTCGCTGGAGGAAAGCGGGCGGCTGGAAGAAGAGCGCCGCCTGGCCTACGTCGGCATCACCCGCGCGCGCCAGAAGCTGGTGCTGAGCTACGCCGAATCGCGCCGCATCCATGGCCAGGACAACTACAGCCTGCCGTCGCGCTTCCTGCGCGAGATTCCGCGCGAGCTGCTGCACGAAGTCCGCCCGAAGGTGCAGGTCTCGCGACCGGCCTCGATGGGCGCCAGCCGGGTGATGGGCCATGCCTCGATCGAGGCACCGCCGGTCAAGCTCGGCGCGCTGGTTACCCATCCCAAGTTTGGCGAAGGCATGGTGACCGACTACGAAGGCAGCGGCGCACACGCCCGCGTGCAGGTCGAATTCGCCGACGCCGGCAGCAAGTGGCTGGTGATGGCCTACGCCAACCTGACGGTGATCTGATCACCGCCTTGCTTCATCTGTAGAGCCGAAGGTAGCGGCTCCTGCCGCTACCTTCGACTCTACAATGGGGCCTGACATCTTCCAGGAACGTCCCCATGACCGAACCCACGCTGCACGTCACCGTGAAGTTGAACGCCCGGCTGCAGCCAGAGCACCGCCATGAACTGTTCGAGGATCCGCTCGACGCGCTGCTGCAGGCGGCCCAGGTGGGCGAGCTGACCGGCGGTGGCACTGCGATGTCCGACCTGGGTGAGGTCGAATACGGCGATATCGAAGTGGCGCTGGCCGATGCGGCCGGCGTGCCGAAGCTGATCGATCTGCTGGAACAGCTGGGTGCACCGAAGGGCTCTCAGCTGCAGGGCGCAGGCGAGGCCGACCGCAGCTTCGGCGTGACCGAGGGCCTGGGCATCTACCTGGATGGTCTGAACCTGCCGGACGACGTCTACGAACAGTGCGATTCCAACCACGTGTTCGAACAGCTGTCGGAGAACATCGACGGCCTGGGCGAGATCTGCAGCTGGTGGCAGGGCCCGACCGAGACCGCGCTGTACATGTACGGCGAATCGTTCGAAGCGATGCGTGATGCGATCGCTGAATTCGTGGCCAGTTATCCGCTGTGCCAGAACGCACGTGTTGTGCAGATCGCCTGAAGGTGGGGGCGCTGTAGAGTCGGGGGGGGGGGGGGGGGGGGGGGGGGGGCGCGGCGGGGGGGGGCGGGGGGGGGGGCGGGCGGCGGGGGGGGGGG
>NZ_JAWIRS010000003.1:70845-234814 GCF_036320005.1 Stenotrophomonas sp. SMYL11
CGCTGTAGAGTCGAGCTTGCTCGACTGCTTCTGCTCACAAAAGGCAGTCGAGCAAGCTCGACTCTACGGCAGCAGGTTATCGGCCGGCTGACTGCCTGGCGTTGTCACGCAGCGCCAGATCCTTGCCCAGGTAATAGCCGCCGCAGAACAGCACGAAGGCGGCGATGAGGCTCCACAGGATGATTCTGAGGGTGCTTCGTGGCGTGGGCTTGCTGTCCTGCATGCGGGTTCTCCCGAGGCGGCGTGCCGCCGCCCACCCAGCTTGCGCTGCAGTGTCCGGGTACGCAAGCCGGCGGTGCGCGCACGCCGCTGCGCGGCGCCGGATTGATCCTGCTCAAGGCGCGCCCTGCACATCCGGTGTGCAATGGTGTTGTTCCCATCTGGCAGACCGCCACGGAGCCCCACCATGTACAAGCGCATCCTGATTGCCACCGACGGATCCGAGCTGGCCGACAAGGGCCTGGCCAAGGGCCTGGAGCTGGCCAAGGACCTCAATGCCGAGGTCGATATCGTGACCGTTTCCGAGCCGTGGGCCGTCGGCATGTACGACGCCATGGGCTGGAGCGTGGGCTACATGAACAGCCCTGAATACAAGGCCGACCGCGAGGAAGGCGCGCAGAAGGTGTTGCAGCCGGCGCTGGCCAAGGCCGCCGAGCAGGGCATTACCGCCAACCCGGTGCACGTGCTGGACCGCTACGCCGCCGACGGCATCATCGAGACGGCGGGCGAGCGCAACAGCGACCTGATCGTGATGACCTCGCATGGCCGCCGTGGCGTGACCCGCGTGCTGCTGGGCAGCCAGACTGCCGAGGTGCTGGCACGCAGCACGCTGCCGGTGCTGGTCATCCGCTGATACAAGCGTTCCCGGGGAGGGGACCCGACGCCGGCCGCAGGATGCGCGCCGGCGTCATCTTCTGTGGGGGCCGGCAGGGGCCCATCCACGCATGGCGTGGATTTACTGGATCGCAGGGATCCAACCCCCCGGCCACATCACCAGCTGTACAGCTTCCAGTACACCGGCGACACGCCGTCCTTGTCGTTGTCGAAACGGCCATCGCCGTTCTTGTCGTACATGTAGAACGGGGCACCGCGCGACGGGGTCACCTTGACCATGCGCAGCTGGCCGGACACGCGGTATTCCTCGATGACATCGCCGTTGTCCATGGTGCGCTTGGACACATCCGCGCCCTTGACGTCCACCGGGGGAGCGCCCGCGCCACCCATGCTGGCGCAGCCAGCGAGCAGGAGCAGGGAAGCCAGCATCAGGGTCTTCATCGGCGGGGGCCTTTGCCTGGAAAGAGCCTTGATTATGCCCCATCGCCAGGTGCGTGCCGTGTCGTCGCGGTGCAGGCACGGGCGCGTAGAATCGGCCCATGAGCAGATTAGTCCTGATCGACGGGTCCAGTTACCTGTACCGCGCGTTCCACGCGCTGCCGCCCCTGTCCAATGCACAGGGTGAGCCCACTGGCGCACTGTTCGGCGTAGTCAACATGCTGCGTTCGACCCTGAAAGAACGCCCGGCCTACGTCGCGTTCGTGGTCGATGCGCCCGGCAAGACCTTCCGTGACGACCTGTACGACCAGTACAAGGCCAACCGCCCGCCCATGCCCGATGAACTGCGCAGCCAGGTCGAGCCGATGTGCCGCATCGTCGAAGCGCTGGGCATCAGCATCCTGCGCATCCCCGGCGTGGAAGCCGACGATGTGATCGGCACCCTGGCCCTGCAGGGCCTGGCGCAGGATCTGAAGGTGACCATTTCCACTGGTGACAAGGACTTCGCCCAGCTGGTGCGTCCGGGCATCGAACTGGTCAACACGATGACCGGCAGCCGCATGGATTCCGATGCTGCGGTGATGGACAAGTTCGGCGTGCGCGCCGACCAGATCATCGACCTGCTGGCGCTGATGGGCGACACCGTGGACAACGTGCCCGGCGTGGAGAAGTGCGGCCCGAAGACCGCCGCCAAGTGGCTGGCCGAGTACCAGCACCTGGACGGGGTGATGGCGGCCGCGCCGACCATGAAGGGCAAGATCGGCGAGAACCTGCGCGCCGCGCTGGAGCGCCTGCCGCTGAACCGCGAGCTGGTGACCATCCGCACCGACGTGGAGCTGGACGCCAGCCCGACCACGCTGGCCCTGCGCGAGCAGGACGTGCCGGAGCTGACCGAGCTGTATGCGCGCTACGGCTTCACCCAAGCGCTGAAGGAGCTGGGTGCACCGCTGCCGGCGCCCACGGCCGCCAGCGAAGCAACGCCGAGCCTGCGTGGCACCGCCGCCGGGTTCGCCCGTGGTAGCGCCGAGGCACCGACCGCCGGCACGCTGGATCCGGCGCTGGCCGCGCCGGGTGAATACGAGACCGTGTTGACCGCCGAGCAGCTGCAGGCCTGGGTCGAGCGCCTGCAGCAGGCGGACCTGATCAGTTTCGATACCGAAACCGATGCGCTGGACGCGATGCGTGCGCGCCTGGTGGGCATCAGCCTGGCGGTCGAGCCGGGCAAGGCCGCCTACATTCCGGTCGGCCACGATTACCCGGGTGCGCCGGCCCAGCTGCCGATGCAGCAGGTGCTGGATGCACTGCGCCCGGTGCTGCAGGACCCGGCGAAGAAGAAGCTGGGCCAGCATAGCAAGTACGACCTGCACGTGCTGCGCCGCCACGGTGTGGAGGTGCAGGGCTACCACGACGACACCATGCTCGAGAGCTTCGTGCTCAATTCCACCGCCACCCGCCACGACATGGATTCGCTGGCCCTGCGTTACCTGGGCTACAACACCATCAAGTTCGAGGACGTGGCCGGCAAGGGCGCCAAGCAGATTCCGTTCTCGCAGGTGGGCATCGACGAAGCCAGCCGCTATGCGGCCGAGGACGCCGACATCACCCTGCGCCTGCACCACGCGCTGCAGCCGCAGCTGCTGGCCGAGCCGGCACTGGACAGCGTGTATCGCGACATCGAGATGCCACTGGTACCGGTGCTGACCACGATCGAAGCCAACGGCGTGCGGATCGACACCGACGAGCTGCGCCGGCAGAGCCAGGACCTGTCCTCGCGCATGCTGGCCGCACAGCAGAAGGCCACCGAACTGGCCGGGCGCAGCTTCAACCTGGATTCGCCCAAGCAGCTGCAGGCGGTGCTGTTCGACGAGCTGAAGCTGCCGGCGGTGGTGAAGACCCCGAAGGGCCAGCCCAGCACCAATGAAGAGGCACTGGAGGCGATTGCCGACCAGCACGAGCTGCCGCGGGTGATCCTGGATTACCGGGGCCTGGCCAAGCTGCGCAGCACCTACACCGACAAGCTGCCGGAGATGGTCAACCCGGACACCGGCCGCGTGCATACCAGCTACCACCAGTCCGGCGCTGCGACCGGCCGCCTGTCCTCGTCGGACCCGAACCTGCAGAACATCCCGATCCGCACCGAGGATGGCCGCCGTATCCGCCGCGCATTCATCGCGCCGGATGGCTTCCGGCTGCTGGCGGCCGACTATTCGCAGATCGAGCTGCGGATCATGGCCCATCTGTCGGAAGATCCGGGCTTGGTGGGCGCCTTCGAGAAGGGCGCCGACGTGCACCGTGCCACCGCCGCCGAGGTGTTCGGGCGTACGCTGGAGGAAGTGACCCCGAACGAACGCCGCGCGGCCAAGGCGATCAATTTCGGCCTGATGTACGGCATGAGCGCCTTCGGCCTGGCGCGAAACCTGGGCATCGACCGTGGCCAGGCGCAGGACTACGTGGCGCTTTACTTCAGCCGGTACCCGGGCGTGCGCGATTTCATGGAGCGGATGCGCCAGCAGGCCCGCGACCAGGGTTACGTGGAAACCCTGTTCGGCCGCCGCCTGTACCTGAACGACATTCATGCACGTAACCAGGGCCTGCGCGCAGGTGCCGAGCGCGCCGCGATCAACGCGCCGATGCAGGGCACCGCCGCCGACATCATCAAGCGCGCGATGGTGGATGTGGACCAGTGGCTGCGTGACAGCGGCGCACCGGCACGCATGATCCTGCAGGTGCACGATGAACTGGTGTTCGAAACCGAAAGCAGTTTCGTCGAGGAGTTACGTTTGCAGGTAGTCGAGCGCATGTCGCAAGCGGCCAAACTGCGGGTGCCGCTGGTGGTCGATACCGGCATCGGCAACAACTGGGACGAAGCGCACTGAGGGTGTTTCAGGCCGGAAACGACGTGAATTCGTTCATCCGTCAGAGGTTTCTGACTCGATCATGAATGTTGCCCTGATGGAGGTTCATTAAATTGGGCCCCTTCACGAACCGTTAGTGTTCGGAGTGCTTCTATAACTCTCGACAGGCGCAATGCCTGTTGTGGATCTCTCCCATCCCCTGGAGCAGATCTCGGAACGGGGACTCCTCCCCAAGTGCCCGTTCCCCGGCCCCGTTGACCTCCCCCTGGTCAGCGGGGCTTTTTATTTGTGCCGCCGGAATATCTCCGATGGGGTCAGATCCCTTTGCCCACCGGGCAAAGGGATCTGACCCCAAGTGCTAGGCTGGGCCACTGTCCAGCAGGGGAAGACAATGCCCGACCTGTTCGCACTGGCCATGCCGTGGTGGGAGTTCATCCTGCGCGCGGTGGTGGTGTATGTCGTGGTGCTCGGCATGGTCCGGCTCGGTGGCAAGCGGGCTCTGGGACAGATCACGCCCTTCGACGTGCTGCTGATCGTGTTGCTGGGCAACGCGGTACAGAACGCGCTGCTGGGCACGGACACCTCGCTGGGCGGAGGCCTGCTGCTGGCGGCCACCCTGATCGTGCTGAATTACGGGGTGGGCTGGCTGACCACCCGGAATCGCCGCATGGAGCGGATGATCGAAGGAGAGCCCACCGTGATCGCGCGTGATGGCCGGCTGCTGGACGGTGTTCTCCGCCGCGAACTGATCAGCCCGGCCGATTTCGACGCCGCGCTGCGCCAGCAGGGCGGGCTGCGGATCGAAGACGTGCAGGTCGCGCTGCTGGAGACGACCGGGCACATCACGATCATCGCGCGGAAGCACACCTGATCTTGTGGCGCCGGGCCCAGGCTCGGCCGCCCTTCACCGCCTATGCGTGCCCACCAGGCCCTTGCCCAGCGCGACGACATCCATCAGAGCCAGTCGCGCGGCACCAGGTAATCGGCCAGGCGTGCCTCGGCGCTGCCCGCTTCCGGACTGAAGCCGTACTCCCAACGCACCCGCGGCGGCAGGCTCATCAGGATGCTTTCGCTGCGGCCACCGCTCTGCAGGCCAAACAGCGTGCCGCGGTCGTAGACCAGGTTGAATTCCACGTAGCGGCCGCGACGGTACAGCTGGAACTCGCGTTCGCGCTCGCCGTAGGCGGTGTCCTTGCGCTGCTGCACGATCGGCAGGTAGGCATCCAGGAAGCCATCGCCGACCGCACGCAGATAGTCGAAATCGCGCTCGAAGTCGCCGTGCAGGTCGTCGAAGAACAGGCCGCCGACGCCGCGCGTTTCATTGCGGTGGCGCAGGAAGAAGTATTCGTCGCACCAGCGCTTGTGCGCGGCATAGCGCTCATCGCCGAACGGTGCGCACAGGTCGCGCGCGACCCGGTGCCAGTGCTGCACGTCCTCGTCGAACGGATAGAACGGGGTCAGGTCGAAGCCGCCGCCGAACCAGCTGGCCACCACTTCGCCGTCGCGCTGCGCCTGGAAGAAGCGCACGTTGGCATGGGTGGTCGGCACGTAGGGGTTGAGCGGGTGGAACACCAGCGACACGCCGGTGGCACGCCAGGAGGCGCCAGCCAGTTCCGGACGGTTGGCCGAGGCCGATGGCGGCAGGCGGCTGCCGGCCACGTCGGAGAAGCCGATGCCGGCCTGCTCGAACACCGCACCGTCGCGCAGCACGCGGGTACGCCCGCCGCCGCCCTCGGCACGCTGCCACAGGTCTTCCTGGAAGCGGGCCTGGCCATCGACGGCCTCGATCGCCGCACAGATGCGGTCCTGCAGGTCGGTGAGATAGGCGCGCACGCGCTCGAATTCGTTCATGGCGCGTACTTTACCGCAGGGCCCGCCCGAAGCTGCGGACAGGCCCTGGCCGGCTCAGCGCTTGCGGTTGGAGTTGCGCGGCGCCGGAGCGTCGTCCACGGCTGCCTCGTCAACCGCCTTCTGCAGAGCACCGCCCAGCGTGATCAGCTCCCAGTTCTGGGTGCCGAGCACGTCGCAGGCCACATGCAGGCCACTACGGTCGGCCTTGCACAGCTGCTCCAGGGTTGCCCGTGCGTCCAGCTCCGCGCCGTTGCCCTGCGCGGTCACCAGGTTATCGCACCCTTCGCGCACGCCGGCGCGGCAGACCGTGGTGTAGTGCTCGGCGGCCTGCAGCCAGTTCCCGGACAGCGCAAGGCGGTTGCCGAGAATGTTGCAGCCCTGCAGCTTGCCCTGCGTGCAGCAGGCTTCGGCGCCGTCCTCGTTGGCCAGCGCCAGCGGGCAATCCTGTGGCAGTGGCAGCACGTTGAACTGCTTCGGCGCACTGCACCGGGCCGGGCCCTCCCCGGTGGGACTGAACACCTGGAACCGGGTCCAGGTATCCAGGCCCAGCAGCTGGCCGCCCGGCAGCGGGCGCAGCACGAAGTCGCCGCCCCGGTCGTGGTGGATGCGGATGTCGCCCGCTTCGACACGCGCGCGAAGATGGCTGCCCCAGCCGACGCCGACCAGGCCGGCGTCACCGAAATCAAGCGTGTCCATCAGGCCGCCGTCGGACCGGTAGTTGCCGCAGGGCAGGACCGTAGCCGCCTGCGGTTGCAACGATGCGCCCACCGCCTGCAACGCCGGCAGGCGCTCACAGGTGGCGGTGTCATTGCCCGGTGTGCAGGCTGCAGCCAGGGCCTGCACCGCCTGCTGGGGATCTCCCGCGTCCCAGGACAGCTCAGCCACGCGGGTGCAGAAGCCGCCGTGCGGTACCTCGCGGCACAATCGCAACAACTGTTGCCGCCGCTCAGCTGGAATGATCACCGGCACGGTCGGCGCCGTCATCGTCACCATGGCTTCGGTCATGGCGGCCGTCATCGCGGCCTTGACCAGCTGCTCCTGCACTGCCGGGTCGGCCTCGAGCGCGGCGGCACACGCCGGGGTTCCCTGTTCGAAGCCGCCGTTGTTGCAGGCGGCGGGGAGTTTGATGCCGGACAGGGCGGCGTCGAGCGCTGCCTTTGCCAGGGCGGGATCGGCCTCGACCGTGGGTTTGGCCTCATCGTGCCAACGATCGGCCAGTTGCAGGCACATGCCGGGCACGCCTTCCAGGCACCCTGCTTCCAGCGCGGTCGGGGTCGCTTCGCGACGGTTGTCCAGGCACGCGGCCGCATCGGCCAGGCAGCTGCCATCAGCCGGCGTGGCGGCTGCGGCGCACTGTGCGGGGGCCTGCAGGAGGTAGACCGTGCCATCCACCTCGACCGTGCGGCCACGATCGCGCACCTGCAGCGTGCTGGGCAGGCCGTACTCCAGGTTCACCAGCTGCAGCTTTCCGTCGATCTGCTGGAACGCGACCGGAGACGGCGCACTGCCGAAGTGCTTCTGTTCGCCGCGATTCGGTGAACTGATGCGCAGCGTAGCGCTGCCTTCGTCGGCCTTGAACAGGCCGCATTGCGGTGACTGTGCGAAGGCCGTCGGCGCGGCCAGCAGCAAGGCCCAGGCCAGCCAGCGGCGGCGCGGTGCGGGTGAATGCATGTCGTCTCCTTGACGATCGAACGGATAGCTCCTGGCGCTACGGCGAACCACTGCCCTCGCGCGGGGGCGTGCATTGTGCCGTGCCGGGCACGGGCTGGTAACGCTGGTAGGCCGTCTGGTTGTCCATGCCGAGCAGGTCGCCGTTGCCGAGCTGGCGCAGCACAAGGGTTTCGCCGTTCTGCTGCAGCTGGACGGCGCCTTCATGCAGGCGGGCATGTGCGCCATCACCGAAGTCGAGCATGTCGATCACGCCACCATCGGCCTGGTAGCGGCCGCACGGCACCCGCTGCAACGGCACCAGGCGCAGGTCGGCGCCGAGTTCACGCAGCGGCGCGGTACGTCCGCAGGCGCTGACGCGCCCCGCATCGCAGACCACCTGCAGGGCCTGCACTGCCAACGCAGGTTCCAGCGCGTTCAATTGCTGCGCGGCCACGTCCACGCAGAAGCGACCACTGCGGTGGTGCAGGCACCGCTGCTGCAGCTGATCGCGTGCAGCGGCCGGAAGCGGCGAATCCAGCGTGTCTTCGTCTTCCTGCAGCAGGCGTTGATTCACCCGCTGCATGGCAGCAGCCAATGCATCAGCGGTCAGCGCCTCGCAGGCCTGCGGGTCATGCCCGGGCGTGTGTTCGCGGCAGGCAGGCGGGCGATCAAAGCCCGTGGCACCGACGTCGTCGGTGGCCTTTGCTGGGCTGCCATCCCGCAGTTGTCGCAGCAGCGCCGAGCAGCCTGCGCCAACGCCTTCGTCGCATGCGCGCTGGGCTTGGCCGGGCGAAGCCGTGGGCAGCTGCGCAACGCAGTGGCTGCCGGCGGCGCGGCAGTTGCCGGCAATCGCGCTGGGCTCGCTGGCGCAGTCCCGGGAATGGCGCAGCGTGTAGACCACCACGTCGTCTTCGATGCGCTGCCCATCGGCACTGATCCGGACCGGCAGTGCCACGCCATCGTCGAGCATGACCAGTCGGGCCTGCGCCGCACTGCGATCGACCCACAGCGGCTCCGGCTCGCTGCCGTCGTCGCGGCGGTAGCCGGCGCTGAGTGATGTGAATATCAGCGTCATGCCACCGTCGGTGCTGCGGTATTCGCCACAGCGCAGCGCATCGGCGGCGGCAGGCAGCGCGGCGAACAGCAGCAGCGCGGGGAGAAGGGTCAGCAAGCGCATGCGACGGTCCTTGTCGTGCGGGAAAGGGGTGTGGCTCAGTGGAAGTGCGAGCGGATGTCTGGTCGCAGCAGGCGCCAGGCCAGCCAGCCCTGCAGGCCGAGGAGTACGAACGACATAGCCACCATGGTCAGCGTGATCAACCAGCGTTTCAGATGGAGTTCCTGCTGCAGGACGGCGTCGTCGGAGAGAAACGGGATGACGTCGCGCATGAACACGTCCAGCCACCCGGCGAGCGCAAAGTTGGTCAATGCACTCATCAGCAGGATCGCCACAAAGCTCCACAGGCCCCAACTGCGCTCGCGCAGCAGTCCCCAGCTGGCCAGTGTCGAGGCAAGGCACAGCAGTGCGACGATCATCGACGCGGCCACCGGATGCGCCAGAAGCCAGATCAGGCTGTGCAGGTGCTGGAGTTGTACTTCCCTCTCAACCAGGTGCCAGATCGGAAGGTTGTGCAGCGGCCACAGCAGCAGTCCCTGCATCACGAAGTAGACCGTGAGCAGCAGTGACAGCCAGAACGAGGCGTGTGCGATCGGGCGCACCCAGGCGTGATAGGTCGGTTGGACCAGCGAAGGAATCGGCGGGATCGACATTGACATCCGGTGTCCTTGCAATCGATGCCCGCGCGATCAGCGGGCCGTCACCCGGGTGGCGACGGCCGGCAGGATATGGTGTTCGCTCAACGGTGCCAAGGGCAGGCCGTGCGGCGGCTGCAGCGGCACCCAGGCCAGTTCGGCGATCTCCGCGCGTGCCTGTGGCATGCCGTCCACCTGCACCCACCAGGCCGGGGCCTGCACGCGGTGGCCGGGTTCGTTCACCGCCCAGTCTTCAAAGGTGCCCAGCGCGACGGCGGTCTCGGCGCACAGCTGCACGCCGAGTTCCTCATTCAGTTCACGCGCCAGCGCCTGCAGCGGTGCTTCGCCGGGTTCAGGCTTTCCGCCCGGCTGGATGAAGCGGCTGGCGCCGTGTTTGCGCACCACCAGCGCCCGGCCGCGGTCATCCAGGATGACCGCGGCCACGATATGGATCGTGGCCGCGGCGTTGCTCACTTCAGGTTCTGCTCGAACAGCTTGAGGATGCGCTTGTACTGGTCCAGCCAGGAATCGGCGCGGACGTAGCCGTGGCGCTCCAGCGGGTACGGTGCGATCGACCAGTTGTCCTTGTGCAGTTCGATCAGGCGCTGGGTCAGGTTCACCGAGTCCTGGAAGAACACGTTGTCATCCATCATGCCGTGGGCGATCAGCAGGTTGTCCTGCAGGTTCTGCGCGTACTCGATCGGCGAGGACACGCGGTACGCCTCCGGATCGATGTCCGGGGTGTTGAGGATGTTGCTGGTATAGCCGTGGTTGTACTGGTGCCAGTCGACCACCGGGCGCAGCGCGGCGCCGGCCTTGAACGTGCCCGGCGAGCGGAACAGCGCCATGAAGGTCATGAAGCCGCCGTAGGAACCGCCGTAGATGCCGGCGTGGTCGCGGTCACCCTGCTGGGTGTCGACCAGCCAGTCCAGGCCGTCCTTGTAGTCTTCCAGTTCCGGATGGCCCATGTTGCGGTAGATCGCCGTACGCCAGTCGCGGCCGTAGCCTTCGCTGCCGCGGTAATCCATGTCCAGCACGATGTAGCCCTTCTGCACCAGCAGGTTGTGGAACATCTGCTCGCGGAAGTAGGCCGGGTAGCGCTGGTGCACGTTCTGCAGGTAGCCGGCGCCGTGCACGAACATCACGATCGGGTACTTCTTCCCCGGTTCCTTGTTTTCCGGTTCGTAGTACTTGGCCCAGACCACGCCGGCGCCATGCTTGGACGGCACTGCCACCAGCTTCGGCTGGATCCACTGGCGCGCCTTGTAGTCGGCGGTGCGGGTGTCGGTCAGCACGCGTGCCTGGCCACCAGTGCTCGGCAGCACGGCCAGCTGCGGCGGCAGGTAGGCACCGGAATAGCGCACCAGCAGCTGCTGGCCGTCCGGCGACAGCGAGAAGTCTTCCACGCCATTGAGGCTGGTCAGCTCGCGCACCTGACGGCTGCCGCTGTCAACCGCGCAGACTTCGTAGTCATGCGGCGCCTGCTGGTTGCACAGGAAGTAGAAGCCCTTGCCATCGGCCGACGGCACCGGCGCCGAGGTTTCCCACTTGCCGCTGGTCAGCGCCTGCGGCTTGGCGGTGCCGGCCTGGGTGTACAGGTGCGAGAAGCCCGATTCCTCCGACAGCAGCCACAGCGTGCGGCCATCGGCCATCCAGCCGAAATCGTTGAAGCCCCAGTTGATCCAGCCGTTGTCGGTCAAGCGATGACGGTTCTGCACGCGGCCATCGGCAGCGTTGACGCTGATGATCCAGCGGTCCTTGTTGTCGTTGGCACGCAGCATCACCGCGGCCTGCTGGCCATCGGGGCTCCAGCGGATGCCACCGCCCATGAAGTCGCTCATCACCTGCACGCTGCGCTCGCCCTTCAGCGCGTCCTTGCCGGCCTTGCGGCGCAGCTCGGCCAGCGGGTCGGTGGCGATGCCGGGCAGGCTGGACAGCGAGACCTTCTCGGCCTTGCCGGTGCGCACGTCCACGTACCACAGGGTGTGCGGCTCGAAGCCGTTACGGCCGACGCGGGTGCGGGTGTCTTCGGTTTCCTCGTAGCCCGACTCGGTCACGTACAGCGGCATCTTGCCGCCGCGGCCGTCATCGAAGTCCTTCGGCTTGGTCACCACGATCAGGTGGGTCAGGTCCGGCGACAGCACGCTGTCGGCGATCTCTACGTCGGTGCCCAGGTACACCGGGCCCGGCGCGCGGGTCGGGTCGGCCTGGCGCCAGCGCTGGTCCTGGTCCTTCAATGCTTCGCGCTGGTCGCGGTCGCGGCGCAGGGTTTCCAGCGTGCGCAGCTGCTGGTCGCGCAGCACGTCGGCCTTGGGCGGCGTGCGCGGATCCTTCTCGGCCTTCAGGCCGGCCACCTGCTGCACACCGCTGGCAGCGGTCCAGTGGAACCAGTTCTGGCCGACGCGCCAGATCACGCCATTGTCGGCGGCGAAGTTCACGTTGCCCGCGCGCTCGTTGCTGCGGGTCAGCTGGGTCAGCGCGCCGCTGCGCAGGTCGCGCACGAACACGTCGCCATTGCGCACGAAGGCGCTGCGGCTGCGGCTGTGGTCGTAGACCGGCTCGGCCACGTCCAGGGTGCCGCGCTGGTCATCGGCCACCTGCGCGGCCACGCCACCGGCCACCGGCTGGCGGAAGGTATCGCGCACCGGGCTGCCGTTGCGCTTGAGCTGGTACTCCACCTGCTGGCTGTTCCACGACCACCAGGCCTTCTCGACCGGCGGGCCGATCCAGTCCGGGTCGGCCATGGCCTGTTCGATGGTGAGCGGCGTCGGCGCGGCATGCGCGGCCGGTGCGGCCAGCACGGCCGACAGCAGGAGGGACAGGGGCAGCACTCGGGACATGGGCGGACGGCACCAGAAGAGGAAACCGGGCAAGGGTAGCAGCCGCAAGGACCCGGGGCAGGGGCCACAGGTCATGCAATCCGCATGGGCAAAGGCCCGGCAGGGCATCGCGTGGCGCATGATGGGTGCGCAAGGGACTGGTCAGGGCGGTGCCCATGTTGGGCGCCAGCCGTTCGGCATCTGACCGATGACGACTTGAAGCGCCTGTCCGAGTTTCGCTACACCCACAACATGACCATCCAGAACATCACGATCAAAGGGACTTCCATGTTCCTGGCGTCGATGGGGCTGCCGCCGTTGTCCGCGCTTTCCGGAGATGACAAGAATGGTGACCAGTAAGAACATGCGTGCCGGCAGAAAGCATGTACGACTGGCCGGATGCAGTGCCAGCCAGGTCAAACGTGTGCGGGCCCTTTACCAGAGCCTGCAGGCCTAATTTCAAGGCGGCTAGATAGAGAGATCGGCTGGGATCCCGGAATCCGCATTCGCATTGTCAGACGGCAAAGGCCAAGGAAGACTGCTGAAGTACGACCTGACGAGCTCATAGGCCTCTTCGAATTCAGGAAGCTCCCCTGAAATTTCATCCTGAAGAAAGTTGTATTCCTTGAGGGCCATATCATGCACATCCTTTTGATTAAGCGATGTTGGGCCTACAGGAACATCCCGGTCAGCACATTTAATGATGATGTCTTCGACGACAATTCGCCTACATTCATCGCCGTATAGCTCTGGGCGTTCCAATAGGAGGTGGCGAAGATCATAGACATCTTGTCGCCTGTTCCGCTTTCGAATGGGCTGCTGAATCAGAGATCTGATCTTCTCGGCCACCAGCGTGGGAAGTGCGTAGACTCTAAGCACCCCATCCGAGCCGATGCTTACTTCCTCAATCTGGGGTATGGACTCCAAGTAGTTGTAGTCAATGCTAACGGTCTCTGCCGATTCACCTCGTATCAGCCTGGGATGCGCACGTGAACCTCGCACCGCGTATCCAACCTTCATGAAGATCGAGACGTATGTCTTGTCTCTGCCGGGCTGAACGTCCCAGCGTTGCAGCCGGCAATCAATGTCATACCCCAAGTCTTCGGACGCAGACGCCAATCGTGTTTCCAACAACGCTTTGGTCTCTTCTTCCGCACTAACCGAGAACGGATCTTTGGTTGAGAAGTCGATGTCTGTCGTATAGCGCTCACTTCGGTAGTGAAGCGCCATCAGAATTCCACCCTTCAGACACAGAAGCTGGCTAAGTCGCCTATCGGTAGCGATGGCGTGCAGAACAACGTGTACTGCTTTTCGGAAGTTTCTTTCGGCAGCCGGCGCGTTCGCAACCCAGGTAGGGATGTTCTCTAGAAGGCTAGACATTTATGGATATGCACCATTTTGATGAAAATTCAGACGAGTACTCACCCTGAGGATCAAGCTTTCGTGACCCGCCACGGCTCGCAAGAGCGGCCCACGCATCAACCTCAGGGCTATCGATGCCGCAATGGGTCTCCAAGATGTAACCAGCACGCATCTTGTCAATGACAGACCCATGCGTGTTTACGGCCGTGACAATGGAAGAAAGGTGCAATCTGGCATGCTCTTCGAACACGTCGATCACATGCCTCATCCCGCCACAAATATCAGCACGCTGCAGCATATCGAGGAATGTGTTGCCTATTCCGGTAACGCGCAATGCGCCGTCATTGGCCGATCGCCAACCTCGACGCTCCTTGGTTCTGATTTCCTCTATCACCACGCCATCGATCTTCTCAATGTTGAAGTGCCGCAACCTTGGTAGGCGCGTGAACACGAAATCCCCATAGAGCGAGCCTAGGTCTTTACGCATGCGCTCTTGAGCAAGATCCTTCCAGAGGTGTGGATTGGGGCTTACGAAGTACAGTACCTTAGGTAGGCGGTTGGTTAATCCGTGATAAGCCATGGCGCTTAGGTAAGCGACATAGCCGAACGGATCGATTGCGCACATGAGCTCAGCGGCGTCCTGGGGCTCATTGGATGTCCTGTAAAGAGAGGGATGCAGCCCCTTGCTTTGGTGGAGCACCCCTCGGCTGATCAGTGCATTTCGGGCCTCTGTAAACATGCGCTGATCAGGCCCTCGCTCCGGCATCTGAAGCGGACGCCCATCGAAGTGGGACAACTGAGTTAGTTGAAAAACCTTGAGAGCCAGCCAATAGCTGCTGACAACGGGTGGCTGGCGTTCACTCAGCACCTGGGCAACCAAGGCATCTCGCCAGCGAATTCGTTTAGACACGACCTTAGTCACGGGCACCTCCTCACGCGTCGACAAATACGATCATGCGCTACAATCTACGTCCTTAGGACGTAGATTGTAGCGCATGTGAGAAATTTAGAGCAACCCGGCGAACAAGCGCATCGGCTGAGATTTTTAACATTAATAAAACAAACACTTATGCCCTCTGGTTGAAATCTTGTATTGAGTTGAATAGTGTATTACACTTAGCGTCCTAAGGACGCTAAGTGTAATACACTTTCTATTTTTTGAGTTGAGCGCTTCTTGATGGTGTTGTCGCGATGCGAAGTGAGCCCTCAGCATTCCCGGTACCGCTCGACCGCAGCGTCAGTCAAGTCAGGCGTACCTGGGCCTTGCGCCAAGGTCTTATCTGATCGGAATCTGGCGGGGGTAGACGTCGAGAGTTGGCGTGGGCGGTCGTGCGAGCCGGGATCTCGACGATCGTCCTGTGGCCTAGTCGGGGTGGCCCCCATATCCCGCGACAGCGGCGCGATGCGAGTGAAGCATCCAGCGCGGTAGAGCGGAGATCCGTCAAGTGCTTTACATGGCGGCGACGTCAGTCATGGGGCATCAGTCCCGTTGGGGGAGGGCTTCTATCAGTCACTGATGGTCCGCGGCAAAGAGAGTGAAGTGGCTGCCGTGGCAGTGATGCGGGAGGTCTTGGCGATCCTTAATGCTCGCGTACACGACACTGAAAGCGGACCGATCCACGCTTAACGGGCGCACTCGGACGCCATCAGTGGCTGCCGGCCAACGATCGACATTACCGTGCGCGACTGTCAGAAGGGCCTGGGGCCCTCCGGCCACACTGTTGCTACTGGACTGAGTGCAAGGCGGGTTCAGCGCGCTTGGCCACCTGGCAGTCCAAGTGTAAGCGAGCTCGTTTGGACGCGACCTTGGTCGCGGACATCTCCCGATGCCTCGATAAATTAGATCATACGATACAATCTACGTCCTAAGGACGTAGATTGTATCGTATGTGTAAATTGTACGTCAACCCAGCGAGCATGCGCACGGGCTGAGGTTTTTAACGTTAATAAAACAGACACTTACGGTCTTCCGGTCGAATTCTTGCGTTGCAATTGAACAGTGCATTACAATGAACGTCCTTAGGACGTTCATTGTAATGCACTTCCCATATTTTGGTGCCGGCGCATCTTGAGTAGGACCAGTAGGCGCCGGTGCCGGATGTGAGCGACGCACTGCAGCGGTGACTGAGCGCGGAAACGCGCGAGGGTGGCGTGCTGTACGTCGTGGTGCAGGTGCTGTTGTTTGGCGCGCTGCTAGCTGCAGCGGCCTGGTATTTCTGGCACTGAGGCACCCGCCGGGTGATGGGCCGCTCCAATCGCTATGGGTAGGTGCCGACCCTGGTCGGCGCCCGGGTGTGTGCCAACCAAGATTGGCGGCTACCAGAGCGGTCAATCGGTAGCGCCGGGGGATGCCCTGCGGCCTTCACGCCACCCTGCGACAAAGTGAAGCAGCGCGTCACCTGGTCGCATCCCGCCTTAACCAATTCCTCCTAAAGTGGTCCGGTATCCCACCGGTCACAGGCAGGAGGCGTCCCTTGGACGCGTTGTTGTTGTCCCGGATCCAGTTCGGATTCGTCATCAGTTTCCACGTACTGTTCCCCGCCTTCACCATCGGTACGGCCAGCTGGCTGGCCTTCATCGAATGGCGGTGGCTACGCACGAAGTTGCCCGTGTGGCGCGAGCTGTATTTCTTCTGGCAGAAGATCTTCGCCGTGTCGTTCGGCATGGGCGTGGTCAGCGGCATCGTCATGGCATTCCAGTTCGGCACCAACTGGCCGCGGCTGAGCGAGGTGGCCGGCACGGTCATCGGGCCGCTGCTGACCTATGAAGTGCTGACCGCGTTCTTCCTGGAAGCCAGCTTCCTTGGCGTGATGATGTTCGGCTGGGGCCGGGTCTCGCCGCGCCTGCATTTCCTGTCTACCTGCATGGTGGCGCTGGGCACGCTGTTCTCCACGTTCTGGATCCTGTCGTCCAACAGCTGGCTGCATACCCCGGCCGGCTACGAGATGGTCAACGGCATCGTGCATCCGGTGGACTGGTGGCAGGTGGTGTTCAACCCCTCGTTCCCCTATCGCCTGGCGCACATGGCGCTGGGCTCGTTCATCACCACCTGTTTCGTGATCGGTGGCGTGGGCGCGTGGTACCTGCGCAAGGGCACGCACGTCGAGGCCGGACGGCGCATGCTGATCGCGGCGGTGGCGTTCGCGGCGCTGACGGTGCCGGTACAGATCTTCGTCGGCGACATGCATGGCCTGAACACGCTCAAGCATCAGCCGATGAAGATCGCGGCGATGGAAGCGCACTGGCATGAAACCCAGGGAGGCGAGGGCGTGCCGCTGGTGGTGTTCGCGCTGCCGAACGAGAAGGAAGAGCGCAACGACTTCGAAGTGGCGATTCCGAAGCTGGGCAGCGTAATCCTCACCCACAGCCTGGACGGCACCTTCGATCCGCTCACCTCGGTGCCGGCCAGCGAGCGGCCGCCGGTGACGCCGGTTTTCTTCGCCTTCCGCATCATGGTCGGGCTGGGTACGTTGATGCTGTTGTTGGCCTGGGTCTCGGCCTTCCAGCTTTGGCGAAAGAAGCTGCTGGATTCGCCGTGGCTGCTGCGCGGCTGGAACTGGATGCTGCCCAGCGGTTTCATCGCACTGCTGTCGGGTTGGTTCGTCACCGAGATGGGGCGCCAGCCGTGGGTGGTATATGGCGTGCTGCGCACCGCTGATGCGCTCGGACCGCAGAGTGCGTGGATGACGGCGTTGTCGCTGGGCGTCTATGTGGTTGGCTATGCCTTCGTGTTCGGCTGGGGCATCTGGTACCTGGTGAAGATCCTGCGCCATGGACCGCAGCCGTATGACGAGGGGCCGTCGCTGGACCATGGCAGCCATACCCCGGCGCGTCCGTTGTCGGCCGCCGATGAACCGCTGGAGGAGCGCTGACATGGACCTGATGACCTGGCTGCCGGTGGCGTGGTTCGCGGTGATCGGCTTCGGCGTGCTGATGTACGTGGTGCTGGACGGCTTCGTGCTCGGCATCGGCATCCTTGCCCCGTTCGCCGAGGACGAGGAACAGCTGGACCTGATGATGAACACCGCCGCGCCGATCTGGGACGGCAACGAGACCTGGCTGGTGCTCGGTGGCGCCGGCCTGCTGGCGGCCTTCCCGAAGGCGTATGCGGTGCTGCTGTCGGCGCTGTACCTGCCGGTGTTGCTGCTGGTGGTGGCGTTGGTGTTCCGCGGCGTAGCCTTCGAGTTCCGCTTCAAGGCGCATCGATCTCGTCGGCTGTGGAGCGTGGCGTTCGGCCTCGGTTCGCTGCTGGCCACGTTTGCCCAGGGCGTGATCCTCGGCACCCTGGTGCAGGGCATTCCGCTGGTGGACGGTGTCTACCAGGGCGGTGCGTCTGCCTGGTTCAGCCCGTTCGCGATGCTGACCGGTGCCGCGCTGGTGGCCGGCTATGCGCTGCTGGGCAGCACCTGGCTGATCCTGAAGACCGAGGGGCGCGTGCAGGCGCTGGCGCGGCAGATGACCCGGCCACTGGTGGTGGCGGTGATCGCGGCGATGGGCCTTGTGAGCAGCTGGCTACCGTTCCTCGATTCGCGGTTGATGGATCGCTGGTTCAGCGACGGCAACTTCTGGTGGCTGTCGCCGGTGCCGCTGCTGACCCTGGCGGTGGCCGCCGCGCTGTGGCGCAGTGCCACGCACCCGCGCCGTGACCTGCCGCCGTTCCTGCTCAGCCTGGCCCTGTTCGTGCTCGGCTTCCTCGGCCTGGTGCTTGGCATGTGGCCTTATCTGCTGCCACCGTCGATGACTCTGTGGCAGGCCGCCGCGCCGGCGTCGTCGCTGGGCTTCACGCTGGTCGGGCTGGTCATATTGCTGCCGGTCATCCTCGGCTATACGGCGTGGTCCTACCGGGTATTCCGCGGCAAGGTGCACGCCGACACCGGTTACCACTGATCGATTGAACACGGGGCCTGCCGGTGCCGGGCCCCGTGTTGGGGAATGTGAAACCTGCACACCCTGTGCGGGACGTGCTAGCGTGCGCTCCTTTCCGGCGGCCAGGGGGGCAGCCGGCGACGTCCTGGACGGACGCACGGCTGCAGGAACGGGGGGCCGCCGCGCGTCGCCGTAATGGCTCGTGCCTATCGTTCTCCCGTTGAAGCACCATCGCTAAATGATCGAATTCTCCATCGTCGACTGGGCCGCCTGGGCGCCCGGCCTGAGTGAGCGTAGCCAGTGGCTGGGCTGGGCCGATGCGCCGTACCTGCCGCACGGCGCCGACACGCCGGCGCTGGCCGAAGTGCCGGCGATGCAGCGCCGCCGCATCGAGCGGCTGGGCCGGATGGCGATCCAGGCCGCGTGCTGGTGCGAGGACGGGCAGGGCGCCGACAGTGACGTGCCGCTGGTGTTCGCCAGCCGCCACGGCGACGTGGCCCGTTCGATGGACCTGCTGGGCGCGCTGGCCGGCGACCAGCCGTTGTCGCCGACCGGATTCGGCCTGTCCGTGCACAACGCGATCGCCGCGCTGTATTCCATCGCCCGCGGCCACCGCGGCAACTACCTGGCGCTGGCGGCGGGCCAGGCCACGGTGGAGACGGCTTGTCTGGAGGCCGTCGGCCTGCTGGCCGACGGTGCCCGCGAGGTGCGGATGGTGGTCTATGAGTCGCCACTTCCGGAAATTTACGCGACGTTCGCCGACGAACCCGACCCGTTCTTTGCCTGGTGCTGGCGCCTGACCGCCCCGGCAGAGGGCCGGCCGACGCTGTCGTTGCAGTGGCAGCCGGCTGACGCCCAGGCCGGCACTGCGCCCGGCCTGCTGCCGCATGCGCTGGACCTGCACCGGTTCATGTTGTCCGGCGCGCCGGCGCTGGAACACGTGGCCCACGGCCAGCGCTGGCGCTGGAGCCGCCGTGGCTGAGCTGCTGCGCCGCCTCGACCACGCCTGGCGGGTGTTTGGCACCGGCCTGAGCTTTGTCGCATTTGGCCTGGGCGGCCTGCTGCTGGGCGTGCTGGTGATGCCGGTGCTGCTGCTGATGCGCGACCCGGTGGTTCGCCGCCGCCGGGCCCGCCGCGTGGTCCAGGCTGCCTTCGCCAGCCATCTGCGGCTGATGCGCGGGCTGGGGGTGATGACCTACGAGATCGAGGGCGGTGAACGCCTGCAGCGCGACGGCCTGCTGGTGCTGGCCAACCACCCGACCCTGATCGACGTGGTCTGCCTGATTTCGCTGCTGCCCAACGCCGACTGCGTGGTCAAGCGGGCCGTGGCCTGCAACCCGTTCATGCGCGGTCCGGTACGGGCCGCCGGCTACATCTCCAATGACGACGGCGCCGGCCTGGTCGATGACTGCGTGGCCGCGGTGCATGCCGGCGGCACCCTGGTGATCTTCCCGGAGGGCACCCGCAGCGTGCCCGGGCAGCAACCACGGCTGCAGCGCGGGGCCGCCAACATCGCCGTACGGGGCCGCCTGGACGTCACCCCGGTGCGGATCACCTGCAGCCCGCCAACGCTGACCAAGGGGCAGAAGTGGTATCGTGTCCCCTCACGTCGCTTTCACGTTCGGCTGCAGATCGGCGAAGATATCCCGATCGCGCCATTTCTGGCCGAAGACGACTCGCCAAGGGGGGATGCCTTGGCAGCCCGTCGCGTCACCGAGCACCTTTCTCGTTATTTCGACCTGTCTGGAGATCCGAACCGTGCAAGCACTTGAGCACGAGATCAAGGAATTGATCATTTCCTCCCTTTCGCTGGAGGACATCACGCCGGAGGACATCGATCCGACCGCCCCACTGTTCGTCGAGGGCCTTGGCCTGGATTCGATCGACGCGCTGGAGCTGGGCCTGGCGCTGCAGAAGAAGTACGGTGTGAGCCTCTCGGCCGATTCGGAAGAAACCCGTCGCCATTTCTCCAGCGTGCGCGCGCTCGGCGAGTTCGTCGCCGCCCGCCAGTCGTAACGGTGCCAGGACCTGCCATGACCAAGAATGAACTGTTCGAACGCATCGTCAGCATCCTGACCGACAGCTTCGAGATCGAAACCGCCCGGATCACCCCGGAGGCCCGCCTGTACGACGACCTGGACATCGACAGCATCGATGCGGTGGACCTGATCGTGCAGCTCAAGCCGCTGCTCGGCCGCAACCTGCAGCCGGAAGCGTTCAAGGCCGTGCGTACCGTGCAGGACATCGTCGATGTGGTGCACAGGCTGCTGCCGGACCAGGCAGCCGCCTGACCGCAGCGCCGGCGGCTCCACCATGGCACGCGCACGCACGGTCGTGGTGGCTGCGATCTCGCTGGCCTACCCGGTACTGGTGTACCTGGCGATGGGCCGCTTCGAGCCACGCTGGTTGTCGCTGCTGCTGTTCACCCTGGCCCTGCTGCGCGCGCTGAGTACGCGCCAGCCGCTGTGGTGGGCCGCGGCCGCCGGCACCGGCCTGCTGGCGGTGCTGGCCACCGTGCTCAACCAGGCCCTGCCGCTGAAGCTGTACCCGGCACTGGTCAACGCAGTGATGCTGGCGGTGTTCGGCACCAGCCTGCGTTTCGGCCCGCCGCTGGTGGAACGCCTGGCACGGCTGCAGGAACCGGACCTGCCCCCGTTCGCGGTGGCCTATACCCGCCGCGTCACCCAGGTGTGGTGCGGCTTCTTCGTTCTCAACGGCAGCCTGGCCCTGCTGACCGCGCTGTACGCGTCGGACCGGGTCTGGATGCTTTACAACGGATTGTTGGCGTACGTGATGATGGGCGTGTTGTTCGCAGGTGAGTGGCTGGTGCGGCGGCGGGTGAAGGCGGCGCACGCGCATGGCTGAGTGGATTGCCCTGGACCGTCTGCTGCTGGAGGCGCGGCCGCATCGAAGCGTTGGCGTCTGCGATGGCGAGGTGATCGACCACGCCCGCTTCCGCCAGCGCGTACTGGCCTGGCGCGCCGCGTTTGCGGCGACCGAAGGCCGTGACTGGGCCCTGTATTTCGATGATGCGGTGGCCTTTGCCGCTGCGTTGTTCGGTGCCTGGCATGCCGGCAAGCGGGTGTTCCTGGCTGCCGACAACCTGCCGGCCACGCTGCAGGCGCTGCAGCCGCAGGTGAGTGGTTTCGCAGGCGACGTGTCCGCCGATTACCGTCCGCTGGCGGCGCTGGACGCCGCATCGGACGAGGGTCTTCAGGCGCTGGACGAGCGCGCCTGCGAGCTGTGCGTGTTCACCTCCGGCAGCACCGGACAGCCCAGTGCGATCAACAAGCGCATGGACCAGCTGACGCGCGAGGTGGACGCACTGCAGGCTGCGTTCGGCACGCAGCTGGAAGACGTGCAGGTGCATGGCACGGTGTCGCACCAGCACATCTATGGCCTGCTGTTCCGAGTGCTTTGGCCGCTGGCCGCCGGCCGCCTGATCCATCCACGCCGGTTCTTCCACGAAGATCTGGTGGGTGCGCTGGCCGGTACCGATACGGTGCTGGTCGCGACCCCGGCCCACCTCAAGCGCCTGCCCGGGCAGCTCGACTGGGCCAGCCTGCATGGCCGCCTGCGCGCGGTATTCTCCTCCGGTGGCCCGCTGCCGGAAGAAGCTGCACGCCAGGTGCGGCAGTGGCTCGGCGTGGCACCGACCGAGGTCTATGGCAGCAGCGAGACCGGCGGCATCGCCTGGCGCCGCTGGGACACCGACCTGCCGCCGTGGCAGCCGCTGCCCGGCGTGCAGTGGCGCATCGAGGAGGGCTGCCTGGCGGTGGCCTCCGCACATCTGGAAACCCCGGATTGGTGGCGTACCCAGGACCGCGTTGAAGCATTGGCCGATGGCCGCTTTCGCCTGCTGGGCCGCGCCGACCGCATCGTCAAGATCGAAGAGCGCCGCGTCTCGCTGGATGCACTGGAACGTGCGCTGCGCGAAGACGCCGAAGTGGACGATGTGCGCGTATTGGTGCTGCCCGGGCAGCGCGAGCAGCTGGCCGCGGTGGTGGTGCCGGCCGACCCGACGCTGCTGGAAGGCGGTGAGGCCGCGCGCCGCGCGCTGGGCCAGCGCCTTGGCACACGCCTGGCACAGGCTCATGACGCGGTCACCCGGCCGCGTCGCTGGCGGCTGGTGCCGGCGCTGCCGATCAATGCACAGGGCAAGATCACCCAGGCGGCACTGGCAGCGCTGTTCCAGCCGCTGATGCCGGTGCCGGTCTGGGATCACCGCGATGCGGCCAGCGCCACGCTGCGGATGACCCTGGACCCGGCGCTGCGGCCGTTCCAGGGCCACTTCCCGCAGGCGGCGATCCTGCCCGGCGTGGCGCAGCTGGACTGGGCGGTGCGTTTTGGCCGCCAGGTGTTCGCCATACCGGCAGCGTTCCTGCGCATGGATGCGGTGAAGTTCCAGCACGTGGCCCGCCCGGGTGATGAGCTGACCCTGCAGCTGGATTGGGATGCCACACGCAGCGTGCTGGCCTTCCGTTACACCTCCAGCCACTGTGTGCATGCCAGCGGCAAGGTGGTCTTCGCCGATGCGGACTGATCCGGCCGTTGCCGGTGCCGCGTTCGCGCCACTGGTGGTGATTCCCGTCTACGACCACGAGCATGCCATCGCGGCGGTGGTCGACGGCGTGCAGGCCGCCGGCCTGCCGTGCCTGCTGGTCGACGATGGCTCGCATGAGGCGTGCGCGGCAGCACTGCGTTCGCTGGCACAGCGCCATGGCGTCGACCTGCTGCGCCTGGACATCAACCAGGGCAAGGGCGGGGCGATGCTGGCCGGCTTCGCCGAAGCCGACGCGCGTGGCTACAGTCACGTGCTGCAGATCGATGCCGACGGCCAGCACGATACCGCTGACCTGCCACGCTTCATCGAAGTGGCGCGCGCCCATCCCGAGGCGGTGATCTGTGGCATTCCGGCCTACGACGCCAGCGTTCCCAAGGCGCGCCTGTATGGCCGCTACGCGACCCACATCTGGGTCTGGATCAACACGCTGTCGCTACACCTGCGCGACACGATGTGCGGCTTCCGCGTGTATCCGCTGCCGCCGGTGCTGCGCCTGATCGGCGAAGAGACCATCGGCCGACGCATGGATTTCGATACCGAGGTGATGGTGCGCCTGTACTGGCGGCAGCTGCCGGTCGAGCACCTGGCCACGCGCGTGACCTATCCAGCCGATGGCGTGTCGCACTTCGATGTGTGGCGCGACAACGTGCGCATCAGCCGCATGCACACCCGCCTGTTCTTCGGCATGCTCTGGCGCGCACCGCGCCTGCTGTGGTGCCGCCTGCGGGGGCAGCGCTGAGATGGCGGCCGCGCAGGGTGCCCCGCACTGGGCCGACATCGGCGAATCCACCTCGGTGGCCGGCGTGCTGTTCCTGTGCTGGGTGCACCGCTGGTTCGGGCGCTGGCCGTTCCGCCTGTGCGTGTGGCCGGTGGTGGCCTGCCATTGGCTGGGCAACCGTGTTGGTCGCCAGGCCTCGATGCAGTACCTGCAGCGGCTGCAGGCGCACAGCGGCGTGCTTGGCCGTGCGCCGACCCGGCGCGACAGCCTGCGCCACTTCTTCGCCTTCGCCGACACGATGATGGACAAGATCCTCGGCCTGGGCGGGCGCTATCCGGCCGAACGCATCCACCTGCATCGCGACCTGGTGCTGGAGAAGATCGCGCGCCGCGAAGGCGGGCTGATCCTCACCGCGCACATCGGCTGCCTGGAACTGTGCCAGGTGCTGGCCGAACAGGTACCGGGGTTCCGCATCACCGTGCTGGTACACACCGCGCACGCGCAGCGCTTCAACCGCCTGCTGCAGCGGCTGGACCCGCTGGCGGCGGTGGAGCTGGTGCAGGTAACCGAAATGGGCCCGGCCACGGCGGTGATGCTGGCCGAGCGCGTGGCGGCCGGTGGCTTCGTCGCCATCGTCGGCGACCGCACGCCGGTGCAGGGCGGCCGCAGCGTCACCGCCGATTTCCTTGGCCACCGCGCGCCGTTCCCGATCGGTGCCTACGTGCTCGCCGCCGCGCTGGGCTGCCCGGTCTACACGATGGCCTGCCTGCACCAGGGCGAGGGTTATCGCGTGGCGTTTGAACAGTTCGCCGAACGCATCGTGCTGCCGCGTGGCTCGCGCGATACCGCACTGGCCGAACAGGCACAGCGCTTCGCGCGCTGGCTGGAACTCCAGGTCATCCAGTCCCCGTTGGACTGGTTCAACTTCTTCCCCTTCTGGGATCAGGCTCCGCATGACGACTGACGCCGTACCCGTGTGCCGCTTTGGCGATGCACCGTTGACCATTGAAGACGTGGTTGCCCTGGCCCAGCGCCAGTGCGAGGCCGCACTGAGCGAGGCGCCGGCGTTCCGCGCGCACATCCAGCGCGGTGCCGACTTCCTCGACCGCCTGCTGCGCGAGGACGGCGTGATCTACGGCGTGACCACCGGCTATGGCGACTCGTGCACGGTGAACATCCCGCCGGCGCTGGTGGCTGAGCTGCCGCACCACCTGTACACGTACCACGGCTGTGGCCTGGGCCGTTACCTGGACCCGGTCGAGACCCGCGCGGTGCTGGCGGCGCGCCTGGCGTCGCTGGTGCGTGGCATGTCCGGCGTCAGTGTGCCGCTGCTGGAAGGCTTGGCCACGCTGCTGCAGCACGACGTGCTGCCGATGATTCCGGCCGAAGGTTCGGTCGGTGCCAGTGGCGACCTGACGCCGCTGTCGTACGTGGCGGCGGTGCTGTGCGGCGAGCGCGAGGTGCTGCACGACGGTCGCGTGCAGCCGGCGGCCGAGGTGCTGGCGAAGATCGGCATGACCCCGCTGAAGCTGCGGCCGAAGGAAGGCCTGGCGATCATGAACGGTACCGCGGTTATGACCGGCCTGGCTTGCCTGGCCTGGCAGCGCGCTGATTACCTGGCGCGCATGGCCACGCGGCTGACTGCGTTCAACGTGCTGGCCAGCGACGGCAACGCGCACCACTTCGACGAGACCCTGTTCGCCGCCAAACCGCACCCGGGCCAGGGCCGCATCGCCGCGCGCCTGCGCAGCGACCTGCACAGTGAACGCCCGCCGCGCAATGAACAGCGCCTGCAGGACCGCTATTCGCTGCGCTGCGCACCGCACGTGATCGGCGTGCTGGAAGACAGCCTGCCGTTCCTGCGCCAGCTGATCGAAACCGAGCTGAACAGCGCCAACGACAATCCGCTGATCGACGCCGATGGCGAGCGCATCCTGCACGGCGGCCATTTCTACGGCGGCCACATCGCGTTGGCGATGGACACCTTGAAGAACACCGTGGCCAACGTTGCCGACCTGCTCGACCGGCAGCTGGCACTGGTGGTCGATGCCCGCTACAACCACGGCCTGCCGGCCAACCTGTCGGCGGCCACCGGCCCGCGCGCGGCCATCAACCATGGCCTGAAGGCGCTGCAGATCAGCGTTTCGGCATGGACCGCCGAAGCGCTGAAGCAGACCATGCCGGCCAGCGTGTTCTCGCGTTCCACCGAATGCCACAACCAGGACAAGGTCAGCATGGGCACCATTGCTGCGCGCGACTGCCTGCGCGTGATCGAACTGACTGAACAGGTGGTGGCCGCGATGCTGATCGCTGCCCGCCAGGGCCTGGCCCTGCGCGAACGGGTTGGCATGAACGCGCAGCTGCATGGCAGTCTGGCCGACATGTACGCCGACCTGGGGCTGCGCATTGCCCTGGTTGAAGAAGACCGCGCGCTGGATAGCGAGTTGCGGGAGCTGCTGGTGGAGATCCGCGCGCAACGTTGGGAGCTGTATGCCGGTGAATGAAGCAATCGAACTGGCCGGCGAGATTTCGCTGACCCCGGCCTTCCATGACTGCGATCCGATGAACGTGGTCTGGCATGGCAACTACTTCAAGTACTTCGAGATCGCGCGCTGCGCGCTGCTAGGGCGCTACGACTACGACTACCCGCAGATGCTCGAATCGGGCTACCTGTGGCCGGTGGTCGATGCGCGGGTGAAGTATGTGCGTCCGTTGCTGTTCAACCAGGCACTGCGCGTGGTCGCGCGCATCGTGGAATGGGAGAACCGGCTGAAGATCGAGTACGAGATTCTCGATGCGCAGAGCGGCCAGGTGCTGACCCGTGCGATGACCATCCAGGTTGCGGTGGACGCCGCCAGCAAGGAAATGCTGTACCAGTGCCCGCCGGTACTGTGGGAACGCCTGGGAGTGCCTGCGCCATGAACCGAGCGAACTGTTTCGCCCGTGCGCTGCTGTGCGCGCTGCTGCTGGTGGCCGCACCGCTGGTGCAGGCGGCCGACCCCGCCATCGATGCGATCACCCAGGCGGTGGCGCGGCCGGATGTGCTGCGTGGCCAGTTCAGCCAGGAAAAGCAGGTCAGCGGCTTCAAGAACCCGCTGCGTTCTCAGGGCCGGTTCGTGGTCGCGCGCCAGCACGGCGTGATCTGGTCCACGCTCAAGCCGTTCCCCTCCGAGGTGGTGGTCACCGCCGACCGCATCCTCAGCCGCCAGCGCGATGGCAGCACCCGCGTCGAACTCGATGCACGGCAGCAGCCGGCGATGCGTTCGGTGAACGCGATCATGTTCGCGCTGATGAGTGGCGACGTGCAGGCGCTGTCCAGCCAGTTCAACGTGGCGGCCAGCCGTGAAGGACAGGGCTGGCGGCTGCGCCTGACGCCGAAGTCGGCGATGCTGGCCAAGGCTTTCGAATCGCTGATTCTGCAGGGTGACCGCTACGTGCGCCAGGTCGAGATCGTGGAGGCCAACAAGGACCGCACGCAGATCCAGTTCAGCGCGTTGAGCGAGACGCCGGCCACGCTCAATGCCGACGAGGCCCGCCGCTTTGAGTGAGGCCGCGGCATCGAACGCACCGGACCGGTTGCGGCGCTGGTGGCACTGGCTGGGCATCGCCTGGCTGCTGGTGCTGCTGGTAATGGGCGCGCAGCAGTGGCGCCTGTGGAGCCAGGAGTCGCGGATCGACACCGACATCCTCGCCCTGCTGCCGCAGGATGCACACGACCGCCTGTTGAGTGATGTCACCCGGCGCATCGCCGATGGCAGTTCGCGGCAGGTGGTGGTGCTGCTCGGCAGCAAGGACAGCGCCGCCGCCAAGCGTGCGCAGACGGCCTTTGCTGTGGCCATGGCCAAGGACGCAGATCGCGCCTTGCTGGTGCCCAGCGGCTCGATCGAAGGCTGGTTCGATGAAGCGCGTGCGTTCTACGCGCCGTATCGCGATCGCCTGTTGACCCCGGCCCAGCGCGAGCAGCTGCAGGGCAGCGAGCCGGGCGCGCTGGCCGAACAAGCGTTGGCTGCCCTGTACGGCCCGATGGGCGCGCCGCGCCTGACCGACTGGCGACAGGACCCGTTGTCGCTGTGGCCGCAGTGGTGGCAGCAGCAGGCGCAGGGGTCGGGGCTGCGGTTGGGCGATGACGGCCTGCTTGAAGCCGAGGGCAGGCACTGGGCCGTGCTGCAGTTCGATACGCCGGGTTCGGCGTTCCAGCTGGATGGCGAGCGCCATCTCGATGGCCTGCTGGAACGCGCCGGGCAGGCCGCCAGGGCGGCGGTGCCCGAGCTGGAAATCCTGCATGCCGGCGTGCCGCTGCACGCCGAAGCGGCCGCGGTGCAGGCCAACCAGGAGATCAACACCATCGGTTGGGGGTCGCTGGCGGCAGTGCTGCTGCTGGTATGGCTGGCATTCCGTTCGCTGCGGCCGATCCTGCTGGTGGCCGCCTCGCTGCTGATCGGCTGTGGCGTGGCGCTGGCGGTGACCGTGCTGGTGTTCGGCAAGGTGCACGTGCTGACCCTGGTGTTCGGTGCATCGCTGGTGGGCGTGGCCGAGGATTACGGCATCCACTGGTTTGCCTCGCGCCAGGCCGAGCCGGCCGATCGTCGCTGGAAGCTGCTGCGGCACCTGCTGCCCGGACTGTGGCTGGCCCTGCTGACCAGTGCGCTGGCCTACCTGGCATTGGGCCTGGCCCCGTTCCCCGGCCTGCGCCAGATGGCGCTGTTCTCGGTGGTCGGCCTGGCTGCCGCCTTCTTGACGGTGATCTTCTGGTTCCCGTGGCTGGATGGTGGCGAGATCCGCCAGACCCGCTTCTCGCAGTGGCTGGGCAACACGCTGGAGCGTTTCCCGCGCCTGCATGGCCGCCGCGCGGTGACGATGTTCGTGGTGATCACGCTGGCACTGTCTGCCATCGGCATCGCGCGCCTGCAGAGCAACGACGACCTGCGTAGCCTGCAGTCGTCGCCGCCGGCATTGATGGCGCAGCAGATCCGCCTGAGCCAGTTGCTGGGCATGCCCAGCCCGGCGCAGTTCTACCTGGTGCAGGGTGCCGATGCCGCGCAGCTGCTGCAGCGCGAAGAAGCGCTGACCGAACGCCTGCGTGCATTGGCCAACGACAAGCGCATTGGTGGCTATCGTGCGATCAGCGATTGGCTGCCGTCGCCGTCGCGCCAGCAGGCCGATGCCGCGCTGACCGCGAAGGTGGAACCGGGTGTGCTGTCGGCCGTGTCCGAGGCCGTGGGCGAACCGCTGCAGCGCCCGCAGTTCGCGGCCGCACCACTCAGCGCCGAAGCCTTCCTGGCCTCGCCGGCCTCGCAGCCGTTCCGTCACCTGTGGGTGGGTGAGGTCGGTGGGCAGATGATCAGCGTGGTGATGGTTGATGACCTGTCGCGCGCCGATGCGCTGGCCACCCTGCAAGGTGCGGCCGAAGGCCTGCCGGGCGTGCGCTGGGTGGACCGCACCGCCGACTTCTCCACGCTGCTGGGCCACTACCGCAAGCTGATGGGCGGGCTGCTGCTGGTCGGCATCGCGCTGGTGTTCGGCGCGCTGTGGCTGCGCTACCGCCGCCAGGCCTGGCGTGTGTTTGCGCCGACCCTGATCGCCGGTGCCTTGACCCTGGGCCTGCTGGGCCTGTTCGGCCAGCCGCTGCAGCTGTTCAACGTGCTGGCTTTGATGCTGCTGCTGGGCATGGGCATCGACTACGGCATCTTCCTGATCGAGCACCGTGGCGATGCCAGCGCCTGGCTGGCAGTGTGCGTGGGCGCGGCCAGCACCTGGCTGTCGTTCGGCCTGCTGGGCCTGTCGCAGACCCCGGCGCTGCGCGCGTTCGGCCTGACCCTGCTGTTCGGCATCGGCCTGGTCTGGTTGATCTCGCCGCTGTTCCGGCCGCCGCCACATGACCTGCCGCCAGCTTGAACCTGTCTTCCGACTTCCTTCTTTCCACCTGATCGAGCAACAAGGACGCACCGATGAATACTGCTGTGGATGCTGTCGAACGTACTGAAATCCTGATCATCGGTGCGGGCCCGGCCGGCTCGGTGGCTGCGGCGATGCTGCGCCAGCAGGGCCGCCAGGTGCTGATGCTGGAGCGCCAGCAGTTCCCGCGCTTCTCGATCGGTGAAAGCCTGCTGCCGCAGAGCATGGAGTACATCGAGGCTGCCGGCCTGCTGCAGGACGTGGTCGAAGCGGGCTTCCAGCACAAGAACGGCGCCGCGTTCGTGCATGGCGAGGCGCGCACCGCGTTTGACTTCAGGAAGAAGTTCTCGCCAGGTTGGGGCACCACCTACCAGGTGCAGCGCGCCGACTTCGACAACGTGCTGGCGCGCGGCGCCGAACGCATGGGCACCACGCTGCGCTTCGGCGATGAAGTGCTTGCGGTCGAGCCGGGCGAGCAGCCGGCGGTGACCGTGCGTCGTCCGGACGGCAGCGAGTACCGCATCGAGGCCGATTTCATCCTCGATGCCTCCGGCTTCGCACGCCTGCTGCCGCGCCTGCTGCAGCTGGAATCGCCGTCCAACTTCCCGGTGCGCGGCGCGATCTTCTGCCACGTGCGCGACAACATTCCGGCCGAAGCGGACTTCGATCGCAACAAGATCCTGATCACCACCCATCCCGAGCACATCGACGTCTGGTACTGGACCATCCCGTTCTCCAACGGCTGCTGCTCGCTGGGCGTGGTCGCCGAGCCGTCGTTCTTCGAACGCTACGAAGGCGATGATCTGCAGAAGCTGCAGGCCATCGTCGGCGAGGATCCGAACCTGACCTCGCTGCTGGCCAATGCCGAATGGGCGGTGCTGCCGGTGCGCCGCATCACCGGTTACTCGGCCAATGTCAGCTCGCTGTGGGGCCCGGGCTACGCCCTGCTGGGCAATGCCGGCGAATTCCTCGACCCGGTGTTCTCCTCCGGCGTCACCATCGCCTTCAAGTCCGCGCAGCTGGCCAGTGAATGCCTGGCGCGCCGCTATGCCGGCGAAACCGTCGACTGGGAAGCCGACTTCTCGATCCCGCTGCGCGCCGGCGTGAAGACCTTCCGCCGCTTCGTTGAAAGCTGGTACGAGGGCGGCTTCCAGAAGATTATTTACCACCCGCAGCAGCAGCCCGAAGTGCGCGACATGATCAGTTCCATCCTGGCCGGCTACGCCTGGGACACCAACAACCCGTATGTGGCCGACGAAAGCGGCCGCCGCATGCGCGTGCTGGAGCAGCTGTGCAGCGCCTGATCGCCCGTACTGCGGCCGTGCTGCTGTGCCTGCTGCTGGCCGCCTGTGCCGGCCGTATGCCCAAGCGATTGGTGGAGCTGCCGCCGCTGCGCCTGTCACCGGCCAGCCTGCCGGCGCCGCTTGCATTGCAGCAGCAGCTGCATTTCCGTTTCGGCAGCCATGAGCGCGATCTCGACGCCTTGCTGGAAGCCGATGCGCAGCAGGTGCAGCTGGCGGTGCAGGCGATGGGCCAGACCGGCGTGCGCCTGCAGTGGGACGGCCAGCAGCTGACCCAGCAGCGCGCACCGTGGCTGCCGCCGCAGGTGCGTGCCGAGCGCGTGCTGGATGACCTGCAGTTCGCGCTGTGGCCGACCGCGGCCATTGCCGCCGCGCTGCCGGCAGGTTGGCAGGTCAGCGATGACGGCCGCCAGCGCAGCCTGTCGCGCGACGGCACGGTGTGGCTGCAGCTGCAGCGCCTGGACGATGGCAGCGTACAGTTGGACAACCGCGCCGAAGGCTACGCCCTGCGCATCGAATCGATCGACATGGCCGGGCAGGACCGATGAGCGCACCGATCTACCTGAACGACCTGGGCGTGGTCTGTGCGCTCGGCGATGGCCGCGCCGCAGTCGCGTCGGCGATGTTCGCCGATGTGCCGGGTGGGCTCAGCGACAACGACAGCCTGCTGCCGGGGCGCACCCTGGCGCTGGGAGAGGTGCGCACGCCGCTGCCGGCGCTGGAGGACCTGCCGGTGGCCCTGCGCGGGCGCAACAACGCCCTGCTGGACGTGGCACTGGCGCAGATCGCACCGGCGGTGGCCGCGGCCATTGCCCGCCATGGTGCCGAGCGCGTGGCGGTGGTGCTGGGCACCAGCACCTCGGGCATCGGTGAATCCGAGCAGGCCCTGCGCACCCACGCCGAACAGGGCCAGTGGCCGCCGGGCTTCGATTACGCCCAGCAGGAAATGGGCACCGCCGCGCAGTTCGTGCGCCAGCGCAGTGGTGCGCAGGGGCCGGCATGGACCCTGTCCACCGCCTGCTCGTCCAGCGCCAAGGCGCTGATGTCGGCCGCCCGGATGCTGCGCGCCGGCATCGTCGATGCGGTGATTGCCGGTGGTGCCGATTCGCTGTGCCGCTTCACCGTGGCCGGCTTCAGCGCGTTGGAATCGGTGTCGGCCCTGCGCTGCAATCCGTTCTCACAGCACCGCTCCGGCATCAACATCGGCGAGGGCGCCGCGCTGTTCCTGCTTACCCGCGAGCCGGGTCCGGTGTGCCTGGCCGGGTGGGGCGAATCGGCCGATGCGCATCACATGTCCGCCCCCGATCCACAGGGGATGGGGGCCATTGACGCCCTGCAGCAGGCGCTGCTGCGCGCCGGCTGGGGCGCCGACCAAGTGGATTACGTGAACCTGCATGGCACCGCCACCGGGCACAACGACGCGATGGAAAGCCTGGCGGTCTCGCAGGTGCTGGGCAATGGCGTGCCGGCCAGTTCGACCAAGCCGCTGACCGGCCATACGCTGGGTGCCTCGGGCGCGATCGAGGCGGCGCTGTGCTGGATCCTGCTGGCCGAGAACCCGCAGCAGCAATTGCCACCGCACTGGTGGGACGGCGTGGCCGACCCCGCACTGCCGGTGCTGCCGCTGGTCGCGCCGGGCTCCCGCCTGGCGCAGGCGCCGCGGCGGGTGCTGAGCAATTCGTTCGCCTTCGGCGGCAGCAATGCTGTGCTGGCACTGGAGCGTCGATGAACACGCTGTACGCGATCGAGGACGTGGTGCCGCACCGCCAGGACATGTGCCTGCTGGAGCGCATCACGCAGTGGGACCAGGACACCCTCGAGGCCGAACTGGTGGTGCCCGAATCCGGCCTGTTCGTGGAGAACGGCGAAGTGCCGGCGTGGGTCGGCATCGAATACATGGCGCAGGCCATCGCGGCCTGGGCCGGCTGCCGCGCGCGAGCGGCCGGCAAGCCGCCGCAGCTGGGCTTCCTGCTCGGCAGCCGCCGCTACAGCAGCGCGCGCAGCAGCTTTCCCAGCGGTTCGCGGCTGCGCGTACAGGCGCGCTGCGAGCTGTTGGGTGACAATGGATTGGGGATGTTCGCCTGCCGCATCCTGGCAGGTGAGGACGAATGGGCGACAGCCAATGTGTCGGTGTTCGAACCGGCCGACGCGATGGCCTATCTGGAGAGTGGACAGGCATGACAGGGAATCGAAGCGTGCTGGTGACCGGCGCCAGCCGGGGCATCGGCCGGGCCATCGCGCTGCGCATCGCGCGCGATGGCTTCGACGTGGTGGTGCATTGCCGCAGCCGCCTGGAAGAAGCACAAGCCGTGGTGGCCGAGATCCAGGGCTTGGGCCAGCAGGCCCGCGTGCTGGCGTTCGACGTAGCCGACCGCGAGGCCGCACGCGCCGCGCTGGAGGCTGATGTTGAAGCGCACGGCGCGTACTACGGCGTGGTCTGCAATGCCGGCATCGCCCGTGATGGCGCCTTCCCGGCGCTGTCGGCGGAGGATTGGGACCAGGTCATCCACACCAACCTGGATGGCTTCTACAACGTGCTGCATCCGCTGATCATGCCGATGGTGCGGCGGCGCAAGCCGGGCCGCATCGTCACCTTGTCGTCGGTGTCGGGGCTGGCCGGCAACCGCGGCCAGGTCAACTACAGTGCCGCCAAGGCCGGCATCATCGGTGCCACCAAGGCGCTGGCGCTGGAACTGGCCAGCCGCCAGATCACCGTCAACTGCGTGGCCCCGGGCCTGATCGAGACCGAAATGCTCAACGATGAAGTGATCGAACACGCGCTGAAGCTGATTCCCGCCGGCCGCGTCGGTCGTCCCGACGAAGTGGCGGCCGCGGTGGCGTTCCTGCTGTCCGAACCGGCCGGCTACATCACCCGCCAGGTGATCTCGGTGAACGGAGGCATGCTCTGATGGCTGCCGATCGTCGCGTGGTGGTCACCGGTGCCGCTGCCATCAGTCCGCTCGGGCATGACTGGCCCACCATCGAAGCGCACCTGCGCAGCTGCCGCAATGCCGTGCGCACGATGCCCGAATGGGATGTCTATGCCGGCCTGAACACCAAGCTGGCCGCGCCGGCGCAGGACTTCGAGCTGCCGCCGAACTACAACCGCAAGACCACCCGCTCGATGGGCAAGGTCGCGATCATGTCGGTGCGCGCCACCGAGGTGGCACTGCGCGAGGCTGGCCTGCACGAGCACCCGGTGCTGCGCAGTGGCCGTACCGGCGTGGCCTACGGTTCGTCCTCGGGCAGCCACGAGGCCACTGGTGAATTCGGCCGCATGCTCAACGAGTTCACCACCGACGGCATCAGTGCCACCACCTACCTGAAGATGATGAGCCACACCGCGCCGGTCAACATCGGTGTGTTCTTTGGTTTGTCCGGGCGCGTCTACACCACCTCCAGCGCCTGCACCTCGGGCAGCCAGGGCGTGGGCGCGGCCTATGAGGCCATCCGCAGCGGCAAGCAGACGGTGATGGTGGCCGGCGGTGCCGAGCAGCTCGATGCCACCGCTGCTGCGGTGTTCGATACCCTGTTTGCCACCAGCGTGCGCAATGATGCGCCGCAGACCACGCCGCGCCCGTTCGATGCCGGCCGCGATGGCCTGGTGCTGGGCGAGGGTGCCTGCACGCTGATCCTGGAAGACCTGGAGCACGCGCAGGCGCGCGGCGCCACCATCCTTGCCGAGGTGGTGGGCTACGGCACCAACAGCGATGGCCAGCACGTCACCCAGCCCAGTACCGACACCATGGCCCAGGCCATGCGCCTGGCGCTGGAGGATGCCGGGCTGGACGCGGCGCAGATCGACTACGTCAACGCCCACGGCACCGCCACCGACCACGGTGACATCGCCGAGACCCAGGCCACCGCGCAGGTGTTCGGCAGCCGCATGCCGATCAGCTCGCTGAAGAGCTACGTCGGCCACATGCTGGGCGCCTGTGGTGCGTTCGAGGCCTGGATGAGCATCGAGATGATGCGCGCCGGCTGGTTCGCGCCCACCCTGAACCTGGCCGAGGTCGATCCACGCTGCGGCCAGCTCGACTTCATCACCGGGCAGGGCCGTGAGCTGCAGGCCGAGTACGTGATGAGCAACAACTTCGCCTTCGGTGGCATCAACACCTCGCTGGTGTTCCGCCGCTGGCGCGAGTGATCCACCGCCCCACCGCTGCTGTTCCCGCAACCTACCCGCACCCTCGACAAGGAGATGTTCCGATGCGCCGCACCCTGATGATCGCCACGGCCACCGCACTGCTGGCCCTGGCCTCCACCGCTTCTGCCCGCGATACCCGCGTGGAGCAGTCCCTGCAGGAACTGGTCAGTTCGCAGGCTGCCAAGGACGCCGGCATCGACGGCAGCGTCCGCTTCTACCTGGCCGGCCAGCCGGTCAGCGTGCAGCAGCGCCTGGGCGAAGACGTGACCAACAAGAAGACCAACGCCGCCAACAAGAGCGATGCCGAGGCCTGCCGCTGGGTCGCGCTGTCGGCGCTGCGCGCGCTGCAGGACGGTGCCAAGTCGCGCGGCGCCAACGCCGTGGTCGACATCGTCAGCTACTACAAGAAGAACGAGTTCAAGAGCAGCACCAACTACGAATGCTATGCCGGTGCGATCCTCGCCGGTGTCGCGCTGAAGGGCACCTACGCCAAGGTCAAGTAAGCGCCCGTGTGGCGGCGGCGTGTGGCTGAACGCCGCCGCCACATTGCTGAACCCCGCAGGGGAAACGCCGCCGATCACGCCGCCATCGTCGGCTGACGGCTTTCCCCGGTGTCGGCTTTCCGACACAATCATGGCTCTTCCCGGGTTATCGTCCCGCGGACATGCACGCCTACGTCTATAAAAGCCAACTCAAGCCGGACACCTACGTCTACGTTCCCCGACGCGATGATTTCAGCGCGCTGCCTGCGCCGCTGCTCACCTCGCTGGGGACGCTCGCCTTCGTCCTGGACGTGGCCCTGGATGCCCAGCGCCGCCTGGCCCAGGCCGATCCGGAAAAGGTCCGCAGCGAAATGAGCGAGCGCGGGTTCTACCTGCAGGTGCCGCCATCGGTGGCCAGCCTGATGCCGCGCCACTATGACTGACACGTCCCGTCCGCGCGCCCTGTCGATCGCCTTCGCCGTGGGCGCCGCACTGGCGCTGGGCGCTGCAGCGGGTGGCGTTCCAGGCGCCATCCTTGCTGCACTGGCGCAGCCCGCGTTCGCGCTGGGTGTGTCGTGGTGGCGTCGCAGCCGCGCGCTGCTGCCGCTGAAGGTTGTCGCGCGCCAGGACCTGCCGGCGCTGCTGGCGTTGTGGACGGCAGCGCCGCTGTTGCTGGCGCTGCTGCTGGCCTGGCCGCTGGCGGCGCTGCGTGACAGCGGCAGCCTGGCCGCGGTGCTGGGCCTGAGCGTGCTGGTCAGTGCCGGCCTGCTGGCGGCCTGGCGCACCTGGCCGCTGTGGAACGATGTCGAACGCCTGGATGGCAATCTCGCCCAGCATTGGCACGCGCTGGCCGGACGCGACCTGACCGCCTGGCGCGGTCTCGGTGTTGCCGCGCTGGTGATCGCGCTGGCCGCGTTGGTGGTGCTGCCGGCCTGGCCGGGCCTGTTGCCGGAAGGCGCGCGCTGGCCCGCCGCGCTGGCGGTGGTGCTGCTGTCTCCCGTGCTGCACCTGCTGCTGCAGCGGGTCGCGCCGGCACCCTTGGTGTCGCTGCGCGCGAGCCCGTTGGCCAGCGCCGGCAACGAGCACGAACCGATGTTCGCCGCTGCGGCCGAAACCGCGCCGCTGGAGGCGATGGCGCCGCAGGAGCTGACCCCGGCCCTGTATGAAGCCGCCCGCCATGGCCGCATCGACCGGAGCCTGCAGCTGCTGCAGGCCGGTGCCGATCCGTATGCGCTGCCGGACCCGAACTGGCGCGACCAGCGCAGCCTGGCGGTGCTGGCTGCAGTGCTGCCGGACCTGCGCCTGCTGCGCGAACTGATCGCCCGCGGCGTCGATGTGAATGCGCCGCACCGGGGCATGACCCCGCTGCTGGCCGCCACCCGCGACAGCTGGCACGGCCGTCCCGAAGCGGTGATGACTCTGCTCGCCAACGGTGCCGATTCACGTGCCACCGACAGCGATGGCAATACCCCGCTGCATCATGCCGCGCGCAGTTCCGACCCGGGCGTGGCGGCGCTGTTGCGCGATGCCGCTGCCGAAGTGGATGCACTGAACAGCGACGGCTGGTCGCCGCTGGCGGTAGCCTGCCAGGTCGGTAACTGGCGCCTGGCCCGCTTCCTGCTCGAACGCGGTGCGCGCAGCGAACCGGCCGAGGGCACGCCGGTGCTGCTCGCCGCCGCTGCCACCGAAGACGACGATCCGGCCGGGGTGCAGCTGCTGCTCAAGCACAAGGCCCGCGCCGACGCCCGCGATCGCCAGCGCCGCAGCGCGCTGCATGAGGCGGCGCTGGCCGGCCACGTGGAGATCGTCGGCGTGCTGCTGGGTGCCGGTGCCAATCTGGAAGCGCGCGATGCGCTGGGCCGTACGCCGTGGCTGGAAGCGGCCCGTGCCGGTCGCGCCGCCGTGATCGAACACCTGCTGCCGCACAAGCCGGACCTGGTCGCAGTGGACGGCGAAGGCCGCAATGCGGTGCAGCTGGCGGCGATGGCCGAGGATGTCTCGCCGTTGCTGATCAAGCGCCTGGTCGAACTGGGCATCGCCGCCGATGCCACTGACCCGGTCGGTCGCCGCGCGGTGGACTACGCCGCCGAAGCCGGCCGCTGGGCGATAGTGGCCCTGCTGGACCCGTCCTATCCGTTGCCGGCCGCCGTCAGTGATGGCCTGGCCGAGCGCGGCGACGCCGCCAGCGCCAGTGGCCTGCTGCCGGACCGGCCGCCACTGACCCTGCTGCGCGAAGCGCTGGGCTTTGGCAACACCGATGGCATGGCCGCGCTGGCCAAGCTGTGCCAGCCGGAAGAGCTGGGTGGCCTGCTGCTCGATCCGGAACTGGCGCTGGAGCCGCGTGCGGTCGACTGGCTGCTGGGCCACGGCGCCGATCCCTACGTGCGTGACGCCTGTTCCGACACGCCGATGTTCGCGCTGTTGTCGCGAGGCATCGACGCGGTGCCTGCATTGCAGGTGATGCTGCAGCGTGGCTTGTCGCCGGCCGGTCGCGGTGGCCTGGCGCGCTTCCTCGCCGCGTGCGCGCAGCACGACCAGGCCGCCCGTGGTCTGGAACAGCTGGCGCTGGAACTGCTGGAACGTGGCGCCGATCCGTTTGCCGCATCGCCGGCCGGTGATCCGCCGTTGTCGCTGGCGGTGCGCCTGGGCTGGCTGCGCCTGCAGCAGGCCCTGCTCAAGGCCGGTGTCGATCGCGAAGCGCGCGACAGCCATGGCATGACCGCATTGCACCTGGCCACCGCATTGGCCCGCGAAGGCGCGCTGAAGCTGCTGGTGCAGCACGGTGCCTCGCCGGAAGCACGTGCGGCCGACGGCCAGACGCCATTGGGCGTGGCACTGTCGATCGGTCGCCGTGATCTGGCCGACTGGCTGGACTGGCGGGTGTGGCCGTTGCCGCGCCGCACCCTGCGCGAGGCCGATCTGCCGGCCGCCGCGATGGCCGGTGACGTCGATGCGGTGCGCCGCCTGATCGATCTGGGATTTGCCGTCGACGCGGTCGACGCACAGGGCTGCACCGCGCTGCTGCGTGCGGCCGGTGGTGGCCATCTGGCAGTAACCGACCTGCTGCTGGCACGCGGTGCCGATCCGCAGCACGCCGCTGCCAGTGGCGCGACGCCGCTGTCGGCTGCGGTCAGCATGCGCCAGGTGGATATCGTCTCGGCCCTGCTCGACGCCGGCGCCAAGCTGGAACACCGCCTGCCGGGCGGCGTGACCGTGCTGATGCTGGCCTCGGCGCTGGGCCTGCCGGACATCGTTGCGCGCCTGCTCACTGCCGGTGCCGACGTGCATGCCGGTGACGCGCAGCAGCTGGGCCCGCTGCATTGCGCCGCACTGTATGGCTTCAGTGCCCGCGACCGCTCGCGCCTGCTGGCCCTGCTCGACACCCTGCTGCTGGCCGGTGCCGAACCGGACCAGGCCGCGGCCGGTTCGGTCACGCCGCTGCTGCTGCTGCTGGGTGCGCGTGCCGAGCCGGGTACCGCCTGCGACGAGCAGGTGGTGATGGCGGCGGTAGAGCGCCTGCTGGACGAGGACGTGAGCCTGGACGTGCGTGATCCGCGCGGTTTCGGCCCGCTGCACCTGGCCGCGCTGCATGGTCTGCCGCTGCTGGTGCAGCGCCTGCTGCGCGCCGGTGCCGATCCGGAAGTACGCGACAGCCTCAACCGCAGCCCGCGCGAGATCGCGGTGATGCGTGGCTTCATCGACGTGGCCGGCGAGTTCGAGCCGCGCGTGCCGGGCGTTTCGTCGATGGCGCGGTTCCTGCGCGACAACGGCTGATCCCTGGAAATGGGTAGTGGCGGGGGGGGGGGGGGGCCCCCCCCCCCCGCGCCGGGGGGGGGGGGGGGGGGGCCGCCGCGCCGCGCGCCCCGGCCGCTGGCCGGCAACCTCATGAGACCTCCGGGATCCCGAGGCTGCCGGCCAGCGGCCGGCACTACCGCAATCTGTGGTGGGTGCCGACCGTTGGTCGGCACGCCTACTTGCCGTCGCTTTCCGCGTCGGCTTCGAACAGGTGCATCAGGTCGTTGCGTGCATCGCGCGAGGTCTGGATCACCGCCGCCTCGTCGTCGTAGACCAGGTACTGGTCGCGCAGCAGCTGCTCGTCGTGCTCACGGAAGCGCTGCACGTGGCGTTCGGCCACTTCAGGTTCAACACCCAATGCAGTCAGCACGCGCCCGCTCATTTCCAGGCTGGTGCCGAACACTTCGCGGAACGGCTCGGCCGACATGTCCATCAGGCGCCACGCGTGCTGGCGGTTGCGTGCACGCGCCAGCACCTTTGCGTCCGGGTACAGCCGGCGCACCATGCGCACCGCGCGCAGGTTGGTCTCCGGGTCGTCCACGGTGATCACGAACACATCGATGTGCTCGCCGCCGGCTGCGCGCAGCATCTCCGGCCGGGTCGGGTCGCCGTAGTACAGCTGGTTGCCGAAGCGGCGCAGGTCGGCCACGGTATCGGGGTTCGCTTCCAGTGCCACGAACGGCACCTTCTGCGCGGTCAGCAGGCGCGCGATGACCTGGCCGAAGCGGCCCATGCCGGCAATCAGCACCTTCGGCCGGTTGTCTGGCGCCACCTTGTCGGCCTCGGCTGCCTCGCGCGGCGTCGCCTTCTCCTGGCCGAGCAGCTTGAGCAGCGCGATCATCAGCAGCGGCGTGATCGCCATCGACAGGCCGACGATCGCCACCAGACGGTCATGGTTGGCGTTGCCCAGCAGGTGCGCGCGCTGCGCTTCGTTGAACACCACGAAGGCGAACTCGCCGCCCAGCCACAGCACGCTGCCCAGCAGCAGCGACTGTCGCGAACTGAGCTTTGCGATGCGACCGATCACGTACAGCAGGCTGAACTTCACCACCAGCAGGATCGTCACCCCGGCCGCGATGAGCCACGGCTCGGCAACGATGCGGTCGAGGTCGATGCCCATGCCCACCGCAATGAAGAACAGGCCCAGCAGCAGCCCCTTGAACGGCTCGATCTGCGCTTCCAGTTCGTGCCGGAACTCCGAATCGGACAGCAGCACGCCGGCCAGGAACGCGCCCAGGCTGGGGCTGAGGCCGGCCTCCTGCATGAACCAAGCGGTGCCCAGCACCACCAGCAGTGCGGTGGCGGTGAATACTTCCGGGCTGCGGGTACGCGCGATGATGCTGAACACCTTGCGCAGCACCGGTCGCCCGCACAGGATCACCACCGCCAGCGCGCCGAGCGCCACGGCGGCGTCTTCCCAGCGCAGGGTCTCGTTCTTTACCCCACCCAGCAGCGGGATGGCCGCCAGCAGCGGAATCGCGATCAGGTCCTGGAACAGCAGGATGGCGAACCCGAGTCGGCCATGGTCGCTGTTGATCGCCTTGTGTTCGGACAGCAGCTGCAGGCCCACCGCAGTGGATGACAGCGCCAGCGCCACGCCCACCACCAGCGCGCTTTTCCATTGGAAGTGGTCGAGCAGCAGCAGGCCGCCCAGCACCAGCCCGGACAGCGCCACCTGCGCCGCACCGGCGCCGAACACCGAGCGCCGCATGACCTTCAGGCGTGCCGGTGACAGCTCCAGCCCGATCACGAACAGCAGCATTACCACACCGATCTCGGCGGCACCGAGGATGCGGTCGGCATCCTGCACGAAGCCCAGCCCGTCCGGGCCCAGCACCACACCGGCCGCCAGGTAGCCCAGCACCGCGCCGAAGCCGAACTTCTTGAACACCGGCACGGCGATGACCGCCGCCAGCAGCAGCACCAGGGCCAGTTCCAGACCACCGCTATGCATGGGAATACCTGGTCATCGGCGGAGCCCGCTGTGCGTCCATTCGGGTGGGGGAAGGGGTGGTGAGTGCCACCGCGTCATTATGCGCGCCGGCCTGTGTATGCACGAGAACAACCGGCCGGGTCGCGCCGCAGGGCTGCCGGGTTGACCTGCATGGCCCACGGGTCCAGACTGCCCGCCGCTGGCGGCGCGTCCGCCGGCACACGCATCCCGGAGTCCCCAACCCATGTCCAGCGACAGTAGAAGTCGACCTCGTTCGACGCCAGTGATGGCCACCGCCTGACATCGGGACGGTTTGCCTGCGTCGGCGTTGCGCGAGGTCGCACCCCCACAAGGCAAAACCGATGAACCAGAAGCAATTGTTGCGCCCGGTGGCCGATGCCGCCGCACTGGCCGCACCGCTGGCGAACTACAACACCGCCGACGCGGTGGAATTCCTCAATACGCTGGAACTGACGCGCGCCGCGGAAACGCTGGCGGCGCTGCCGTTGCCGCGTGCGGTGAAGATGCTGGAAGCACCGGAGCTGCATCGCAGCGGTGAGCTGGTGGCCGCGCTGCCGCCGGCGCGGGCTGCGGCTCTGCTGGGCCTGATGGCCGACGACCGTGCCACCGACATCGTCCACGAGCTGGACGAAGAGGAACGCGCGCGGCTGATCCCGCTCCTGGGCACCGATGCCCGCCAGGCCATCCAGAAGCTGCTCAGCTATCCGCCGAATACTGCCGGCGCACTGATGACCACCGAGTATGTGGCGGTGCCTGCCAGCTGGACGGTGGCGCAGACCCTGCAGCACATCCGCCAGGTCGAGCGCACCCGCGAGACGGTGTACGCGATCTACGTGCTGGAGCCGGCCAGCCAGCAGCTGCAGCAGGTAGTGACCATGCGTCGGCTGATCACCGGCCTGCCCGAGGAATCGATCCTGGATGTGGCCCAGGTCAATCCGCCGGTGACCGTGGATGCGCTGATGGACCAGGAGGAAGTGGCGCGGCTGATCCGCCGCCACGACCTGCTGGCGATTCCGGTGGTCGACGACCAGCAGCAGATGCTTGGCATCGTCACCGTGGACGACGTGCTCGATGCGCTGATCGAGGAGTCCACCGAAGACGCGCACAAGTTCGGCGGCATGGAAGCGCTGGACAAGCCGTACATGCAGATCGGCTTCTTCGAGATGCTGCGCAAGCGCGCCGGCTGGCTGAGCGTGCTGTTCCTGGGTGAGATGCTGACCGCGAGCGCGATGCAGCACTACGAGGATGAACTGGCGCGCGCCGTGGTGCTGACCCTGTTCATTCCGCTGATCATGAGTTCGGGCGGCAACTCCGGCTCGCAGGCCACCTCGCTGCTGATCCGCAGCCTGGCGCTGCGTGAACTGCGCCTGCGCGACTGGTGGAAAGTGGCCCTGCGCGAAGTGCCCACCGGCATGGTGCTGGGCGCGATTCTCGGCTGCCTGGCCATCGTGCGCATCGTGATCTGGCAGTTGGGCGGCCTGCACGACTACGGCGAGCACTGGATCCTGCTGGCGATCACCATCGGCGCCGCGCTGGTCGGCATCGTCACATTCGGTTCGCTGTCCGGCTCCATGCTGCCCTTCATCCTCAAGCGGCTCGGCTTCGATCCCGCAAGTGCCTCGGCCCCGTTCGTGGCCACCCTGGTGGATGTGACCGGCCTGGTGATCTATTTCAGCATCGCCGCGATGATCCTGCACGGCACGCTGCTGTAACCGGGCCGTCATCCACGCATGGCGTGGATCTACCGCAAAAAAAGGGGACGGAGGGCATCAAGTCGTTTGTGGCACAAACGACTTGATGCCCTCCGTCCCCTTTTTTGGGTACCGTAGGCGCATGAGTACCTACCACCTGCAGTCCGTGTTTCGCCCGCAGTCGGTCGCGGTGATCGGCGGCAGTCCGCGTGAGCGTTCGGCCGGCCGCGCGGTGATGCGCAACCTGCGTGGCACTGGCTTCCCCGGCAAGGTGGCCTGGATCAACCCGCGGCATGCCGAGATCGATGGCATCCGCACGATCAAGCGGTTGAAGGATCTGGACTGGGTACCGGACCTGGTCGTCATCACCGCACCGGCGGCGATCGTGCCGCAGGTGGTGCGCACCGCCGCCGAACGCGGCGTGCAGGCCGCGATCATCCTCACCGCGCATCTGGGCGAAGGCCCGGGCTCGTTGTCGGAACAGGTGGAAACGGTGGCGCGCAAGCTCGGCCTGCGCATCCTTGGCCCGCACTGCCTGGGCGTGATCGCACCGCATGCGCGGCTCAATGCCAGCATCGCCGCGCACTTCCCGCAGGCCGGTGACCTCGCGCTGATCTCCGAATCCTCGGCCATTGCCGCCGCGCTGGTGGAGTGGGGCGTGGCGCGCTCGGTCGGCTTCTCCGCCGTGGTCTCGCTGGGCGATACGATGGACGTCGACTTCGGCGACCTGCTCGACTATTTCGCCACCGACTACCGCACCCGCGCCATCCTGCTCTATGTCGAGCAGATCAAGGATGCGCGCAAGTTCATGTCGGCCGCGCGTGCCGCCGCGCGTGCCAAGCCGGTGGTGGTGGTGAAGTCCGGCCGTGCCGAGCGCGTGCAGCCGGGCAGCCGCGATACCCATGTGCAGGCCCTGGCCCGCGCCGACGATGTGTACGGTGCTGCCTTCAACCGCGCTGGCCTGCTGCGCGTGGGGGCGCTGGACGAACTGTTCACTGCCGCCGAATCGCTGGGTCGGTTGGGGACGTTCCCCGGGCGGCGCCTGGCCATCCTCAGCAACGGTGGTGGCGTGGGTCGCCTTGCGGTCGACCAGTTGATCGCGTTGCGTGGCACGCTGGCCAACCTGTCCGACAGCACCATCGAGAAACTCGACGCGGTGCTGCCGCAGGGCTGGTCGCGCAGCAATCCGGTCGACATCGTGGTCGACGCCGATGGCGACCGCTATGCTGCGGCCATCGAAGCACTGCTGGCCGACAACGAGAATGACGCGGTGATGGTGGTCAACGTGCCGACCGCATTCACTTCATCTGCAGACGCCGCACAGGCACTTACCCGTACGCTCGGACTGCGCCCGCGCCATCACCGCGACAAGCCGGTATTCGCGGTGTGGCTGGGCAATGATGACCAGGCCACCGCCACGCTCAACGCGGCGCGGGTGCCGACCTATCCGACCGAGGCCGAGGCGGTGCGCGGCTTCCAGCATCTGGTGCGTTACCGCGAAGCGCAGAACGCGCTGATGGAAACGCCGCCCAGCCTGCCGCAGGACTTCAGTGTCGACACGGCGGCCGCACGCGCGCTGGTCGATGCGGCGCTGGCCAACGGCCAGCAGTGGCTGGACCCGCTGGCCACCCACGAACTGCTCAAGGCCTACGGCATTCCTTCCGCGCCGGTGATGCATGCGCGCGATGCGCACGAGGCGATGGACCTGGCGCAGCCGCTGCTGGAACGTGGTGCCACCGTGGCACTGAAGATCCTGTCACCGGACATCCCGCACAAGTCGGAAGTGGATGGCGTGCGCCTGAACCTGTCCACGCTGCCGGCGGTGCAGAGCGCGGCCAACGCGATCCTGTCGCGCGCACGCCAGCTGCGGCCGGATGCACGCATCGATGGTCTGCTGGTACAGCCGACCATCGTCCGCCCGAAGGCGCGCGAACTGATCGTCGGCATTGCCGATGACGCGACGTTTGGTCCGGTGATCGTGGTCGGTCGCGGCGGCACTGCCGTCGAAGTGATCAACGACAAGGCACTGGCGCTGCCGCCGCTGGACCTGCGCCTGGCCCACGAGCTGATCGGCCAGACCCGAGCCTCGCGCATCCTCAAGGCCTACGGTGATGTGCCCGCCGCTGACGAGCGTGCACTGGCACTGGCGCTCGTCAAGCTGGCACAGCTGGCCGCCGACATTCCCGAAGTGCGCACGCTGGACATCAACCCGCTGCTGGTCGACGGCAAGGGCATCCTCGCCCTCGACGCCCGCGTAGCGGTGGCGCCATCGCGCATCCTGCACAAGGGACGTGGCCATCCACGCTTCTCGGTGTTTCCGTATCCGAAGGAATGGGAACGCACCATCGAACTGTCCGACGGCGGCCGTGCCTTCGTGCGGCCGGTGCGGCCGGAGGACGACGCGCTGTTCCGCGCGTTCTTCGCACGGGTCAGCGACGAAGACCTGCGCCTGCGTTTCTTCCAGTCGGTGAAGCACTTCAGCCACGAGTTCATCGCCCGCCTGACCCAGCTCGACTATGCGCGTTCGATCGCACTGGTGGCGATCGAGCCACGCAGTGGCGAAATGCTGGGCGCGGTGCGCCTGCACGCCGATGCCGATTACCACCGTGGCGAGTACGGCATCCTGATCCGTTCGGACCTGAAGGGCCACGGCATCGGCTGGCGGCTGATGGCGATCATGATCGAGTACGCCAAGTGGCTGGGCCTGGACGTGGTCGAAGGCCAGGTGCTGCGCGAGAACAGCACCATGCTGGCGATGTGCCAGAGCCTGGGCTTCAAGACCAGGCTGGATCCAGACGATCCGACGGTGATGATGGTGACCCTGCCGGTACAGCAGGTAGAGGTGCCGGCACCGGACTTGTAGAGTCGAGCTTGCTCGACTGTCGCCATCGGGAAGCAGTCGAGCAAGCTCGACTCAAACGACAGGTTAGCGGCGGGGCGCCACCAACACCGCCGGGCCCAAGCACAGCACCTCGGTCAGCCCGGTCATCACGTCGGTGGCGTCGTAGCGCATGCCGATGATGGCGTTGGCGCCCAGCTGCCGTGCATGCCTGACCATGTCGCGGTAGGTTTCCTCGCGGGCCTGCTCGCACAGTTCGGTGTAGATGGTGATGTTGCCGCCGAAGATCGTCTGGATGCCGCCCAGGAAGTTGCCGACGATCGAGCGCGAGCGCACGGTGATGCCGCGGACCACGCCCAGGTTGCGCACGACGCGATGGCCGGGCAGCTCGAAGGCGGTGGTGACCAGCGCATCGTCGAAGCGCAGCGCGGGCGGGGAAGGGGAGCCGCTGTTGTAGGGGTCTGCCATGGTCGCGTCCGTGTCGTTGCCTTCTGTAGAGTGGAGCTTGGCTCGACTGGCTGTGGAGCAGTCGAGCTTGGCTCGACTCTACAACGCAATCGCCCGTTGCGGCATGGCTCCGTCACCGTGATGGCGCGACAATAGCCCCATGACCGACCGTATTCCCCTGTTGCTGCTGCCCGGCCTGCTCAACGACGCCGAGCTGTGGCGCTCACAGTTGGCTGACCTGGCCGACATCGCCAATTGCACGGTGGGCGACCAGACCCGCGGTGAAACCCTGCAGGGCGTGGCCGAGGACGTGCTGGCGCAGGCGCCGGAGCGCTTTGCGCTGGCAGGTTTCTCGCTGGGCGGCTTCGTCGCCCAGCAGATCCTGCGCATCGCGCCGGAGCGCGTGCTGCAGCTGGCGCTGATCGATACCTCGATCCATGCCGATTCGCCGGAACGTGCCGAGCAGCGCCGCAGCCAACGTGCCAGCGTGCGCCTTCCGGGAAAATTCCTCGGCTTCGGTGACGTGCTGCTGCGCAGCTACATCGATGCCTCGCGGCTGGACGACTACGTGCTGGTGCAGCGTGTGCGCGACATGACCGCGCGGTTGGGCGCCGAAGTGTTCCTGCGCCAGAGCGCGCTGGAGCGCCGCGATGGCCACGATGTGCTGGCTGGGTACCGCGATCCGCTGCTGATCGTCTGCGGCGCAAACGACCGCATCACGCCGCTGGCGGTGAGCGAGGAGATGCACGCCCTGGTGCCGCACTCGCAGCTGGTGGTGGTGCCTGATTGCGGGCACCTGGCACCAATGGAGAAACCGGACGAAGTGAGTGCGGCGATGCGTGGGTGGTTGCTGCAGAAGTAGGCCAAAGCCGCTTCTGGTGGGTGCGGACCTTGGTCCGCACGGTGTTTCAATGATCGATCAGAGGTCAGTGCCGACCAAGGTCGGCACCTACGATTCCGATCCGTAACCGCGGTTGTGGGATCAATCCCAGGCCGGGGCAATCCCTTCCGGATTCGCCAGGCGATGGCCGCGATCCAGCTTGGCGATCTGTGCCATGTCTTCGTCGGTCAGGCGCACGGCCGCCGCTTCCAGGTTGGCCGCCAGGTTCTCGCGCTTGGTCGACGACGGGATCACCGAGAAGCCCTGCTGCAGCGCCCACGCCAGTGCAACCTGCGCCGGCGTAGCCTGGTGACGGCCGGCAATGGCCTGGATCACCGGGTCCTTCAGCACTTCGCCATAGGCCAGGCTCATGTAGGCGGTGATGTGGATGCCGTTGTCCTGCAGGAACTTCACCAGCAGGCGGTTTTGCAGGTACGGGTGGATCTCGATCTGGTTGGTGGCGATGGCTTCGGCACCGAGGATCTCGATCGCCTTGCGGGTCTGCGCGATGGTGAAATTGGAGATGCCGATCTCGCGGGTCAGCCCCTGCGCCTTGGCTTCGGCCAGTGCCGGCAGATATTCCTCCATCGGCACATCGACCTTGTCATTCGGTGACGGCCAGTGGATCAGCGCCAGGTCGACGCGGTCGGTGCGCAGCTTCTCGAGGCTGGTGCGCAGGCTGGCCAGCAGCGCATCGCGCTTGAACTCGGTGATCCACACCTTGGTGGTCAGGTACAGATCATCACGCGACACGCCGGACTCGGCGATGGCCTGGCCGACCTCGGCTTCGTTGCCGTAGATCTGCGCGGTATCAATGGCGCGGTAACCGACCTCCAGCGCATTGCGCACCGAGTCGATCACGGTCTGGTCTTTGAGGCGGAAGGTGCCGAGACCGAAAGCGGGGACAGTCATGGGAAGCTCCAACGGGGGAAGGGAGTAGCAGAGGCAAGAGGGTAGGACAGGCACCGTATGCATGCCGGCAACGGTGCATTGCATGGATCAATGCGCGGTGGCGGCAATGCCGTCGGCGCGGTGGTCGACGCCATCGCGGCGGTCGAGGCGGCCACTGAGCACGGTCAGCGCATAGGCCAGTACGACCACCAGCGCGCCCAGCCAGGGCGTATGCATCAGGCCGATGTGCTCCACCACCAGGCCGCCCAGCGAGGCGCCCATGGCGATGCCGACGTTGAACGCGGCGATGTTCAGGCCCGAGGCCACGTCGGCCGCCTGCGGCGCGTAGCGCTGCGCCTGCTTGACTACATACACCTGCAGCGCCGGCACGTTGCCGAATGCCACCGCGCCCAGCGCCAGCACCGTCAGCAGCATCAACCAGGTGTTGTAGGCAGTGAACGTGAGCACGAACAGCACCAGTGCCAGCAGTCCGAAGATGCGCTTCAGCGCGGGCACCGGACCCAAGCGGTCGGCCAAGCGCCCGCCCCACAGGTTGCCGATCGCCACCGACACGCCGTACACCAGCAACACCAGGCTCACGGCGTTGGCCGGAAGGCCGGTGACGTCCTGCAGGATCGGCGCCAGATAGGTGAAGGCCAGGAAGGTGCCGCCATAGCCCAGCGCGGTCATCGCATAGACCAGCAGCAGGCGTGGCTGGGCGAGCACGGCCAGCTGCTGGCGGAGGCTGGCCGGCGCACTCTGCGGCAGGTTGCGCGGTACGAACAGCAGCGCGCCGATCAGGGCGACCACGCCGAGGCCGGCCACCGCCAGGAAGGTCGCCCGCCAGCCCAGATGCTGGCCGATGAAGGTGCCCAGCGGCACGCCGGTCACCAGCGCCACGGTCAGGCCAGTGAACATGATGGCGATCGCGCTGGCCGCCTTCTCCTTCGGCACCACGGCGGTGGCGATGATCGCGCCGATCGAGAAGAACACGCCGTGCGCCAGGCCGGTGAGGATGCGGGCGATGATCAGCGAGGTATACCCGGGTGCCATCCAGGCGACGACATTGCCGAGCGTGAACAACACCATCAGCGCCACCAGCAGTTGCTTGCGCGGTACGCGTCCGGTCAAGGCGGTCAGCACCGGCGCACCGACGGCCACGCCCAGCGCGTACAGCGAGACCAGCAGGCCGGCCGAGGGCAGGCTGACCTGCAGGTCGCCGGCGATGGTCGGGATCAGGCCGACGATGACGAATTCGGTGGTGCCGATGGCAAAGGCACCGAGGGTCAACGCCAGCAGGGCGAGGGGAATGCCACGGGTCATGACAGGGTCCAGCAGGAAGAAGAGGCTGCGCAGTCTGCGCCGCCGACCTTTGCCGAAAAACCGGTCTTCACGCCAATCACTATTGCCGTGCAGTCAATAATAGAGGCATGAAGATCACTCTCGATGAAATGCAGGCGTTCCTTTCGGTGATCGACAGCGGCTCGATCAGTGCCGCCGCCGAGCAGCTGGGGCAGACGCCCTCGGGCGTGAGCCGCGCCCTGGGCCGGCTGGAGGACAAGTTGGGGATCACCCTGCTGACCCGTACCACACGCCGCCTGCACCTGACCGCCGAGGGCGAGGCGTTCCTGCGCCATGCGCGCGCGATCATCGATGCGGTGGAATCGGCCGAGGAACAGATGGCGGCGCGCCGCGAGCGCCCGGCGGGGCGCCTGCGCGTGGATGCGGCGATGCCGTTCGTGCTGCACGTGATCGCGCCGCTGGTGGCCGGCTATCGCGCGCGTTACCCGGAAGTGCAGCTGGAGTTGAACAGTTCCGACCGTTACATCGACCTGCTCGAACGGCGCACCGATCTGGCGATCCGGATCGGCCCGCTGGCCGACTCCACCCTGCATGCGCGGCTGCTGGGCCGCTGCCAGCTGCGGCTGGTGGCCAGCCCGGACTACCTGGCCAGGCACGGTGAACCGGCCGGCGTCGCCGCGCTGGGCCAGCACACGCTGCTCAGCTTCAACGAGCCGGAATCACTCAACCGTTGGCCGCTGCCCGGAGAATCGGATGGGCTGCTGCTGGTGCGGCCGGATATCGCCGTGTCCAGTGGCGAGACGCTGCGCCGGCTGGCGGTGGAAGGTGTGGGCATCACCTGCCTGTCCGACTTCGTCACCGATCGCGACCGCAGCGCCGGCACTCTGGTGCAGGTGCTGGCGGCGCAGACGCTGGATGTGTACCAACCGATCCATGCGGTGTACTACCGCAACACCGCCGTATCGTCGCGGATCAGCTCGTTCGTGGATTACCTGGCCGACGCGATGGCGCAGAGCGACTACGTGCGCTGAGGTTGCCGGGCCGCGGGCGGGCCGGACCCGCCACCGCCCGGGAGGGGGCGGGCGCGGCGCGGGGCCCCCCCCCCGGCCCCCCACCCCCCCCCCCCCCCCGGGTCGCGCCGGCCGCTGGCCGGCAACCGGATCACTCAGGCCGCACGCGCCAACGCGTTCTTCGCCGCTGTTGTGGTCGACAGATCGAACACATCCACCGCGTCGATCAACCGGTTCGCCTGTTGTTCCAGGCTGCGTGCGGCGGCACTGGCTTCCTCCACCAGTGCGGCGTTCTGCTGGGTGGTGCCATCCATCTGGATCACGGTCTGGCTGACCTGCTCGATACCCGCGCTCTGTTCCTGCGAGGCCGCCGAAATCTCGGCCATGATGTCGGTCACCCGCTGCACCGACGCCACGATCTCGGCCATGGTGTCACCGGCCTCGCGCACGCGCTGTGCACCGTGCCCGACCTGTTCCACCGACGCTTCGATCAACGCCTTGATCTCCTTCGCCGCAGCGGCCGAACGCTGCGCCAGCGTGCGTACTTCACTGGCGACCACCGCAAAGCCGCGGCCCTGCTCGCCGGCACGCGCGGCTTCCACCGCAGCGTTCAACGCCAGGATGTTGGTCTGGAACGCGATGCCATCGATCACGCTGATGATCTCGGCGATCTGCCGCGACGAGGTTTCGATCGCGCCCATCGTCGCTACCACCTGGCCGACCACGCTGCCGCCGTGAGAGGCAACGGTATGCGCGCCGATCGCCAGCTGATTGGCCTGGCGTGCGTGCTCGGCGTTCTGGCGCACCGTGGAGGTCAGTTCTTCCATCGACGCGGCGGTTTCTTCCAGATTGGCCGCCTGCTGCTCGGTACGGCGCGAAAGATCATTGTTGCCGGCGGCGATTTCCGCTGCCGCAGTGTGGATGTTGCCGGAGGCGTGCTTGATGTCGGTGACGATGGTCGCCAGCTGCGCGGCGGTGGTGTTGGCATCGCCGGCGATACGCGCGAACACGCCCTGGAAATCGCCATGCATGCGCGCGCCGAGGCGGCCATCGGCAATCGCACGCAGCATGCTGGAGACCTCGCCGAGGTTCAGTTCGGTGGTCTGCATCAGGCGGTTCAGGCCTTCGACCATTGCGCGGAAATCATGCTCGAAGCGGGCACTGTCGCCGCGCTGGCTGAAGTCACCGGCGGCCGCCGCTTCGGCCAAGCGGCGGATCTCGCCGTTGATCGCGCCCAGGTTGTGCTTGACCGCATCCAGCGCTTCGGTGATTACCGCCTTCTCGCCGGGCAGGCGCTCCATGTCCTGGCTGAGGTCACCGATGGCGTAACGGCCCATGATCGAGATCGCGCGCATCTTGACTTGGATATGCGCGTCGACCAGCGTGTTGCAGTCGGCCACCATGGTGCCGAACGCGCCGGGGAAGGCACCGGCGTCCATGCGATGGCTGATGGTGCCGGCTTCGTGCGCCTGCGCCATCGCGGTCTGCGCATCGAGCACGCCGCGTAGCGTGGACTGCACCGCCTGCATGGCTTGTGCGAGGCGACCGATCTCGTCGCGGCTGCGCACCTGCACCACGTGCTTCAGGTCGCCGGCGGCCACCGCGCGGGCGGCCGCTTCCACCGCCAGCACCGGCTGCACCACGGCGCGTCGCAACCACCAGGCCAGTCCCATCAGCAGCAGCGCCGCGGCCAGCACGGTCAGCGCCGCGCAGAGCAGCAGGGTCTGCCGCGCCTGCTGCGAGCGCGCCGCCACCGCCGCTTCAGCCACCTGCGTGGCGTGCGTGCTCAACGCGTCCAGCGCACTCGCCACCGGGCGATCCTTGCCGCGCACGAGATCGTCGCCGGCGGCCGGCGCGTAGCTGGCTTCGGCAAAGGCCTGCAGCGCGGCGTGGTAATCGCGCTGCAGCTGCGCGTGCAGGCCGATGAATGCCTGCGCCAGTTCACGCGTGCGCGCATCCGGGCTGCTGACCAGGTCCTTGGCCAGCTGCTCGACCAGGCGGCCTTCGCTGTCGAAGGCCTCCAGGTGGCGCTGACGCAACGCGTCGTCGTGGCCGCGCAGCAGCACGTTCTTCCATTCCTGCACCTGGCCGCGGAATTCACGCTGCAGGCGTTCGGCATCGCGGCTGTGCGCGACTTCGGGCGGAACCTCGGTGGACAACTTCAACCAGGCGGAGGCCAGGCCCGCCAGAGCGCACAGCAGGACCACGGCCAGACCAACAGAAACCGCGCCGAGCAGCTTGGACTGCAGGCGCGGAGCACGGACAGACGCATTCATGGGAAAGAACTCTCGGGAAGGGGCAATGCGGTATCGACCCGCCACGCACGTGCTGAAGTGGGATGCACATCACATTCGCGTTTCGTTTAGCGATGTGAAGAATTCATTTCATAGGACAAATGTGTCCATATGGAACGAATGTGGACCCTCGACAGGCGATTTAAATGTAACTATTGTTGTTACATGAAATCCGCAAACCCGCTTTCCGATGCCCTGCATGTGATGACGCACCTCGTCGGCCATGCCGCGCCGCGCACCTCCGAGCAACTGGCATCGTGCCTGCCCACCCACCCGGTGGTGATCCGACGCCTGCTGGCGCAGCTGCACAAGGCCGGCCTGGTGCGCAGCACCCGCGGTCATGGGGGCGGCAGCCAGCTGGCCCGCGATGCCGCAACGATCACCCTGCATGACATCTATCTGGCCGTGGGCGCACCACCGCTGGTGCAGGTCGGCGCCCGCGATTCCGGCGGTGGCTGCCCGATCCAGCAGCTGGTCAACAGCGCCCTGCTCGAAGGCGCGCGCGAGGCGCAGCGGCTGCTTGAGCAGCGCCTGCAGGCGACCACGCTGGACCAGCTCGGCGCCGACTTCGCCCGCCATCTTGCCCATCACCGTTCCCTGGAAGGTCACCATGAATCCTGATGTGCTCATCGTCGGCGGCAGCTATGCCGGCATTGCCGCCGGCTTGATCCTGGCCCGTGCCCGTCGCCCGGTCACCATCATCGACGCCGGTTCACCGCGCAATCGTTTCGCCAGTCATTCGCACGGGGTGCTGGGGCTGGATGGCATCAGCGGCGCCGAGCTGCTGAAAACCGCGCGCCAGCAATTGCTGGACTACCCCACGGTGCGTTGGGTGCATGCCGAAGTGGAGCACGCCCGCACCACCGCCGAAGGCGTGGAAGTGCGTACCGCCGATGGCCAGGTGCTGGCCGCGCGCAAGCTGCTGCTGGCCAGCGGCATCGCCGACCAGCTGCCGGAACTGCCCGGACTGGCCGAGCGCTGGGGCAGCACCGTGCTGCACTGCCCCTACTGCCACGGCTATGAAGTCGGTGGTGGTGCCATCGGCCTGCTCGGTGGCCATCCGATGTCCGCCAGCAAGGCGCCGTTGTTCGCCGACTGGGGCAATGTCACGTTCTTCAGCATGGGCCTGGAGATCACCGATGAGGAACGCGCCGCCATGCAGCAGCGTGGCGTGCACATCGAGACGTCACCCGTGCTGGGCGTGCAGGGCGACCAGCTGACCTGGCTGGAAGTGGAGCTGGCCGACGGCCGCCGCATCGCACAGCGTGCGCTGTTCGTGCCGGCCACCCAGACGATGGCCACGCCGCTGGTGCAGCAGCTGGGATGCACATTGGTCGAGAGCCCGCTGGGCGTGCTGATCGAGGTCGATGCAATGAAGCAGACCTCGGTGCCGAACGTGTATGCCGCGGGCGATGCGACCACGGTAGGCAACATCACCTTGGCCACCGCCGAGGGCGTGCGTGCGGGGATCGGCGTGCATCATGCGCTGGTGGCCGAGGACAGCGTGCCGCGCTGATCGCTGCACAGGTAGCCGCCGACCTTGGTCGGCGCCGTTCCATCCACGCATGGCGTGGAAGAGCAGTCGAGCAAGCTCGACTCTACGGATCCCGGGCATCCATTCGCCCGTGCCCGTCGAGCAGGTGCCGGCCCTGGCCGGCACCCGTCCATCATCCCTTGACGCACAGCACCTGGCGCAGGGTGTGCACCACGTCCACCAGGTCGAGCTGCGCGGCCATCACGTCGTCGATCGACTTGTATGCGGCCGGTGACTCGTCCAGCACGCCGCTGTCCTTGCGGCATTCCACATGCGCGGTCGCTTCGCGGTGCTGGGCCAGCGTGATCTGCTGGCGCGCGGTTCCACGGCTCATCGCCCGGCCGGCACCGTGGCTGCAGCTGTGGAAGCTGTCCGCGTTGCCCTTGCCACGCACGATGTAGCTGCGCGTGCCCATGCTGCCGGGAATGATGCCCAGCTCACCCTCGCGCGCGCTGACCGCGCCCTTGCGCGTCACCAGCAACTCCTGGCCGTGATGCGTTTCCTTCTGCACGTAGTTGTGGTGGCAGTTCACCGCCATCGCTGCCAGCTGGAACTTCGGCAACCGGTGGCGCATCTCGGCCAGCACCCGCGACATCATCGCCTCGCGGTTCTGCCGGGCGTAGTCCTGCGCCCACGACACCGCTTCAACGTAGTCGTCGAACAGCGGCTCGCCTTCCATGAAGAACGCCAGGTCCTTGTCCGGCAGGTGGAAGCCGAGTACGCGCCGGGCCAGTTCCTCGCGCGCCCTCTCGATGAAGTAGGTGCCGATCAGGTTGCCGGTGCCGCGAGAACCGCTGTGCAGCATCACCCACACCGTGTCCGTCTCGTCCAGGCACAGTTCGATGAAGTGGTTGCCGCCGCCCAGCGTACCCAGCTGGCGGTCGAGCTTGTCGGTGCGGATCCTGCGGTGCCTGTCCTTGATCTTCTCCAGGCCGGCGGCCAGCCCGGATTGCACCAGCCGGGTGTGGATGCTGTCGGGCATGCGGTGGTGCTCGCCGCCACGGCCATTGCCGACCGGGATGCTGCGCTCGATGCTGTTGCGCAGCTGCCGCAGGTCATCGGGCAGGTCGTTGGCGCGCAGCGTGGTACGCACCGCGGCCATGCCGCAGCCGATGTCGACGCCGACCGCGGCCGGGATGATCGCACCGCGGGTCGGGATCACCGAGCCCACGGTCGCGCCCTTGCCCAGGTGCACGTCCGGCATCACGGCCACCCACGGCCCGACGAACGGGATCGCGGCGATGTTGCGCAGCTGCTCATGCGCCTGCGCCTCCAGCGGCACACCGCGGACCCAGCCCTTGATCGGCGTGGTGCCCTCGGCGTGCAGCCACTGATAGTTGTGTTGAGTGTCCATGTCTTCGTGTTTGTCCTTGATGGGCCGGCGGCGCGTCCCTGCGCCGCCGCGACCCCCTACCTGATCGTCACCAGCTGCTTCAGCACGCCATCCAGGCCGCCGAACACGGTGAGCTTGTCGATCTTCTCGGTGACCTTCTCCAGTGCCTCCAGCTCCTTCAAGCGCATCAGCACCGGGTTGTCCTCGATCAGCTTTGCGGTGTTGAGCTGCGAACGCGTGGCGTTGGCCTCCTCGCGACGACGGATCACGCTGGCCTGGGCCTGCTTCTCGGCCAGCACCACGCCGTTGAGGATCTCCTTCATCTCGCCCGGCAGGATCACGTCCTTGATGCCCACGCCGAGCAACCGCACGCCGTGGCCCTCGATCGCCGCCTGCACATGGGCGGCGATCTCGCCGTCCAGTGCCGCCTTGTCGCCCAGCAGCTCGTCCAGGCTGCGCGCGGCAATCGCCTGGCGCAGGCCGAACTGCAGCTGCCGGTAGACGAACTCATCGGCATTGTTGAGCGTACGGTGTGCACGCACCGGGTCGACGACCTGCACGGTCGCGGCCAGGTTCACCCGCAGGGTCACCTTGTCGCGGCTGAGCAGTTCCTGGCCGGACACGTCCAGCGAACGTGCACGCAGCTCCACACGCTCCACCGACACGTTGCCGTTGAAGTTCCAGAACGCGTGCAGGCCGGCGTCCAGCGTCTGCCGCAGCGTGCCATCGATGAACAGCAGGCCGACCGACTCGCTCGGCACGGTGCTGATCACCGCCACACGCGGCAGCACCCCCAACTGGCCCAGGCGCTGCTGCACGTCCGCCGGAATGCGCGGCTCGTCACCCAGCGCCATTACTTGCACCTGGGTATCGACCGAACCGCGCCAGTACAGACGGCGGCTGCCCGGCGGCAGTACCTCATCGATGCGGCTGTTGCGCAGCAACAGGCCGACCTCGCTGGCGCCGACGTTGGCCAGCACGAAGTGCGTGTCCAGCGTCGCGCCCAGCGCTTCGATCAGGCTGTCCTGGTCGCTGCCGGTATACGCCGCGCCCTTCGATGCGGCGTGGATGTCCACATGCGGGCGGCCGCCGAACGGCGACAGTCGGTGCACGCCCGGCAGCAGGATCTGCTGGAAACGACGGTTGCGATACACCAGGCCGCGCTCGCCGTCGCCGATCACGACCTTGATGGTCCAGAACATGGGAGTCTCTCCTTGTATGGCTCTGGTGGTTCGACCCGTTGCGGATGAATCGCCATGACCCGGGTCGATCAGGTCGTGGCGAGGCCGCCTGCACACCACGTGCAGGCAGCGGAAGAGGGCGGCCATCGGCGGACGGTCCGCGCGCGGAGCCTTCGGTGCACCGGCACTGCTGCCATCGTCGTTCCCGGCAGGCAGCACCGGTGCGGAACGTGGCTGGCAGTGGCGGCGGGCCGGGGCCCGGCGTGCGGTCCGTTGCCTTCCACGTTCCTGCCCGAAGGCGTTGTCCGTGGACGGCGACGATGGCCGCTGGGGCTTGCGCCCCGGGTGTTGCTTCAAGTCATGACGTGACAGGTCATGTGGTTTGGAGTGGGAATCGAACCCACGACAGACGGATTAGGGATCCGTTGCTCTGACCAAGCTGAGCTATCCAGTTGGGGACCGCGCGGAATCGAACCGCGTGCCGGCGAACCGGCGCCTGCTTCCAGCAGGCGATCCAGGCGATGGCATGTCCGCGACCTCCGGCATACGCCACGGCAACGCCGCGCGCACCAGCCCGTGGTGGAAACGGGACCGTTGGAAAATCGAGGGTGCAGGCCACCGACATTATCGCGAGCGATAATGTTTGGGTGCGATGCAGATAATGTCCAGGCGCCGCCGGTCGCGCGAAGTAAATCCTTCGGCGGGGCTGAAAAACCTGGGTCAGTGAGCGGCGGGTTGCCGCGCGGGGTGCAGTTCTGGCATCGCGGGTCCTTGTGCCGACGCAAACGAAAACGCCCCCGGGACTTGCGTTCCGAGGGCGTCGTCAGGCCTCGGAGATCGGGGTGGCCGATCTCCGCAGGGCGGGTATCAGGCCGTTGTCAGCTGGTCTTCCTTGCCGAACGCGCGCGCCAGCACGTCCATGCGCAGGCATGGCAGCAGTTTGGCGGTGGCGACGGAATGCGCGTTCAAGGGAAGTTTCCAGTGGTTGTTGAAACGAGGTGCGCACGATAAACCACGATTTACTCGTGCGCAACCATTTTGTTCAATTATTTTTTCTTTGCCGCGCAATGCCGGCCAGCGGCCGGCACTACAACTCAGGCTTCGGCGCTGGCGGCATCCAGCTGCGCGACATCCTGCACGCTCAGCGACACGTTGGCTGCGGCCAGCAGATCGTGCAGCTGCTCGACGCTGGTGGCGCTGACGATCGGTGCGGTGATCGACGGCCGCGCGATCTGCCACGCCAGTGCGATCTGTGCAGCGCTGGCGTTGTGCTTGCTGGCCACGTCATCCAGTGCCTGCAGGATGCGCAGGCCACGCGGATTCAGATAGCGCTTCACCACGTTCTCGCCACGCGCCGGGCTCTTGGCCGCATCGGCGGGCGTGCGGTATTTGCCGCTGAGGAAGCCGCTGGCCAGGGCGTAGTAGCCGATCACGCCGATCTGTTCGCGCTGCACCAGCGGTTCCAGTTCCTTTTCGTAGCCGGCGCGGTCGTACAGGTTGTACTCCGGCTGCAGGGTTTCGTAGCGCGGCAGCTTGTAGTCGGTGGACACCTTCAGCGCATCGGCCAGGCGCGTGGCGCTGTAGTTGGACGCACCGATCGCGCGCACCTTACCGGCTTCGATCAGGCGGCCGAACGCGGCCAGGGTCGCTTCCAGCGGCGTCGACTCGTCATCCTCGTGGGCCTGGTACAGATCGATCACGTCGGTCTGCAGGCGGCGCAGCGAATCCTCGACCGCGGCATTGATGTTGTCCGGGGTCAGGCCGGGGCGTTCGGCCCACTTGGCCACCTTGGTCGCCAGCACCACCTTGTCACGCTTGCCGCTGCGGGCAAACCACTTGCCGATCAGCGTTTCCGATTCGCCGCCGGCATTGCCCGGCACCCAGGCCGAATACACATCGGCGGTGTCGACCAGGTTGAAGCCGGCGTCGACGAAGGCATCGAGCAGGGCGAAGCTGGCCTTCTCATCGGCGCTCCAGCCGAACACGTTGCCACCGAAGGCGAGCGGACGTACATGCAGGCCGGAACGGCCCAGTTCGCGGGTTGCCGTCATGGGCACGGACTCCTTGGGGGAAGTGCTCCAGAATAAAACGCGTTGTGTGACCGTGCTGCGGCGGCGACCACAAAACAGTGTTCCGCGATGCGCACGCAGCTAACGTTTTGTGAACACCTGGCACGCCGCGGCTGCTAGTCTCGCCGCATCTTCCGCTGGAGTCGCCCTGATGATTGCTGCCTCTTCCCTGCGTGGTTGCCGCCTGCTGCTTGCTTCGGCCCTGCTTGCCGCTGTTCCCGCGTTCGCCGCACCGGCCACGGTGACGCCGGCGAAGATCCAGGTCTCACCGGCCATCGATGCGGCGGTGAAGGCGTCGACCCGTGATGCCAACAACGTCAAGCGCGATGGCTTCCGTCATCCGGGGCAGACGCTGTCGTTCTTCAAGGTGACGCCGGAAAAGACCGTCATCGAGATCACCCCCGGCAACGGCTGGTACTCGGAGATCCTGGCGCCGCTGTTGCACGACAAGGGCCACTACGTTGCTGCCTTGGTTGATCCGATGGCCGTGCCCGAAGGCCGCGGCCGTGACTATCAGCAGCGCAGCCGCGACAGCCTGGAAAAGAAGTATGCCGCTGCACCGGCACAGTTCGGCAAGACCGCCGTGGTCGCCTACGATCCGGCCAAGCCGGTGTTCGGCCCGGCCGGTTCAGCCGACGTGGTGCTGACCTTCCGCAACGTGCACAACTGGCGCAAGGCCGGCCAGGCGCAGGGCATGTTCCAGGGCTTCTTCAACGTGCTCAAGCCGGGTGGCGTGCTCGGCGTGGTCGAGCATCGCGCCAGGGCCGATGTGGCCGAGGACGATGACACCGGCTACGTCGGCCAGCAGCAGGTGATCGCGATGGCCGAGGCCGCCGGCTTCAAGCTGGATGCGCGCAGCGAGGTCAATGCCAACCCGCGTGACACCAAGGACCACCCGAACGGCGTGTGGACGCTGCCGCCGACCAACCAGCACGACAAGGCCGATGATGCGAAGTACCAGGCGATCGGCGAAAGCGACCGCATGACCCTGCGCTTCATCAAGCCGTAAGGCGGTAGCGCCGGGCTGGTGCATGTTGGCTCTGTAGCGCAGAGCCCATGCTCGGCTCATCGCGCGTGGCGCGGCGTATGGCTGGTCCCAAGACCGGCCGTGCGCCGGAATTCGATCGTATGCAAGGACATGGATAGTTGAAGAAGATCTTTTACATCGCTATCGCGGTGCTGGTGCTGGGGCGGTTGATCGATCTTGTGTTCTACGGTGGTCATGCCCACGACCTGATGGCGACGGTAGGGTTTGCCGTGCTGTTCGCGGGTGCCCTTCTGGAGGAACGTTCGCGCAAGGCCGACCCGCCGGCCGCAGGCCTGCGGCGCCGGGCCAATGTCATCGCCGCGTGCGGCATTGCACTGGTGCTGGGTTCGTTCCTGCTGGAATGGAAGGTTTTCGGCTGAGCCGGACCTGGCCGCGGTGGCAGGAAGAGCAGCCGAGCATGGGCTCGGCTCTACAACACCGGGGGCCTGTACTTCGCGGCATGGGAGAATGCCGTACCCACCGCCTGCCGTGCCCGCAATGCTGATCGCCTTCAACAAGCCCTTCAACGTGCTCTGCCAGTTCACCGACCGCAGCGTGCCGCCGCGGCCGACCCTGGCCGGGTTCGGCCTGCCGCCGCGCGTGTATGCCGCCGGTCGCCTGGACCATGACAGCGAAGGCCTGCTGCTGCTGACCGACAACGGTACGCTGGCGCACAAGCTGACCGACCCGAAGCACAAGGCCGACAAGACCTACTGGGTGCAGGTGGAAGGCACGCCCAGCGATGAGCAGCTGCAACAGCTGCGCGACGGCGTGGTGCTCAATGACGGGCCGACCCTGCCGGCGAAGATCGAGCGCGTCGATCCGGCGCCGTCGCTGTGGACACGCGATCCGCCGGTGCGCTTCCGCAAGACCGTGCCTGACAGCTGGTTGGCGATCACGATCCGGGAGGGCCGCAACCGGCAGGTGCGGCGGATGACCGCGGCGGTGAACCTGCCGACGCTGCGGCTGGTCCGCGTGTCGATGGGGCCTTACCGGCTGGACGACCTGCAGCCGGGGCAGTGGCGGCAGATCGGTTGATGCAGAAAGGGCCGGATACCTTGCGGTGTCCGGCCCTCAGGTAGTGCCTTGGGGTCAGCGCGCTTCCTGTGGAAAGGATCCGACCCCGGCAGGCTCAGGCGTCGCTGCCGATATCGCTGTGCTCGTCCACCATGGTGTCGTTGCGGCGGTCACGTGCGTTGATGCGCTGCGCCTGCCCATTCACCACGTGGCCATTGGCGGCCTTCTTCTTCTGCTGCTTGCGGTACAGCGCATAGCCAAGCAGGCCGACGCCAACGGCTGCGGCGGCAATGGTTACCGCCGGGTTGCGCCGGGCGAACTTGGTCGCCACCTTGCCACCGGTCTTGACAGCGCCCAGCGCCGCACCGGTCTTGATCCAGTCACTGGCCTGCGGCCCGAGGTGGCGCAGGCTGCCACCGGCACTCTTCAGGCCGTCGCCGGCGGTGTGGGCCAGGTCCAGGGCGCGCTCCAGAGCGCGGTCGGTGATTACGGTCAGCTTGCTCATGCGGGGGTCCTTTGCCTCGGGTCGAAGTCCAGTGTCGCGTGTTGCCCGTAAACGGTATGTCAGTCGAGGCAGCACGTGGCGTGACTTTAGCGCAGCCATTCAGGATCAGGCAGGGTCCGCAGCCGGCCCCACTGGTCAGGTCCCGCGCGGCTTGGCCCGATGGGTGGCCGTCGCCGTCCACGGGTCATCAGGCCACGGATGGCGCGGGTAGCGGCCCTTCATTTCCTTTTTCACCTCGGCGTAGGTGCTTTCCCAGAAATTGCGAAGATCCTGGGTGACCTGCAGCGGACGGCCACCGGGCGAGAGCAGGTGCAGGGTCAACGGTACGCGGCCATCGGCGATGCGTGGGGTGTCGGCCAGGCCGAACAGTTCCTGCAGCTTCACCGCCAGCACCGGCGGCAGCGGTTGGCCGTTCTCGCTGTCCAACGCATAGGTGATCGGCCGCTCCAGCCCGGAAGGCACGGTGATGCGGGTCGGCGCATGACGATCAACCAGTTGCCGTTGTGACCACTCCAAGGGCGACTTCAGCGCCTCGCCGAAACTGGCCTCGTCCAGCGCATCCAGACGGCTCTTTCCGGCGAACGCGGGCTGAAGCCACTGCGCGCGGTTGGCCAGCAGGGCGGCGTCGCTGCAATCGGGCAGTTCCAGCTCCGGCATCCAGCGCCGCAGCGATTCCACCCGTGCCTGCCATTGGCGCAGGCCTTCGGTCCACGGCAGCGCCTGCAGGCCGAGCTCGGCCACCGCGTCGGTCAGCGCCTGCGCAGCCTGCTGCGGATCGACACGGCCGGCCGAGCGGCTGTCCAGCACGATGCGGTCGAAACGGGTCTCGCGCAGTGCCACCAGGGCGCGACGCTCGCTGTCCCAGCGCACCACATCTTCGGTCACGAAGCGCTCCGGCCACGCCTTGCGCAGCTGGCCCTCGTCCACCGGTGCGGCACGCAGCAGCAGCGCGTCGCGCGCCTCGAAGCGCAGTTCGCTGGCCACCAGCCACGGCTCGCCACGCAGGTCGCTCAGTTCGTGCAGGCGTGCACTGCGACCATTGGCCAGCAGGTAGCGCAGCGGATCGCTGGGGTGCTGGACGGCAATGCGGTCGGGGAAGGCATGCGCGAGCAGGTCACCCAGTTCGTGCGCCTCGATGCTGGTGGGCGGGGTGGCCTCGCAGCGCAGGCGTCGGCGCCACTGCTTGGCGGCCGCATCGATGGCGGCCAGCCCGCTGCGGTTGGCATCGCCCGGCGCACGGCCATTGCGGAACGCCGCCAGCGCCCGCCAGCGTGCCGCCAACGCGTCACCGCCCTGGCGCAGCGGATCGCGTGCCTCCAGCAGCGCGGCCAGGTCAGCGGCCAGGGCTTGCGCACGTGCATCGGGCGCCGCCAGCAGCATCGCCGCCATCCGCGGATGCGTACCCAGCGCCAGCACGCGGCGGCCAAGCGCGGTGATCGCGCCGCTGCTGGACAGGGCGCCGAGCCGCTGCAGCAGTTCGCGGGCGGCACCCATCGGGCCGGCCGGTGGCGGATCGAGGAAACGCAGGTCGCTGCTGCCCCAGGCGGCCAGTTCCAGCGCCAGTCCGGCCAGTTCCACCTGGTCGATCTCGGCGCGCCGCTGCGGTTCCAGCCGCTGCGATTGCGGCCACAGCCGCCAGGCCACGCCCTCGGCCACGCGCCCAGCGCGGCCGGCACGCTGGTCGGCCGAGGCCTGGGCGATGGCCACCACGTCCAGCCGGGTGAAGCCGCTGTTGGGGTCGTAGCGCGGCTCGCGCGCCTGGCCACTGTCGATCACCACGCGCACGCCAGGCAGGGTCACCGACGATTCGGCCACGTTGGTGGCCAGCACCACGCGCCGGCAGCCATCACTGGCCGCCTGCAGGACCCGCGCCTGCTGCTCCACCGGCAGTTCGCCGTGCAGGGCCAGTACTTCGACGCCGACATCCAGCGATTCCTGCAGGCCGGCCTGCACCCGCGCGATCTCGCGCTGGCCGGGCAGGAACACCAGCAGGTCACCGGGGTGTTCTGCCAGCGCCTGCTGCACCGCGCGGCGCACCTGCAGTTCCAGCGCCTCATCGCGGCGCGCCGGGAAATGGCTGACCGTCACCGGGTAGCTGCGGCCTTCGCTGCTCAGCCGCGGCGCATCGAGGAAGCGTGCCAGCCGCTCGCCATCCAGCGTTGCCGACATCACCACCAGGCGCAGGTCGTCGCGCAGCTGCGCCTGCACGTCCAGCGCCAGTGCCAGGCCAAGGTCACCACTGAGGTGGCGTTCGTGGAATTCGTCGAACAGGATCGCACCGACCTGTTCCAGCATCGGGTCGTCCTGCAGCATGCGGGTCAGGATGCCTTCGGTGACGACCTCGATGCGGGTGCGTGCCGAGACCTTGTTCTCGAAGCGGATGCGGTAGCCGACCGTGCCGCCCACCTCTTCGCCCAGCTGCCGCGCCATGAACAGCGCCGCGCTGCGTGCGGCCACCCGCCGCGGTTCCAGCAGGATGATCTTCCGGCCCTGCAGCCACGGTGCGTCGAGCAGCGCCAGCGGCACCTGGGTGGTCTTGCCGGCGCCCGGCGGGGCTTCCAGCACCAGCCGCGACTGTGCGGCCAGGTGCTGCTGGATCTGTGGCAGTAGTGGGGAGATCGGGAAGAGCGGGGCGTTCATGTGCAAAGGATAAGGGGCCACGGCGGGCGCAGGTACAATGCGCGGGCACTTTTCCCCCGCGATGACCATGCACCTGATCGATATCGGCGCCAACCTGACCCACGACTCCTTCGACCGCGACCGCGATGCCGTGCTGGAGCGCGCGCGCCAGGCCGGCGTGGTGCAGATGGTCATCACCGGTGCCAGCCGCGAGCACTCGCCACTGGCTCTGCAGCTGGCGCAGCAACACCCGGGCTTCCTGTACGCGACCGCCGGCGTACACCCCCATCATGCGGTGGAATACACCGAGGAATGCGAGGCCGAGATGCGCGCGCTGCATGCCCACCCGGAAGTGGTGGCGGTGGGCGAGTGCGGGCTGGACTACTTCCGTGATTTCTCGCCGCGCCCGGCCCAGCACCGCGCGTTCGAACGCCAGCTGCAGCTCGCCGCAGACAATGGCAAGCCGCTGTTCCTGCACCAGCGCGACGCGCATGCCGATTTCATGGCACAGATGAAGAACTTCGAAGGTCGCATCGGCCCGGCAGTGGTGCATTGCTTCACCGGTGAGCGTGACGAGCTGTTCGACTACCTGGACCAGGACTGGTACATCGGCATCACCGGTTGGCTGTGCGACGAACGCCGTGGCGCGCACCTGCGCGAGCTGGTGAAGAACATTCCGGCCAACCGCCTGATGATCGAGACCGACGCACCGTACCTGCTGCCGCGCACGCTGAAGCCGATGCCGAAGGACCGCCGCAACGAACCGATGTTCCTCTCGCACATCGTGGAAGAACTGGCGCGTGACCGTGGCGAGGACGTGGCGGTGACCGCCGCGAATGCAACTGCCGCGACGCGTGCGTTCTTCCGCCTGCCGGACGCGGGTTGATTCCCTTCGTCGCGTCGAACGCGGCGACCGTGTGTCGTAGAGTCGAGCTTGCTCGACGGCCGTGCAGAAGCAGTCGAGCAAGCTCGACTCTACAAGCGGGTCAGAGTGCTTCCAGCAGCCCGCGCAGCCCTTCCCGATACGTCGGGAAGCTCGGCTCCCAGCCCAGCGCCTCGCGCGTACCGGTGCTGTCGATGCGCTTGCTGCTCTCGTAGAAGCGCCGCAGCGTCGGGCTCAGTGCCGGGTCGTCCCAGGCTACGGCCGGCGGCATCGCAAACCCGCCCAACTGCGCGGCGAAGGCCAGTACCTCCTGCGGCGGTGCCGGCTCGTCGTCGGCCGGCAGATACAGCCCATCCACGCACGGCCGCTGCATCGATGCGATAACGACCGATGCCAGGTCATCCACGTGCAGTCGGTTGAATACCAGTCCAGGACGCACCACGTGGCGCGCACGTCCCTGCGCCAGCTGCAGCAGCGCATTGCGCCCCGGTCCGTACAGTCCGGGCAGGCGGAATACCGCCGAGGCGATACCGCGCTGCTCCGCCAGCGCACGCCACTGGTCCTCGGCGCGTCTGCGTTGCATGCCGGTCGCTTCAGTGGCATCGGCCACGCTGGTTTCGTTGATCCAGCCGCCGGCCCGATCGGCATAGACCGACGTGGATGACAGATAGCCCAGCCAGCGAAGTGCCGGACTTTCCTGCAGTGCCGGCAGCAGCAGACGCAGTGCCGGGTCACCCTCGGCATCGGGTGGAACGCTGCACAGTACGGCCTCGGCCTGCGCGATCTCATCGAGCAGGGCGTGGGAAGGTGGCGTGTCAGCTCGCAGCTGATGGCGCGGCAGCCCATCGTGCGGTGCCGACGCTGGGTCGCGCATCGTGCCGACCACGTGTACGCCCAACGCCCGCAGATGTGTGGCCAGCACACACCCGCTCCAGCCCATACCGAGGATCAACACCCGCGCGGGCAGGGCGTTGGCCTGCGTCATATCGCTCACGCGCCGCGCAGTGCCTGGTAGGCCTGCAGGCTGCTGTAGGCGACCTGCAGCAGCAGGGCTTCCTGGTCGGCCTTGCGCGCACGCGCCAGCATGTCGCCTACGATCTGCGCGGCTTCCACCTGCTGGCCGGCTTCCAGATCGCGCAGCATCGAAGCCTTCAGTGCCGAGCCGGCCTGGGTCAGGGTGCCGCGTGCGGTGTCCTGCGCGGCATCAGGAATCGGTTCACCGGCAGCCTCGGCCACGGCCAGGCACTCGTCGTACAGGCCACGCACGAGCGCCTCGCCATCATCGGTGGCGACGATGGTGCCGATATCCGCGCGCAGCAGGCAGGTCGCGGCGGCCAGCGCGGTCAGGAAGGTGTACTTGATCCACTGTTCCTGGCCAATGTGCTCGCTGGCCAGGTGATCGAGGTTGGCCTGCGCGCAGGCGGCGGCGAAGGCACGCACGCGTTCGGAGATGGCACCGCCGTCGCGCTCGCCGAAGGTGAGCTTGGCCGGCTTGCCCAAGTGCAGCACGGCGCCGTCGGGGGCCTTGGTGGCACTGATGAAGCACAGGCCGCCGAGCACGGCGTCGCGACCGAAGCGCAGGTCGAGCGCGTTGTAGTGATGCAGGCCGTTGAGGATCGGCAGCACGGTGGTGTTCGCGCCCACGGCCGGAGCGATGGCGTCGATCGAGCTGTCGAGGTCGTAGGCCTTGCAGCTGAGGATGACCAGATCGAACGGCTTCTGTGCGGCAAGCGCGGGCAGGGCGTCGGCGGTGACGTGCTGCACCGGGAAGCTGGCGTCGCCGAGCGGGCTGCGGATGACCAGGCCATCGCGGTCCAGCTGGGCGCCGCGTGCGGGGCGGACGAGGAAGGTCACGTCCACGCCAGCCTGAGCCAGGCGACCGCCGAAGTAACCGCCAGTACCGCCGGCGCCGAGGATCAGGATGCGCATTGCACGTTCACCGTTTTCTGGGGAATCAGGAGTGCGATTGTGCCGGAGATTGCGGCCAACGGCGGAGCCCCTCGTGGTGGTTCGCGCAGTTGGTTTCATGAGCTGGGCCGTGTGCGCTGGGTTCGCGGGGGACGCCGTGAACCCGCCATGGGGGCTTAGCCGCGCCATCCATGGCGCGGATACCCCCGCGAACCCAGCACACACGACCCCTGACAGTTTCCGGGTGCGGCCACCACGGAAGACAGATCAGGAGCGAAAGCGGGTCGCTCGCTGCGCTCGCTCGTGTGGAGCGGTGCTCAGGGCAGTTGTTCGCTGAAGTCTTCGGTGTAGCCCAATAGCAGCGTGGTGCGGTTGGCCAGCGTTGCAGCCAGTTGTGACCACGTGTCGTGCGTTCCGGCCGCGTAGACGCGCTGCAGGTCCGCGACCAACGCGCTCGCCTCTGCAGGCGACGGTGCGCGGTCGCGCTGGAAACCGAGCCACGACGCACCGAGTCCGAACAGGCGGTAGTCATGGCGCTCCTGCAGATGCCGGATCAGGGCGTGGTTCTGGAAGAGGTCCCAGTCCGCGCTGAAGTAGCCGTTGGGCAGGGCGGCAATCAGCAGATCGTCACTGGCTACGGGTACCTGCTGCACGCAGACCACGTCATCGATGATGAGATCCGGCTTCGCATTGGCGGCGACCAGCGCCTCGATGTCCTCGTCGCTGCACATCAACGTGCCCGCCAGCGCTGTCCACTGCAGCCGATGCGTGGAATGCTCGAGCTGCGCGACGACGTGCGCCAGCAACCGCTCGCGTGCCGCCAACGCATCTTCCGGCGTCGCTGGGTCTTCGTCCTCGTACAGCGCGATGCGTTCGTCATCGGACGCGTGCATGCTGGTGTAGCGGCACTGGCCGACATCGTCGAGCGTGCACAGATAACGATGAAGGGGATCAGCCGTCTGCAGCGAGGCCAGGCAACCCAGCACCTCATCCAGCGTAGGCGAATCGCTCAGCAGGACATGGCTGAAGGCATCGATCGGGCCATCCGACACGGCCTTGTCCAACGCAATGGAAGTGATCTTCATCGCCACAGCCTAGCCGTAATCCGAAACGAAAAGAGCCAAGCATCGGCTTGGCTCTACAGGGAACGCTTCATCCACGCATGGCTTGGATCTACCGTGTCGACCAAGGTCGGCACCCACCAACAGCAACCGGAAACTGTCAGGGGCGGGGCGGTGTGGGGGTGCAGGACCGTTGGCGCCATGGATGGCGCCATCGAGCCCCCACGGACGGGTTTACGGCGTGTCCTGCACCCCCACACCGCCCCGCCCAACTCGTGATGCTCCCGCCTTGGCTGTTGCTGTTGCCGGCCATCGGCCGGCACTACCACTGCGGGTGCAGGGCCGCAGGCCCTGCAGGCAACCCTCAGCTGCGCATGCCCACGCCACGGCGCAGCAGCCACAGCGCCAGCGCCGTCAGCACCACCACGAATCCGATCATCAACCCGTAGGCCACCGGCAGCGGCACATCGCTGCTGCCCAGCAGGCCATAGCGGAATGCATTGACCATGTAGAAGATCGGGTTCGCGTGCGTGGCGGCCTCGGCCCAGCCCGGCAGCAGCTTCACCGAATAGAACACGCCACCCAGGTAGGTCAGCGGGGTCAGGATGAAGGTCGGCACGATCGCCACGTCATCGAACTTCTTCGCGTACACCGCGTTGATGAAACCGGCCAGCGAGAAGATCGTCGCACCCAGGATCACCGTGGTCAGCATCACCAGCGGGTGCGGGATGCGCACCGGGGTGAAGAACATCGCGATGATCAGCACGATCACGCCCACCATCAGCCCGCGCAGCACCGCACCGGCCACGTAGCCCCACAGGATCACCCAGTTCGGCATCGGGCTGACCAGTAGCTCTTCCACGTGGCGGCCGAACTTGGCGCCGAAGAACGAGGAGCTGATGTTGCCGTAACTGTTCTGGATCACGCTCATCATCACCAGGCCCGGCACGATGAACTGCATGTAGGTGTAGCCGCCCATGTCACCCACGCGCGACCCGATCAGGTTGCCGAAAATCAGGAAGTACAGGGTCATGGTGATCGCCGGCGGCACCAGGGTCTGGCCCCAGATGCGCATGATGCGGGCGACTTCGCGGCGCACGATGGTCATCAGTGCGACGCGGTTGCGCTGGCCGTCGGTCAGCTCGGTGGTGCTCATGCAGGCTTCTCCAGGTTGCCGGTGAGGCGCACGAACAGCTCCTCCAGGCGGTTGCTCTTGGTACGCATCGAACGCACGCGGATACCGGACTCGTTGAGCGTGGCAAACACGCGGTTGAGGTCCATTGCGCGCGGCATGTCGATGTCCAGCGTGTGCGGGTCCGGTGCGGTCAGCGTCGCGCCCTCGATCACCGGCAGCTGCGCCGGCAGGTCACCGTCGATGTCCAGCAGGAAGCCTTCCACGTCCAGCTTGGCCAGCAGGGTGCGCATCGGCCCCTGCTCGACGATCTGGCCATGGTTGATGATCGCCAGGTGGCGGCACAGGTACTCGGCTTCCTCCAGATAGTGCGTGGTGAGGATGATCGTGGTGCCGGCGGCGTTGATCTCCTTCAGCACGCGCCACATGTCGCGGCGGATCTCGATGTCCACGCCGGCGGTCGGCTCGTCCAGGATCAGCAGGCGCGGGCGGGTCATCATCGCGCGGGCGATCATCAGCCGGCGCTTCATGCCGCCGGACAGCGTACGGCTCATCACCTGCGCCTTTTCCCACAGGTGGGCCCGCTTCAGTTCCTCTTCGGCGCGCTGCTCGGCTTCCTCGCGCGGCACGCCGTAGAAGCCGGCGTAGTTCACCAGGATGTCGAAGGGCTTTTCGAACAGGTTGAAGTTGATTTCCTGCGGCACCAGCCCGATCAGGCGCATGGTGGCGCTGCGGTTGCGCACCAGGTCGCTGCCGAACACCTCCACCTTGCCCCCGCTGAGGTTGACCAGGGAGCTGATGATGCCGATCAGGGTGGACTTGCCGGCACCGTTGGGGCCGAGCAGGGCGAAGAAGTCGCCCGGGGCCACTTCCAGGGAAACCCCCTTCAGGGCCTGGGTGCCGTTGTCATAGGTCTTGCGCAGGTCGCGCACGCGCAGGGCGGGCGCCGTATCGTTCTGGGATGCCAAGCTCGAAGCCTTCGCGCCCATGGGCTGGCGCTGGAGAGGGGCGGGGAGGGGCTATTATAGAAGACCCCGAGGGCTTGCCCCGGCTACACACTGTCCCGAAAAGTCGTGCCTGTTCAATTCCCCCTCAAGCTGGTCGGCTGCCGCATGCTGGCCCCGACCGTCGGCCACTACCAGTTCGTGCGTGACGATGGACAGCCGCTGGATTTCCAGCCCGGCCAGTTCATCCAGGTCCATTTCAGCTACGCCGACGGCACCGAAACCAAGCGCAGCTACTCGCTGGCGACCATCCACGACCACGCGCTGGGCCCGGGCGAGGCGGTGGATATCGCGGTCAGCTTCGTGCCCGGCGGTGCTGCCACGGCCCTGTTCGAGGCGCTGGAGCAGGGCGGCCAGATCAGTGCGTCGGGCCCCTATGGCCGGTTCTGCCTGAATCCCGGTGATCACAATGCCCGTTACCTGCTAATCGCCACCGGTACCGGTGTTACCCCGTATCGCTCGATGCTGCCGCTGCTGGAAAAGGCCATGGCCGAACGTGGTGTGCAGATCGTGCTGCTGCAGGGCGCGCGCAGCCCGGGCGAGCTGCTGTACAGCGAAGATTTCTACAGCTTCGCCGAAAAACACCCGAACTTCCGCTATGTTCCATGCCTGTCGCGCGAACTGCCGGCTGATCCGCACCCGGACGTGCAGCACGGCTACGTCCAGCAGGCGCTGGCCGGCTTCACCCCGGATCCGGCCACCGACATCGCCTACCTGTGCGGCAACCCGGACATGGTCGATGCCTGTGCCGAACTGCTGAAGGGCGCGGGGCTGGGCAACCCGCAGATCCGCCGCGAGAAGTACGTCAGCAGCAAGTAAGCCTGCGTAGTGCCGGCCGCCGGCCGGCAGCCTCATGAACCGGAGGCGGCATCACGCCGCCCCCGGTGGCCTGCTCAGTACGCGATCCAGGCATCACGCCAGGCAAAGCCCGTGCCTGGACGATAGGCATCGGCGTTGATGTTGCACCACGCACCTTCCGGGAACGGCCGGCAGGCGTAGAGCTTGCCGTCGGTGCCCTTGACCACGGTTTCGCCCGGCTTGTAGCTGCCGATACCGGCCGGATACACGAAGTCGTAGTCGTCACCCGGCGGCGGATCGACCGGATCCGGCAGGCGGGTATCGATCTGGAACAGGTTGCCCGGCTTCAGGTAGACGCGGTTCTCGGTGGCCGAGGCGACCGGCGTGATCACGCCGTTCTTCATCACGCCCACGCGCGCCTGCTGTGCACTGGCGTTGACCTTGCGGCCCAACGCCAGCGGCCATTGGTTCGCAGCGGTCTGGTTCGCAGCCAGGGTGACTTCGGGGCGCTCCAGATCGTTGCCCTGGGCGTTGAACACGCGCAGCGTCAGAGTGGTGCCTTCTTCCAACGCACCCCGGGCGGTGACCGGGCCGGCGTCCTGCCACTGCGGCGGCGGCTCGACGCCACCACCGCCTTCGAAGCGTACGTCCACGCAGGTGTAGAACGCTTCCTTCGAATCGGAGCGTTGCCAGGTGTTGTAGATCACGTGCTGGCCGCTGCGCTTGGGCAGTGGGCAGTCCAGCTTGTAGACATCACCGGAAAGCGGCACGTTGCCCAGCGTGCAGAACTCCTGCAGGTCGGCCCAGCGCAGCGGGCTGCCCGGCTGCCAGCCTTCACGGGTGACGTAGAACTTCCAATCCCGGGTGGCGTGCGGCGCTGGCGCCTTGAACTCGAAGGTGTAACGCCCGCGCGAATCGGCGCGGATCGGCGAGGTCGGCCAGTCACTGCGGTTCAGATCCAGGCCGCGATACTTGCTGTTGCCGCCGCTGCACAACTCGCCATCCGGCACGACGGCCTGGTGGTTGCCATTTGCCTCGGCCTGGTTGATCCCGGCCCAGTCATAGAACGGTTGCGCACCACCGATGGCCTTGGCGGCAGCGCAGGCCGGGTTGGTCGGATTTTCGGGATTGCCCTGGTAACAGGAATAGACGCGGCTGGAGGGTTTGGACATGGTGCCGTGGGCCAAAGCGCTGCCAGAGGTGGCAATGCCTGCGATCACGGATAGCGCGATGACAGTCCGATGTGACCGATGCATGGAGATCTCCTGTGGGTGGTGAAACCCCGCGGATTCTCGGCATCCTGCTCGCGCGCATCCATCGGATTAGTTTGAAAAGAGCATCGCGTGGTTTCGTATGGGACCGGCTTCACACTCACGCGCTGGCGCGTCTCACGTTATGCAGGGAACGGCGCTCTGCCACCGTTCCCCGTACGCGATCTCAGTACGCTGCCTCAGTACGCGATCCACGCATCGCGCCAAGCCGAACCCACGCCCGGCCGGTAGGCTTCGGCATTGACGTTGCACCATGCACCTTCCGGGAATGGGCGGCAGGCGTACAGCTTGCCGTCGCTGCCCTTCACCACGGTCTGGCCCGGCACGTAACTGCCGATGCCCGCCGGGTACACGTGGTCGAAATCACCGCCCGGCGATGGCGTCCCCGGGTCCGGCACCTTGGTGTCGAGCTGGAAGCGGTTGCCGTCCTTCACGTACACGCGGTTGGCGGTGGCCGAGGCCGTCGGTGTGATCACGCCATTGCTGAGCACGCCCACGCGTGCGTGCCGGGCGCTGGCATTGACCTTGCGGGCCAGCGCCAACGGCCACTGCGCGGCCGCAGTCTGGCCACTGGCCAGGGTCGCTTCCACGCGTTCGACATCATTGCCGTTGGCGTTGAACACGCGCAACGCCAGGGTGGTGCCTACCGGCAGCTCGCCGCGCGCGGTGACCGGGCCGGCATCCTGCCACTGCGCTGCGGGCGGGGTGCTGCCGCCGCTTCCTTCAAAGCGCACGTCCATGCAGGTGTAGAACGCTTCGGTCGAATCCGAGCGCTGCCAGGTGTTGTAGATCACATGCTGGCCGCTGCGCTGCGGCAGCGTGCACTGCAGCTTGTAGGTGCCATCGGCCGACAGCGGCGTGTTGCCCAGCGTGCAGAACTCCTGCAGATCGGCCCAACGCAGCGGGCTGCCCGGTTGCCAGCCGTCGCGGGTGACGAAGAAGCGCCAGTCACGCGTGGCGTGCGGCGCGGTCGCCTTGAACACGAAGGTGAACTTGCCGTTGGCGTCTGGCTGGATCGGCGTGGTCTGCCAGTCACTGCGGTTTACATCCAGCCCGCGGAAGGTCGGGTTGTTGCCGCTGCACAGCTTGCCGTCGGGCACTACGGCCTGGTGGTTGCCGTTGGCATTGGCCTGGTTGATGCCATTCCAGTCGTAGAACGCCTGCGAACCGCCCACCGCTTTCGCGGCGGCGCAGGCCGGGTTGGTCGGGTTCTCCGGATTGCCCTGGAAACAGGCATAGACGCGGCTGACCGGCGTGGTCATGGTGCCGTGGGCGAATGCGTTGCCGGCCAGGCACAGGCCCGCAGCGGCGAACGAGGTGGCCAGCAACAGCGGTGTGGATCGGAATGACATGGCGCTTCCTTGTGGTCGTCGAAAGAGAGCGGTGACCGCAGGAGCTGCGCTGCGCGGCGGACTTTCGGCGGCACCATGGCGAGTATCGAGTCGCGATGCAGGGTGCGGAACCACCGAAGCGCCGATCCGTGACTGGGGGTGTGAAGCCCTTCCCGCAGGCTTCACGCGGGACTGAACGGATGGGTTGGCGGTCACGTCTTCGGCGTGGCATCGATCACGTCGTGGAGATCCTGCTACGTCGCCGCCATACCCACTCGATCTACCTGGCACGAGAAGCAGCCGTGGGCCGCGTTGTGCAGCTGCACGAAGGCCACGGCAGGGTCGGCAAACAGCGCGTCCAGCCGGGCGGCGACCTGTCCACGCTGCTGGCAGCGGCGGATGCGGCGCTGTACCGGGCCAAGGCCGCAGGCCGCGACCGCCTGGCCTGCGCCACGCCGGCGGAGATTTCGCGTCTGCCCATCGCCGACGACGCCGTGCCCGTGTAAGTTGAGTCACATCTTCCGCGGCAGCCCGTCGTGGTTGCCAGGAACGTCCTCCAGGGGAAACGAGCACGATGCAAAGACACCACCTCGCGTTGGCCGCAGCGTTGGCCAGCCTGATGCTTGCCGGTTGCAGCCAGTCACCGTCACCCGGCGCCGAAAGCGCCAGCGATGCACCCAGCCGCCGTTTCGGCACGATCGACTTCCAGCCCTGCACGCTATCCACCGAAGGCGCCAGCGCCAACGTGGAAGCGCAGTGCGCCACCCTGCAGGTGCCGGAGGACCGGGCCCAGCCCGATGGCCGACGCATTGGCCTGCGCATTGCCTGGCTGGAATCGGGCAGCAGCGGCTCCAGCCAGCCCGACCCGGTGTTCTTCCTGGCCGGTGGCCCCGGCCAGGCGGCCAGCGAAGTGGCGGTCATCGTCGATACCGCGCTGCGCCAGGTGCGCAAGCAGCGCGACATCTTCCTTGTCGACCAGCGAGGTACCGGCGGCTCCAACCCGCTCAGCTGCCTTGGCGCGGATGGCAAGGAACTGGCCATGGACGAGGATGCCGCACCCACTGAAGCGTCGCTGCGCGACTATGCCGAGCGCTGCGCGGCCTCGCTGCAGGGGCGCGCCGATGCGCGCTTCTACACCACCACCGAGGCGATTGCTGATCTGGATGCCGTGCGCCAAGCGCTGGGCGTCGAGCGCATCAACCTGGTCGGCGGCTCCTACGGTACCCGCGTGGCCCAGCGCTATGCCGGTGCCTATCCGCAGCACACCCGCAGCATCGTCATCGATGGCGTAGTGCCCAATGAACTGGTGGTGGGCGGCGACTTCGCCACGACGTTCGAGGATGCGATTGCCCTGCAGTCGGCGCAGTGCCGCAAGGATGCCGCCTGCAGCAAACGCTTCCCGACCGACACCCGCGCGCAGCTGCGCAGCGTGGTCGAGACCCTGCGCCGTGCGCCGGTCTCGGTGGAGTATCGCGACCCCGGCACCAACCAGACCCGGCAGGAGGTGCTGAGTCCGGACAGCGTGATCGGCCTGGCGTTCGCCTTCTCCTATGTGCCGCAGTACTCCTCGCTGCTGCCGCTGGTGCTCGATGAAGCCGCGCATGGCCGCTATGCACCACTGGCGTCGCTGGCACGCGGTGCGAACCGCAGCATGGATTTCCAGATCAACCGAGGCATGCAGTGGTCGGTGATCTGCAGCGAGGATGCGCCGCGTTACAAGGCGCCTGCCGAGGACCCGGAGCGACTGTTCGGCAACGACGTGGCCAGTGCATTTTTCGCGGCCTGCCCGGTATGGCCGCACCAGCCGGCGCCAGCCGCCAATGCCGCGCCGCTTCGCAGTGACGTACCGGCGCTGCTGCTGTCCGGTGAACTCGACCCGGTGACACCCCCGCGCTATGCCGAGCAGGTCCTCAAGGGCCTCCCCAATGGCCGCGCGCTGGTCGCCCGCGGCCAGGGCCACGGCACGCTGAGTGCCGGCTGCATGCCGCGCCTGCTCGGCCAGTTCATCGACAAGACCGACGCCAAGGCGCTGGATGCCGGCTGCCTGGACACGCTGAGCTACGTGCCGGCGTTCACCTCGTTCAACGGATGGGAACCATGATCGTCGCCGACAACCTGCACAAGGCCTTCGACACCCGCACCGGCCGCATCCAGGCGGTCTCCAATGTCGGCTTCCGCGCCGAGGATGGCCGTATCACCGGCCTGCTGGGCCCCAATGGTGCCGGCAAGACCACCACCATGCGCATGCTGTACACGCTGATGACCCCGGACCAGGGCAGCATCAGCGTCGATGGTGTCGATGCCGCACGCAATCCGGTGGAAGTACGCCGCCACCTTGGCGTGCTGCCCGATGCGCGCGGCGTTTACAAGCGCCTGACCGCGCGCGAGAACATCGCCTACTTCGGCGAGCTGCATGGCCTGTCGGCCGAGCGCATCCGCGAGCGCATCGAGGTGCTGTCGCATGCCCTGGACATGGGTGACATCCTCGACCGCCAGACCGATGGCTTCTCGCAGGGCCAGCGCACCAAGACCGCGATCGCCCGCGCGCTGGTGCACGACCCGCGCAACGTCATTCTCGATGAGCCGACCAACGGCCTGGACGTGATGACCACGCGCGCGCTGCGCCGTTTCCTGCTGGGCCTGCGCGAAGAGGGCCGCTGCGTGATCCTGTCCAGCCACATCATGCAGGAGGTCGCCGCGCTGTGCGATCACATCGTGATCATCGCCAAGGGCACGGTGATGGCCGCTGGCAGCGCTGATGAACTGCGTGCGCAAGCCGGCGAATCCAACCTGGAAGACGCGTTCGTGAAACTGATCGGCAGCGAAGAGGGCCTGCACGCATGAGCATGATGTCGACCCTGATGACGGTGATGCGCAAGGAACTGCGCGACCTTTCCCGTGATCGCCGCACGCTGCTGCTGACCCTGCTGTTCGGGCCGTTGCTGTACCCGGTGCTGCTGCTGGGCATGGGCAAGCTGGCCGAGAGCCGGGTACGCACCCAGATCGAGCAACCGCTGCAGATTCCCACCATCGGTGCGGACAACGCCCCCAATCTGGTGCGTTTCCTCGCCGCGCAGGGGCTGAACACCGCACCTGCACCGAAGGACCTGGCCGAGGCCATCCGCAGCCAGGAGATCGACGTGGCGCTGCGCATCAGCGATGACTTCGGCAAGGACTGGGCCGATGGCAAGCCGGCGCTGGTGGAGGTGATCAAGGACAGTACCCGCCGCGCCGCAGAAGTGCCCAGCGCACGCCTGGAGGCGGCACTGGCCACCTACAACGGCCAGGTCGGTGCGCTGCGTCTGATGGCACGTGGGATCGATGCTCAGGTGGCGCGGCCGCTGGACGTGGCGCGCCAGGACCTGGCCAGTGCCGAGGCCAAGCGCGGCATGATCCTGTCGATGCTGCTGCCGGTACTGCTCACGCTGACCTCGTTCATCGGCGGTGCCTACCTGGTGATGGACGCCACCGCCGGCGAGCGTGAGCGGCAGTCACTGGAACCGCTGCTGGCCACGCCGGGCTCGCGCAGCGCCATTGTCAGCGGCAAGATCGCCGCCGCCTGCGTGGTCGGGTTCGTATCGCTGCTGCTGACCCTGGTGGCGTTCAAGGTGAGCGCACAGATCGCGCCCGGCAACATCGGCCGCCAGTTCAACATGAACGTCGGTTCGATGCTGCAGATGCTGCTGGTGATGTTGCCGATGCTGATGATCGGCACCTCGCTGCTTACCTTCCTGTCGGCCGCGGCCAAGAGCATGAAGGAAGCGCAGAGCCACATGACCTGGCTGATGCTGTTGCCGATGATGCCCGGCTACGCGCTGGTGGCCTATCCGCTGAAGAGCGAGCTGTGGCAGTACGCCGTGCCGTTCCTGTCGCAGAACCAGATGCTGTTGAAGGTGATCCGCCACGAGACCATCACGCCGTCGGTCTGGGCCATCTATCTCAGCGCCAGCCTCGGCCTGGCCGCCGTGCTGTGGTTCGCCGCCGTGCGCCGCTACCACAACGAGCGCCTGGCGATCTCCGGCTGACCGCCGCTGGTAGCGCCGGACCGTACACGGCGGATATGAAACGAGGCCCGGTCAGTCCGGGCCCCGTTGCTTTCAGGATCGCGTTGCCTGCCAAGTGGCGAAGCGCTGGGTGATCACCGGTGCCAGTCGGTCGAAGTTCTCCCAGGTATCGGCGACGTGGTACAGCGAAGGGACCTCGGCCCCCAGCTGTTCCTCATAGTCTTCCAGATACTGGCCATTCTCGAGGTCGTAGTACACAGCAGTGAACGTGTTGGCTTCATCACTGATCAGGTCATCGACGAATTTTCCGTCGCTGCATTGAAGCAGGAACAGGCCCGGCGTCGTACTACGCTCCCGCAGCGCCTGCAGGTCTTCTTCGGTGTCGTCGGCGAGCTCTTCGCTTGCCATGCCCTGTAACAGCAGCCATGCGAGGTACATGCCGATGTGAGTGGCACCGGCCTCAGCCGGAAGATCCGAAGGGAAGTCACCCCCGGAATGCCAGCTGGCGTCGTCGTACTTCATCTGTTCTCCTCCTGATTCCAGAAAATAGCTTAGGTCGCGAGGGTAGACAGCGGGAGCGTCGAATACGTCAGCCTTTTCCATACCGCGCAGGTGTCACGCCCATCTCGCGCTTGAACACGGCGATGAAGGCACTGGGCGTGTCGTAGCCCATCGACAGTGCGACGCTGATCACCGGCTCGCCGGACAGCAGGCGTGGCAGCGATAGCAGCACGCGCAGGCGTTGCCGCCACTGGCTCAAGGTCATGCCGGTCTCGGCCAGCCAATGGCGGGCAAGGCTGCGGCCGGAAAGCCCGCTGCTTGCGGCCCACTCCTCGATGCTGCAGCCGTCTTCAGGTGCGCGCGCCAGTGCGGCGGCGACCTTCTGCAGTCGCCGGTCACGCGGTTGTGGCAGGGCAAGCGGCAGGGGCATGCTGGCGGCAATCTCATCGGCGATCACACCGGCCAGTCGTGCCTGCGCAGCATCCAGTGGCCGATGGGGCCATTGCAGCGCACGTGTTGTCGCCGCCTGCAGCAGTGCATTGGGCTGGAAAATGCGCGGTGTGGTGGGCAGACCCAGGCAGGCCTCGGCGTTGAAGTACAGGCTCCAGCCATCGAACCCGTCTGCGCTCAACAGCGCGTGGGGTAGCAAGGGTGGTATCCAGGCGACGTGACCTGCGGGCAGCAGCCAGTGCAGGTCGTCGGCGGCGATCCGCAGCAGCCCCTGGTGCGCACCCAGCAGCTGCCCGCGGGCATGCCGGTGGCGGGCCGTGCGGCGCACACCGCGCTGGCGCAGCCGGGCCGCCAGCACCACCGGTCCGTCGGTGGCATTGGCCAGCGCCGGGCCAATCAATGCGGTGGTTGTCTGATCTGCCATATCGATTGGCAGTTATACGGCAGAAACGTCGCGGCCGGGCCCCGACACTGGAGCCCACTTCAACCGAGCGCTTCCCCATGCAGCCACAGGACATTCTTCCCGACCACCAGAACGACGTGCAGGTGAACGGCATCACCGTGCGCAAGGGCAGCGTGGGTGCTTTCCTGGCCAGCGTCCGCGACTGGCAGGATCCGTCCAGCGATCCCGCCACACGCGCCACTGCCGAAGCCGACCTGCGTGCGTTGCTGCCCGGCCTGCATGCGCTGGGCCTGTTCCAGGTGCTGGCCGCGAGCGATCCGGCGTTGCAGCGCCTTATTGATGGCGTGGCCTGAAACGGACAAGGCCCGGACGGACCGGGCCTTGGCGTCATGGAGGTGGCAGAAACGACCTAATCCCCTCCGTCCCCTTTTTTGCGGTCAGCCGCCCGGCGCGAACACCAGGGTGCGGCGGGTGGTGACCGGCGCGTTGACCGGCTCGAAGCGCCAGCGCTTGACCGCGTTCAGGGCTTCGCGGTCGAAGGTCCGTCCCGACGTTGCGCGCAGCACGCGCGCGCTGACCACTGAGCCGTCGGTACCGACGGTGATCTCCACCAGCACTTCGCCCGACGTTCCCGAACGCAGTGCCTCGGCCGGATAGCGCGGCGCCGGCGTGCTGACCGGGCGCAGGGTGGGCGCTGCGGCGGCGGCTGCCTGGCGTGCGGCGCTGGCCTGTTGGGCGGCGGCCTGCTGCTGTTTCTGTTCGGCATCGCGACGGGCCGCGGCCTGGCGCTCCGCCTCCTGGCGCTCGTTGTCGCGGCGTGCGGCATCCTGCTGCGCGGCAATCTGCTTGGCCGCGTCGGCTTCCTTGGTGCGTTGTTCGGCCAGGCGCTGCTGTTCGATCTGCTGCTTGCTGCGGTCCTCGGCGTCCTTCTTGGCCTTCTCGGCTTCGGTCTCGGTGCGCTTGGCCGCATTTTCCACGCCCTTGGCCAGGCCTTCCTTCAGGCGCGGCAGGGCGGGAGCGGAGGCGTCCACCTTCTCGATCAGTGCCACCAGGCGCTGCGCCTCGGTGTAGTCCTCGCGGCCCATGTGCTGCTCGGCGGCGATCAGGGTGTAGGGCAGCAGGTCGGTCAGCGCGCTCTTCACCGACGCGTCGTCCGGTGTCTTGTCGCGCAGGGCGAGGTAGTACTCGATGGCGTTGTCGCCGGCCGGCGCGTACATGCGGTTCTCGCGCAGTGCCTGGCTGGCCGATTCACGCAGCTGTTCGGTGCCCATGGACTGCACCTTGGCGGCAACCACCGGTGCGGCCGGTGCGGCGGCGGGTGCACTGGCAGGTGCGGGTGCCGGGGTTTCTTCCTTGCCCGAGCAGGCGGCCAGCGCCAGTGCCAAAGCAACCGGCAGCCACCGGCGCGCGGCGGTGATCGTTGAGACGTGCGACATCCTGCTCCCCTCTAGAAGACGACGTGACGTAAATCATTGATACGCATGGCCGGGACCCGTGGTCCGGGCGCGGAACGATGACGTTTCCCGACGCCACCGCCGGCAACGGCGAGGGTGCAATCTAGCATCCCGGCCACCGCCGCGTACAAGGGGCAGTGGCCGGGATGGGGCAGCGGCGAAGGACCGCTGCCGGTTGCCGCATCAGTGGTCGTGCGACTTGCTGTGGCTGTTGGACATCAGCTTGTCGGTCCAGGCAATACCGATCGCCGACAGGATGAACACGCAGTGGATGATGGTCTGCCACAGCACGCCGTCCTGGGTCAGCATCGAGCAGCGTGCGACACCGATGTTGGCGGCGGCCACGCTCATCTGCTCCGGCGTGCACAGTGGGATGCCACCCAGCGCGCCACTGGCGATGAAGGTCTTCAGCAGGTGGATCGAGGAGATGCCGATGATCGCCATTGCCAGCTTCACCTTCAGCACGCTGGCATTGACGTGGCTCAGCCATTCCGGCTGGTCCGGATGGCCTTCCAAGCGCAGGCGCGAGACGAAGGTCTCGTAGCCACCGACGATCACCATCACCAGCAGGTTGGAGATCATCACCACGTCGATCAGGCCCAGCACGATCAGCATGATCTGCTGTTCGCCCATCGAGGCCGAATGCGAGATCAGGTGCCACAGTTCCTTGCCGAACAGGAACACATAGACGCACTGCGCCACGATCAGGCCCAGGTACAGCGGCAGCTGCAGCCAGCGCGAGGCGAAGATCAGCGTGGACAGCGGGGAGAGCGGCGGGCGGTTTGCACTCATGCGGAGGATGCTGCGTTGCGGGGGAGAGGCGAGGTTACCGGCCCGTCGTGACGGTGCCAACCCAACTCACGCACTAGACTTCAGGTTCCTTTCCGCACCCCGAGCCGCCGCCATGATCGACCTGTATTACTGGCCCACCCCGAACGGCCACAAAGTGACCCTGCTGCTGGAAGAAGCTGGCCTGGAGTACCGCATCCATCCGGTCAACATCGGCTCGGGCGACCAGTTCAAGCCGGAATTCCTCGCCATTTCGCCGAACAACAAGATGCCTGCGATTGTCGACCACGCCCCGGCCGATGGCGGCGCCCCGCAGAGCGTGTTCGAGTCCGGCGCGATCCTGCTGTACCTGGCCGAAAAGACCGGTCAGTTCCTGCCCAGCGACCCGCGCGGCCGCGTCACCACCCTGGAATGGCTGTTCTGGCAGATGGCCGGCCTGGGCCCGATGAGCGGCCAGATGGGCCACTTCAACGTGTATGCGCCGGAAAAGATCCCCTACGCGATCGAGCGCTACGACAACGAAGTGCGCCGGCTGCACGGGGTGATGGACAAGCGCCTGGCCCAGCACGCCTTCCTGGCCGGGGACGACTACACCATCGCCGACATGGCCAGCTACCCGTGGATCGGCGCCTACGACAAGCTGCCGGTGGATTTCGCCGCCTTCCCGAACATCAAGCGCTGGCACGAAGCGATTGCTGCACGCCCGGCCACCCAGCGCGCCTATGCCCTGCGCCAGCAAGTGAACCCCAACGCCGGCAAGCCGCTCAGCGACGAAGAGCGCAAGCACCTGTTCGGCCAGCGCTGACCCAGTACGGCGAGTGCCGACCATGGGTCGGCACTCGTCGGCACGCCTCATGGGCAGAAGGTCATGCTGCCTTCCCGCACCGGCTTGGTTAGGATGGAGGCTGACCGCCCCGCGTCCATCGCGGTGGCGGACCTGCCGTTTGCCGGGATCCTCCATGCGCCACCTGTTCGCTTCGCTCGCCCTCATGCTCGCCACCAGTACCGCCGCCCACGCTGAAAAGCTGACCCTGGAAGCCATCACCGGCCCGCTGCCGCTTTCCGGCCCGACCCTGATGAAGCCGAAGGTCGCCCCCGATGGTTCGCAGGTCAGCTTCCTGCGCGGCAAGGACAGCGACCGCAACCAGCTGGACCTGTGGACCTACGACATCGGCAGCGGCCAGACCCGCCTGCTGGTGGATTCCAAGGTGGTGCTGCCCGGCACCGAGACCCTCAGCGATGAGGAAAAGGCCCGCCGCGAGCGCCAGCGCATCGCCGCGATGACCGGCATCGTCGATTACCAGTGGTCGCCGGACGCGCAGCGCCTGCTGTTCCCGTTGGGCGGCGAGCTGTACCTGTATGACCTCAAGCAGCAGGGCCAGGCCGCAGTACGCCAGCTGACCCACGGTGAAGGATTCGCCACCGACGCGAAGCTGTCGCCCAAGGGCGGTTTCGTCAGCTTCATCCGCGGCCGCAACCTGTGGGTGATCGACCTGGCCAGCGGCAAGCAGCTGCAGCTCACCCGCGACGGCAGCACCACCATCGGCAATGGCGTGGCCGAGTTCGTTGCCGACGAGGAAATGGACCGCCACACCGGCTACTGGTGGGCGCCGGACGATTCGGCCATCGCCTTCGCCCGCATCGATGAAGCACCGGTGCCGGTGCAGAAGCGCTACGAGGTCTACGCCGACCGCACCGACGTGATCGAGCAGCGTTACCCGGCCGCGGGCGACGCCAACGTGCGCGTGCAGCTGGGCGTGATCGCACCGGCCGCCGGTGCGCAGCCGCGCTGGGTCGACCTCGGCAAGGAACAGGACATCTATCTGGCTCGTGTCGATTGGCGCGATGCGCAGCACCTGAGCTTCCAGCGCCAGTCGCGCGACCAGAAGCAGCTGGACCTGGTGGAAGTGGCGCTCGATTCCAACCGCCAGCGCGTGCTCGCCCACGAGACCAGCCCGACCTGGGTGCCGCTGCACAACAGCCTGCGTTTCCTCGATGACGGCAGCGTGCTGTGGTCGTCCGAGCGCACCGGTTTCCAGCATCTGTACCGCATCGACAGCAAGGGCAAGGCCACCGCGTTGACCCACGGCAACTGGCCGGTGGACGAACTGCTGGCGGTTGATGAGAAGGCTGGCAAGGCCTACTTCCGCGCCGGCATCGAGACCTCGCGCGAAAGCCAGATCTACGCCGTGTCGCTGCACGGTGGCGAGCCGCAGCGCCTGTCGAAGGCACCGGGCATGCACAGCGCCAGCTTCGCCCGCAACGCCAGCGTCTACGTCGACAGCTGGTCCAACAGCACCACGCCGCCGCAGATCGAACTGTTCCGCGCCAATGGCGAGAAGATCGCCACGCTGCTCGAGAACGACCTGGCCGACCCGAAGCATCCGTATGCGCGTTACCGCGATGCACAGCGCCCGATCGAGTTCGGCACGTTGATGGCTGCCGACGGCAAGACCCCGCTCAACTACAGCCTGATCAAGCCGGCTGGCTTCGATCCATCCAAGCGCTACCCCGTGGCGGTGTACGTCTACGGTGGCCCGGCCAGCCAGACCGTCACCGACAGCTGGCCCGGCCGTGGCGATCACCTGTTCAACCAGTACCTGGCGCAGCAGGGCTACGTGGTGTTCTCGCTGGACAACCGCGGCACCCCGCGCCGTGGCCGTGACTTCGGTGGCGCGTTGTATGGCAAGCAGGGCACGGTGGAAGTGACCGACCAGCTGCGTGGCGTGACCTGGCTGAAGCAGCAACCGTGGGTGGACCCGGCGCGCATCGGCGTGCAGGGCTGGTCCAACGGTGGCTACATGACCTTGATGCTGCTGGCCAAGGCCTCGAACCAGTACGCCTGTGGCGTGGCCGGTGCACCGGTGACCGATTGGGGCCTGTACGACAGCCACTACACCGAACGCTACATGGATCTGCCGGCGCGCAATGAAGCGGGTTACCGCGAGGCGCGCGTGCTGACCCATATCGACGGCCTGCGTTCGCCGCTGCTGCTGATCCACGGCATGGCCGATGACAACGTGCTGTTCACCAATTCGACCAGCCTGATGAGCGCGTTGCAGAAGCGTGCACAGCCGTTCGAGCTGATGACCTACCCGGGTGCCAAGCATGGCCTGTCCGGTGCCGATGCCCTGCATCGCTACCGCGTGGCCGAAGCCTTCCTGGGACGTTGCCTGAAGCCCTGATCCGCAGCCGGGAAGGAGCCCGCCGATGACCCTGCCACCGCCGATTCCCACCCATAGCCCCAAGCCCGCCGGCTGGTGGTGCCGCCACTGGCGCTGGGCGATGCCGCTGGCCGTGCTGCTGGTGCTGGCCGGCGCCGGTGGCACAGTGGCCTGGAGCGTGTTGCGCTGGAGCGAGGCGGCACGCGAGAGCCCGCCGATGCGCGAAGCGTTGCGCCGCGCGGGCTGCAGCATCGAACTGGTGGAAGCCTTCGGCGAGCCGCTGCATATTGAATCGATGCCGCTGGGCAGCATGCAGACGGCGATGAACGGCCAGCGCGACGTCGGCCTGACCGTTGCGCTGGAAGGACCGCATGCGCACGGCCGGCTGTTCGTGCAGGGCAGCCGACGCGATGAAGTCTGGGATTACCCGGTGATGTATGTACTGGCCGAAGACAAGCAGACCTTCGACCTGACTGCACTGGATGACGACGAGGCCGCGCAGGAGTGCGAACTGCAGGCCTGCCGCGAACGTGGCGAATGCCCGTTGACCGCGGCGTTGTGACCGCAGGTCGCGCGGCCAGGTAAAGGCGGCCATGTAGAGTCGACTGTTAGTCGACTGCTCTCCACAAGACGCCTGAAAACCCCGCGCTGCGCGCGATAGTCGACTGACAGTCGACTCTACCCATCAGCCGCGCCGTGACTTCCTGCCGATTGTCGCCACCGCCATGAGGGGTAGTGAAGAATCGGCGACTGTAAGGCCCGTTCTGATGCCGCACAAGGAATGCAGGTGCGTGCGAACCTGATAGGTGTCGGGATTGCCATCTGGCTGGAGATTGCTGAGGTATCCAGGCGGAAACTCAGGGCCGGAAAGCGCACCATCTCTGGAGAATTGTGGCGAAAATCTGTCGTGTACAGCCCAGATCCCACGCCGCCCTCCGTCCATGTGATGGCGGTCTCCCGCTGATGTGGAGTCAACACGTAGCTTTCATCGTGCCATGTGGCGGCGACATTGCGGGTGGATCATGGAACGTGCTCTTTTCTGCTTGGTGCTGGTTCTGCTCGGCATCTTTCCGTCAGTTGCGAAGACGGATAGCCGGTTCGTCCAGATACCTGCTGGGGGATGGGATCCCGGACCAGAGCTGCGCAGGCAGTACGAGGGCAGCATCGTAGACTGGGTTCGCCGCGTTGACGTTCATCCAGAGGCACTTTCCGGCGATTCGATCGAAGTCGACCTTTTCGACATGACAGTACGGCTGGAACGCGTTGCAGGCTACCCGGCAGGTGACGCGCCGGATCCGGTCCACGTTCTGGCCGTCCAGAATGGCGGAACATCATCCGGAACCATGCCCAGCCGGCTCCGTTGGGCTGGCGTAACCGCATCGTCCTCCTCGCCATGTACAGATGTGGAAGGGATGGTGCGTGTTTCCGAGGCTTCTGACGGGCGACTGCAGGCCATCTTCGACATCGGCAGCCTCCGGTATGAACTTCAAGGCAGCGTGCTGATCCGCAAGGATCTGCGCAGGCTTCCACGAGAGGCACCGGTGCGGGATGTCAGCCCCGCGGTGCCTGGTGCAGCCGCTTCAGCCGAATATCTACCCGCCGGAAAATCAACGGTTCGTGTCCTCTTTGGCTATGGAACCGCCGCGATTGGGACTGATCGGGAAGAGGTCTTTGCGGAAATGCGGAGGGCCGTGTGCTTGGCCAACAAGGGCTTTTCTGACAGCGGAATCCAGATCGAACTCGAGCGTGCAGGGAACGCACTACCCGGCTACCGGGAAACCGGTGTAACCCAGACGCTGGATGATCTCATGGCCGGAAGAAGGGGGGCGCTGGGCTTCATGCACCAGGTCCGCGATGTTGCCAAGGCAGACATCGTGCTGATGATTATCGACACAGGTTCGTCACTGTCGTTCTGCGGACAGGCCCAACGGCTGCTTGCCACGAAGGAAACGGCATTCGCGGTTGTAGAGCGGAACTGCCTGGGGGCCAGTACCAGCAGTCTCGCCCACGAAATTGGGCACCTGTTCGGCGCCGAGGAGGACTGTGATGTCCTACGAGTGCTCTGGCGTGCCATGTCACCGAGTGAACCTGTGGTCTTCACCTGACCTCAGTCACAACGGATTGCCTGCCGGCACGGAAAAGACCCACCACAATGTCAGGGTCTTGAACGAAACCCGCCAGATGATTGCAGACTTCTATCCTTGGCCATAAAGCGGGAGATCGGGATGCCAGGCAGGCTGTTACCCCGTTGGAGAGACTGTGAATCCTGCAGATGTTCAGATCACCGACGGAGCACATGCATCCTGCGCTCGCCAATCCCCGTGACCTTCAGCCGATTGTCGCCATCGCTGTGAGCGCGTAAGTTGCGGGCAACCCTTTGCTGGAGTGTCCCATGAAGCCGATTGCGCTCGCTGTTGCCCTGGCCCTGACTGCCGCCCCGTTGCTGTCCGTACCGCCGGCCCTGGCCGCGCCGGCCGCCAAGGCCGCGACTCCCGCCAGCCCTGCCTGGGTCACCCGCAGCAATGCACTGGCGCAGATCCTGCTTGATGCACAGGGCCCGTTCCAGCCGGAGGAAACCGGCTTCTTCGGCGTTCCAGGCTACGACGACAAGGTGGCCGACCTTGGCCCGGACAACGGCAAGCGCTACCGCGCCGCGATGGCCAAGGCCCGCGACGAACTGAAGGCAAAGTTGGCCGCCGAAAAGGATCCCAACGTCCGCCAGGACCTGGAGATCATGATCCACGCGGCCAACCAGAACATCGAAGGCAGCGAGCTCAACGAGAAGTACCTGCTGCCGTGGAGCGATGCGCCGCAGACGGTGTTCAGCGGCCTCAACCTGCTGCTGTCCGACCAGGTGCCGGCCGAGCACCGGGCCAAGGCGCTCGACCGCCTCAAGGCGTATGCCGGCCTGCAGCCGGGCGGCACCGCCTTCACCATGCTGGCCCGCCAGCGCTACGAGGAACGGCTGAAGGACAGCAGCCTGCTGCAGCCGACGAAGATCGAAGTGCAGCAGTCGCTGGACAATGTCGAGACCTACATCACCGGTATCGAGTCGCTGCTGAAGAAGTACCAGATCGTCGGTGCCGATGAAGCAATGAAGGCGCTGGCCGGGCAGATGAAGGACTACGCCAGCTGGACGCGCACCACTGTGCTGCCGAAGGCTCGCACCGATGCACGCCTGCCGGCACCGTTGTATGCGTACCAGCTCAAGCAGGTCGGCATCGACATCGACCCGAAGCTGCTGATGCAGCGTGCGCAGCTGGAGTTCATGGAAACCCGTTCGGCGATGCAGCAGCTGGCGCCGCTGGTGGTGAAGGAGAAGGGCCTGAAGGTGGCCGACCCCAGCGACCCCGTGGCGGTGATCCGTGCACTGAAGGCTGACAAGATCGCCGACGATCACCTGGAAGGCCACTACCGCAAGGTGATCGATGCGATCGACCCGCTGATCCGCGAGCACGCCATCGTCGACGTGCCCAAGCGCGCCATGCAGATGCGCTTGGGCTCGGCCGCCGAGAGCGCGGCCAGCCCGGCACCGCATTTCCTGCCGGCGCCGCTGGTCAACAACACCGGGCAGCAGGGCACCTTCGTGCTGCCGCTGGGCAACCCGGCCGCGGGCCCGGGTGCGCAGTACGACGACTTCAACTTCGGTGCGGCGGCGTGGACGCTGAGCGCGCATGAAGGCCGCCCCGGCCACGAGCTGCAGTTCACCGCCATGGTCGAGCGCGGCGTGTCGCTGGCACGCACCATGTTCGCGTTCAATTCGGTGAACGTGGAGGGCTGGGCGCTGTACGCCGAAGCCGAGATGGTGCCGTACGAGCCGCTGGACGGTCAGATGATCGCCCTGCAGTTCCGCCTGCTGCGCGCCGCACGCGCGATGCTCGACCCGATGCTCAACCTCGGCCTGACCGACCGTGCCAACGGCGAGCGCGTACTGATGGAGCAGGTTGGCCTGTCCAAGGCGATGGCCACCCAGGAACTGGACCGCTACATGGTGCGCATGCCGGGCCAGGCCGGCAGCTACTTCTACGGCTACACTCGTATCCTGGAACTGCGCATGCAGACCGAGCTGGCACTGGGCGCGAAGTTCGACCGCCTGGCGTTCAACAACTTCCTGCTCGACCAGGGCCTGCTTCCGCCGGACCAGCTGGCCGACGCGGTGAACAAGGTGTTCGTGCCGAAATACAAGCGCTGAGCATCACCGGGTAGTGCCGGCCGCTGGCCGGCAATCGCAGTTGGTAGATGCCGACCTTTGTCGGCGCTGTGGGTTTGTGCCAACCAAGGTTGGCACCTACCAGAGCGAAGCGTCGGTTGTTACAGGGGTAGTGCCGGCCGCTGGCCGGCAATCGCCGTTGATAGATGCCGGCCTTGGTCGGCGCTGTGGGTTTGTGCCAACCAAGGTTGGCACCTACCAGAGCGATGCGTCGGTTGTTGCAGGGGTAGTGCCGGCCGCTGGCCGGCATTTCCCTTGGGCAGAGAGGATTCCTGAGGTTGCCGGCCAGCGGCCGGCACTACCCGCGGTGACGCTGCCGCGTCAACGCTGCGGCTGCGGCGTGATCACCTGCGTCGGCAGCCGTGCCGGCGGTGCCGGGTTCGGTACCCAGATCGCGACGCCGGCGGCGCGCTTCTGCGTGGTCGGAATACCGATGCCGACGCCGCCACCCACGTGCGAACCGAACGTGCCGGCGCCGACCGACATGCCCACCGGCGAGCCACTGCTGCCCACGCCCATCAACACCACGCCATTGGCGCCGAGCGCGGCGGCCTCACGCTTCAGGCGTGCCACGGCGGCATCGGTCTGGCCCTGGGTGCCGAAGCCGACGGCGGACGCCGATTCCAGCTGGGCGATTTCCTGGGAACCGGCCGGTGGCGTCGAATAGATCTGCACCAGCGCCGGATCGATCGGTGCGCGGGCGCGGCCCAGCATCACCTTGGAGGTACTGGCACAGCCAGCGGCGACCAGCAGGATGGCCGCCAACGCGGCCCAACGGATGTTCATGGCACGACCCCTGTAGGACTGGTTGCGATCATCGGCGGGCCACTCTGAATCGGCGCCAACACCCGGGCCAGGGCACGCACGGCAGCACGCTAGCACGGTGCGGGTGACAGCCCCGCCAATGGCAGTAGGCGGCGGCAGCGGGAACGTCTATGGTTGGGCCAGGAACCAACTGCGGGAGAGAGCGGAATGGGTGTGATCAGTCTGTTGTGGGGCGTACTGGCGCTGTTGTGGATGATCCTGGCGCTGATTCCGCTGTTGGGCTGGGGCAACTGGTTCCTGATCCCGTTCGCCGCCGTGGGCGCGGTGATCGCCGCGCTGGGCATCCTGTTCACCCACCCGAGCAAGCGTGGCCGGGCCTGGGCCGGTCTGGTCCTGAACGGCATCGTGGTGGTGGTGGGCATCCTCCGCCTCGGCCTGGGTGGCGGCGTGATCTGAGCCCACAGCCGGGTGCGACAGGGCGTCGCAGGCGCACGGCCCATGGCCGGGCAGGGGCGTACAATGAACGGCTGCGCGAGCCCCCCGCGTGCCTGTGAACCCGCGCCCGGCGCGGCTGCCCCATGATCATCCGACCCCGTCCCCACGGCTGGCAACTGCTTTACATCCTGCGCGGTTCGATCGTCAAAGCGATCGCGCCCAAGGTGCTGGCCATCCTGATCCTGTCCATCGCGGTGGCCGCGGTGGTGGAACTGGCGCCGCCCACCGGCATCGAACGCGTGTCGGTCACGCCGTTCACCCTGCTCGGCCTGGTGCTGTCGATCTTCCTGAGCTTCCGCAACAGCGCCTGCTACGAGCGCTGGTGGGAAGGCCGCAAGCTGTGGGGCCAGCTGGTCTACGAATCGCGTTCGCTGGCCCGCCAGGTGAACCTGCTGCTGGCCGATGACACCGGCCGCCGTCGTCGCATCGCCTACCTCACCACCGCCTTCGCCCATGCACTGGCCGGTCGCCTGCGCGGGCGCATCGTGGCGTTGATGGCCCTGCCGTGGCTGGACAAGCGCCAGCGCGAACAACTCGGGCAGCGCGAGAACGTGCCCGACGCGCTGCTCTCGATGATCGCCGCCGAACTGGCGCAGGCCCTGCGCGCCGGTGACCTCGACCCGATCCTCTACACCCAGCTGGAAGAGCGCCTGCACGCAATGTCGTCGATCCAGGCCGGCTGCGAGCGCATCCTCACCACCCCGCTGCCGTTCGCCTACACCCTGCTGCTGCACCGCTGCGCGTGGATGTTCTGCGTGCTGCTGCCGTTCGGCCTGGCCAGTTCCCTGGGCTGGGGCACGCCGGTGCTGTCGGCGGTGCTGGCCTATGCCTTCTTCGGCCTGGACCAGCTGGGTGAAGAAATGGAAGACCCGTTCGGCCTGGAGCCGAACGACCTGCCGCTGGACGCGCTGGTGCGCACGATCGAGATCGACCAGCTCGACGCGCTCGGCGAACGCCCATTGCCCGAACCCCTGCTGCCGCAGGGTTACCTGTTGCAATAGCCACTCCTCGGAGCCTGCCATGTCCCACCCGCTTTACCGCCCGCGCCGCATGCGCCATGACGAGTTCTCACGCCGCCTGATGCGCGAGAACACGCTGACCACCGACGACCTGATCTATCCGGTGTTCGTGCACGAACTGGCCGGCCGCACCCCAGTGCCGTCGATGCCGGGCGTGGAGCGGCTGTCGATCGAAGAACTCCTGAAGGTGGCCGAAGAAGCGCTGGAGCTGGGCATTCCGGTGATCGACCTGTTCCCGGTGATCGACCCGTCGCTGAAGTCGCTGGATGCATCGGCGGCGTGGGCCGAGGATGGCCTGGCGCAGCGTGCGATCCGCGCGCTGAAGTCGCGCTTCCCGGAGCTGGGGGTGATGACCGACGTGGCGCTGGACCCGTACACCACCCACGGCCAGGACGGCATCATCGATGACAAGGGCTATGTGCTGAACGACATCACCGTCGAGGCGCTGGTCAAGCAGTCGGTATCGCACGCCGAGGCCGGCGTCGACATCGTCTCGCCGTCGGACATGATGGACGGCCGCATCGGCGCGATCCGTCGTGCGCTGGATGCCGACAACCACATCAACGTGCGCATCATGGCCTACTCGGCCAAGTACGCCTCGGCGTTCTACGGTCCGTTCCGTGATGCGGTGGGCAGCGCCGCCAGCCTCGGCAAGGCCGACAAGAAGACCTACCAGATGGACCCGGCCAACGGCGACGAGGCGCTGCGCGAGATCGCGCTGGACCTGGAAGAGGGCGCCGACATGGTGATGGTCAAGCCGGGCATGCCGTACCTGGACCTGGTGCGCCGGGTGAAGGAGACCTTCGGCGTGCCGACCTTCGCCTACCAGGTGAGTGGCGAGTACGCGATGATGAAGGCCGCTTTCGCTAACGGCTGGCTGGACGAGCGCGCCTGCGTGCTGGAGTCGCTGCTGGGCTTCAAGCGGGCCGGCGCCGATGGCGTGCTGACCTATTTCGCGCCGCAGGTGGCGCGATGGCTGCGCGAGCGCTGACAATAGCGCCACGATAGACGGAGGATTACGCGATGGGACCCGAACTGGGATGGATGCAATGGCTGATCTGGGGCACCGGCGTACTGGTGTTCGGCGCCATCATCGTCGGTGTCTTCATCGCCGCCTGGCGGGCCGGCAAGCGCCCGCCGGAGCAGCTCTCGGCCGCCCGCCATGTGGCCCGTGAGCAGGCCCTGCCGGACAGCGTGCAGGCCGAACTGGCCGCGCTTAACCAGCGCAAGGACAACGGCCAGCTGAGCGAGGTGGAGTACGAGCAGTTGCGCGCCAAGGTGTTGTCGCGCTGACGGGTGGGTGCCAACCAAGGTTGGCATCTACCAAACGGCCATCCACGCACGGCGTGGATTTACCGCACGCATCTGGCGCATCCATCGCCCTGGTAGTCGCCAACCTTGGTTGGCGTTTGCCGTCACCGTGCGGCAGGCACGCACCCCGCAACCGCCGCCACCTTCGGCACGGCCAACCGGTACACGTCCACGCCCCCGGCACGCGGTGCCTTCGCTGCACTGCTGGCAACCATCATCTCGCCCGGCTTGGCATTGTCGATCACCGGCGCACCGGTCCAGCCGCCGGCCTGGTTGAACGACAGCCCCAGCGGCTGCAGCGCCACGCCGCTCCACGCACAGCCGCTGCTCCAGACCTGCGCGGTACTGCCGCTGCCGCGGCTGAACACCACGGCGCCGTCATGCCCCAGCCAGTCGCCGTCGGTCTCGTCGTCGGCGCTGTTCAACGCGCTCAGTGCGCTGGCCGGGCCACGCAGTCCCTGCGCATCCAGCGTCGCCACGAACAGGTCCCAGCCGGCGCCACGGCCCTGCTGGCGGGCAAACAACAGCTGCCTGCCATCCGTGCTCAGGGCCGGCCCGCGCTCGTCCCGGCGGCCCGCGTCGCCCGCCAGCGGCTGCGCGGTACCCAGCTGGCCATCGGTGGCCAGCGCGGCCCGATACAGCGCCAGCTTGCCGTCGCGGCCGGCCGCGAACAGCAGCCAGTGGCCGTCGCGGCTGAAGTAGGGATCACGGGCCTCACCGGCCACGCCTACCGGCAAGGCCTGCGCCTGCTGCCAGCGGCCGTCCACCAAGCGCGCCTCCCACAGGCCCCAACCGGCCTCGCCACGGCGGGCGAAGACGATGCGCTGGCCATCGGTGCTGATCGTGGCGCGGCCCTCGTCGGCACGGGTCGAGACCACGCCCATGCCTTCGATGCCGTACTCGTTCAACGCCATCGCCACGGGGGCAGAGAGTAGACTGGCGGCAAGCACCAGCAGGGGCGGGGTGATGCGCATCATCCGGGTCCGTGCACGAAAGAGCATCAGTCTAGCCAGCTTGAGGATTCCATGACCGACCGTTACGCCGTCTTCGGACACCCCGTTGCCCACTCGAAGTCGCCGCAGATCCACGCGACGTTCGGTCGCCAGGAAGGCATCGCGGTGGATTACCGCGCGATCGACCTGGCCCCGGATGCGTTCCTGGCCGGCCTGGAAGCCTTCGCCGCCGACGGCGGTGTCGGTGCCAACGTCACCTCGCCGCACAAGGAAGCCGCGTTCTCGGTGTGCACCACGCTGACTGCACGTGCGCGCCGCGCCGGCTCGGTCAACACGCTGCTGCGCAAGGGCGACCGCTGGCATGGCGACACCACCGACGGCATCGGCCTGGTGCGTGACCTGACCGACCGCCACGGCCTGGACCTGCGTGGCCGCCGCATGCTGCTGATCGGTGCCGGTGGCTCCGCGCGCAGCGTCGCCCCGGCCTTCCTCGATGCCGGCATCACCGAGCTGGTGGTGGTCAACCGCACGCCGGAGCGTGCCGATGAACTGATCGACGCGATGGGCGAACCGGGCCGCGCGATCACCCGCTACTGGGAAGACCTGCGTGACCTGGGCGACTTCGAGCTGATCGTCAATGCCACCTCGGCCGGCCGCGACCGCGACGTCGAGTTCAAGCTGCCGCTGTCGCTGGTCAATTCCATGACCACCGCCGTCGACCTGAATTACGGCGAGGCCGCCATCGCCTTCCTGGCCTGGGCGCGCGCGGCGAACTGCCGCAATACCGTGGATGGCCTGGGCATGCTGGTCGAACAAGCGGCCGAGAGCTTCCTGCAGTGGCATGGCGTGCGCCCGCAGACCGAGGAGATCTACCAGTCGCTGCGGCAGGGCTCGGCCGTGCTGGCCGGCGAGGACTGATCGATGGACAGCACAACGTTGATGGTGACTGTGCTGAGCATGGTCGGCGTGCGCCTGCCGGTGCTGATCGCGCTGTGCATTGGCCTGGTCTGGGTGGTCGGCGCACCACGCGATGCCACCCGCACCGGTGCCCTGGTCGGCCTGGTGCTGTTGCTGCTGTCCAGCCTGGGCGGTCTGGCGGCGGGCATCCTGCCGATGTGGCTGGTCAGCAGTGGCAACTTCAGCGCCATCTCGGGCATGGGCGCCATCCTCGGCGTGCTGCATTTCGCGCTGGCGATGGTCGAGGCCATCGGTGTGGTGCTGCTGGTGTGGGCACTGGTGCGCCTGCTGCGTAGCCGTACGATCCCGGCGGCCTGACCTGGCGGCGCCGGGCCATGCCCGGCGTATCTGGCCCTGGGCCGGCCCGGCCACCGGACCGTGACCGCCGCCGGGCGTCGTCGCTGGCCCGTTCAGGGTGCCAGCGACGGTGAACGCGGCCGGCCATGCGACAATGACCGGCCTGATCCAGCCACGGTACTTCCCGGCGTGACCGAAACCGTCGCCGCTCCGCGCACGCTCGATGACACCTTGAAGGACGCGATCCGCAAGGCGTACACGACGCTGCAGGCCAATACCCCCGGCTTCTCCACCCGTCGCTCGCAGAGCCAGATGATCGGCGTGGTGTCGCGTGCGCTGTCGAAAAGTGGCGGCGTCGGCGTGGTCGAAGCGCCCACCGGCGTCGGCAAGAGCCTGGGCTACCTCACCGCAGGCGTGCCGATCGCGCTGGCCAGCAAGAAGAAGCTGGTGATCAGCACCGGCACCGTGGCGCTGCAGTCGCAGCTGGTCGAGCGCGATATCCCGAATTTCCTCAAGGCCACCGGCCTGGAAGCGACCGTGGCGCTGGCCAAGGGCCGCACCCGTTACCTGTGCACGCGCAATGCCGCCGAGGCGCAGGGCGAGGGCTCGCAGGGTGGCATGTTCGAGGATGACGCGCCGCTGTTCGACCGGCCGCTGGCGCCGATCGAGATGGACATCGCCAAGCGCCTGACCGATGCCTTCACCGGCGGCAGCTGGGATGGCGACATCGACAACGCGCCGGAGACCATCAGCCCCGGCCTGCGCAGCCGCATCACCACGCCGGCTTCGGGCTGCGCCGGGCGCCGCTGTGCCTATTCGGCGCAGTGCGCGGTGCTGCGTTCGCGCAATACGGTGCGCGATGCGCAGATCGTGGTGACCAACCACGCGCTGCTGCTGTCGGCGCTGTCGATCGGTGACAGCGACAACGGCCAGCCGTTGATCGCGCCGCCGTCGGACATGCTGCTGGTGCTGGACGAAGGCCATCACATCGGCAATGTGGCAATCGACCAGGGCGCGGCCAGCCTCGCGCTGGATGAGATGGCCAAGCGCACCGGTCGCCTGCAGATCCTGATCGCCGGTGCCTACCGCGCGGTCGACAAGGATCGGCTGGGCAACCTGCTGCCGAACGAAGCGATCGAAGTCGCCAGCAACGTGGCCAAGCAGCTGCGTGCGTTCCGTGACCACATCGAACGGGTGTGGATGCCGGCGCCGGCGGACGAAGAGCCGATGTGGCGCGCCGCCAACGGCCGCCTGCCCGAGGCCTGGCGCGAGCCGATCGAAGCGCTGGCCGACGACACCCGCAGCCTCTACAACTGGGCGCATGCCGCCACCGCGCAGGTCGCCAAGGGCAAGCCGGACGATGCCGCGCGCGAGCGCCTGCAGCGCAACCTGGGCATGGCGCTGGAAATGATCGAGCAGCAGTACAACCTGTGGCAGGCGTGGCGCCGCGAGGACAAGGACGGCGCGCCGCCGATGGCGCGCTGGGTCACCGCCACCCGCGACGGCGACCTGGTACTGCACGGTTCGCCGGTGTCGGCCGCGCACGTGCTGCGCAAGCTGCTGTGGGATGAAGTGGACTCGGTGGTGATGACCTCGGCGACGCTGACCGGCGGTGGTGATTTCCAGTCGCTGGCGATCGACAACGGCATTCCCGAAGAGGCCGAGATGGTCTCGCTGTCGTCGCCGTTCGACCTGCCCAACCAGGCCGAGCTGATCGTGCCGAAGTTCCCGGTTACCCCGGACGACCGCGAAGGTCACCCGCGCGAAGTGGCACGCTATCTCGACACCGAGCTGGACTGGGCCAAGGGCTCGATGGTGCTGTTCACCTCGCGCTGGAAGATGGAGAAGGTGGCCGGGCTGATGTCGGCTGCGCGCCGCAAGCAGGTGCTGGTGCAGGGCGAGATGTCCAAGACCCGCCTGATCGACGAGCACCTGCGGCGCGTGGCGGCAGGCGAAGGCTCGGTGCTGTTCGGCCTGAATTCGTTCGGCGAAGGCCTCGACCTGCCCGGCGAAGCCTGCACCACGGTGGTGATCACCCAGGTGCCGTTCGCGGTGCCGACCGATCCGCAGACCGCCACGCTCAGTGAGTGGTTCGAGGGGCGCGGGCTCAACGCGTTCAACCTGATCGCCATTCCGCATGCGCTGCGCACGCTGACCCAGTTCGCCGGTCGCCTGATCCGCACTTCCACCGACACCGGCCGGGTGGTCATTCTTGATTCGCGGCTGCTGACCCGCCGTTACGGCAAGCGCATCATCGACGCACTCCCACCGTTCAAGCGCGTGATCGGCTGACCGGTTTTGCGAGCACTGTACAGATGCCGGCCAGCGGCCGGCACTACCGCACGGGCTGACGATCGGACAGCGGCGATTGGTGGTTACCGGGTGGCTGTTTCAGGCGTCCGGCAGCCTGGCCCATAAGCCTCCGTGTAGGGTTTGCCGAAGCAGCGCAGTAGCCCATCAAGCACATCCAGGTTCGGTGGCCACGGCATCTGCACCTGCTGCCCGCCTTCGGTGGTGAAGTGGTAGCGACCGTCCTTGATGTTCTCCGCCATCGCGGTGGGCGTCGGTATCGCGACCAGCCTCGCACGAGCCTTCTCCAGGGCGCTGCGGTCCTGGCGCAGGAACGCGACCATGCCGTCCACGTAGGCATTCCAGTAACCCGGGTCGCCCGCGTTCACGGGTTTGTGGCTGCGTTCCATCAGCGTGATCGCCTGCGCGGTCTGCCCCAGCTCCGCGCGCAGCTGGCCCTCGTGCCAGGTGACGATGACGTTGCCTTCTGCCTTGGGCAGAGCGCCGTAGGCGGACAGCAGGTCGGCCGCTTCGCGGGTACAGCCACGGTCGGCCAGCGGGCGCCAGCCACCTGCCATGTCCTGATCGAATCGGCCAGGTTCCATCGCCAGCATCGCTGCACGGTCGTAGCTGCAGTCGGGGCCTTTGGGCGGTTCTGCCGACGTGCCCATGGCAGCGGCCAGCGCAAAGGAAAGCAACATCATCTCAACCTCCGTGTTGGTGACTTCCTGGACCACCATAACGGATCAGGAGGGGTAGCGCCGGCCGCTGGCCGGCAACCTCATTGAAGTGGGGCGTCGCAGTACAGATGCCGGCCAGCGGCCGGCACTACCGCACGGGGATCAATCGCCCAGCAGGGCGGTGTTGCGTACGGCGCCTTTGTCGGCGCTGGTGGCCAGCAGCGCGTAAGCCTTCAGTGCACTGGTGACCTTGCGCGGGCGCGGTGCACGCGGCTTCCAGCCGCGGGCATCGTTGTCGGCGCGGCGCTGGGCCAGCGTGGCTTCATCCAGCAGCAGGTCGATGCGACGAGCCGGGATATCGATGCGAATGCGGTCGCCGTTTTCCACTAGGCCGATGACACCGCCGCTGGCGGCCTCCGGCGAGACGTGGCCGATCGACAGGCCCGAGGTTCCGCCGGAGAAGCGGCCATCGGTGAGCAGCGCACATTGCTTGCCCAGCCCCTTCGATTTCAGATAGCTGGTCGGGTACAGCATCTCCTGCATGCCGGGGCCGCCTTTCGGGCCTTCGTAGCGGATCACCACCACCTCGCCCGGCAGCACCTCGTCGGCAAGGATGCCGGCGACGGCGGCGTCCTGGCTTTCGTAGACGCGCGCGGGGCCTTCGAACACATGGATCGACTCGTCCACGCCGGCGGTCTTCACGACGCAGCCATCGACGGCCAGGTTGCCGCGCAGCACGGCGAGGCCGCCTTCCAGCGAATACGCGTGCTGCAGCGAGCGGATGCAGCCCTCGGCGCGGTCCACGTCCAGCTCCGGCCAGCGCGTGGCCTGGCTGAAGGCCTCCTGGGTGGGGATGCCGGCCGGGCCAGCCTTGAAGAAGGTATGCAGGGTGTCGTTGTCACTGCGCACCACGTCCCAGCGTTCCAGTGCTTCGGCCAGGCTGGCGCTGTGTACGGTTGGCACCGTGGTTTCGAGCAGGCCGGCGCGGTCCAGTTCACCGAGGATGCCGAACACGCCGCCGGCGCGATGCACGTCCTCGATGTGGTACTTGGGCGTGTTCGGCGCCACCTTGCACAGCTGCGGGACGCGCCGCGACAGCGCATCGATGTGGGTCAGGTCGAAGTCGACCTCCGCTTCCTGCGCGGCAGCCAGCAGATGCAGGATCGTGTTGGTGGAACCACCCATCGCGATGTCCAGGGTCATCGCATTGGCGAAGGCGGCCTGGGTGGCGATGCCGCGCGGCAGCGCGCTCGGGTCTTCGCCGCCATACCAGCGGTGGCAGAGTTCGACGATCAGGCGGCCGGCACGGCGGAACAGCGCCTCGCGGTCGGCATGGGTGGCCAGCGTGGTGCCGTTGCCGGGCAGCGACAGGCCCAGTGCTTCGGTCAGGCAGTTCATCGAATTGGCGGTGAACATGCCCGAGCAGGAGCCGCAGGTAGGGCAGGCGCTGCGTTCGAAGGCCGCCACCTTCTCGTCGGAAGCGCTGTCATCGGCGGCCACCACCATCGCATCGACCAGGTCCAGCTTGTGCTCGGACAACTTGGTCTTGCCCGCTTCCATCGGCCCACCGGAGACGAACACCACCGGGATGTTGAGGCGCAGGGCGGCCATCAGCATGCCGGGGGTGATCTTGTCGCAGTTGCTGATGCACACCAGCGCGTCGGCACAGTGCGCGTTGACCATGTACTCCACGGCGTCGGCGATGATCTCGCGGCTGGGCAGCGAATACAGCATGCCGTCGTGGCCCATCGCGATGCCGTCGTCCACGGCGATGGTGTTGAATTCCTTGGCGACGCCGCCGACCTGTTCGATCTCGCGCGCGACCAGCTGGCCGAGGTCCTTCAGGTGCACGTGGCCGGGCACGAACTGGGTGAAGGAGTTGGCGATGGCGATGATCGGCTTGTGGAAGTCGCCGTCCTTCATGCCGGTGGCGCGCCACAGGGCGCGGGCGCCGGCCATGTTGCGGCCGGCGGTGGAGGTGCGGGAACGGTATTCGGGCATGGCTGGCGGAACGGGCGGGCCGTACGACATGGGATCAGCCGATCATGGCCAATTTTTTCGGTTGCTGCTGCAACCACCCGTTTTCTGTAGATGCCGACCTTGGTCGGCGCCGTGCCGTCTGTGCCAACCAAGGTTGGCACTTGCCAGAGCGGTGAGCCGCCCGGGGTCGGATCCCATCGCGGCGCGATGGGCTCTGACCCCAATGCCCGACGAAAATGAAAGTCCGTTCATCTTTCGGACTTTGCCGATTCCGGTTGCTGGCCAGGATTTGGCATCATTGGGGCATTGATCCGTCGACAGGGCATGAGGCCATGAAACGTTCCCGCACCACCGCGCTGTTGCTGATGAGCGCTGCGCCGCTGCTGTTCACCGCCTGCCAGAAGGAGCCGGAGGTGAAGGTGCAGGAAGGCCTGTACACCTCGGTGGAGGCCTGCACCGAGGCCACCGGCGATCCGTCGGCGTGCCGCAACGCGTTCGCCGAAGCGCAGAAGCAGGCCGCCGATGCGGCGCCGAAGTACGCCAGCAAGGAAGCCTGCGAGAAGGACTACAAGCCGGAACAGTGCGTGCAGCAGCACACCTCGGCCGGTACCTCGTTCATCGGCCCGATGATGATGGGCTTCTTCATGTCGCAGATGCTGAGCAACCGCGGCGGCCTCGCTCCGCAGGCGCCGGCGGCGTCGCCGGCCTACCAGGACAAGAGCGCTGGTTGGGCGCGTCCGGCACCGGGCGGTACCGGTGGCCTGAACACCGCCAGCGGCATCGGCGCTGGCAAGGCGGGCCTGGCGCCGGTCACCAGCGAACCGAACCGTGCGGTCACCGCCAGCCGTGGTGGCTTCGGCAACACCAGCGCACGCCGCAGCACCAGCGGCAGCTACGGCGGCTGATCGACCCATGCAGCGTATCCGGATTGCCGAGCGTGCCCAGTGGCGGGCACGCGCGGAAGAGGCGGGTTTCCGCTTCCACACCATCGATGGCCAGCCGTATTGGGATGAAAGTGCGTACTACGCCTTCACCCTGCGCCAGATCGAGCAGGACATCGAAGACCCCAGCGCCGAGCTGCACCAGATGGCGCTGGACCTGGTCGGCGATGTCGTCGGCAGCGAACGCCTGATGGACCAGCTGGCGATTCCGTCGCATTACCGTGACTGGATCGCCGACAGCTGGCGCCAGCGCCAGCCGCATCTGTACGGTCGCCTGGACCTGGCCTACGACGGCACCGGCCCGGCCAAGCTGTACGAACTGAACTACGACACGCCGACTTCGCTGTTCGAGGCCAGCTTCTTCCAGTGGCAGTGGCTGGAGGACCAGCGCAACGCCGGTCGCCTGCCGCAGCATGCCGACCAGTTCAACGCGATCCACGAAGCGCTGGTCGAACGCTTCGCCGAACTGGCCACGCAGCTGCCGCCGCCGCTGTACTTCAGTGCGGTGGGCAGTTCGGAAGAAGACCGCGGCACCGTCGACTATCTGCGTGACTGTGCATCGCAGGCCGGCCTGCATGGCCAGGCCATCGCCATCGAGGATATCGGCCTGTCCGAGGACGGTCGCTTCACCGCGCTGGACGATTCGGTGATCGGCACGCTGTTCAAGCTGTACCCGTTGGAAGACCTGATGGCCGAGGAATTCGGCCGCGCGCTGCCGGGCTCGGGCGTGCAGCTGCTGGAACCGGCCTGGAAGGCGGTGCTGAGCAACAAGGGCATCCTGCCACTGCTGTGGCAGCGCAACGTCGGCCATCCGAACCTGCTGGAAGCGCACTTCGACGACGGCAGCGCGCTGGCCTCGGGCTGGGTGCGCAAGCCGCTGTTCTCGCGCGAAGGCGCCAACATCGAGATGCACCTGGCCGATGGCAGTACCCAGCGCAGCGACGGTCCCTACGACGGCCCGGCGATTATCCAGCGTGCGCATCCGCTGACCCGCTTCGAAGGCGGCTACCCGCTGATCGGCAGCTGGGTGGTGGGCGACCACGCCTGCGGCATCGGCATCCGCGAGGACGACAGCGCGATCACCCGCGACAGTGCGCGCTTCGTGCCGCATGCGATCGTTGATGAGGTGCCGACGCGGATCTACGTCTGATGGCGGTGCGGCGCCCCCAAGGTCGGCGGGCGCGAGCGACGCCGGTCGTAGAACGACACGGGTAGTGCCGATCGCTGGCCGGCAACCGCCGTTGGTAGATGCCGACCTTGGTCGGCGCTGTGGGATTTGTGCCAACCAAGGTTGGCACCTACCAGAGCGATACGTCGGTTGTTGCAGGGGTAGTGCCGGCCGCTGGCCGGCAACCGCCGTTGGTAGATGCCGACCTTGGTCGGCGCTGTGGGATTTGTGCCAACCAAGGTTGGCACCTACCAGAGCGATGCGTCGGTTGTTGCAGGGGTAGTGCCGGCCGCTGGCCGGCAATCGGCGTTGGTAGATGCCGACCCTGGTCGGCGCTGTGGGTTTCGTGCCAACCAAGGTTGGCACCTACCAGAGCGATGCGTCGGTTGTTGCAGGGGTAGTGCCGGCCGCTGGCCGGCAATCGGTGTTGGCACCCACCAAGGCGATCGCTGGTATCAGAGCAGCCCTTCGCGCTTCACCGCCAGATAGCGTTCCACCAGCGCGCCGGGCAGGGCATCGGCGGTCACATCCAGCACCATCACCTTCTCGCTGCGCAGCGCCTCGTGCGCCTTCGCGCGCTGCTGCAGGTACAGCGCCGCTGCACCTGCCTGGGTGGCGTCTTCCAGTGTCTGCACTTCGCTGTCCAGCACGCCGTCCAGCTCGCGCTCGCGCAGGCTGGCCACACACACCAGGTGGCGCCGCTGCAGCAGCCGCACCGCCGCCAGCAGGTCTTCGATGTCTTCGTCGCGCACGTTGCTGACCAGCATCACCAGCGCACGCCGGCGCTGGCGCAGCGACACTTCGGTGGCGGCGGCCAGGTAGTCGGTGGCCACTGCGCGTGGCTGCAGGTCGTAGCTGGCACGCAGCAGCTGCTCGACGGTGCCCATGCCGCGCTGCGGCGCCACCCAACGGCGCTCGCCACCGGTGGCGAACAGGCCGGCGGCGTCGCCCTGGCGCAGCGCCAGGTAAGCCACCACCAGCGAGGCGTTCAAGGCATGGTCGAAGTGCGAGAGCCCGCCTTCGCTGGCCAGCATGCGCCGACCACTGTCGAGCATCAGCAGCAGCTGCTGGTTCTTTTCGTCCTGATATTCGCGTGAGATCAGCTTGCGCGCACGTGCGGTGGCCTTCCAGTCGAGCTGGCGCAGGCTGTCGCCAATGCGGTACTCGCGCATCTGGTGAAAGTCGGTGCCTTCACCGCGGCGGCGCTTCACGTGCGCGCCGACCAGCCGCGAGGCCTGGTCGGCACTGAACAACGCAAAGCGGGTGAGCGGCACGAAGTTCGGATAGACCCGCACGTCCAGTGCGGGCGGCAGCGTGCGTTGCTGCCACCACAGCCGCCACGGCGAGCGCATGCGCAGGTGCACGCCTTCGAAGCGGAAGTGCCCACGCTGCAGCGGCTGCAGGTGATAGTGCAGGGTGGAAGCACTGCCGGCCTGCAGGCGCACGCGCTGCGGCAGCGATTCCAGTGGCCAGCCGCCAGGGACCAGATCGAACACCTGCACCGTCATCGGTGCGTCCGCCTGCAGCCGCAGTGCAGCCTCGCGGCGCACGCCCAGTGCCAGCGCTTCGGGCAGTTCGCGCTGCACCTGTGGTGACGGACGCCGCGACTGGCGCCACAGATCCATCAGCGCCGGCACGGCAATCGCCAGCGCCGCCAGCGCCCAGCTCCAGCGGGGCAGCAGACCGCCCAGCACCAGACCGCCCAGGGCAGCCCAGGCCAGCAGCAGTGCCAGCAGCAGCGGGGCCGGCCTCATCGGCGCGGCGCTTCCACATTGGCCAGCAGCGCGCCCAGCACGTCGTCGGCGTCCTGGCCTTCGATCTGCAGTTCCGGGGCCAGCGCGATGCGATGGCGCAGCGCCGGGCGTGCGATGTCGCGCACATCATCCGGGGTGACGAAGTCACGACCGGCCAGCACCGCCTGCGCGCGCGAGGCACGCACCAGCGCGATGCTGCCACGCGGGCCAGCTCCGACCGCGATACCCGGCCACTGCCTCGTGGCCGCCACAATCCGCACCGCGTAGTCGATCACTTCGTCGTCGACCGTGATCGCCGCAGTGGCGCGCTGCAGTTCCAGCAGCTCACCAGCACCGAGCACGCGTGGCACCTGGCTCAGGTCGAAATCGCTGGCGGCACGGCCACTGGTGATCGCGGTCACCATGCGCTTCTCGTCCTCCAGCTGCGGGTAGTCGATCAGCACCTTCAGCAGGAAGCGGTCCAGCTGTGCTTCCGGCAGCGGGTAGGTGCCTTCCTGCTCCAGCGGGTTCTGCGTGGCCAGCGCCATGAACGGCGGCGCCAGGGTGAAGGCCTTGCCTTCGATGGTCACCTGGCCTTCCTGCATCACTTCCAGCAGCGCCGACTGGGTCTTGGCGGGTGCACGGTTGATCTCGTCGGCCAGCAGCAGGTTGGTGAACACCGGGCCGCGGCGGATCTTGAAGCTCTCGCTCTTCGGGTCGTACACCGCGTGGCCACTGACGTCGCTGGGCATCAGGTCGGGGGTGAACTGTACGCGGCCGTAATCCAGTTCCAAGGCCTGTGCCAGTGCGCGCACCAGCAGGGTCTTGCCCAGCCCGGGGACGCCCTCGATCAGCACGTGGCCACCGGCAAGCAGGGCCACCAGGATCTGGTCCAGTACATCGGCCTGGCCGATGAAGGCGTGTCCGACGGCGGTGCGGATGGCATCGACGCGTTCGATCAGGCGGGCGTTGGCGGCCGCCGGCAGCTCGGGGACTTCGGTCATAGCAGGGATCTCATCTGGAGCAGCAAGCGGATGCGCTCGCGCAGGGCGGAGGAATCGTGCGGCGGTGGGGGCGTGAGCGCGCTGGCGACGCGGCCCTGCGGCCACTTCAGCAGCTCGGCGATGGCCTGATCGCGCGGCGCACCATCCAGTGCGGCGGCAATCGGTGCGCGCAGGCGCAGGCGGTGCAGGAACAGGGCGAGTACGGCCTCGTACAGGCGTATGCCGTGACCGAAGCGCAGCAGCAGTTCACCACTGGCACGCACGTGCTCCAGCAGTGAACGACGTTCCAGCACCGGCGACGGCAGCAGGCTGCCGAAGCGCTGTGAACGGCCCCACAGCCAGCCCAGCAGGGCCAGCAGCAACGGCACCCACAACGGCCAGCCCTGATAGAACATGCGCGACCACAGCGATGGCGGGCGGCTGGCATAGACCAGCCAGACCGCACCCTTGCCATAGTTCGGATCGAGCAGGTAGCGGGTCAGGTCGCGATGCGACGCGTCGTGCAGGCCGTCGCTGGCCCCGCCACCTGCCGACGCCAGGCGCGCTGCCGGTGAGTCCACTTCGCTGCGCATGAACTCCATGTCGGCCAGCACGCTCACCTTGCCCTGGCCATGGCGCAGGCGCGCGAACACCAGGTCGCGATCAGTGCCCCAGCGGCGTTCGGCCTGCGCACTGGCGGCAAAGCCCAGGGTGAAGCGGCGGCCACCACAGAATTCGACGTGGCCCGGATCGTCGTCGACATGGAACGGCTGGCAGTCGCTGCGCTGGAACAGGCTGTCCACGCCCAGCCGGTCCAGCAGGGGCCCCTGCGTGCTGCCGGCATCGTCCTCGGCCGGCGGCGGCGTACGTACCAGCAGGTGGCCACCACCGTCGACCCAGTCCAGCAGTGCGCTGGCGACGGGCGGCGGCAGTTCGCTGCTGTCCTGCAGCAGCACCACCGTGTCGTGGCGCCCCAGCGTCATCTGCTGCAGTTCCAGCCGCAGTCGCGAATGCACGTCGATGCCATCGGCGCGCAGGGCCTGGCCGAGTACATACAGCGGGTTGTAGGCGGCCTCGCCCTGTGGCGGCAGCCGAATCGTTTCGGTCACCCGTTCGTGCGTGCGCAGGTAGAGGATGGTCAGCGGTACGCCGAACAGCACCAATGCACCGAGCAGCAACGACCAGAACAGGCGCGGACTCATGCCTGCCACCCGTACTGCTGGCGCAGGGTATCGGCCAATGCATCGAAATCGGCGCGGCTGGGCAGGCGGCCACCGTAGGCGGCGTACTGCCACATGCGCACGATGCGCGCGAACAGGTCACGGTCGCTGGCCTCGGGCATGCGTCGCGAGGCGCGCAGGCATTGCGCTTCGGTGGCACCGGGTGGAAGCGCGATACCGCTGCGCTCGCCCACCGTGCGCACGCTGGCGCGGTACAGCAGGGCCAGCGCCTGCCGCGGCCGGCCCTGGTCCCAGAGCAGGCCGGCCTGGGTGGCCACGTCCGGCGGCAGCGCCACCGGCAACTCCACCTGCTCCTCCAGCACCTTCGGTGCAGCGTCGGCCTTGCGCCGGCCACTGCCCCGCAGCCACGACAGCCACAGCCGCGCGGTCAGCAGCAGCACCAGCAGCAGGATGCCGAGCAGGCCCCACAGGCCCCATTCGGCCAGCCGTGCCAGCCAGGCGATGCCGTCCTTGCGCGCTTTGCGTTCACCTTTGCTGTTGGTGTCACGCTGCAGCTGCTTGTCTTCCTTCTTTTTTTCCTCGGCCTGCTCGATCGGCTTCCAGCGGGTGACCTGGCGGGTCGGGCGCTGCAGCGGGTCTTCATAGGCGCGGTTGACTGCCTGACGGAAACCGGCGGTGTCCACCGGCGCCGTACCGAAGATCATTGCCGGCGTATTGGCGGGGTCGTTGGCCGCGGTGGCCGGTTCTTCCGCACTGTCTTCGTCCTCTTCGGCATCGTCTGCCTGCTCCGCGGCCGTCTGCGCGTCCTGCGCATGCACCGGTGCGGACACCAGCGGCAGTGCCAGCCACAGCAGCAGCGCCAGCGTCGATGCTGCCGGCAGCATCCGCTCGCGCAGGCGGCGCAGGGCGATTTCGACGTCCCAGGCTTCCATCTGCGTTCGACGGTTCAGGTACAGGCCAAAGCCCGCACCGACATAGAACGGACCGATCAGCACCGAGGCCAGCCAGCACGCCAGGTTGAAGCCCAGTCGTGCCCATGCCGGCGTGTCCTTGCCAATCATGTCCCACGCCGCACGCCACGATTCGGACATCAGCTCCAGTGGCATGAACATGAACACCGCACCGATCGCGCCGGATACCAACACGGCTTCGAACGCCAGGCAGGTCACAGTCAGTACCAGTGCCGCGCCCGCTGCGCCGGCTGCCACCGCACGACGGCGTGGGCCGCGCTGGCCCGGTGTGTTGCCTTCCAGCAGGTTCACCGGCAGGCACAGGCTGCGCAGTACGCTGAAGCGGCGCCAGCCCAGGTAGCCCCAGAAGCCGCTGTTGCCCCAGCTTCGCTGCGCGCGCAGCGCGGCCAGCGTGCCGACCGGCTCACCGAAAATGCCGCGCGACAGCACATACAGCGGCGCGCGTTCGAACAGCGGCTTGCACCACCACATCGCCAGCCAGGCCCAGCCGAAGGCATCCAGCCACCAGCCGAGCGCGTTGAAGATCACGAACAGCGGTGCACTGGCCAGCAGCCAGCTGCCCCACAGCGCACGCGCGTGACGGCGGGACAGGGCGGTGCCCAGCTCCATCGCTTCCCAGCCACTGCGGGCGCGCAGCGCCACATCCAGGCGGTCAATGCGCATGGCCGCCCCCACGTCCGCCGCGCCACAGCCACAGCAGCACGCCGGCCCACAACACACCGGCCACGCTGAACTTGCCCCACGCCGGTACTTCGGCAAGCGAGGACCAGAAGGCTTCGATGAAGGCGGCCACCAGCAGCATGAAGGCGACACCGAGGCACAGCCGTGCGCCGATGCGGCCGCCTTCGACGAGTGCATCCAGGCGGCTGCGCCGGCCCGGTGCCAGCAGCTTCATGCCCAGCTGCAGGCCGGCACCGCCGGCGATCACGATCGCGGTCAGCTCGAAGGCACCGTGGCCGACCACGAAGCGCCAGAACGGGTCGCTATGGCCGATGTGCTGCAGGTGACCGGCCACCGAACCGATGATCACGCCGTTGAACAACAGCACCAGCAGCGTGCCCAGCCCAGCCAGCAGCCCGCTGGCGAAGGTGCGCAGGGCGATGCTGATGTTGTTCATGATGTAGTGGCCGAACATCATCCAGTCGGTGCCGCTGTCACGCCCCAGGCGCTCGGCGGCGGGATCGTACATGCGCTCCATCTCGGCGATCTGGCGGTTGTCCATCAGCATGTGGATCAGGTCCGGATAGACCTGCACCAGCACGAAGCAGGCCACCGCCGGCAGCGCGAACATCGCCAGCGCCACCCACATGCTGCGCGCCTGGCTGCGCACCAGCAGCGGGAAATCGGCCACCAGGAACTCCAGGGCACCCCGCCAGCGCGTCGGCGGCGTGCGGTACAGCACGCTGTGGCCCTGCTGCATGAGCTGCTGCAGGCGCTGCACCAGCTGCGGGCTGTAGCCGCGCTCGCGGGCCAGCGCCAGTTGCTGGCACAGCCGCCGGTAGCGCTGCGGGAAGGTGGTGTCGTCCAGTGCCAGGCCACTGGCCTTGCGGCGCGTGCGGCGTGAGGCACCAGCACGCAGCAGCAGCCACTGCTCCAGATCCTGCCATTCCTGCTGGTAGCGGGCGACGAACTGTTCCTGCTTCATCGCCGCCCCAGCAGCCAGTTGGCCATCGCATACAGGCGCAGCACGCCGACCTGGCCATGGGTGCCGGTCAGTGGCTCGGCAATACCGGCCAGCTCCTGCTGGCGTGCCGCCGACAACCGTGGCGCGCGCTCGGCGAAGGCCATCAGCGCAGCCTGTTCTTCTGGTCGCAGCGGCTGCGGCGGGGCCAGTACGCTGTCGATGGTCGGCGGCGGTGGCAGGTACAGCGCGGGTGCATGCACCACCACGGTGCCCGCCACCAGGTCGCCAAGGCGACGGCCATGCGGATCGAACAGGCTGCTGATCAGGCCCAGCGCATAGCCGAACGGCAGCATGTCCACCGTGCGCAGCAGGTTGCGGGTGATCGCCGCCATCCAGCCTACCGGCGCGCCATCGCGGGACAGCACGCGCAGCCCCAGCGCACGCTTGCCCAGCGTGCGCCCCCACAACGCTTCGCAGACGATCGGGTAGGCCCAGTAGACCAGGAACATCAGCACCAGGTAGAGGCCGGAACCGAACTTGTCCAGCAGCGCCAGCGGAATGGACACCAGCACCAGAGCCGCGATGCGCACGCCGAGATCGACCAGCCAGGCCATCGCCCGCGGTACCGGGCCGGCGGCAGGCAACTGCAGCGGCACACCCTCCGGCGTCACCACCTCGCGGTAGGTATCGAGCATCGGTGCGGCCATCAGTGCGATGGCCTTCGTTGTGGGCGCCGGAGTCCTCTCCGGCGGGCAGCCACAGGCATGGGGGTCTCGACAGGTCCTGGTCGGGCCAAGACTTTAGCAGAGCCGCATGGCAGCGTCGGGGGCTCAGCTCCGGTATTCGTCCTTCAGCCGCACGTAGTGGTCGGCCGAGTAATGCAGCGCCTCGATCTCCTTGTCACTGAGCGTGCGTGCCGGTCGTGCAGGGTTGCCGACCCACAGCTCGCCTTCGCCCACCACCTTGCCGGGGCCGATCACCGCACCGGCGCCGACGAAGCCATGGCGCTCCACGCGGGCACCGTCGAGGATGCAGGCGCCCATGCCGATCAGGCTGTAATCGCCGATCGTGCAGGCATGGATGATGCAGCCGTGGCCGACGGTCACGCCTTCGCCGATCAGGGTCGGGTAGCCGGCCTTGTTGTACGGGCTGTGGTGGCTGACGTGGATGATGGTGCCGTCCTGCACGTTGGTGCGTGCACCGATGCGCACATGGTTGACGTCACCGCGGATGACCGTGCCCGGCCACACCGACACGTCCTCGGCCAGCTCCACGTCGCCGATGATGGTGCAGGCCGGATCGACGTACACGCGCTGGCCGAGGACGGGCATCTTGTCGCGGAAGGGGCGCAGCGGGTTCATCGATGTCTCCGGAAATCAGGGCGTTCACGACGATGATACGCGCTCGGCCAATGGCGACCCCGCCGACACCTGCAACTGCTGGGATGCTTCATGCATCCGTGTCGACCAAGGTCGACACCTACCAGAGCTGGTAGCGCCGGGCCATGCCCGGCGAGCGAAGCGGTGCGTTACGCCACGCGTCCCCGGCGTGCGCGCTCCAGGTGCACCAGCAGCAGCGAGATCGCTGCCGGGGTCATGCCCGGAATGCGCTGTGCCTGGCCGATGGTCTGCGGGCGTACGCGCTCCAGCTTCTGCAGCGCTTCGGCCGACAGCCCGCGCACCGTCGCGTAATCGAAGGCTTCAGCGATCGGCGTGGCTTCATGCCGCTGCTGGCGCTCGATCTCCTCGCGCTGGCGGTCCAGGTAGCCGGCGTATTTCACGCCGATCTCCACCTGCTCGGCGACCTTGCCATCGGCCACCGCCGGGCCCAGCGAGGGCACCTGCATCAGCTTGGCGTAATCCAGCTCGGGGCGCTTGATCAGGTCCAGCACGTTGGTCTCGCGACTGACCGCCACGCCCAACGTCTCGTTCACTTCGCGGCCCAGTGCATTGGCCGGGGTTGCCCACAGCGCAGCCAGGCGTGCGCGCTCGGCGGCGACGGCGGCCTGCTTGGTCTCGAATGCGTTCCAGCGGCGGTCATCCACCAGGCCCATCTCGCGGCCGGCCGGGGTCAGGCGCTGGTCGGCATTGTCCTCGCGCAGCTGCAGGCGGTACTCGGCGCGGCTGGTGAACATGCGGTATGGCTCGTTGGTGCCGTGGGTGATCAGGTCATCCACCAGCACGCCCAGATAGGCTTCGTCGCGACGCGGGCACCAGCCGTCCAGCCCACGCACCTGGCGTGCGGCGTTGAGGCCGGCCAGCAGGCCCTGCGCGGCGGCTTCTTCATAACCGGTGGTGCCGTTGATCTGGCCGGCGAAGAACAGGCCATTGACCAGCTTGGTTTCCAGCGAGGCCTTCAACCCGCGCGGATCGAAGAAGTCGTACTCGATCGCGTAGCCGGGGCGGGTAATGTGCGCGTTCTCGAAGCCGCGGATGCTGCGCACCATCTCCAGCTGCACGTCGAACGGAAGCGAGGTGGAGATGCCGTTGGGGTAGATCTCGACGATGCCCAGACCTTCGGGTTCGACGAAGATCTGGTGGCTGGCCTTTTCCGCAAAGCGCACCACCTTGTCCTCGATGGAGGGGCAGTAGCGCGGGCCGATGCCTTCGATCTGGCCGCTGTACAGCGGCGAGCGGTGCAGCGCATCGCGGATGATCTGGTGGGTCTGTTCGGTGGTGTGGGTGATCCAGCAGCTGACCTGCTGCGGATGCTCGTCCACCGAGCCGAGGAAGGACATCACCGGCCGCGGCGAATCGCCGGGCTGCTCGTCCATCACGCTGTAGTCCAGCGAGCGGCCATCGATGCGCGGCGGCGTGCCGGTCTTCAGGCGGTCCACCTGGAATGGACGCTCGCGCAGGCGCGCGGCCAGCATGGTGGCCGGCGGGTCGCCCATGCGGCCGGCCGCGTACTGGGTCGGGCCGACATGGATCTTGCCGGCCAGGAAGGTGCCGGCGGTCAGCACCACGGCCTCGGCATCGAAGCGCAGGCCGGTCTGGGTGATCACCCCGCGCACGGCGTCGCCTTCGATCACCAGGTCATCGACGGCCGCCTGGAACACGGTCAGGTTGTCCTGGCCTTCAACAATGGCGCGGATCGCCATGCGGTACAGGTTGCGGTCGGCCTGGCAGCGGGTGGCGCGCACGGCCGGGCCCTTGGACGCGTTGAGGGTGCGCCACTGGATGCCGGCGCGGTCGGCAGCATGCGCCATGGCACCGCCGAGGGCGTCGATCTCCTTCACCAGGTGGCCCTTGCCGATGCCACCGATGGCCGGGTTGCAGCTCATCGCGCCCACCGTTTCGATGTTGTGGGTCAGCAGCAGGGTGCGCACGCCGGTGCGGGCCGCGGCCAGCGCGGCTTCGGTGCCAGCGTGGCCACCGCCGATGACGATGACGTCGTAACGATGGAAGGACGGATTCATGGAGGCTGTTCAGCTGGGGGCGGGCGTGCCCGGGGGGCGGCGCCGGGGTGGCGATTTTAGCGCCATTCGGGGCCGGGACGTCGGCGCCGGCCGGCCGGTGCCGAAATCAGCCCTAAAGTTGGCAGGATTTTTGCAGATAACCCAATAGCACCCACCGTGGCTGGCGCCGTAGGCGCCCGTGACCGGAATTGGAACAGGGGCCGGTACAGGCGCACGGTGGGGGAGCAGAGGGCCGGCAGTCGGGGGACTGTCCGGCCCTGTTTTTTTTGCGGTTGCCGGGAAGGCGCCATCCACGCATGGCGTGGATCTAATGACGCTGGGGCCCTCGCCGGTTGGCGACCCACCAAAACAAACGGCCCCGCATTGCGGGGCCGTCTGTCTTCAGAGGTGCCGACATCCGACAGGGCCGGAACAGGGGGGATCCAGATGTTCCTGTCGGATATCGACGTAGAGCTTTTTGCGGCGGCCCGTGTCGTTTTTGTCACTTTGTGACGCGGGCCGTCACTGTCCGCGTAGATTGCGGCTTAGACCGTGTGAAATGCAAGACGGTTCAGCGCTCAACTGTGCGCTGCGTCGCACGATCCATGTTGCGCCAGGGGGAACCGTTCATCCTCGGCGCACTCGGTGCCGGTGCCGGACGGGCCTGCGGCGGGGGTGCCGATGGCTGGGCGTTCGATTGCGGCGGGCGGCGCATGGAGTCCATGTTCCGCCACGGCGAACCCCCGTTGTACGACGGTCGCGACGTCGGCGGCGGACGGTGCTCGCCGCCATTGCCCGGACGCGGCGGCGGGCGGTGGTTGTGCGGCGGGCGGTAGATCGGGCGCGAGTAATACGGGTTGCCGTAGCCTCCGTAGTAGCCGCCATAGCTACCGTAGTAGGGGCCGTAGTTGTAGGGGTAGCCGGCCGGGTAGCGGTATTCCACCGACGGCGCACCGTGGTAGTAGCTGCCGCTGCGGCCGCCGCCGACATAGTCGTAGGTGGTGCAGCCGGTCAGGGCCAGCAACAGGCCACCGGCAAGCATCAGGCGCGTTTTCATGGTGGGTCCCCCCAGAGGACGGGTGTGCAGTCAGCTTCGGGCGCCAGCGTTGAATCGGCCCTTAATTCCGCCGGCCAGGATGAATGGAGGCGTAGGGCTGGATGCTGGCATGACCTGTGTCCCGGTCGCCAGCGCGAAGCCATACGTTAATCTTGCGTCATGAGCGATTCACTGTTGCCCCGCGCCGATGACGTCCTGCTTGCTGCCGCGAGGATCGCCCCGCACGCCAGCGTGACGCCGGTGCTGCGCTCGCGCACGCTCGATGCGCTGGCCGGCGCGCGGCTGGCGTTCAAGGCCGAGCACCTGCAGCGCGGTGGCGCATTCAAGTTCCGTGGTGCCTGCAACGCGGTGTGGTCGCTGGAGGCCGATCGCGCCAGTGCCGGTGTGGTCACCCACTCCTCCGGCAATCACGGCGCCGCCCTGGCACTGGCCGCACGTACCCGTGGCATTCCCTGTCACGTGGTGGTGCCGGAAGGTGCGGTGGCGGCCAAGCTGGCCAATATTGCGCGCCATGGCGCCACGCTCTGGCACTGCCCGCCGACCATTGCCGACCGTGAGGCCACCTGCGCCAAGGTGCAGGCCGACACCGGCGCGACCCTGGTGCATCCCTATACGAATCCAGCGGTGATGGCCGGGCAGGGCACCGCCGCCCTGGAACTGCTGCACAGCGATGGCCCGTTCGACGTGCTGGTGGTACCGGTGGGCGGCGGCGGCCTCGCCAGCGGTACTGCCCTGGCGCTGCAGCATGCCAGCCCGCAGACGCGCCTGGTGCTGGCCGAGCCGGCCGGTGCCGACGACACCGCGCGATCACTGGCCGCAGGCGAGCGCCAGGGGGCGTTCACCCCGGACACGATCTGCGATGGGCTGCGTACGCTGATCGGCGCGCCCAATTTCGAACTGCTGCGTGCGGCTGGTGCCGAGGTGATCGTGGTCGATGACGCGGCGACGATGGCCGCGATGCGACTGCTGTGGGAGGTCCTCAAGCAGGTGGTCGAGCCGTCCTCGGCTACCGTGCTGGCCGCGGTGCTGGCACAGCCGCAGCGTTTTGCCGGCCTGCGCGTGGGCCTGGTCCTGTCCGGTGGCAATGTCGACCTGCCAGCGCTTCGCTGGGGGGCGCCTTGAGCCGCGAGCGCAACCGGCCTCGCACCGGCCTGCTGGGCTGGCTGTGGCGGCTGTTTGTCCTGCTGGTGATCTGGCTGCTGGGCGTGACTGCCTGGATCGTCTGGGTCGGCGAGCGTGACCAGGCCGCCAAGGCCGACGCCATCATCGTGCTGGGTGCGGCGGCCTATGACGCCAAACCGTCACCGGTGTTCGAAGAGCGTATCCGGCATGGGCTGGACCTGTACGAGGCCCGGTACGCGCCGCTGCTGATCTTCACCGGCGGCTACGGTGGCACCGGTGCGCGTTTTTCCGAATCGCAGGTGGCGCGGCGTTATGCGCTGAAGCATGGCGTGCCGGACGATGCGATCCTGATCGAAACCGCTTCGCGCAATACCGTGCAGAACCTGGTTGAAGCCAAGCGGCTGATGGACCAGCGCGACCTGCACCGGGTGATCATCGTCAGCGACCCGCTGCACATGGCGCGCGCGCTGCGCCTGAGCAGGGCGCTGGGCATCGATGCGCTGGCCTCGTCCACGCCCAGCACGCGCTTCCGCAGCTTCCACACCAGCTGGCGCTTCTTGGTGCAGGAAATCTATTTCTTCCACCGCGACCTGGTGCGCCCGCCGCTGAGTTCGCCGGCCAATACCTGAGGCGGAATCCTGTTTGGGGTGGGTGCCAACCTTGGGTGGCACAATGCCGGCCCATACCCGCCTTTGGTAGGTGCCGACCTTGGTCGGCACAATGCTGGCGGCACCGCGATCTGATGGGGTGTGCCAACCAAGGTTGGCACCTGCCAAAAGCAGGCGCGCGATCGCGTGGTCAGGTCTGCTTGCGCCGGATCGGAATCGCCGACACCGGCACCGAGGCCACGTCATGCCCGCCTTCGCGGATCGGTGCGCCCGGGTCCGGTGCCCAGGCGTGGGCGTAGATCACTTCCCAGCTGCTCGGCAGCTTGCCGTCGGCACGGCGCATCGGTTCATACGCCGCTGCCGCAGCAGCGAAGCGGCCGCGCCCGGTCAGCGTATGGCGACGGTCGACGCGGGCATTGGTCGCGCCCATCGCACGCAGTTCGCGCATCAGTGACGGCAGATCGTCGTAGGTCAGGGTGAACAGGTCGCGGTCCAGCACCGGGTCGCGGAAGCCGGCCATCATCAACGCATCGCCGAACTGCGCGATCTGCGCGAAGCGGCTCACGTGCGGGCGGTCATCGGCAGCGGCGAATGCCTCGTTGAGTTCGATCAGGGTTTCCGGGCCGAAAGTGGAACACACCAGCAGGCCGCCCGGCTTGAGTACGCGACGGAACCCGGCGAACACCGCCGGCAGGTCGTCCACCCACTGCAGGCACAGGTTGCTGAAGATCACGTCCACGCTGTTGTCGGCCAGCGGCAGCGCGGCGGCGTCGCCGCACAGGCGCTGGAACGGCTTCCACCAGCCAGCCTGGCGCTTGGCCTGGTCCAGCATCGGCAGCGCGACGTCCAGCGCGATCACCTGCGCCTTCGGCCAGCGCTTCTTCATCAGCGCGCTGGCATGACCGGTGCCGGCACCGATGTCCAGCACCACCTCCGGCTTGCGTGCCTCCAGGTAGTCCAGCGATTCGATCAGCCGCGACTGCACTTCGCGCTGCAGGGCGGCGGCGGCGTCGTAGCTGTTGGCGGCACGGGCGAACGCGCGGCGGACGTGGCGGGCATCGAAGTGGGACGGCATTGCGAAAGTCTCTTAGAACGTACCGGGGTAGGCGCCGCCGTCGATCAGCAGGTTCTGCCCGGTGAGGTAACCGGCCTGTGCACTGCACAGGAAGGCGCAGGCGGCGCCGAATTCGTCGGGTGTACCGAAGCGGCCGGCGGGGATCTGCTGGCGGCGGCGTTCGGCCACTTCGCCGGCATCGCCGTCCTTGCCCGCACCGTGGGCGAAGTTGGCGCGCAGGCGGTCGGTGTCGAACTGGCCGGGCAGCAGGTTGTTGATGGTGACGTTGTGGGCCACGGTGCGGCGCGACAGGCCGGCGACGAAACCGGTCAGGCCACTGCGCGCGCCGTTGGACAGCGCCAGGATATCGATCGGGGCTTTCACCGCCGACGAGGTGATATTGACGATACGGCCGAAGCCGCGCTCGATCATCGCGTCGACGGTGGCGCGGATCAGCGCGATCGGCGCCAGCATGTTGGCGTCCAGCGCGGCGATCCAGTCGTCGCGCTCGAAATTGCGGAAGTCGCCCGGCGGCGGGCCACCGGCATTGGTGACAAGGATGTCCACCTGCGGGCATGCGGCCAGCGCCGCGGCTCGGCCGGCCTCGGTGGTGACATCGGCGGCGACCGCGCGCACCTCAGCAGCGCCGGGCAGGGCACGCAGTTCTTCAGTGGCGGCCTGCAGCGCAGTTTCGCCGCGGGCCACGATCACCACGTTGACCCCTTCACGCACCAGCGCACGCGCGCAGCCAAGGCCCAGCCCCTTGCTTGCGCCGCAGACCAGTGCCCAGCGGCCATTGATGCCCAGATCCATGCGTCAATCCTGCGGAATTCGGAGGGGGCTCATTGTCCGCCATCGGCCGGTGACAGGCCGGCAACGAAGTGTTGCAGGGCGGCGGCGACCTCATCGGCATGGCCGAGGAAGGGCGCGTGGCCACCATGGGCGATGGTCAGCGCCTGCGCATGCGGGGCCAGTGCCGCTGCGGCCTGCATTGCCGCCGGTGAGACCAACCGGTCGCGTTGGCCGGCGATCCACAGGCTGGGTTTGCCCAGCGTCGGTAGGGCGCCGCGCAGGTCGGTGCTTTCGAGCAGGCGCAGGCCTTCCAGCAGGGCGCGTTCAGTGGGGGCGCCGCGCTCGACCAGGCGCTGGCGCAGCGTGCGCAGCTCCTCGCGGGCGTGCGCCGAGCCCATCACGTCCAGTGCCAGGAAGCGCTCCAGGGTACCGCCGAAATCGTTGGCCAGCTCGCGGCCGAACTGCTCGAACACTGCCGGTTCCACCGCATGCGGCCAGTCTTCGCCACGCACGAAGCGCGGCGTCGCGGCGATCATCGCCAGCCCGCGCACCTTTGGCAGCGTCGCCGCCGCGTGCAGCGCGAACAGGCCACCCAGCGACCAGCCGCACCACACCGCCGGCGGCGTGGCCGCGGCAATGGCGTTGACCACGAACGGCAGGCGCAGTGGCGTGCTGTCCTCGCGGCTGTGGCCGTGGCCGGGCAGATCAATCAGATGCAGGGTGAAGCGATCGGCCAGGCGTTGTACCAGCGGCGCGAACACACCGCCCTGCAGGGCCCAGCCATGGATCAGTACCAGGTCCGGCCCTTGGCCGGTCACGTCGATATGCATGGGAAAACGGCAACAGGCTCAGGCAAAGACAGGCAGCGGCGGTGGCGCGGCTTCACGCACGGCCAGGGTCACGCGATCGCGCGCGCTGGCGATGGCCTCGACCAGGCCACGCACCTGTTCCGGCGTATGCAGCGCGGACAGCGTCACGCGCAGGCGCGCCTTGCCTTCCGGCACCGTCGGTGGGCGGATCGCGCCGACCAGCCAGCCGGCCTGTTCCAGCGCCTTGGACATCGCCACGGCGGTATGGTCATCACCACATAGCAGCGGCTGGATCGGCGTTTCCGAAGCCATCAGGTCCAGGCCGTGGCGACGCGCTTCAGTGCGGAACAGCGCGATCAGGTCGGTCAGTTTGGTACGGCGCCAGTGGTCGCGGCGCGCCAGGCGCACTGCTTCCAGTGCAGCAGCGGCCATCGCCGGCGGCATTGCGGTGGTGTAGATGTACGGGCGCGCGGTTTCGGCCAGATGCTCGATCAGGTCGTCGCGGCCCAGCACCAGTGCGCCGGAACCGCCCAGTGCCTTGCCCAGCGTGACCAGCTGCAGCGGCACATCGTCCACGCCCAGCCCGGCGGCGGCCACGGCACCACGGCCATCACCGACCACGCCCACGCCGTGCGCGTCATCGACGTAGAACAGCGCCTGCTGCAGGCGTGCCACAAGCGACAATGCACGCAGCGGTGCGATGTCGCCATCCATGCTGAAGACACCATCGGTGGCCAGCATGGCCGCGCCATCGGGCGCGTGCTTGAGCTGACGCATCGCGCCTTCCGCGTCCAGATGCGGATAGCGGCGCAGGCGTGCACCGGCCAACCGCGTCGCATCGAGCAGGCTGGCGTGGTTGAGCTTGTCCTGTACGCAGACATCGTTCTCTTCGCTCAGCAATGCCTGCTGCACCGCCAGGTTGGCGGCGAAGCCACTGCCGAACAGCAGCGCACGCGGATAGCCCAGCCACTCGGCCACCTCGCGTTCCAGCACCTCGTGCAGGGCATGGTGGCCGCAGACCAGGTGCGAGGCACCGGCGCCAGCACCTTCGCGCGCGGCAGCATCCTGCAGCGCATTGACCACGCTGAACTGCTGGGCCAGGCCCAGGTAATCATTGCTGCAGAAGCCGGTCAGCCACTGGCCGTCCACTTCCAGGCGCACGCCATCACGACGGCTGACCGTGCGTCGCGGGCGGCGACGGCCTTGGGCATCGCGCAGGGCGCGCTGGGCGTGGAGGCGGGCGGTCAGGTCGGGGCGGGCCATGGTGGCTGAATGCGTCGACGGGGCGGCTAGGGTAGCGCGTTGCCGCGACGCCTGCTTGCGGCCCGTCTCAGGCCGCGTGAGCGCAGCCACGGCCGGGCGTATCGGCACTGATATCGGCGTGCACGGTGCCGCCGTGGTCGTGGCCCTCGGCATCCACCTGCACCGTCATCGGTTGCAGGCCCAGGCGTGCGACCAAGGCCAGGTCGCGTTCGCTTTCCGGGTTGCCCGTGGTCAGCAGCTTGTCGCCATAGAAGATCGAATTGGCACCGGCCAGGAAACACAGCGCCTGCAGCTCATCGTTCATCGCCTCGCGCCCGGCCGACAGCCGCACCATCGAGCGCGGCATGGCGATGCGTGCCACCGCGATCATGCGCACGAACTCGAACGGGTCCAGTTCGGCGCTGCCATGCAGCGGCGTGCCCGCTACCTGCACCAGCTTGTTGATCGGCACCGAATCGGGGTGTGCCGGCAGCGTGGCCAGCGCCAGCAGCAGGCCGACGCGCTGCGCGCGCGTCTCGCCCATGCCGACGATGCCGCCGCAACAGGTCTTCAGGCCGGCATCGCGCACGTGCTCCAGCGTGTCCAGGCGGTCCTGGTACTGGCGCGTGTGGATGATCGAATCGTAGTAGTCCGGCGCGGTGTCGAGGTTGTGGTTGTAGTAGTCCAGTCCGGCGTCCTTCAGCGCACGCGCCTGCTCGCCACTGAGCATGCCCAGCGTGGCGCAGGTCTCCAGGCCCAGTGCCTTCACCCCGGCGATCATTGCCGCCACCTTCGGAATGTCGCGGTCCTTCGGCGAACGCCATGCGGCACCCATGCAGAAGCGCGAGGCACCGGCGGCCTTGGCCTGGCGTGCCTTGGCCAGCACCGCATCGGTGTCCATCAGCTTCTGCGCGTTCACCCCGGTGCTGTAGCGCTGCGCCTGCGGGCAGTACGCGCAGTCTTCCGGGCAGCCGCCGGTCTTCACCGACAGCAGCGTGGACACCTGCACCTGCGATGGGTCGAAATGCTCGCGGTGGACCGCTGCGGCGCGGAACAGCAGCTCGGGGAACGGCAGATCGAACAGTGCCTGCAGTTCGTCGTGTTGCCAGTCGTGGCGGATGGCAGCAGCCATGGCGGGACCTTGGATACGAGTGGAGCGAGGGCGGCAGTGTGGGTGGGTGTGCACAGGCTGTCAACAATATTCATGTTCACATGGTTTACAGTGTTTGCACTCCGGGCGATCCCGCCCGGAGCGTTGCTTCTGTCGTCGAGCGCGAAAAGCGGTCGGCATCAGGGCGTGTGCGGTGTTTCGCTGATCAGCGCGGTCACCTTGCCGAGGATGAAGGGACCGTCATCGAAGTAGCCGTGGCCCCAACCATCGCGCTGGTCGGCATTGAGGTCATCAAGGGTCCACCAGCTCACCGCGCTTTTTCCCTTCCGGGCGAAGAACGCCTGGCACGCCGAGATGTCTGCCCACGCCGCAGAGTTGCGATAGACGTTCTCCCGGGTGAAGAAGCGTTCCATGCCGAGCAGAGGCTCATCGGCAGCATCTTCGAAGATGTTGGACACGATGTAGAGCAGCGAACCGGGAAAGAACAGTGAGCGCTCGCTGGCTTCGTCGGCATCCCTCATCGCCAATTGCCGGAACCTCCCGATGCGGTTCTCGTGCTTCGAGATGGCATGCGCGAACCGACGACACGTCACCGCAGGCGCTTCGAGAATAAGGTCGAACGTCAGATCCGGAAGGATCTGCGCTGCCTGGTCCAACAGCTCACACAGGAAGATGCTGCCGGCGCTGTGGCCGACGAGCGTGATGCGGGGAACAGAGGCTTCGGACTGCAACTGCCTGTGCAGCTCACGCAGGAATCTGACGCCACCCGATGCCGGGCCGTCGAATGAATCCTGTGCATCCTTCTTCATGGGATTCCACCAGCCGATGCGCCCCACGTCATCGAGGTAGAACTCTCGCAGTACTTCTTCCACGATCACGGCGGAGACGGCACCTGGCCGCCCTCGACCACTGTGCTGGCGTTGCCATACACGTATCACCAGTCTGGCCACCTTGATGGCCAGCGCGATCCAATTCAATGCCATGGCCTTGTTGGGTGACGGAGTGCCAAACAGTTCCATTGCCGTGCGCTCGTTGACGATGGCCGCGTATTCGGCTGGCGGTTCATGTGCCAGCATCTTGTTTACGGGCGTCAGCGTCGCCTCCCTGTAATCCTCCCGGGCCTCGGCAAGGGCCTGGTTCACCTCGGGATCTTCAGCGAACTCCTGTGCGAGATCTGCCGAAAGGCTTTCCTCGTCGGGTGGCGCGGCGTTGAGGATCTTCATGCCGGGCGTGAATGCCTGTTCACCGCCGAGCTTTTCCAGGATCTTGTCGTGGACTTTCCTGAAGAGCAGTTTGGCGAGTACTGCACCCAGGATCTCGCCCAGGTTGTTCAACGGAGCTTCGATGTCACCCGTTTCCCAGACGAAGAACAAGGGGTAGGCCTGTGCCCGCACATAGGGGTCATGCAGGGTTTCTGCGATGCGCCGTCCACGCTTCTGCGAAACGCGGCCGCCATGTACATGGATGACGATTCCGGAGGGTGACCTGGCCTGCAGCGCGCGACGGACAATCCGGCGAAGGTCTGATTCCTGCAACGTGCCATCACGAAGATGGATGATGTGATCCAGCGGGTCGTAGGCATTCATCTCACACTCCATTGTCATTGAGGATGTCGAGAACGAAGCAATTCACGCAGATGTCGGCACGCAGGTGCTGGCAAGCGCTACCGCGATGACGAGCGGTGGCGGCCTTTCGTTGCCGGCGGAGCTGCACCCCTCCCCAGAGGGCAGCGGCTGCAATGCTACCTCCACGAGGCGCGGTGGACGAACCCGGCAGGAATCGGCCGGCCTTCACGCATGTGGGACGGCGTGCCATTGCTGCCAAAGCATGCGGTTCCCGGCGCGTGAGCGTATTCACCACATCCTGCAAGGCCTTCGGCCACAGTGGCCGCTGCCCAACCAAAGCGCTGGCGCGCAGACTCTGCCCCATGACCGATTTCCATCGTCTCCGCGGCCGCATCACCGCGCTGGTTCTCAGCGAGGCCTGGCGTCGCCGTGCCGCGCTCTGGGGCGGCGCTGTGGCCGTGGCACTGGTGGCCATCCTGTTCGCCAAGGCCAGCGACGCGGCCTTCCACCTGTTCCAGCGCATCACCTCGCACTCGCCGTGGTGGGCCCTGCTGCTCACGCCGGGCATCTTCGCGCTGTTGGCCTGGCTGACCGCCGGCGTGCTGAAACCCACCCGCGGCAGCGGCATTCCGCAGGTCATCGCTGCGTTGGACAAGCCCGATGAGTCGTTCCGGAAAACCAACCTGTCGCCTGCGGTGTCGGCCGGCAAGTTGCTGCTGACCTCGTTGTCGCTGCTCGGTGGCGCCTCGGTCGGGCGCGAGGGGCCCACCGTGCATGTGGGCGCGAGCCTGATGTATCTGTTCGGCCGCTGGTTCGGCTTCAAGGATCCGCGCGAGCTCTCGCACTTCCTGCTGGCGGGCGGCGCGGCGGGCATCGCGGCGGCGTTCAACACGCCGCTGGCCGGTATCGTTTTCGCCATCGAGGAGCTCAGCGGCCGCTTCGAACATCGTTTCTCAGGCACCTTGCTGACCGCGGTGATCGTCGGCGGCGTGGTATCGCTCGGACTGCTGGGCAACTACACCTACTTCGGCCATGTAAGCGCGCGGCTGCCGCTGGGCCAGGGTTGGCTCGCGATCCTGCTGTGTGGCGTGGTGGCCGGGTTGCTGGGAGGCCTGTTCGCGCGTGCGGTGCTGGCGAGTGCGGCCGGCCGCCCGCGTTGGCTCGGGCAACTGCGGCAGCGGCATCCCGTGCTGCTGGCTGCAGGCTGCGGTCTGGTGGTGGTACTGCTCGCCCTGGTCTTCGGCGAAGGCGCGTTCGGCACCGGCTACGAGCAGGCGCGCAGCCTGGTGCAGGGGCAGGCGATGGTGGGCCATGAATTCGGTCTGATGAAGCTGCTGGCGAATCTGGCGTCCTACGTGGCGGGCATCCCCGGCGGCCTGTTCTCGCCGGCGCTGGCGGTCGGTGCCGGCCTTGGGCATAACCTGGCGGTGTTGATGCCGGGTGTGGATCCGCGTGCGTTCGTGCTGCTGGGCATGTGCGCCTATCTGACCGGCGTCACCCAGGCGCCACTGACCTCGGCGGTGATCTCGCTGGAGCTGACCGACAGCGGCGATCTGCTGCTGCCGATCCTGGCCACGGTGCTGATCGCGCGTGGCGTGTCCGGGCTGGTGTGCCGGGTGCCGATCTACCGCGGGTTGGCGGAGTTGTTGATGATGCCGCAAGCAGAGCCAGTTGATAGGCATCGCTGATTACCTTGATCAACAGGATCAATCAGGTCGTAATCTTCACTCCTGTAGTGAAGCTGATTTCCCCTTGCGCCGTCTACCCGATGCCAGGTGCGCCGCTGAAGATGCATCCACGCCGGGGCTGCACCCGGACCTGCATCGAGAGCAACCATGATCAACTGCCGTATCCGCCGCCTGGCGGCTGCCGTGCTGGCCCTGGCCAGTTCCCCCGCGCTGGCGCTGGCAGGCACGCCTGTGCTGCCCAGCGAACGCAGCATCGGTGCCATCGAGCCGGTGGCGCGTTTCGAAGGTGCGATGCCCACCAGCGTGGCGGTGTCCGAGACCGGGCGGATCTTCGTCAACTTCCCGCGCTGGGGCGATGAGGTGCCCTACAGCGTAGCCGAGTGGCGCGACGGCCGCGCCGTGCCCTATCCGGATGCGCGCATCAACCGCAAGGACGGTCCCGATCCGGCGGCCCATTTCATCAGCGTGCAGAGCGTGGTGGCCGATGGCCAGGGCCGGTTGTGGGTGCTGGACACCGCTGCGCCCGGGTTCTCTGCGCCACAGGCCGGCGGCGCCAAGCTGGTGGCGATCGATCTGGCCACCAACACCGTGGCCAGAACGCTGGTGTTTCCGGCCAACGTCATCGACGCGCGCACCTACGTCAACGATATGCGCTTCGATTTCCGTGTTGGTCGCGAGGGCGTGGCCTACGTGACCGACTCGTCGCTGAGCGGCATCGGCGGCATCATCGTGATCGACCTCGCTACCGGCGCCGCGTCCAAGCGCCTGATCGGTCATGTGTCCACATCGGCGGATCCGGCATTCGTACCGATCGTGGAAGGACAGCAGATGCGGCTGCGTAACGCGGATGGTTCGACGCAGCCGTTCACCGTGGCTGCCGATGGCATTGCGTTGTCGCCGGATGGCGCGACGCTGTTCTATACCCCGCTGTCCAGTCGCCATCTGTACAGCGTGCCCACTGCCTTGCTGCGCGATCCCAAGGTAAGTGAAGCGGAGCTGGCTGCGGCAGTGGTTGACCTCGGCGACAAGGGCGCGTCCGATGGTATGGAGATGGACGCCAACGGCCGGCTGTATGCCAGCGACTACGAGCACAACGCCATCCACGCCCGCGATGCGCAGGGGCGCTGGACGACCGTGGTGCACGACCCGCGCATCCTGTGGCCGGATACCTTGTCGATGGGGCCGGATGGCTACCTGTACTTCACCGCCAACCAGCTGCATCGGCAGGCCGGATTCAATGGCGGCATTGATCGCCGGCAGACGCCGTACATGGTGTACCGCACCCGGGTGGATGCGAAGCCTGCGCCAACGCGGTGAAGTGATCGGGGCAGAAGGTGGGCGGTGAAAATGCCTACGGGTCGTTGAGGGCGCCCCCGATGGCAACGCGCTGACGGCGTCGACATGCTGAAGTGCATGTCTGCCTTCTTCAACCCAGTCCGCCACGTGCAGGCCGCACTTCGTGTGCTGCTACCGCTCCGCTGCCTGGTCTGCGGTGACCCGGGCCACGATGGACTCGATCTCTGTGATACCTGCCTGGCCGGACTGCCCTGGGCTGGCCGCGCCTGCCTGCGCTGCGCACTCCCGTTACCTGGGAACGCCCTGATCGTCTGCGGCACCTGCCGCGAGGAAGCGCCACCGCAGGCCGCCACGCATGCCAGCCTGCTGTACCTGCCACCGGTCGACCAGCTGCTGGTCCGCTACAAGTTCCATCAGGATCTGGCGGCCGGGCGCCTGCTGGCGCAGCTGATGCAGCGCGTACCGCCGCCGTGGTGGTGTCCGCCACTGGTGCCGGTGCCGCTGCACAATCGCCGGTTGCGCCAGCGCGGCTACAACCAGGCGGGCGAACTGTGCCGGTTGCTGCCGATGCCGGTCTGGCAGGGGCTGTACCGGCGGCGGCATACCGCACCGCAGTCCGAACGCACGGCCGAGCAGCGCCGGGAAAATCTGTTCAATGCGTTTGCGGTTCGTGGTCCGGTGCCCTCGCGGCTGACCGTGTTGGACGACGTGATGACCACCGGCAGCACGGTGATGGAGGTTGCCGAGACGCTGCGCCTGGTGGGCGCTGCGGAGGTGCGCGTCTGGGTCTGTGCGCGGGCGCCGTGATCGCCCTCTTCATCCCCAGGGGCTAGGATGAACCCGGTTCCGGATCGAAGGAGTGGCCATGAATTCCCCCCTGTCTCCCTTGTTGTCGGCGGTTGGCCGTAGCTGGTGGATCCTCCTGCTGTATGGCCTGGTCGCTCTCGGCTTCGGCGTCATCGCCATAGGCTGGCCGCTGTCTGCAGCCATGGCATTGGCGTGGACGCTGGGTGTGATGGCCATCGTTGAAGGTGTCATCAGCCTGTTCGCACTGATCAGCGGTGGCAGTGGTGCCCCGCGCGGCTGGCTGGCGCTCTATGCCATCGCTTCGCTGGGTTTCGGCATCCTGGCAGTGATCAATCCGCTGGCCACCGCCAGCGTGTTGGTGCTGTTCCTGGCAGCGTGGCTGCTGGTGGCCGGTATCTATCGCATCGTGTTCGCGATCCGTGTGCGCAAGCAGATCCAGGGTGAGTGGCTGTTGATCCTCAGTGGCGTGCTGGCGGTGGTGCTGGGCCTGCTGTTTGCGGCCAATCCGTATGCAGGCGTGGCGGTGACCACGCTGTGGATCGGCATCGGCAGCCTGCTGTACGGGCTGCTGCAGGTGCTGGTGGCATTCAAGCTGCGGAAGCTGAAGTGAGGGCTGCGCTTCGCCTGTTACTGGGCATGGCGTTGATCCTGACCGGATGCATGCCGGGTGCCACACCCGGTGCCTTGGCAGGCAAGGATCATGCGCCGCGCGCCGGTGTGGACGTGCGCTTGAGCGCGGTCGATGCAGCCGGCAAGGGTACGCCCGCGCAGTGGCAGGGCGAGACCCTGGCGCTGCGCGAGCCACCGATTGCCGGCAGCGCGGACATCGCCGATGTGCGCTATGTGCTGGATGAAGGCAAGCAGCCCGGCCTGCAGATCCGCTATCGGCCGGAGGCGCATCAACGCATCCACGATGGCACCGCAGCCCTGGTGGGCCAGCGCGCGGCGCTCAGCGTGGACGGCCGCGTGTTGATGGTGGCGACGGTGCAGGGGCCGTTCGGCGAATCGATGATGTTGAGCGGGCTGTCCAGCGTTGCCGAGGCGCGGGATCTGGCCAGGCACATCACCGGCGAATGACCGGCGCGCCAACACCCCCGCGCTGCGCGCGGAGGTCGACCCAGGTCGGCCGCTACCGGGCGAAGCGGGCTTCGATCTCTTCCAGAGATTTGCCCTTGGTCTCCGGCAGCCAGAACGCAGCCACCAGGAAGAACACAAACGTGCACGCCGCCCAGAACACGAACATGCTGGCGTAGCCGTAGTGGCCCACCGTGGGCAGGAAGATCGCGGCGATGGTGGTCGATACGAACTGGTTGATCAGCAGCGCGATGCTCATGCCGTTGGAGCGGATACGGTTCGGCATCAGCTCCGACAGCGCAAGCCACACGCAGACGCCGGGGCCGACCGCGAAGAACGCGACGAACACCAGGATGCAGGCGGCCACGGCCCAGCCATGGGCCGGCGGCGGCACCGGGCCGATGCGGGCCTGCTCGATACGCAGCGGCGCCTGCGCGGCACTGGCCGGGTCGGCGAACGGATTCAGATGCAGTTTGCGGAAGAACGCGCCGATCACGCTGTCCGGCTGCACGGTGCCGGCACGCTCGATGCGCAGCTCGCGGTCGGTCAGGTTGTCGCTGCGCAGGGCACGCACATTGGTGAAGTCGCCGTAGGCGTAGGAGACGGTCAGCTGCATCGGTCGGCCTTGGCTGTCGATGCCATTGCTCAGGCGCTGCCACTGCGCGTCATCCAGCACCAGCTGCAGGCCATCGCCGCTGACTGCCGCCTGCAGCTGCGGCTGTACGTCGGTGCGGCCGCGTTCGGCCTGGAAGAACAGCGTCGCCCCTGCCAGCAGGGCCACGCAGATGCCGCCGCTGCCGAGCATCAGCAGGAACTTGCGGCCCTTGCGGTCGACCAGCAGCAGCGCGACCACGGTCATCACTGCATTGAGCAGCTTGATCGCCACGTCGGCACCGTTGGCCACCGAGCCGGACAGGCCGGCCTGGTTGAGGATGTTCACCGCGTAGGCCAGCACCGAGTTGATGCCGGTGGCCTGGGTGCAGGCCAGCACAACGCAGGCGAGCAGGAACGGCACCACGTAGCGGCGGCTGAGCAGCGGGTCGCGCTTGCCGCTGCCGCTGCTCGATTCCGGTGCCTGGATCTGTGCAAGCGTCGGCTCGACCTCCGCAGCGGGCAGCACGCGCTGCAGGCTGCGGCGCGCGTCATCGATGCGGCCGCGGCGCACCAGCCAGCGTGGCGATTCGGACAGCCAGAAGATACCGGCGCAGAACAGCAGGCCTGGCGCCAGGCAGGTCCAGAAGATGGTGCGCCAGGCGTGGTCCTTCACCGTGAACAGTTCCTGCGCCTGCTGCGCGACCGGCAGCGAACGCACGGCTTCGGCGGCGGCATCCACGGCGTGGGCGTGGTACAGGCCGATCAGGGCTGCCAGCACCAGGCCAACGGTCAGCAGCAGCTGGAACATCGCCGCACCGCGCCCGCGTCGTTCGGGGCTGAGCACTTCAGCCAGGTACAGCGGAATCACCACGCCGATCAAACCGCCACTGATGCCTTGCAGCAGGCGTCCCAGCAGCAGCGGCGTGTAGCCGGAGGCCAGCGCCATGATCGGAATCGAGGCGGTGAACAGCAGCCCAGCCAGCAGCATCGCACCGCGGCGGCCGATCAGGTCGGCGACCATGCCGGCGAACAGCGAGGACAGCACGCTGCCCAGCAGCACCGCAGCCACGACAAAACCGAGTTGCTGGCTGCTGAGCTGCCAGGCATGGCTGGCGGTGGCTTCAAGATAGGGCAGGGCACCGGCGATGATGCCGATGTCAATGCCGTACAGCAGGCCACCGAGGCCGCCGATGAAGAGCAGGTAGCGTACGGGCCAGCGCGGAGCGGTGGAAGCGGGTACGGCAGGTGCGGCGGCTGCGGTCATCGGCGTATTCCTGGAATAACGGGGATGGTGCGGGGCTGAGGCATTGCGCTTGCGCGCTTATGTAGAGCCGAGCCATGCTCGGCTGCTTTCCGTTCCGATATCGAGGTTCTCCATGCCGCGCTTGGCGCGGTGAGCCGAGCATGGCTATGCCGATCGTCCTGATCGGCACCCTCCGGGCCGTCGCAAGCGACGTTGGCAATGGCTCCTGCCATTGCCTTCGACTCTACAAAAACGTAGATATCAGGCGTTTGTGGCGTTCAAATCGACTACCCGCCCGCCGACAACCACCTGCTGCAGGCGCAGCTCGGCGTCGAGCACCACCAGGTCGGCGCGGGCGTCGGGCGCAATGCGGCCGCGATCGTCCAGGCCCAGGTAGTCCGCCGGGAAGGTGGAAACACGTTGCGAGGCATCGGCCAGCTCCAGGCCGACGCGAACCAGATTGCGCAGCGCCTGGTCCATGGTCAGTGCGCTGCCCGCCAGCGAACCGGTCGCCAGGCGCACGCAGCCGCCACACTTGTGCACGCGCTGTTCGCCCAGCGCGTACTCGCCATCGGGCATGCCAGTGGCGGCGGTGGCGTCGGTCACCGCATACAGGCGCGGAATCGCGCGCGCGGCCAGACGGATCACGCCGGGATGGATGTGCTGCAGGTCGGGAATGATCTCGGCGTACTGCGCATGTGCCAGCGCCGCCGCTGCAATGCCCGGGCGATAGTGATCGACGCCGGTCATGCCGTTGAACAGGTGGGTGAAGCCGGAGGCGCCGGCCTGCAGCGCGGCCACGCCTTCTTCGTAAGTGCCAGCGCTGTGGCCAAGCTGCACGCGGATGCCCATCGCCGAGAGCGCGGGAATCAGCGCGGTGTGCTCGCCGATCTCCGGAGCCAGCGTCATCACCCGGATCGGTGCCAGCGCGTGCAGCTGCTTTACCAGTGCCAGCGTCGCCTCGATGGTGCGGTTGGGTTGCGCACCCAGCCGCTGCGGGCTGATGAACGGGCCTTCCAGATGCACGCCGGCAATGCAGGCGGCATCGGCATCGGGCGCCGCCATGGTGGCGGCCACGCCCTGCAGCGCGTGCTCGATCTCGTCGAGCCCGGCGGTCATGGTGGTCGCCAGCAGCGTGGTGGTGCCGAAGCGCAGATGGGTGCGGGCGATGGTGCGTGCCACGTCACCGCCCTGCATCAGGTCCACGCCGGCCGCGCCATGCACATGCAGGTCGATGAAGCCGGGCAGGATCACCGGCAGCTGCAGGTCGTCAGCGCCGCTGTGATCGTCCACCAGAAGCTGGCGTACGTGCGAATCGAAGTGGACGTGGCCACGCCGCCAACCCAGCGGCGTGAGGATGCGGCCATGCAGGGTGCGGGTGTCGGTCATGCGGTGGGCTCGGCGATGATCACTTCGATGCCCAGCCGCTGCAGCCCTTCACGGGTTGCATCGTCGATGCCGGCGTCGGTGATGATGGCGTGAATCTGATCCAGCAGGGCGATGCGGTGCAGGCTGACACGGCCGAACTTGGAGGCGTCGGTCAGCACCACGATGCGGCGCGCGCGCTCGACCATGCGATGGTTGAGGCGGGCTTCGGCCTCATCGTGGGTGGTCAGGCCGAACTGCAGGTCCAGGCCATCCACGCCCAGGAACAGGGTGTCGAAGCTGTACGAGTTGAGGCTGGCCTCGGCCTGGCTACCCTGCAGTGACAGCGACTGCTGGCGCAGCAGGCCACCGGTCAGCAGCACGGTGATGCCGGCCGCATTGGCCAGTTCCCAGGCGATGTTCAGGCCGTTGGTCATCACCGTCACGTCGCGATGCGCGCGCAGGTGGCGGGCCAGGGTCATCGTGGTCGAGCCGGAGTCGATGATGATGTTGTCGCCGGGCTGCACCAGGCGCGCGGCGCGGGCACCGATCGATTCCTTCAGCGGCAGGTTCAGCGCATCCTTCTCATGGATGTCCTGTTCCTGCGGCGGCGTGCGCACCAGCGTGGCACCGCCGTGGGTGCGGTTGGCCAGGCCCTGCGACTCGAAGTGGGTCAGGTCGGCACGGATGGTCACCGCCGACACGCCGAAGCGCTCGACCAGATCGGCCACCTGCACCGAGCCGTGCTCGATCAGCAGCTGCAGGATCTGTTGCCGGCGGGAGCGGGTGTTGCGCATGGCCATTCTCGGTTTCGCGGGAAAAGGTAGAGATTAGCCGTTCGCAGCAACGGCGGGAGCCGAACCTGCGCTCTGCACGCGGGCTCCGGCCTGGTTGGCGCTGCAGGCGCGTGCGTACTCGCCCAGGCACAGGCCGATGCGGTGCTGCACCAGTGCGGTGGGGGTGTTGGCCAGGCGGCCTTCGCGCACCGCGCGGTACTGCTCCGGCAGGTACTGGCTGAGCAGCACCAGCGGCGGCGCATGCTGTTCCAGGTTGGTAAACAGGGTCTGCACCGCCTGCACCAGCGCTGGCTCGCCCCAGTAGTAGCGGCAGCGGTCGCTGAAGGAGTAACTGCGCAGCAGGCGCAGTGCCGCCTCATCGCCTTGGTAGTAGGACTGCCAGTACTTCGGCTGCGCCACCATCACCTCGTCCAGCACCTGCGGCAGGCGCGAGCACTGCGCGGCCGGCAGCAGTTCGGCCTCGATCGCGGCCAGCGCGAACAGCGCTTCGCGATAGGCGAAGGTCGCCGCCGGGCCGACCTTGAGGATGGCGAAGTGATCGCGCACCAGTGCATGCAGGCCGCTTTCGCGTTGGTAGTCGGTGGAATGCGCTTCGAACACGATGCGCGGTTGCTGTTCGAGGAAGCCGGCCAGCGTGCTGGCGGCGGTCGCGTCGTACTCGTGCACGCTGCTGTGGTCGAAGTCCACGCCCGGCTGCACCACCATCGCGATCACGCGCTGCCATGCATCGCGCAGCTGCGGCGTATCGAACGCCTGCTGGTGGATCGCCAGGGTCTGCGCGGCGGCGGCCGGCGTGGTTACCTGCAGGCCTCCGGCCAGCGAGGCTTCGCCACCGGGAATCGGCACTTCGGTACCGATCACGTAGACCGGCGGCGGCAGGCCGTGTTCGGCGGCGGTGCGTTCGGCGATCTCGGCCAGCTCGGCCGAGCGCGCAGCAACGATGGCATCGGGCAGCGGCACCGGGTCATCGGCGCAGGACATGCTGCAGTCCAGGTGGATCTTGTGGAAACCGGCGGCGACGTAGGCCTCGATCAGCACGCGCGCGTGGGTCATCGCTTCGGCGGCCGGGCGCTTCTGCCAGGCATTCGGGCCGAGGTGGTCACCGCCCAGGATCAGCCGTTCGCGCGGGAAGCCTTCTTCATCGGCCAGCGTGCCCACGTAATCGCGGTACTGCGGCGGGGTCATGCCGGTGTAGCCGCCGAACTGGTCGACCTGGTTGGAGGTGGCCTCGATCAGCAGCACGGTGCCGTGTGCCAGCGCCACGTGCATGGCCGCGCGCAGTACCTGCTCGTTGCTGCAGCAGACGCTGTACAGGCCGACGTTGGCACCGGCGCGGTGGGAAGCAAGCAGGGTCTGCAACGGGGACATGGTCAAGCTCCGGACATCAGGAAAACGAGGGTTGGCAGGCGAGCAGGGCGGCACCACGTGCGCCACCTGCATCGCCGAAGCGTGGCGGTACGATCGGTGGCACCTGCACACCCTTGAACAGATGGGCGGCGATGGCGGCGGGCAGTTGCTCGTACAGCGGCGCGTACTGCGAAAGACCGCCGCCGAGCACGATCACGTGCGGGTCCAGCGCCAGCACCAGTGCGGCCAGGCTGTGGCCGAGCAGGTCGCGATGGATATCCAGCGCCTTGCGCGCACGCGCATCACCGGCTTCGGCCATGGCGATCACCGCGCTGGCGTCGGCGGCGTTGCCACCGAGGTGGCGTTCGATCATCGCCACGCCACTACCGGAGACATAGCGCTCCACGCAGCCCTGCAGGCCACAGGCACAGTCGATCAGCGGCAGGCCGTGGCGCTGCAGCAGATGGCCGGGCACGCTCCAGTGGCCCCATTCGCCGGCCAGCCCGTTGAAACCGGACAGCAGGCGGCCCTGCAGGCAGAATCCACCGCCAGCGCCGGTGCCGAGGATGGCGCCGAACATGCTGTGGTAGCCATCGGCGGCGCCGCCGTGTGCTTCCGAAAGGGCAAAGCACTGCAGGTCGTTGCCGAAATGCAGCGGCCGCTGCAGGCGCGCCTGCAGGTCGGCGGCCACGCTGTGGCCGGTCAACGCAGGCACGTTCGCGCTGAGCTGGCGGCCGCTGCGGCGGTCGCGCACGCCGGGCAGGGCGATGCCGATCGCCGCATCACTGCGGCCCAGCGCGGCATCGGCCTCGGCGACCAGGGTCACCACCGCCTGCAGGAAACCGTCATAGTCGCCCTGCGGCGTGGCTACCCGGCGGCGCCAGGTGACCTGCATCGCCGCATCGCACGCCACCAGCTCGATCTTGGTGCCGCCGATGTCGATGCCGTAGCAGGCGTGGGCGATCAGCTCAGCCATGGTGGATGGTGACGCCCTTGACGACGCGGTTGACGGTGCCGTCCGGGAACGGGTTGTCCGGAGTCAGGCCCAGCGCGGCCGAGCGCTGCAGCGCGAACAGCTGCGCGAAGCCCAGCCACACCGGTGCCAGCCACGGATCGTCCAGTGCCGGTACGGTGAGGGTGTACTCGTCATCGGCGCCGATGTCCGAATGCGGGCCGATTGCCAGTACCTGGCCGGCCACGCCATCGCGGCGCAGTTCTTCCAGCAGGTCCTGTTCGTAGCGGCGCGCCAGCGGCTGCACGCTGCGCAGCACCACCACCAGGGTGTTGCCGTCCAGCGTCGACTTCGGGCCGTGGCGGAAGCCCAGCGGCGTGTTGGCAAGTGCCAGCACGCGGCCGGCGGTCAGTTCCAGCACCTTCAGCGCGCACTCGCGTGCCAGCGCTTCCAGCGGGCCGCTGCCGAGGTAGATGATGCGGTTGAACGGGCGCTGCGCCAGCGCCGCCACCGGTGCATCCCACTGTGCCTGGCCTTCGCGGGCCAGCGCGGCGATCTGCTTCAGGCGTGCGATACGCGCATCCCACGGCGAGCGGTCGAACACGGTCAGTGCGGCCAGCAGCATGCAGGTCAGGCTGCTGGTCATGGCGAAGGCACGGTCACAGCTGGCCGAAGGCATCAGCAGGGTGCAGGTATCGGCACGGCCGGCGCCACGACGGGCCAGTTCGCCATCGGCATTGCAGGTGATGTCGAGGAAGCGCGCGTCGTCCACGTCGCTGCGCACGCGGTCCACTGCCGCCACGCTCTCCGGGCTGGAGCCGCTGCGGCCGAACGAGACCAGCAGGGTTGGGCGGTCGCGTTGCAGGTACAGCACCGGGTGGGTCAGCAGGCTGGTGGTGTGCACCACGCGCACATCGGCCGGCCATTGCGCGTTGATTGCATCGGCCACCATTTCGGCGATGAAGCCGGAGCTGCCGGCGCCGGTGAACAGCACGCGCTGGTTGGGATCGTTGAGGCTGTCGCCGAGGAAGGCCTGCAGGCGGTCGCGGGCACGCGACAGATCCTGTGCGAGGGCTTCCCACAGCGCAGGCTGCTGGGCGATTTCGGTAGCGGTATCGGCTCCGCCAAGGCGCTGCCAGGCGGACACATCGGAAAGCAGGGTGACGTCCATTCGGAGGTTCCAGTTGGGCCAGCGCACCATCTGTGTTTTCTTTCGAAATGTCAAATAGCGAAAGTAAAAAGAAAGAAAATGAGGTGATGACTTTTCCCGCCGTGGAGTGCCCCGAAAAACGAAAGAACGAGCCGAATGCCGTATCGCACAATGCTTAACAGGCGTCTGCAAGCGCTTACACAAAGTATTGCGGTGCAACAACTTTCGTTTCAATGGAATATATCTTCCTTTTTCCTTTCAATTTGTTGACATCTTTCGAATCGCTGCCCTAGAGTCGGCCCAATCGCTTTCGAAACGCCCTGTGAACGGGTTGGGAGTCCGCGTGGAAATCTGCGTTCGTCGCTCGCCGCTGATGCTGGCCCTGTTGCCGGCATTGATGCTGGCGTCCATGCCGGCCCGGGCCGAGCCGGTCGGCAACCTGCGTTCGGTCAGCGCCAGCGCCAGCCGCGACGGCGTGCAGGGCTGGGATCTGCAGACAGACAAGGGCGCGCGCATCCGCATCGAACTGCCGGCCACCGACATCATCCGCGTGCAGGCCGGCCGCAACGGCACGCTCACCGTTGCAGGCGACAAGGCCGCAACGATCGTACTGCCGCAGCCCAAGGCGAACGTGCAGGCGCAGCTGGAAGAAGACGCGCAGGAAATCCGCGTGCGCACCGATGCACTGGTGCTGCATGTACAACGGCAGCCGCTGCGCATGCGCCTTGAACGCCTGGACAACGGCCAGCCCACCGCCCTCTGGCAGGAGCTGCAGCCGCTGGACCTGGATGCCACGCAGAGCGTGCAGGTGTTGTCCTCGCAGGCCGACGAAGGCTATTACGGCGGCGGCCAGCAGAACGGCCGTTACCAGTTCAAGGGCCGCGAGCTGGAAGTGTCCTATTCCGGCGGTTGGGAAGAGGGCGACCGCCCCAGCCCGGCCCCGATGCTGCTGAGCAGCCGCGGCTGGGGCATGCTGCGAAACACGTGGAGTGATGGCAGCTACGACCTGCGCGAGGCCGACCAGGCCACGCTGCTGCATCGCGAAGACCGCTTCGATGCGTACTACTTCGTCGGCGCCGACCTGCCGAAACTGATCGAGCGCTACACCCAGCTGACCGGCCGCCCCAACATGGTCGCGCGCTGGGCGCTGTCCTACGGCGATGCCGATTGCTACAACGACGGCGACAACAGCAAGAAGCCCGGCACCGTACCCGAAGGCTGGAGCGACGGCCCGACCGGCACCACCCCGGATGTGATCGACAGCGTGGCCAAGCAGTACCGCGCCCACGACATGCCCGGTGGCTGGATCCTGCCCAATGATGGTTACGGCTGCGGTTACAAGCAGTTGCCGGAAACGGTGAAGGGCTTGGCCACGTACGGTTTCCGCACCGGCCTGTGGACCGAGAACGGCGTCGACAAGATCGCCTGGGAAGTGGGCAAGGCCGGCAGCCGCGTGCAGAAGCTGGATGTGGCCTGGACCGGCAAGGGCTACCAGTTCGCGATGGACGCCAACCGCCAGGCCTTCAACGGCATCCTCGACAACTCCGATTCGCGCCCGTTCCTGTGGACGGTGATGGGCTGGGCCGGCATCCAGCGCTATGCGGTGGCATGGACCGGCGACCAGAGCAGCAGCTGGGACTACATCCGCTGGCACGTACCGACCCTGGTCGGTTCGGGCCTGTCCGGCATGGCCTACGCCAGCGGCGACGTCGACGCGATCTTCGGCGGCAGCGCCGAGACCTTCACCCGCGACCTGCAGTGGAAGGCGTTCACCCCGGTGCTGATGGGCATGAGCGGCTGGTCGTCGAACGCGCGCAAGCATCCGTGGTGGTACGACGAACCCTACCGAAGCATCAACCGCGATTACCTGAAGTTGAAGATGCGCCTGACCCCGTACATGTACGGGCTGGTGCACGAGGCCGCGCAGACCGGTGCACCGCCGGTGCGTGGCCTGATGTGGGACAACCCGCGCGACCCGCATGCGCAGGACGAAACCTACAAGTACCAGTTCCTGCTCGGCCGCGACCTGCTGGTGGCACCGGTGTACCGCAGCCAGGCGGCCAGCCGTGGCTGGCGCCGCGACATCCACCTGCCGGCCGGCGGCTGGATCGACTATTGGGATGGCCGCCGCGTGCAGGCCGGCGCCGACGGCCGCCAGCTCGACCGCCAGGTGGACCTGGCCACGCTGCCGCTGTTCGTGCGCGCCGGTGCGATCCTGCCGATGTACCCGTCGATGCTGTTCGATGGCGAGAAGCCGCTGGATGAAGTGACGTTCGACCTGTACCCGCAGGGTGATTCGCAGTACACGCTGTACGAAGACGACGGCAACACCCGCCGCTACCAGCAGGACGAATCGAGCACGCAGCAGGTCCGCGTGCAGGCGCCGGTGCAGGGCAGTGGCCCGGTGCAGGTGCAGATCGATGCAGTGCAGGGCCAATACAAGGGCCAGCTGGCGCAGCGTCGTTATGGCCTGCGCGTACTCAGTCGCCAGGCGCCGCGTGCGGTGCAGGCCGGTGGCCGCGCGCTGCCGGCGCTGGCCGATGCTGCCGCCTTCAACAGCGCCAGCGAGGGCTGGTACTTCGATGCCCAGGAGCGCCGCGGCACGCTGCATGTGCGCACCGCCACACAGGACATCCGCCAACCGCTGCAGCTGCAGCTGGACTTCGCAGTCGCCGCAGCCGCGGCCGACGATGCCTACCCGGCCGCGCCGGTGCTGGGCCGCGAACTGCCCGCCGACAGCCTGCTGGTGGTCAATCGCCCGGCCGAAGAACCCGGCCATGCGCTGGAAAATGCCTTCGATGAGGATCCGGGCACCTGGTTCCGCAGCGTGCGCAACCAGGCCGTGCGCACCGGTGCGCATGAGTGGGTGATCGGCTTCGGTGAGCGCAGGATGATCGACGGCATCGACATCGCGCCGCGCAACGACAAGAACTGGAAGCACGGCCAGGTACGCGACTACGAGGTGTACCTGGGTGACAGCAACGGCGAGTGGGGCGAGCCGATCGCCCGCGGCCGCCTGCAGCTGAAGGAAGGCCTGCAGCGCATCGACTTCCCGGCCCATGCCGGTCGCCTGCTGCGCTTCCGCGTGCTGAGCGTGCAGAACCCTGAAGGCGACGGCGCCAGCAGCACCGACCCGATGGTTACCGCCGCACAGAGCAGCGCCCGCGCCTTCGATGCATTGCAGCCGCGCGATGTCGGCCCGATTGCCTTGTCCACCTTCCACATTCTTGAACACCAGGAACCGGAGCGACCGGCCCGGCAGCGCTATCTCTCCGAGCTGCCGGTGCCGGCCGCGCTGGCCAGCCAGGTGCGCACCGACCAGTCGTTCCGTGGCGACGCCGGCATGCGCATGAACGGCCTGCAGTTCCGCCGTGGCCTGGGCGTGGGCGCCAACAGCCGCATCGACCTGCGCCTGCAGGGCGGCTGGCACCTGCTGCGTGCCGACCTCGGCATCGACGACGCCTGCCGCACTGCCGGTGGCCTGCAGTTCCAGGTCTGGGGTGACAACCGCCTGCTGTACGACAGTGGCCTGGTGAAGGCGCCCGGCGTGGTCAAGCCGGAGCTGGACATCCGTGGCCTTTCCACCCTGAGCCTGCGCACGCTGGGTGCGCAGGGCAGCCAACCCGCCCAGGTCTGTGCCAACTGGGCCAACGCCGTGCTGATCGGCCAGGAGGGCGACTCCGCCAGCATCGTCGCCCCATGACCCCCTCGTAACACCGCTCCTCCCCCCGCCCATTCCGACTACGGCCCTCATGGCCGTGGCCCGGGAGCGTTTTGCCCGCCGAACGCCCACGCGCTCACTTTTTGCGCCGCACCCCTGCCAGGAGAGAACCCCGATGTTGCCCGCACGCCACCACCGCCCCCCCTGTCGCTCGATCGCTCCGCTGTCGCTGGCCATCGCCGGCGCGCTGCTGTCGGTCGCTGCGCCCGCCTTCGCGCAGGACAGCAAGGACAACGCCACCGACCTGGCCCGCATCGAGGTCACCGGCTCCAACATCCGCCGCACCGACGTTGAAACCGCCTCGCCGGTGCAGGTGATCAGCAAGCAGGACATCCAGAACATGGGTGCGCGCACGCTGCTGCAGGTGCTCGACAACCTGCCGGCTGCACGCCCGGCGCAGCAGGATGCGCGTTCGCTGTTCACCGGCTCCGACGGTGCCTCGCAGGCCAACCTGCGTGGTCTGGGCGCACAGGGCACGCTGGTGCTGCTGAACGGTCGCCGCCTGTCGTACTACGGTGCACCGGCCGGCTTCCAGACCCAGTTCGTCAACATCGATGCGATCCCGGCTGCGGCCATCGAGCGCATGGAAGTGCTGACCGACGGTGCCTCGGCGGTGTACGGCACCGACGCGGTGGCCGGCGTGATCAACGTGATCACCAAGCGCAACTTCCAGGGTGCCGAGGTCAGCTTCACCAACGACACCTCCTCGCGCATCGACTCCTACGGCGAGCGCCAGGCCAGCATCACCGCCGGCTTCGGCGATCTGACCGAAAACCGCTTCAACATCTACGGCGCGGTGAACATGTACCGCCGGGACGCGATCCCGCTCAGCGATTTCTACGACAAGCGGCCCGACCAGTACTACGTCAACAACCCGAACTACCTCAACAACCTGCGCCTGGGCGTGGGCAGCAAGCCGGGCGAGTTCAACCCGGGCAGCTACTTCGCCTTCGATCCGGTCACCGGCCGCCGCGTGCAGGAAGCCGCACCGGGCTGCAAGAACGTGCTGACCAGTGAAGCGGCCGGTCCGCGTTGCGTCTGGGAAACCTGGATGAACAACGAGATCGATGCTGGCGCCAAGTCCGAGCGCAACACCGCCTACCTCAACGGCACGTTCCTGGTCGGTGACAGCACCGAGATCTTCGCCGAGGCGACCTACACCGACATCGACCTGCGCGCCAACGGCGGTACGCCGCGCACCTACGGCACCACCACCGGCAACCCGACCAGCTGGTTCTCGCGCAACACCGGCAACAACGTCAACCAGTTCCTGTACCCGTTCCTGGGCCCGAACAACGAGTACAACCACGCCAGCCCGGAAATGAAGGCGATGATGGGTGGCGTGGTCGGCCTGAACTACCTGCTGCAGGATGCCGGCCCGAACTACTTCGGCCAGCGAAACACCGACAAGAGCTACCGCGTGCTGGCCGGTGCGCGTGGCAACCGGGGTGACTGGAACTGGGAGACCGCGTTCGCCAGCGCCGGTACCCACTCCACCACCTACCAGACGATCAACGTCAACACCAAGGGCTTCGAGAAGGCCTTCGGTCCGTACACGATCGATCCGGGTACCGGCCGCGTGATCATCTCCGACCACCCGGCGTACAAGTTCGGCGAGATCAGCGAAGCCAACGCTGCGTTGATCCGTGAAGCGTTCCCGACCTTCGACATCCAGTCCTGGACCCGCCTGCACACCCTGGACGGCAAGATCGAGGGCCCACTGTTCCAGCTGCCGGCCGGTGAAATGCGCGCCGCGTTCGGCTTCAACGCCAGCCGCGAAACCTTCTACACCCCGGGCAACGCCGACGCGGCCAACGGCCTGATCACCCAGCAGGGCGGCTCGTGGTTCGATGGCAAGCGCAACACCTACGCGCTGTTCGCCGAGACCGTGGCACCGATCACCGACAAGCTGGAACTGGATGCGGCGGTGCGCGTGGACAAGTACCCGAACTTCAGCGCCAACGTCGCGCCGAAGGTCGGCTTCAAGTACCAGGCGTTCGACCAACTGATGCTGCGCGGCACCTACTCGACCGGTTTCCGTGCACCGAGCCTGGCCGAATCCGGCAATGGCGGTGTGTTCGCACAGCTCGGCGGCTTCCGTGACGAGCTGCGCTGCAACGAGACCAATGCCATTGCCAATCTGCTGCTGCGCTCGCAGCGGCCGGGTGATGTCGACCTGGGCAAGACCCTGCTGAACGTCGACTGCAGCCGCACCGTGGCCCGCATGACCCAGCCGAACAAGGACCTGAAGCCCGAGAAGGCGAAGATCGCCACCCTCGGCTTCGTCTACGAGCCGGCGACCTGGCTGTCGGTGTCGGCCGACTACTGGTTCATCTACCGCGACAATGAAATCGTTGCGCCGGACTACCGCCGCATGGAAGACATCATCTCGATGTCGCGCTCGCCGATCACCGACAGCGACCGTGCCAACCTGGCGCAGCTGGCGGCGATGTGTGCCGACCCGGCCAGCGGCGTGAGCTGCCCGGCGAACCTGCCGGGCTACTCCGCCGGCAACGTGGCCAGCGTGGTGGGCCAGTACAAGAACCGCGGCAAGACCCTGATCGACGGCTTCGACATCGATGCGCGCAGCCGCTTCTCGCTGGGTGACTGGGGCAACCTGAACATCGGCCTGGCCGCCACCATCGCCAACCGCAACCGCTTCTACATGGACGCCGAGAACGGCTGGTACTACGGCGACGTGGTGGGCTACTACAACAACCCGCGCCTGCGTGCCACGCTCAATGCGGACTGGACCTACAAGCAGGTGACCACCAGCATGTTCGTGAACTACGTGGGCGGCACCAAGTGGGCCACCGACCAGGTTGATGAGGTTAGCAACAACAAGGAAACCTGCACCGGCGGCTACCTGGCCCTGCAGAAGAGCAAGTGTGATGGTGCACCGTCGTGGTGGACCGCCAACATGAGCGTCACCTGGCGCCCGGATGATGCATGGAACCTGAGCTTCACGGTCAAGAACCTGTTCAACCGCCTGCCGTTCTACGATCCGAACAGCTTCCTGGGTGACTCCAGTGACTACGCGACCATCTTCGGTCGTGGTTACAGTGTGACCATCGGCTACCGGTTCAAGTAATTCCGTTTGCGTGACCTGGCGTGCCGGCTGTGGCCGGCACGCTGCCAAGAGGAGAGATGTTTGCCATGAAGCGTAGGGAATTCATCGCGGCCAGTGCCGCTGTCGCCGCCAGCAGCCTGTTGCCGCAGACCCCGGCATGGGCACGCGGGCGCAAGGTGCGCCTGGCCATGATCGGTACCGGCATGCGTGGCCTGGTGCTGCTGAAGGAACTGGTGCGCCGCGATGACGTCGAGGTTGTCGCCGTCTGCGATATCGAGCCGATCATGCTCGGCCGCGCCGTGGAGATGGTCAGAAAGGCCGGAAAGCCGGCACCGAAGACCTATGGCCAGGACCGCGACACCAATGCCTGGAAGCACCTGCTGGAACAGAAGGGCATCGATGGCGTGATCATCGCCACGCCGTGGGAGTACCACGCGCCGATGGCGATTGCCGCAATGCAGGCTGGCGTGGCCGTGGGCTGCGAAGTGGTGGCCGGCATCACCCTGCAAGACCACTGGGACGTGTTGAAGACCCAACTGAGCACCGGCACCCCATACATGCTGCTGGAGAACGTCTGCTACCGCCGCGACGTGATGGCCGCGCTGCAGATGGTGCGCCAGGGCCTGTTCGGCGAACTGGTGCACCTGCAGGCCGGCTACCAGCACGACCTGCGCGGCGTGAAGTTCAATTCCGGCGACCCGAACCAGCCCTACGACAGCGGCGTGGAATTCGGCCCCAAGGGCTGGAGCGAAGCCCGCTGGCGCACCGAGCATTCGGTTGAGCGCAATGGCGAGCTGTACCCCAGCCACGGCATCGGCCCGTGCGCGATGTATACCGGCATCAACCGCGGCAACCGCTTCACCCACATCAACGCCTTCGCGACCAAGGCGCGTGGCTTGCACGAATACACCGTGGCCAAGAGTGGCGGCACCACCCACCCCAGCACCAAGGTGAAGTTCAAGCTGGGTGACATCGTGACCACCACGCTGGCCTGCGAGAACGGCGAGACCATCCTGCTGCAGCACGACACGTCGTTACCGCGCCCGTACTCGATGGGCTTCCGCGTGCAGGGCACCAAGGGCCTGTGGATGGACGTGAACCATTCGATCCACATCGAAGGCCGCAGCCCGCCGCACCAGTGGGAAGAGTTCAAGAAGTACCAGGACGAATACGAGCACCCGCTGTGGAAGCAGAATGCCGACACCGCCGCCAGCGCCGGCCACGGCGGCATGGACTGGTTCGTCATCCACGCGTTTGTCGAGGCGCTGAAGGCCAAGGCACCGATGCCAATCGACATCTACGATGCGGTGACCTGGAGCGCAATCACGCCGCTCAGCGAGCAGTCGATCGCCAACAGTTTCCAGACGCTGGAGTTCCCGGATTTCACCGCCGGTGCGTGGAAGACGCGCAAGCCGATCTTCGCGTTTGACGGTAAGTACTGAGGTTCATCCCTTCCATGCTGTGACGGAAACGCCGGGCCATGCCCGGCGTTGCTGTATATGGCGTAGTGCCCCTGTAGCGCCGAGCCCACGCTCGGCCGCCTGTTCGGTCGGCCGCCCGCTTTATCAGAAAACTCTGAAATCCGACCTATTCCACAGTTTCTGACTTGAATGTGTAAACCACATCGGAGATAACGTTCCCCGTGCGGTCAGCCCGCATTCCGGAACAGGGACGATCCGAAACATGACGTGGTGAGGCATTGGCCCCACGTTCTCGTTCCCGCCGGTGCTGTGTTCGTCCAGGAAGGAGAACAGGGATGTTGGAGCGACTGAAGACCATTTCGTGTGCCGCACTGGCGATAATCGCGCTGGGGAGCTTGGCTCCCTGGGTTGCGCAGGCGCAGGAGGTGCAGAAGAAGTGGGAGAGCTACCTGTCGATGGGCCAGCCGCGAGCCACCGAAGCGGCGGTGCAGAAGGACATCAAGTCGCTCTTTTCCCAGTACGAAAAGGACAAACCCTTCGATTGGCATGTCAAACGCCAACGCGTCCTTGGAAAGAAGGTCATCTACGATTACCGGGTGAGACCCGAGAAGATCGTTACTACTGACTGGGTCTACACCCACTCAGGGCAGGAGTACTCAACCGAAGATCAGATTCGTAGCGTGATCCTCGCTACCCGCGTCAGCGACCCGCAGTGCCCGGCGACTTCACTCACGGAGGATCCTTGGGTGGAGCTCCTTGGACTTGGCAGGGGCGACGACGGTAGCGTCACCAACGAGGAGAAGGATTTCCATTACACCTTGAACTTCTATCACCAGAGCACTCAAGAATGCTCGTCGATAGTGGGGTGGGAGCATGTGCGCCGGGCCAGAACGGCGCTCTGTCCGAATCGTCCGTCCCTGACGTGGAATGAGGGCCTGCAGATGTGCTCCCTGGCCCAGCAGGACGAACCGCACATGGCGCCCATGCTGTCCTATACCAGCACGCCGCTGCCGCCGCAGCAGTGCCCTGTGGGCAACCCGTGCGACCCGACCACTGGCGACAAATCCCAGCCTGAGCCTGACTTCAACATTGGATGGGTGAGCTTCCAACGCCACTATCACTCCCTGACAAGCACGGCGGGCGGCGCGTTGGGTACGGGCTGGACCCATTCCCACAATCTGCGGCTTACCGCAGGCGTAGACGACGCCACCTTCCCTCCCAGCCCTGAACTGAAAGTTGGGCTGATCGGCGCCGATGGCGGGCAGACGGCATTCCAGAAGGTGGGAGCAGGCTACGAAGCCATGGACGGAAGCGGCGATCGTGCTGTCCAGCAGGGCGCCAGCTGGCAGCTTTCACGTGCCGGGGAGCGCATTCAGTTCGATGCCACCGGCCTGATGCAGCGCCGCGATTTCGAAGACGGAACGTCGCTGACCTATGCACACGACGGCCGCGGCCGCCTGCTCAGTATCACCCATTCGACCGGTCGGCGCGTGGATGTCCAGTACCTGGTGTCGGGCGACGATTCACTGATTTCTGCGCTGGTGGTCGCCGGCCAGCCTGTGGTGAGCTACGCCTATTCACCGGTCGGCGAACTGATCAGAGCGACTTATGCAGACGGCGCCAGCCGCGCCTATCACTATGAGGACACCCGCTTCCCGGGTTACCTGACCGGCGTGACCGCCGAAGACACCCGGCGCTACAGCTGGTACGGCTACGACGCCAAGGGACGGGTCACCTGCAGCCGTCACTCCGGCGACTGCAGTCAGGCCGACGTAGGCATTGATGGCGTGCGCCTGGAGTACACCCCGGCAGGAACCACCATCGTCACCGACGCACTGGGCAAGCAGAGCACCTACGCCTTGACCGCCATCGGCTCCAGTGGTCTTCCGCGCAAGGTCAATGGCATCACCGAGAGCAACGGCAGCATAAGCCGCACCTATCTGCCCGAGGGCACCGATTTCCGGCGCCGGCTGCAGTCGGCGACCGACCGCCGTGGCGTCGTCACCAACTACGCCTATGCGGAGGCCAGCGACGCTGCCGCAGGTGCTGTCAGCGTGACCACCACCACCGAAGCGGCCGGTACTCCGGACCAGCGCGTCAGCGAAACGCGCGTGGCCATGGACAGCAATCGGCTGGTGCAGCAGACCGTCGGTAACCGTGAGATCCGCATCACACGCAATGCGCGCCTCCAGCCAACCACCATTACCGTGCGCGACATGGTGACCGGTGACACCCGCGTCACCACTCAGGCCTACTGTGAGGGCGAAGGGCCGGAGTGTCCGCTGGTGGGACTGCTGCGCAGCGTGGATGGCCCGCGCAGTGATGTGGCGGATGTCTCCACCTATGCCTACTACACCGCGGACGACGCGGGATGCATGGCCAATGGCGCCTGCAGTTATCGCAAGGGCGACCTGCGCAGCGTGACCAATGCGCTGGGCCAGACGGTCGAGACCTTGGCCTACGACGCGTTCGGGCGGCCGTTGTCGGTCAAGGACGCCAACGGCGTGGTCACTGGTTACACCTACCATGCGCGCGGCTGGCCGACCTCGGTCACCGTGCGCGGTGCCACCACAGCCGAGCACCGGGTAACCCAGATCAGCTACTGGCCGACCGGCCAGGTGCAACAGATCACCGAGCCTGACGGCAGCAGCGTTACCTATCTCTACGACGCCGCCCAGCGGCTGACGGACATCGCGGACAGTGCGGGCAACACCATTCACTATGCGCTGGACAACGCCGGCAACCGCCTCAGGGAGGACACGCTGGATGCTGCTGGCACCCTTCGTCGCACCTTGGCACGCACCTTCAACACGCTTGGTCAGCTGACCGCATTGAAGGACGCAGGCAACCACGCCACCGGCTTTGCCTACGATGCCAACGGCAACCCGCAGACGATCACCGACGCACTGCAGCGCGTGACCAGCCAGCAGTACGACCCGCTGAACCGCTTGGCGCAGACCCTGCAGGACGTCGGCGGCGTGGCCGCGGAGATCCGCAGCCAGTACAACGCGCTGGATCAGGTCACCCAGGTCACCGACCCGAAGGGTCTGCACACTACTTATGCCTATAACGGTTTCGGTGATCTGACCGGGCAAGTCAGCCCGGACAGCGGTGCCAGCAGCTACACCGTGGACGCGGCCGGCAATCGCAAGACCGCTACCGATGCGCGTGGCGTCACCGCCACCTATCACTACGATGCACTCAACCGCCTGATCGGCATCGCCTACCCGGATCCCAATCTGGACGCGGGCTACAGCTATGACGTGGCGCCTGCCGCCTGTGCCGCCGACGAGCGCTTCGCTAAGGGACGGCTGGGGCAGGTGCTGCACGCCAATGGCAGTACCCAGTACTGCTATGACCGTTTCGGCCAGGTCACCCGCAAGGTACAGACCGTCAACGGCGTTGCCAGCACGCTGCGCTACGCCTATAGCAAGTCGGGCCGCCTGACCGCGTTGACCTACCCCGACGGCAGCGTGGCCGACTACGTACGCGACACCCAGGGCCGCATCAGCCAGATCGGCCTGACCCGGCCCGGCCAGGCACGGCAGATCGTGGTGAACAACGTGACCTACGCGGCCTTCGGCCCGGCGACCGGCTGGACCTACGGCAATGGTCGCCAGCTGCAGCGCCCGTTGGATCTGGATTATCGCCCTCAGGCGGTGCACGACTCGGCCGCGGGCGGCCTGTCGCTGGGCTACGGCTATGACCCGGTCGGCTCGATCACCGAGCTGAAGAACGGTGCAGGCTCGACGGTGCTGGCCAAGTACGCCTACGACGCGCTGGGTCGCCTGACCCAGACCCAGGACGGCACGACCGGCACGCCGATTGAAACCTATGCGTATGACGCCACCGGCAATCGCACCGCGCTGACCACCTCGGCAGGCACCGCCAGCTACACCTATCCCGCAATCAGCCACCGGCTGACCGCAGTGGATGGCGAAGCGCGCAACCATGACGCGGTGGGCAACACCACTAGCATCGGTAGCAAGGCGTTCACCTACAACGATGCCAACCGCATGAACGCGGTGAAGCAGGGTGACGCCACACTGGAGAGCTACGGCTACAACCATCGTGGCGAGCGCGCACTGCGTACCCCGGCCGATGGCGCAGCACAGATGACGTTGTACGACGAGGCTGGGCAGTGGCTGGGCAACTACTCGGCCACGGGCCAGGCGCAACAACAGGCGATCTGGCTGGACAACTACCCGGTGGCGCTGATCAATGTGCCTGGTACCGGCGTGCCGGAACTCGCTTATGTCCAACCGGATCATCTGGGCACACCGCGCGTGGTGATCGACCCGGTGCGTGATGTGGCAGTCTGGGAGTGGAGCAACAAGAGCGAGGTGTTCGGCAACCAGATTCCGAGTGCCGACCCGGATGGGGATGGTGTGGCGTTCGAGTTGGCGCTGCGCTTCCCGGGCCAGCAGGCGACGGCTGCAAGTGGGCTGTTCTATAACTACCAGCGGGAATACGACCCGGCTGTGGGGCGCTATTCGCAGAGTGATCCGATTGGGTTGATGGGGGGAATAAGCACGTTCACATATGCTGGAAGCAATCCTCAGTCGGCGATTGATCCAGAAGGTCTCGAGGGCATTGGGCCATGGAATAATGGTGAAATGAACAACGTCACCGGCTATGTTCCCGCCAACGACTGCGAGAGGGAGGCTGTTGCCGATCTGCTCATAGATCTCGTGCCCCTGACTTCAATGGTGTCTTTTGCAATGGATTCTGTGGGTGTTGACATAAACTTCTACGAGAATCCCGGCGTTCACTTTGGCGAGTACGGTGCAAAGACTCCGTATGCGGCGGCAGGCCACATGCTGGATGCGGCAGCGTCGCGTCAGGATGGCAAAGCGGCTAGAAGGACGCGCGGGGCAGCTGAGCGCGGAATTCATTACTCGGTTGCCAACGGTCGACTAAATCGAGCTGCGGCGCATGCGGGGAACGCTAATCTCTTGCGGGGCGGATCGAAGATTCTAGGGCCTCTTGGAGCAATGGTGAACTACAGGTCAAACTACAATAAATGCCAATGTCCGGCGAATTGATCTTCATAAGGTGCATGAAGGGCGCAGCTGCAGTTGGAGCATTGGCAATCTGCTGCGCGCTGGTTGCGTCCATGATGAGTATGGGCTGTCCAGTCGTTGGATACTCTCCATCAGTTATGTTTGCTCTTTTTGTGGCATTGCTGGTGCTGCTTGTGTATTCCAAGTTCGAACTGGCGAGAAGGGGAATTCTGTCGGTTGCGGTTAGGCGAGTGCGATTCGCATTCGCTATGGCTTTCCTGGCCGAGATGTTCATGATTGGGTTGCTGGTCGCCCGCAACCTCGAATGCGATAGCTTCGTTCGCGCGATTCCCATTCCTGGGGCACTACTTGTTTTCTATACAGCTGCCGCCTTCTCATTTGTATTCAGTGACTTCTATCTTGGTGCCGCGCGAAAAATCATCAGACTTGGCGCTCGGCCCAGGAACTTCTTAAGAGACAAATAGTTGGCACTGCCTTTGTGGTGCGTGAGCATCCGCCACGTGAGTGGCGGGTGCTCCGCAGGGATAGCGCCAGTACTTACTCAATCTGCACGCCAACCCGCAGCCACCCGGTCCGCCAGCACCAGCTCGGTATCCGCCTGCCGGCCATCGCGCAGATAACGGATGCCCACGCGCGTCCCAACCGGGCGCTCACGCAGCAGCGCACGCCAGTCCGCCAGTCTCCGCGTGGCAATCGACTCGCCTGAAATCATGACGATGCGATCATCCCTGCGCAGCCCCGCGCGCGCACCAGCGCTGGACGGCGCCACATCGGCCACACGCAGTGCAGCGTCCTCGGCCTGCAGCCACAGCCCACTGCGGTCGAAGGCATCGGCCTGCGTGCTTTCAGCGTTGGGCACCAGATAAAGGCGCTTGGCGTCGTAGTCGATGCCCATGGAGAAGCGCCGCAGCACGCCGCCACCGAGAATCGCGCCATAGTCGGCCAGGGCCAGCGCGCCCTTGTCGGTGCTGGACAAGTCACCGACCAGGCCGGTGACCTCGATGCTGCCCATGCGCAGCACACCGAGCCGGGCCGGTCGCGCCCGCCCCGGGCCGCCGAGGCCCCATCCAAGCACTGCCTCCTCGCTGGCGTGGTATTTCTCCAACAGACCATGGGTACGCACGAACGGACTGCTCAGGCTCAGGGAATTGCGTGAGCCGGAGTCCAGCCACAGCCGCAGCGGGATACCGTCCAGCTCGCCATTCAGTACCGGTGAGCGGTCGTCCTGTTCGAACGGCAGCACCACCGCGTTGGCGGGTGGCTGGTAGTGGCCCGGCCGGGTGAAGCTGAGCACGCGCGCGCCATAGTCGAAGGTGGTGACGAAGCGCAGGAAGGTCTCGTAGCCGATGAAGCCGTCATGCGGCACGCCCATCGAGTTGATCTGCTGGCCGAGGTCGATGATGTGGAACACCGGGTTTGCAAGGTGCGCGCCACCGATGCGCAGGTGGCGGGCCTGTGCCAGGCCCAGGTCGCTGGCGTTGTCACCGGCACCATGCACGCTCAGGCGGCCCGCTGTGGTCAGCCCCAAGCGTTTGGCGGCGATCGGTGTCAGCAGGTTGATGGCGCCGGTGTCCACCAGGAAGCGCGCCGGCTGGCCGTCCACTTCGGCCTCGATGTAGACATGGTTGTTGATCAGGTCGAACGGGACGCGGGTGGTGCCGCTGGCATCCTCGATGTAGCTGTCGTCGGCCATCGCTGGTGGTGCATACAACCCATCCGGCACAGGGAAATCCACCCGGTAGCGCTGCACCTGCACGTCGCTGCGCAGTCGCGGATCAGCACGGCCCTGGGCATCGAGGGTGTCGGTGATGAGGCGATGGGGCAGCAGCAGGCCATCGACCGCCCGGTAGTCTTCCAGCGTGGTGGCGGTGGGTGTGCGCGCGGAGGCGATGACCACCCGGCCTAGCAGGCCACTGCGGGTGTCGAACCAGAGTTCGATCGGGTCCGCGCCCTCCGGCGTCGTCGACAGCACGTCATAGCGCTGCCCGTCGTGGGCCTCGGTGCGTGGGCCCGCAAAGCGCGAGGCCGGATAGGCGCTGGACCAGTAGGCGCGGGTGGCCAGCCACGCCTGCGTGCGCGCGGTGCGGCGTGGCACGCTGCCGTCCAGCAGGCCAACCTCGCCGCCGTAGTCGCGCCGCCAGGAGAGGTGCCCGTCGAACCCCTGGGCGACAGTGAAGGCTCCCAGTTGCGCCTGTTCGGCATAGCGCCCGGCACGCAGGTCCTGGTTGAGCTGCCAGCGCCCGTGTAGGCCGCCCACCGACTGCTCGCCCTCCGCCTGCAGGCGCTGTACCGACAGCCACGGCTCGCCGCCACTGGCTGCACGGGCCCGGGCCAGCACATCGGCAGCATCCACCCCCGCGGCGTGTACCGGAATCGCCAGCATCCACAGCAGGCCACCTAGCATCCATCGCAAACGCATCGCGTCACCTCTTTCGTTGGGTCAGGAGGTGATGGCAGCGCCCGGACCGGGGATATTCGACCGGGCGTGAAGGATTGGACGTTCAGCCGGCGGTGGCGCGGCGGCGGTACTCGCTCGGTGTCTGCCCGGTGGCGCGCTTGAACGCGCTGTTGAAGGTCGACTTGCTGCCGAACCCGGCGGCCAGGCCGATGTCCAGCACGCTGCGGAAGTCGGACGGATCGGACAGGCACGCCCTCGCGGCAGCGACGCGGAAGCTGTTCACGAACTCGGAAAAGCTCTGGCCGAGGCCTTGGTTGAGCGCCTGCGAGACCTGGTTGGGTGACCACCCGCTGCGCTGGCTGAGGGACTGAAGGTCCAGCCCGGGCGCTTCATGCAGGCGTTCGTCCCGCATCAATGCGGTCAGCGCGCTGGCGATGGCCGCGCATTGTGCTGCGTCGATGCCCGAGCGTTCGTAGCGTGCGTGGGTCGTATCCTCGGCGGACGCGGTCATGTCCACCATGACGGGTGCCGCAGTGCTCGCACGTACGCGCAGCTGATGACGTACGACCCGGCACGCCAGCAGATACATGCCGGCGGTGGTCAGCAGGCTGAGCCCGATGCTGGCCAGCAGCGGAGCGGCGTCCGGCGGCCACCGGTTCATCGCGCTGGCAAGCCAGCAGCCCGCCATCACGATCGCCAGCCCGCGCAGTCCGCTGCGCTGGATGGCGGTTCCGCGCGGGGCCGAAGACGTGCGCAGCGAGAGCCATAGCGTGGCCAGCAGGTAGGGTGAGCCCTGCAGCAGCCAGCCATGGAAGCTGAGCGGGAACAGGACCTTGCCCAGCGGCGAGCCCTCGAAAGGCGCGAGTGCGTTCAACAGGGAAATGACGAATGCGAGGCCAGCCGGCAGCAGATGCGCGAGCGGCAGCAACGAAGTGTGGCCCGATGCGGGCAACAGCAGCGCACGCGCATGGCCATACAGCAGCGGACCGAGCAGATAGACCAGCGGCACTTCGATGACCCGCAGCCAGCGCACCGCATCGGGCGAAAGCCAGGTCTGGCCACCCAACAGCACCAGTCCGAACAGATTGGCGGCGGCGAAACAGGCGAAGAAGGTGGTGAGCAGATGACTGCCACGCCGAGCGCGACCGAAGCTCACGCCGGTGGACAAGGCGGCCAGGCCCAGAATCGCAGCGCCTGCCGCCAGCTGCAGCAGATCCGCTGGCGCCATGCGCGCAGTGTTGATGAAGCGCGCGGCAACGTCCAGCGCGGGCTGGCGGCATGCAGGCAACACTGGGAAAGATGGCGCGCCCGGAGGGATTCGAACCCCCGACCAATGGCTTCGGAAGCCACTACTCTATCCGGCTGAGCTACGGGCGCGTTGTAGAACCGCCGCGCCACCGACCAGTGCCGGAGCGGGCATCGCAGCGCCATGAGGCGGTGCGGGATCGGCATTCTATCCAGTTTCGCCGAACAAATCTCCCCCCACGGGCAAAGCCCTGCCGGAGGGGCAGGAGTATCCTATCGCCATGGCTGATACCCCCCTCACTTCGCCGCAGTCGCCGGCGACGCCGCGTTGGCGGCATTACTGGAGTCTGATGCGCGCTGATCGCCCGATCGGCACGCTGCTGCTGCTGTGGCCCACCTGGTGGGCGTTGTGGCTGGCCGCCGGCGGCCTGCCGCCGCTGTGGACGCTGTTCGTGTTCACCGCCGGCGTGTGGCTGACCCGCTCGGCCGGTTGCGTCATCAACGACTACGCCGACCGCTGGCTCGACCCGCATGTGGAACGCACCAAGGCGCGTCCGCTGGCCACCGGCGCTATCAGCGGCCGCGCCGCGCTGGTGCTGTTCGCCGTGCTGATGCTGGTGGCGTTCGGCCTGGTGCTGACCCTGAACGGGCTGACCATCGGCCTGAGCTTCATCGGCGTGTTCCTGGCCGCCAGCTACCCGTACCTGAAGCGCTACACCCACCTGCCGCAGGTCTACCTGGGCATGTCGTTCGGCTGGGGCATACCGATGGCGTTCGCCGCCGTGCAGGGCGAAGTGCCGATGTTGGGCTGGCTGCTGTATGCCGGCAACATCCTGTGGTCCACCGCCTACGACACCTGGTACGCCATGGTCGACCGCGAGGACGACCTGAAGATGGGCTCGCACTCCACCGCGATCCTGTTCGGTGATCTCGACCTGGTCATCCAGGGCGTGTTGTACGCGCTGTTCCTGGCCACGATGGCGCTGGTTGGCGTGCGCGGCGGCCTGGGCGGCTACTATCTGGCCGGCGTGGCCGTGGCCACTGTGCTGGTGGTGTACGAGTTCTGGATCTGCCGCAATCGCGAGCGCGGCCCGTGTTTCAAGGCGTTCCTGCACAACAACTGGGTGGGCGCCGCGCTGTTTGCCGGTATCGCCGTGGATCTGGCGCTGCGTTGATTGCCCGGGGTCGGATCCCTTTTCCTGTGGAGAGGGATCCGACCCCGCCACCTACGACCAATAGGTGGCTGACAGCCCGCACCCCACCGCCCAGAATCGGTCCATCGAACCTGGGAGGGTAGGCGATGGCCTCGACGGCAGCAGTACAGGACGGCTGGATGGCGCGCGCTGCGCTGCGCTCGGCCGCCTGGGCGGAAAAGTGGTTCCCCGACGCGTATGTGTTCGCGGTGCTGGGCGTGGTCATCGTCGCGTTGGCCGCGATGGGCTTCGGCTCGACCCCACAGGCCACCGCCAGCGCCTTTGGTGACGGTTTCTGGAGCCTGATCCCGTTCACCATGCAGATGGCCTTCGTGGTCATCGGTGGCTACGCCGTGGCGACGGCGCCGGTGGTCGCACGCTTCATCGATTTCCTCGCCCGGGTGCCGCGCACCGGCCGCGGTGCGGTGGTGTACGTGGGCCTGGTCAGTATGCTCGCCTCGCTGCTCAGCTGGGGCTTCTCGCTGGTATTCGGTGGCCTGCTGGTACGCGCGCTGGCCCGCCGTACCGAACTGCGCATGGACTATCGCGCGGCCGGTGCCTCGGCGTATCTCGGCCTGGGTGCGGTGTGGGCGATGGGGCTGAGTTCGTCGGCCGCGCAGCTGCAGGCGAACCCGGCCAGCATGCCGCCGGGGCTGGTCGAGATCACCGGCGTTCTGCCGTTCACCGAAACCATCTTCCTGTGGCAGTCGATTGCGCTGACGGCGGTGCTGATCCTGGTCTCGCTGCTTATCGCCTGGCTGACCGCGCCGGCCGCCGGCAGTGCCCGTACGGCTGAAGACTTCCCCGGCGCCGCGCAGGCCGAACCGGAACCGCTGCAGCGACGCACGCGCCCGGGCGAATGGCTGGAGTACAGCCCGTTGCTGACCGTGCTGCTCTCGCTCCTGGCGTTCGGCTGGCTGTTCAACGAGTTCGCCAACAAACCGGTGGTCACCGCCATCGCCAACCTCAACACCTACAACTTCCTGTTCATTTCGCTGGGCCTGCTGCTGCACTGGCGGCCGCGCAGTTTCCTCAATGCGGTGGCCAAGGCGGTGCCGAGCACCACCGGCGTGCTGATCCAGTTCCCGCTGTACGGGGGTATCGCGATGATTCTCACCCACGCTGCCGGTGGTGATGGGCAGACGCTGGCGCACCGGCTGTCGAGCCTGTTCGTGCACGTGGCCAGCACCGATACGTTCGCGCTGGTGATGGGCGTCTATTCGGCGGTGCTGGGCTTCTTCGTACCGTCCGGTGGTGGCAAGTGGATCATCGAGGCGCCGTACGTGATGCAGGCCGCCAACGAACTGAAGGCGCACCTGGGCTGGGCGGTGCAGGTCTACAACGCGGCCGAAGCGCTGCCGAACCTGATCAACCCGTTCTGGATGCTGCCGCTGCTGGGCGTGCTGGGCCTGAAGGCACGCGACATCGTGGGCTTCACCTTCATCCAGCTGCTGGTGCACATCCCGCTGGTGCTGGGCCTGCTGTGGCTGCTGGGCATGACTCTGGCGTATGTGCCACCGGTGATGCCCTGAATGCGGGGTTGGCTTCCCTGCGTCAGTGGGGAAGCCAACCTCGTTCAGCGCGTGTTTCCGGCTGCGAACGCCATGAATGCGGGCAGGCTGACGATGGCATGAGCACATGCCGAACCCGCATGAATCCTTCAGCCGCTTGTGCCACAAGGGCTTCCGCGCGTTCATTCACAGGCGTACACACAGATGTAGCCGCCCACCCACGCGTGATTAACCATTCGCTGCAGACGATGGCCACGTCCACCGCATTCCGCGAGTGGCTTTGGAGATCGGACATGGCACAGCAGAACCAGAACCCGAACCAGAAGCAGCAGGGCCAGCAGAACCAGCAGGATCAGCAGCAGGGCCGTGGCCGCGACCAGCAGCAGCAACAGCAGCAGGAACAGCAGAAGCGCAACCAGAACCAGCAGCAGGGCGGCAACGACGAAGAAGAATGACCGCGTTGCGCGTGCAACGTGACCGGCGAAGCCCCGCCCCGTGCGGGGCTTTGCTTATTCCAGCACGCCGATGCGCTGCAACACCGGCGCCGCCGACATGTCGTTCGGATTGCTGCCGGGCTGATCCTGCGGCACCTCCATGTCCATGCCGCGGTACAGATCCACCCAGTGCTGGGCGATCTCCCCGGTCTGCGGGTTGCGGAAGTTCATCGGCTGCAATGCGAAGACGTGGTGCGCACGGAAGGCGCGCTCGATGAAGTCCGAGCAGTAATAGCTGTCCTCGTTCAACACATACGACGTGTTGTACGGCTTGCCCAGCATCGTGCGCGCGGTGGCGACCGCATCTTTGATCGTCGCCTGCTGCGGTGCGCGCAGGCGATAGACCACGATCTGCCGCTGCTTGGCGCGCGCCTCCTGGCGGAATTCGACCAGCGATTGCCGGCGAGATCCTTTCTCGTCTGCATGCAATACCTCCCAGCCCTTCGGCGCGGAAGCGACCAGCGCGACGTGATCGAAGCTGGGCGCGCCCTGCTTGCCGGTGGCATCGTCAATGGCCGCACTGAGACCGCTGTGCCCGGCGGTGACGAACAGCAGGTCGCCTTCGTGGACATCGACGGCTATCGCCACGGCCGGCCAAAGGGTGGGCAGCAGCAGGCCGATCAGGAGCAGGAGGCGATGCATGAGCATTCTCGGACAGGCGGAATGCCGGAATTGTAAGGTGCGCTGTAGCATGGAGCGACCGGACCGGATTCAGGATGAGCCCATGCTTCGTTACCGTTGTGCCGCACCGCTGATGCTTGTCTGTGGCGCGGTGCTGGTTGCCTGCACGCCAGCGCCGCAGCCACCGCAGACCGCGACCGAAGCCTCACCTGCCGCAGCGGCGCCGGCGACCACCCCCGCCGAGCCCAAAGCTGTGGCTGCACGCAGTGAGTGTCCCTACCCGGAATTCGATACGTTCCTGAAGCATTTCGGCAACGAGATCGCGCTGCAGGAAAAGACCACCGCCGATCCGCTGGTGGACAGCTACATTGATGCCGAGGCCGAGCCAGAACCGCGCAAGGTGGAAAGCCGGTTGGCGCTGGCCGATGTCGAGTGGCCGGTGATGCCCGATCCTGCCGCGTTGGCCGAGCAGGGCCGCGAAATGCAGGTCAGCCCCCTGGCCGATGGGTAGCGGCAGGTGCAGATCCGTACGCCGGACAGCAGCGACCAGCAGACCTACATCTTCGCGCAGGCGCCGTGCTGGACGCTGGTCAAGCGTGAGGACGAGTCGATCTGAAGCCTGATCCGGCACAGGCGCGGCGGGCCAGCGGCTGCTAGGCTCGATCCCTGGTCCAGGCAGGGAGACGCCGATGCAGGCTTTCAGGAAGCGCACCACCACCGCCGCCGTCGCCGCCGTATTGGCGATAGCCCCCTTCAGCGGCGCCCAGGCACAGTCGGTGCATGCCGATGACCGCGCCTACTTCGCCAATGCCACCGCCGAGCAGACCGCGCGTGACGCGCTGGGCAAGCGCGTCGAGGCCCTGCAGCAGGCGTCCACCCTCGCACCGGTGGAACGCTTCCAGCAGGCCGCGGCACTGGAGGCGCAGTGCCTGCGTCATCTCGGCTACCTGCATCTGCAGTCCGCCCGCAACGCGCGCGATCTTCGCCTGGCACAGGCGATGGAGCAGGCAGCGGGGCTGTGCAGCCGCATCGCTCGCAGTGGTCGCGCCGCACTGCGGGAGGCGTCCTCAGATGCGGCGTGGGCAGCACCGTATGGCTTCCTGCGCACTCGGGCGCTGAAGGAGGCTGCCACCCCGGCCAACGCCGCGCTGGATGAGGCCGTGGAGGCACTGGCCGATCCGGCGCTGGACAGCTTCGCGCGCCTGCGCGGGCAGATCCTGCGCAGCGCCGAGTACCCGCAGATCGAGCACGGCGGGCGTCACTGGGACACCGGACGCGACAAGCAGCTGCTGGCCCAGCAGCCCGACCGCGCCCTGCGCGAGGCCGGCTGGAAGGGCTACTGGCAGGGGCTGCACTCGCGCCGTGAGCCGATGGCCTCGGTGCTGCTGGGGCTGGTGCAGGTGAATGACGCCGCTGCACGCCTGCAGGGCGATGGCTCGGCGCCGGCACACGGCTACCAGCGCATGGGGCTGGATACCGCCGTAGTGGATGCAACGCTGGTGGCGATCGAACAGCACGCGGGAGACCGCCGCGCCTACCAGGAGATGCTGCTGCACCACGCTGCGCGATCCGGCATCGACGCGCCGCAGATCTGGGACACCACCGTGCCCGATGCCGGCTATACACCACCGGTGCTGACGTTGGCGCAGCTGCGTGACAACGCCGCCGATGCCATGCAGCACCTGGGGCCGGCGTACGTCGCCGAACTGCGCGCGTTGCTCGATCCGGCCAACCAGCGCATGGATCTGGCCACCGAACGTGGTGACCGCAGCCAGGACGCGTTCCCGGTGAGCGCTCCCGGTGTGCCGGCAATGCTGTTCGTTGGCGTGCGCCGTGGTGATCTGGAAAGCGACGTCGAGATCGCCCATGAAGCCGGTCATGCCGTGCACGGCGAGTGGATGCAGCGCGGTCATGCGTCGTCGCTGCAGCGCAATGGCAGCCAGTGGCTGACCGAGGCGTTTGCGATCTACAACGAGCTGCGCTTCCGCGACCAGTTGTACCAGCAGGCGCAGGACCCGCGTGCCAAGGCCTATTACCTGAAGTCGCTGCTGGATGACATGGTGCTGCAGCTGTTTACCTCTTCCGAGGAGGCGCAGCTGGAGCAGTCGATCTATCGGGGTGTGGCCGCAGGCACCTTGGGCACCGCCGATGATCTGGATGAGTTGACCGGGCAGGTGCTGGCGCGCTTCGGCCAGCAACCGGAGCGCTACCCGCAGCTGCGCAACACCTGGATAGGCAAGCGCCTGATGTATGAAGACCCGAACTACCTGGTGAACTACCTGTATGCAGGGCTGCTGGCCGTGCAGCTGTATGTGCAGGACCAGCGCGACCCCGAAGGCTTCCGTGAGCGCTATCTTGCCGTGCTTGGCGAGGGCTTCGACCGCGAGCCGAACGAGCAGGTGGCGCAACTGCTGGGGCACGCGCCTGACTGGGCGGCCCTGGTGGATGCCGATCTGCAGGTGTTCAACCAGACGACGGCACAGCTGCAGGCGCTGCATGCGCGGATCGAGGCAGGGCAGGGTACGTGAACCCGGCGCGCCCCTTGCAGCAGGCGGCCGCCACCGTGTGGCTGCTGTTGCTGCTGTGCCTGCTGCCGATGGCGGCGACGGCGGTCACCCCGGTTCCTGCGCTGGACGATCCGGTCGTGGATGCGGCCAACGCGTTGTCCGCCGACACCCGCGCCACATTGCGCAGGCAGGCGCTGCAGCTGCAGGCGCGGAAAGGTGCACAGCTGCAGGTGCTGGTGGTACCCAGCGTGGGCAGCGAAGGCATCGAGGCCTATGCACAGCGGGTGTTCGATCAGTGGCAGCTGGGTCGCGCCGGTGTCGACGACGGTGTGCTGCTGTTGGTGGCGGTGCAGGACCGCCGCGTACGCATCCAGACCGGCTATGGCCTGGAAGGAGCGCTACCGGACGCGTACGCCGCTCGCATCATCGATAACGCGATCGTGCCGCGCTTCCGTGAGGGTGATTTCAACCAGGGCGTGCTCGATGGCACGACGATCATGGTGGCGTTGATCGATGGCGAGGACCTGCCGGCATGGGAAGAACCGACGGCCAACAATGTGCTGCCTGCGAACTGGCGACGCGCAGACTCGGTGGTGGCGTTGACCCTGCTGGCCGGCTTCCTGGCCGGGCTGTGGCGCTCGCCGCCGCCCCTCCCGCCGGCGAAGACCGAGGACGATTTCAGCGGCAGCCGTCGGGAGCGGCGGCGCAAGGCACTGGCCGCCAATGCGTCGGCACCGAGGCCGAGCTGGCCGACCTTGCCGGCCTGGGGCCGCCCGATGCTGGTGACCGCTGTTGTGGGTGCGGGCGTGCTCTCCGTGGCGTTGCTGCTGCCACGCCACCTGCTGCCGGGCCTGTGCTTCGTGATGGTGCTGGGCGTGCCGGTGGCGGCCCTGCTCGGCTGGTGCTGGCGTCGCAGCCGCGGGGTGCGCATCGTCCTGTGCGGCATGCTGATGCTCAGCGCGGTCTTCCTGGTGCAGGCGTTGCTTCGTGGCCAGCTGCCACCGAGCCTGGCCCGGCACCTGCTGCTGCAGGTCACCGCGGGCATTGTCACCCTGATGGTGTTCCTGCTGGTGCAGGCCTGTCGCACACGCTGGAAGAAGAACCGCAGCAGCTTCGTCGTGCGGATGACGGTGCTGGTGCTGTTGACCCTCGGCTATGCCGCGGGCGCTTTGCTGGCGATCCATCGTGCCGAAGGTGACGATCCACGGCTGCTGGCAATGATCGTGTCCGGTGTGTGTGGCGTGCTGCTGTACTTCGTATGGTTGTTCACCATGTTGCCGGGCGAGCGCGCACGTGGCCGGGTTTCGTCACGCCGTGAGCGCAGCCCGTCCAGTTCGTCATCAAGCAGTTCGTCGTCGAGCAGCTCCAGCAGCTGGTCTGGAGGCGGCGGCTGCAGCGGCGGAGGCGGCGCGTCCGGCAGCTGGTAGTTCAGGTCGCCTGTACCCGCCAGCCGAGCGCGGCGTCCTCCACAACACCCGGGCCGGCCACGTCGCCGACCTGCAGCTGCAAGCCGCGCGCGTTCGGCAGGTCCTTCTGCTCGGGGAACCAGCGACGATCCGCCGCAACCACGATCAGCAGGCCCTCGTCGTCGCCCATCGGCGCGAACTGCGGCGACGGCGGGCTGATCGGTTGCAGGCCGAACCGCAGGCTGGACTGTTCGCGCACAGCGTCGACATCGTGGCTGGGCAGGCCAACCTCGCTCAGGCAGGTCAGTTCGCTGCCGTGGAACGCGCCTTCGCGCGCGCTGGCCGCCAACCGGCGGCGGCCGATCAGTTCCAGGATCAGGCCGTCAGGACCAGTGAAGTACACCGACTGCGACTGCCAGCTGCTTTCCAGCGCGAAGTAGTCCAGTCCCGCCGGATTGCGTTGCAGCGGTGTGCGCTCACGCAACCAGGTCATCGCCTCGCTGAAGCGGTTGTCCGGTACGTTGAAGGCCAGGTGCACGCCACCGACCGGATGATCACCCGCCGGCTGCAGCTCGATCGTGCTCCAGCCGATGTGCACGTGATTGCCGACCACGCGCTGCTGCAGCACATCGTGGAAATACGCGGCGACGGTGGTGACGTCGGACACCGGCAGGGTGAGGTGAAGCAGGCGCATGGCCGATCCTCCTTGGATGCGCCCACTGTAGCGCCGGGCCATGCCCGGCGGCCACTACCGAAGTGCTTCGGCGAAGAAGCGCACTGCGGCATCCACTGCCTGCGCGTGGGTGCCCGCTTTCGGAACCGAACTGCTGCAGAGCTCGGGCAGCCTCTGCACACCCATCGCTGTACAGGCCGCCAGGAAGTCGTAGTGACCGACATCCGGTAGACGCTGCAGCGCAGCGCCCGGAATCAGTGCCTGTGCAGCCTCGCCATTGCGCTGCGGTGGTGCAACCGTGTCAGCCTCGCCCAGCACGATCGACACCGGTTGCCTCAGCGAGGACAGCTGCTCGGGCGCGAACGCCTGCACGATCGCTGGCGCCAGCAGGAATACGGCGCGCACGCCGGGGATCGCGCGCGAGTCGTTGGCGTGGGAGATCCAGGGAGACAGCGCGGGTGAGCTCGCAGCGGCAACACGCGCGTCCATCGTGTGCGTGGCGGTTTCCTGTTGTGGCCGGCAGACGCCGTCATCCGGATGCGCGCGGCAGAAGGCCAACAGCCGCTGCAGGTCGGGGCGTGCACCGGCGGCCAGCAGCGCGGTGTAGCCTCCGGCCGAGAACCCGGCCACACCCAGTCGCTCAGGGTCGACATGCGGACCCAGCAGCGGATCGGCCTGTACTGCAGCGAGTGCCGCCCGCAGATCATCCGCACGCAACCAGCTCAGTACGCTGCCGGGCAGGGTCATCTCCTCCACGCCGTTGTTGCCGGGATGATCGACCGCGATCACCAGATAGCCGGCGCGCGCCAATGCCGTGCCCAGCCAGCCCATCATGCGCGCGCTGCCGCCGTTGCCGTGGGAGAGCAGCAGGGTCGGCAGGCGCTTGCCCGCGATCGGGGCATCCATGGCTGAGCGGCCGACGTCGAATAGCGGCGCATCGGGCGGACCGATGGTCAGGGCGGTTTCCGTACTGCCAGCGGGCGCCGGATACCAGACCGTGTAGCGCAGGGCGTCGCGGTGCTGCGCATCGCGCACCGCGGCGCTGGCCACCGTGGTGGTGCCGTGGCGTTCGCCTGCCATCCAGAGCCCGCTGGCGTTGGCGACACCTACGGAGGCCATCAGGAACATTCCCAGCACAACGTCCATCATGCGCATCTTCAACTCCTTGTCAGTGAGGACGTCCGTCCACCGGCAGCCAGATCTCCACGCCACCGTTGCCGGTATGCTCATCGAAGCGGGAGTCGTAGCGTTCCAGATCCGGTGCATCGGCGAGGCTGAGCCCGGAACCGGGAAGGTAATGGTCCAGCAGCCAGAACCAGGTCGAGCGGATGGTCGAGATATGCCCACCGTGCCACGCCACCAGATAGCGACGTGTCGGTACGTCGATCCGCTGCCAATGCGCGGGCACGGTGGACAGCGCGCTGATCGGCAGTGCGGCGACGTAGTCGAAGCCACCGTCGTCATCGCTGTTGCAGCACACGCCGAAACTGATCGGTGCTGGCGTCGGCCATTCGCGGTTGAGCTGCGCCCACTGTCCGGGTATCGCACCACCGCTGTCGCGGGTATGCCGCATGCCGATACCGGCGACCTGGAAGGCGGGGGTATCGAACAGGCGTGGCGCTTCGCCGCAGGCAGTCGGTGCATCGTCCACGCGGATCGCCTGCACCAGTGCCAGCCCATCGGTGCCCTGTTCGCGCACCCGCTCCGGGGTCTGTCCGAACTGTTCGCTGAAGGCGCGGGTGAACGCGGCATGGGTGGTGTAGCCCGCGCCCAGTGCCACCTGCAGGATGTCGCCCGCCCCGTTGGCCAGCCGCTGCGCGGCAGCGGTCAGGCGCCGTCCCCGCAGATAACGCACCACCGAGGTGCCGGTACGGGCCTGGAACAGGCGTGACAGATGGAACGGCGAAAGCCCCGCTGCGGCGGCAATATCGGCCAGTGCCAATGGCTGGTCCGCATGGGTTTCGATGTACCACAACGCCTTGCCTGCCGCGCTCATCCTGCAATTCCCCGAATCCGATGCAGGGCACAGTAGCGGATCGCGTGGCGCTTCGTTTAGCAGTTCTTGCGCTCCAGCGGCATCAAGCTGTCGCACTGACGTCATGGCTCCTTCACAGATCGCGCCGAGACTGCGCGCCTTGTCCACGCCTGTTGTGTCCGAGCAGGTGCTGGCCCTGTCGCGTCCTCCCGGAGCCCTGCCGTGCATCGTTCGAAGCTTTCGCGTTCCATCCTCCTTGCCCTTTCCATGGCCAGCGCAGGAGGCGCGATTGCAGCGGAGGCCGATGCGGTCGATGCCACGGCGGGCAGCCGTACGGCGCCCACCCAGCTCGATGCGATGCTGGTCACCGGCACCCGCGCCTCCAACCGCACCCAGTTCGAAACGCTGGCGCCGGTGGACGTGTTCACCAAGGAAGACATCAAGTCCGTTGAATCCACCGACCTGAAGGACGTGCTGGCGCAGCTGGTGCCGTCGTTCGTGGTGCAGCGCCTGCCGATGGCGGACGGCCAGGTATTCGTGCGCCCGGCCACGCTGCGTGGCCTGTCGCCGGATCAGACGTTGGTGCTGGTCAACGGTCGTCGCTTCCACCGCAGCGCGCTGCTCGGCAACCGTGGCGCGCAGGCGGCCGATCTGGCACAGATTCCGACCAGTGCGATCAAGCGCATCGAAGTGCTGCGCGATGGTGCCTCGGCGCAGTACGGTTCGGATGCCATCGCCGGTGTCATCAACATCATTCTCGAAGATGGCCCCGGTACCGAGATTACTGCCGGTTACTCGCAGTACGCACAGGGCGATGGCGCCTCGCGCGACTTCAGTGCACGCACCGGCTGGTCGCTGGGTGACTACGGCAGCCTGGTGCTGTTCGCCGAATCGTCCAACTCCGATGCCACCTCGCGCACCCGCCAGCGCCCGGATGCCATCGCCTTCCAGGCCGCGCATCCGGATCTGGACGTACCCAACCCGGTGCAGCGCTGGGGCCAACCGGAACTGGAAAGCCGCCGCGCCGGCTTCAACGTGAAGGCCAATGCCAGTGACACGCTGGAGCTCTATGCCTTTGGCCTGTACAGCCACAGCGATGGCGTCAGCGATTTCAACTGGCGCAACCCGGACACCACCACCGGTGCCTACCGCACCACGGCGATCTTCCCCGGCTGGAACCTGCGTTCGATCTATCCGGTGGGCTTCAGCCCGCAGTACGGCAACGTCCAGAATGACCTGCAGCTGGTCGGTGGCCTGCGTGGCGAGATCACGCCCAAGCTGCGCTGGGATGTCAGCGCGTCGTACGGCCGCAACGCCATCGACTACAGCCTGAAGAACTCCATCAACGCTTCGCTCGGCCCGGCCAGCCCGACCGCGTTCGATCTCGGCCGCCTGACCCAGACCGAGAAGAACGCCAACGCCGACTTCAACTACGAGTGGGATGTGGCTGCGCTGTCCAAGCCGATCAACGTCGCTTTCGGTGGCGAGTTCCGCCAGGAGACCTACCAGGTGCGTGCCGGTGATCCGGCTTCGTACGCGGTGGGCCCGGGCGCTGCCGCTGGCCTGGAAGCCAATTCCAACGGTGCGCCGGGCTTCTCGGCCAGCCAGGCCGGGCAGTGGAGCCAGCGCAGCAAGGCGGCCTACGTGGATATGGAAATGCCGCTGGGCGAGCGCTGGAGCATCGGCGCGGCCAGCCGCTACGAGGACTTCTCCAGCTTCGGCAGCACGCTGGATGGCAAACTGTCGGCACGCTTCGCGATCACCCCGGACGTGGCCCTGCGCGGCACGGTGTCCACCGGCTTCCGCGCACCGACACCGGCGCAGCTCAACACCACCAGCACCACCCAGGGCCTGGATACGCGCACCCTGCAGATCTTCACCAGTGGCCGCCTGTCGCCGAACGATCCGCTGGCGCAGCTGCTCGGCGCCAGGCCGCTGAAGCCGGAAGAATCGCGTACCGCGTCGCTGGGCCTGACCTGGCGCACCGACCTGGGCCTGTCCGGTTCGGTGGACGTCTACCAGATCAAGCTCACCGACCGCTTCAGCCAGTCGGCCAGTTTCGCCATTCCGGCTGGTACTCCCAATCCGCTGGGCTATACCTCGGTGAACTACTTCACCAACGACTTCGATACCACCACCACGGGCGTGGACGTGGTCGGCAACTACCTGCGCGACCTCGGCGCCGGCCGCATGACCCTGACCCTGGCCTACAACTACAACCGTACGCGGGTGGACAATGGCAGCACCTCGGTGGCCACCAACGAAACCCAGCGCGTGCTGTTCGAAGACCGCCTGCCCGAGCACAAGGGCAGCCTGACCGGCAGCTGGGACGTCGGTGCCTGGTCGTTGATGGCGCGCATGCGCTACTACGGTGCCTGGACCGACGCCAGCGGCAATGCGGTGGGCGACATCTACCAGCGCTTCGGCGCGATGAGCTTCCTCGACTTCGCCGTGGGGTATCGCATCAACGAGCACCACAGCCTGCGCGTGGGTGCCGACAACGTGCTCGACCGCTATCCGGATGAGGCGGTGTTCCAGGCCAGCCGCGGCCTGGTCTACTCGCGCAACGCGCCGTACGACACCGATGGTGCCAACCTGTACGCGCAGTACCGGCTGAGCTTCTGATGGATCGCACGCGCCGCTCCCTGCTACGTGCCGGCACCCTGCTGCCGGCCGCAGCCGCACTGTCTTCACTGCCGGCCATGGCTGCCACGCGCTACGCTGCGCCCATGCAGATTCCCGCAACGACCGTGGCGCCGGACGTGCTGGCCCGCGATGAAGGCTACTGGGCCGCCGTGGCCAGCCACTTCGATATCACCGACGAAGTGAACCACCTGGAGAACGGCTACTGGGGGGCGATGGGCCGCGAGACGCTGGCCAGCTACCAGCACCACACCGCCGAGGTGAACCGTGGCAACGCGTGGTATGGCCGTCGCGATTTTCCGGCGCAGTACATGGCGGTGCAGCGGCAGGTGGCCGACCTGCTGGGCGTGGGTGCCGACGAGATCGCACTGACCCGTGGCGCCACCGAGGCGATGCTGGCGCTGATCGGCGGCTACAACCGTCTGAAGCCCGGCGACCAGGTGCTGTATGCCGACATCGACTACGACAGCATGATCGGCGCGATGCGCTGGCTGCAGCAGCGCCGTGGCGTGCAGGTCGAGCGCATCGCGCTGCCGGCAGTGCCCGACCACGCGCAGATCCTGCAGGCCTACGAGGCCGCATTCGCGCGGTTGCCGCGCCTGAAACTGGTGCTGCTGACCCAGGTCAGCCACCGTCATGGGCTGGTGCTGCCGGTGGCCGAGATCGCCGAGCGTGCGCGAGCGCGCGGTATCGATGTGATCGTTGATGCGGCCCATGGGTTTGGCCAGATCGACTACGCGGTGCCGCAGCTGAAGGCCGATTTCGTTGGCATCAACCTGCACAAGTGGATCGGTGCGCCGGTCGGTGTCGGCGCGATGTATGTGCGCAAGGGGCGCGTGACCGACCTGGACCCCTACATGGGAGAGACCGACGATGGCCGGGTGGGCAGCCGTGTGCACACCGGTACGGTCAACTTCGCCGCCTACCTGGCACTGCCGGAAGCAATCGCCCTGCACCAGCGCATCGGCGTGGCCAACAAGCAGGCGCGCCTGCGCTTCCTGCGTGAGCGCTGGACCGTGCCGGCGCGGCAGATGGCACATATCGAAGTGCTGTCCTCGCCGGACCCGGCGCTGGCCAGTGCGCTGGCCAGCTTCCGCCTGCGCGGGCGCACCAGCGTGGCTGACAACCTGGCGCTGCAGAAGCGCCTGCTGGATGAGCATCGCGTGTTCACCACCCATCGCGATGGCTTGGACTCCGGCGCCTGCGTGCGGGTGACGCCGTCGGTGTTCACCCGGCCGGAGCAGATGGATGCGCTGGTGCAGGCGCTGGCGGCGTTGGGGTAGTGGCGGGCGGGGGGGGGGGCCCCCCCCCCCCGCGGCAGCCCCGGGCCGCCCCGCGCCCGGCCCACCCCGGCGCCCCCGGCGGAGC
>NZ_JAWIRS010000003.1:234824-272142 GCF_036320005.1 Stenotrophomonas sp. SMYL11
GGGGGTGGGTCGGGGGTGGGGGGGGGGGGGTTTGTGGCGGCGGGGGGCCGGCAACCTCATGATCCGTGCACGCCGATGCCGGCCAGCGGCCGGCACTACCAGGCCTACCGCTCGATCGCCGGCAACGCATCCGACAACAACAACCGATCGATCCTCCGCAGCGCACCTTCCAGCTGCCGGCGATCCGCCGCCAGCCCCAACGACAACCGCACGCCGTTCTGATGCTGCACCCCCGGAGGACAGAACGCCGATGAAGGCGCGATCGCCAGCCCCTGCAGCTGTGCGGTACGCACCAGCGTGGCATCGGTCCAAGGCGCGGGTATCCGGCACCACGCATGCAGGCCCTCTGCCCGCTGCAGCAGCGATGGCGCCAGCAGGTAGCTCGCCATGCGCATGCGCTCGCGCGCCTCGGTGCGCACCTGCGCCAGCAGTGACTGCGCCGAACCATCCAGCAGCAGCTGGCTGGCCAGCGCCGAGACCAGCGGATGGCCCATCAACCGCGTTGCCCGCAGTGCAACTGTCATCGCCTCGGCATGCGCTGCGCTCGGGCAGCGCACGAAGGCGGTGCGCAGGCCGGGGCTGATCACCTTCGACAGCGTCGCCACGTAGAACACATGGCGCGGTGCCAGGGCCGCCAGCGGTGTCGGTACATCTTCGGCGAGGTGCCAGTACGGATCGTCTTCGATTGCCAGCAGGCGTTCGCTTTCCAGCACACGCGCCAATGCTTTGCGCCGATGCAGCGGCAGGGTCAGTGCGGTCGGGTTCTGGCAGGTGGGATTGAGATAGACCAGCCGCGCACCGCTTTCGCGTGCCAACCGCACCAGCGCCTCGGGACACATGCCGTGCTCGTCGCTGTCCACCGGCAGCAGGCGCCGGCCCAGTGCGGCGGCCGCCTGCAGCAGGCCCGGATAGACCAGCGCATCGCACAGGATCGCGCCGTCGTCGCGTCCCTGGCTGACCAGGATCGACGCCAGCGCCACCTGTGCACCCTCGGTCAGCAGCAGGCAGGCATCGTCCACCTTTCCCAGCATCGGCTGCAGCCAGCGCGCCGCCGCGTGGCGATCGGTCATGTTGCCGCCGCCCAGGTGATAGGTCATCAGATTCGGTGCGTTGCTGCGTGCAAGCACGGCGGCGGCACCGCGGCGCAGTGTCTCGGCCAGCGCATCGGCGTCGGGCACCGGTGGCACGTTCATGCTCAGGTCCACCGCCTGGTCGAAGCCGGCCTTGGGCGGTGCGATGAAACTGCCCTGTGGTCCACGCGCTTCGATCAGGCCACGCTTGCGTGCTTCATCGAAGGCGCGGGTGACCGTGGTCAGGTCGATACCGAGCTGCTGCGCCAACGCGCGCTGCGAAGGCAGGCGCTGTCCAGGTGCGAGACCGCCGCGGCGCACCGTTCGTTCCAGCGAGTTGACGATGCGCAGGTAGATCGGCCCGCTGTGCGCGAGTACGTCCTGTACCCATTCACGGGCTGCGACATCCGGTCGCGGCATGTACGGAGCATGTCGGGGCGTATCGTTGCTTCCAACGGCGGGAGCCTGTCCATAACCATCGGTCGGTTCGGACAGGTGACCGCCGTTGTTGTTTGCGGCGGCCACGCCGGCCAGCGTCAGTGATGTCATTGCGCGTCCTCAACGCTTGGCCTGCCACGGGCAGTAGCAGCCCACGGCAAGCAGTCCTTTCGGGCGCACGGATTCGCCGCGCACCAGTTTGTCCAGCAGCGGTTCGACGAAGCTGTTGGCCGAATTGCAGACCATGCCGATGCTGTATGGGCCGGCGTAGGCGAGGTGGCCCTGGCGATCCCAGATCGCGACAGCGGGGCTGGCCGGGATGTGTTCGATGCCGTCGATGGTCGGCAGGTTGATCACCTTGTTGCGCAGCGGCTTGGGCAGCTCGCCCTGCGTACCCGGGCGGCGGATGGCATAGAAGTCGATGCCGGCGCGGCGGTACATGCTGATCAGGTAGCTCAGGTGCGCACCGGTCTCGCGGTTGCACACGCCGCAGGCCGGGTCCCAGAAATGCACCACGCGGATGCGGCCGGTATCTCCGGCCAGATCGGCCGGCAGGCGCAGTTGCGAGTCGTCGAAGACGATGGCCTGTTCGGTGAAGGTGGACTGCGCGCTGTAGCCGAAGTACTGCCACAGCGCAGCCGCGACGCCGGCCATGAACAGGCAGGCGAGGGCGATCATCGTCGGCAGCAGCCAGCGGCGACGCGGCGCGGCTGCGCCCATCAGGACGCTTCCCCGCCGAACTTGTGCACGTACTGCTTGCGCATCTCGCGGCAGGAATCGGCCTGCGCGCGGCGCTGGATCTCGCTACGCGACGGATCCTCGCTGCGCTGCAGGCATTGCTCGATGGCGTGGCGTTCGGCGGCCTGTACGTCCACGGTCTGTGGCTGCAGGCAGACCCAGGCCAGCGCGGCCAGCATCAACACCACAAAGCCACCGCACCCGGCCATCACCAGATGGAATTTCAGTTTCTCGGCGCGCATCGATGCACGTCCCCTCATCCATACATTGCATACAAAATATCATCTTGTATGGATGGAGCGCCATGCGCTCAGTTCAGACGATGGCGTTGTGGCGTGCCTCGGGGGCCTCGGACAGGATCTCGTTCAGCTTGGCCAGCGCCCCTGCCAGCGCGCCCTGGTCGACCGCGCCGCCCAGAGACAGGCGGATCGCATTGCCAGGTGGCGGTTCTTCCACGCTGAAGGCGTCCGAGCTGGCAATGCCCAGCCCCTGTTCCTGTGCTGCCTGGATCAACCGGTACTGGTCCAGCCGCGGCGGCAGTGGCAGCCACACATGCAGGCCGGCCGGATGCGCCTGGGCACGGGCCGGCAGATAACGCGCGGCAATGGCCTGGCGCTCGCGCAGTTCCTGCTGGAAGCGCTGCACCATGTCCCGGGCCTGGCCGCTGCGGATCCACTGCGAAGCCACCGCCACCATCGACTGGGTCGGCATCAGTGCGATTGCGCGCAGGGCGTCCAGCACCGGTTCCATCGGCTCGCCGGCCGGCACCACCAGGTAGGCGGTGCGCAGGCCCGGGGCCAGGCACTTGGACAGGGTGGAGATGTAATAGACCGGACAGCCGGCATCGCGGTGTGCGGCCAGCGGCGGCGCGGCGTCCCCGGCCAGCAACCAGTAGGGATCGTCTTCGATCACGGTCAGATCGTGGCGCTTCGCAACGGCCAGGAGGGCCTGCCGGCGTTGCGCCGACATCGTCGCCGTGGTCGGGTTCTGGATGGTCGGCACCAGGTACAGCATGCGCGGGCGGCGCAGCTGGCAGGCCTCCTCCAGCGCCTCCGGCAGCATGCCCTCGGCGTCCATCGCCACCGGCACCACGCCCCGCTGCAGCACGCGCGCTGCCGCCAGCAGGCCCGGGTAGGTCAGCTGCTCGGCGGCAATCAGCTCGCCCGGCTGGGTGCGGGCCAGGATCAGCGCGCACAGCGCGGTCTGCGCGCCGGGGCAGATCACCACCTGGTCGGCACCCACCGTGCCCAGCATCGGCGCCAGCCACTGCACGGCGGCGGCGCGGTCCTCGCGGGTGCCGGCGCCGACGTGGTAGCTCATCAGTTCGCCCTGGCCCAGCTGCTGGCCCACGTGCTGGAAACCGGCCTCCATGCCCTGTGCGAACGGCGCGCTGCCCAGCAGCGGCGGAATGTTCATGCTCAGGTCGACCGAGGTGCTGCGGTTGCCAGCCGACAGCGCGATGAAGGTGCCACCGGCGCCCTGCGCATCGAGCAGGCCGGCCTGGCGCAGCTCGGCGAAGGCGCGGGTGACCGTGGTCAGGTCCACGCCCACCTGCTGGGCCAGGTCGCGCTGCGGCGGCAGGCGGTCGCCCGGGCGCAGCACGCCGTCATCCACCGCTTCGCGCACCTGCTGGGCAATCTGCAGGTACAGCGGGCCGGCGCCCTCGCGGAAGGGGCGAACCCAGGTGCGATTGGGGTGTTTCAGGCGGCGGCCGGCGGCAGGTGGCGTCATCGGTCAGTTTTTTCCATACGTACAGATGCACAAGTCCATACAATGCTGTATCTTGTATGGGCTTGATTGGAGTGGTTCGCCTGCTTGTAGGCGACCTCGTACCCACAGTGTAGCCGCTCCACGCCCGGGCGCTGCGCGCAGGCGAGCCGGTCAAGCGCGCTTCTTCAACAGGGTTGACCTCCAATGAATATCTGCTGGAACCGCATCCGCCTGGCGCTGGTCGCCCTGGCCTGCGTCGGCCTGTCGGGCTGTGACTGGGTGCTGCTGGATTCGAAGGGCATGGTCGGGCTCGCCCAGCGCGACCTGATCCTGATCTGCATCGGCCTGATGCTGATCGTGGTGATACCGGCCATCGTGCTGACCTTCGTGTTCGCCTGGCGCTACCGCGCCGGCAATACCAAAGCCAAATACATGCCGGACTGGTCGCACTCCACCAAAGTGGAGATCGTGGTCTGGGGCGTGCCGCTGATCATCATCGCGGTGCTGGCGGTGATCGTGTGGAAGTCCACCCACGAGCTGGACCCCTACAAGCCGCTGGACGTGGCCGGTGAGCCGCTGCATGTGGACGTGATCGCCACCGACTGGAAGTGGGTGTTCGTGTATCCGGACCTCGGCATCGCCACGGTCAACCAGCTCAACTTCCCGGTTGACCGCCCGCTGGCGTTCAACATCACCTCCAACTCGACGATGAACACCTTCTTCATCCCGCAGCTGGGTGGGCAGATCTACGCGATGGCCGGCATGCGCACGCAGCTGCACCTGATCGCCAACGAGCCCGGCCAGTTCCGCGGCATGTCCGGCAACTACAGCGGGCATGGCTTCTCGAACATGAAGTTCATTGCCACCGCCAGCAGCAACGAGGAGTTCGAGCGCTGGGTGGCCGAGGTACGCAGCGCGCCGCAGGCACTGGATTTCAACCAGTTCAAGGCGCTGGCCGCACCGTCGAAGAACGCACCGGTGCAGCACTTCTCCAGCGTCGAACCGCTGCTGTTCAAGAAGGTCATCGACCAGTTCATCGGCGTCGGTGAGAACACCGCTGCTGCTACCCCGGCGGGTGCTGCCGGTGGTGCCCAGGTTTCCCAGGAGTAACGAACATGTTGGGTAAATTGACGTGGGAGGCCGTGCCGCTGCACGAGCCGATCGTCGTGGTCACACTGGCGGCCATGGTGCTGGGTGGTTTCGCGCTGCTCGGCGCGGTGACGTACTTCAAGCTGTGGGGCCCGTTATGGCGTGACTGGTTCACCACCGTGGACCACAAGAAGATCGGCATCATGTACGTGGTGGTGGCGCTGGTCATGCTGGTGCGTGGCTTCGCCGATGCGCTGATGATGCGCGCGCAGCTGGCCGCCGCTGGCCCGGGCAGTGACGGCTTCCTGCCACCGGAGCACTACGACCAGATCTTCACCGCGCACGGCGTGATCATGATCTTCTTCGTGGCCACCCCGTTCGTGGTCGGCCTGATGAACATCATCGTGCCGCTGCAGATCGGTGCGCGCGACATGGCGTTCCCGTTCCTCAACGCCTTCAGCTTCTGGATCTTCGTGGTCGGCGCTGCGCTGATGATGATCTCGCTGGGCGTTGGCGAATTCGCCATGACCGGCTGGGTCGCCTATCCGCCGCTGTCGGGCATCGAGTTCAGTCCAGGCGTGGGCGTGGACTACTACATCTGGGCGTTGCAGGCCTCGGGCATCGGCACATTGCTGACCGGCGTCAACCTGTTCATCACCATCCTGCGCATGCGTGCGCCGGGCATGACCCTGATGAAGATGCCGGTGTTCACCTGGACCGTGCTGGTCACCAGCGTGATCATCATCGCCGCCTTCCCGATCCTGACCGTGGCACTGGGTGCGCTCACCCTGGACCGCTATCTGGACTTCAACTTCTACACCAACACGTTGGGTGGCAACCCGATGATGTACGTGAACCTGGTGTGGGCCTGGGGCCATCCGGAGGTGTACATCCTGGTGCTGCCGGCGTTCGGCATCTTCTCCGAAGTGACCGCCACGTTCGCGCGCAAGAAACTGTTCGGTTACAAGTCGATGGTGGGCGCCACGCTGGCGATCGGCATCCTGTCGTTCATCGTCTGGCTGCACCATTTCTTCACCATGGGTTCCGGTGCCAGCGTCAATGCCTTCTTCGGCATCATGACGATGATCATCGCCATCCCCACCGGCGTGAAGATCTTCACCTGGCTGTTCACCATGTACGGTGGCCGCGTCGAGTTCAGCGTGCCGATGCTGTGGACCATCGCCTTCCTGGTCACCTTCACCATCGGCGGCATGACCGGCGTGCTGCTGGCCATCCCGGGCGCGGACTTCCTGCTGCACAACAGCCTGTTCCTGGTCGCCCACTTCCACAACACCATCATTGGCGGCGCGCTGTTCGGCTACCTGGCCGGCTTCGCCTACTGGTTCCCGAAGGTGTTCGGCTTCACCCTCAACGAGCGCCTGGGCAAGTGGTCGTTCGCCTGCTGGGTGATCGGCTTCTACCTGGCCTTCATGCCGTTGTACATGCTCGGCTTCATGGGCATGACCCGCCGCATGAACCAGTACGACAACCCGGCGTGGACGCCGTACCTGATCGCCGCCTTCATCGGTGCACTGTTCGTGTTCGCGGGCATCATCCTGATGCTGGTGCAGATCTACGTGAGCGTGCGTGACCGCAAGCGCAACCTGGACCTGACCGGCGACCCGTGGAACGCACGCACGCTGGAATGGGCCACGCCGTCGCCGCCACCGTTCTACAACTTCGCCGTAGTGCCCAAGGCCGATGAGCTGGATGCCTTCCACGAAGCGAAGAAGCGCGGCCTGCCGCCGCCGCCGAAGAAGTACGCACCGATCCACATGCCGAAGAACACCGGCGTGCCGCTGATCCTCAACATCTGGATCCTGGTGCTGTGCTTCGCCCTGGTCTGGCACATCTGGTGGATGGCCGCGGCCAGCTTCATCGCGATGATCGTCACCCTGATCGTGCGGTCCTACGACGAGGACGTGGACTACTACGTCAGTTCCGAGGAGGTGGCGCGCACCGAAGCGGCCAACCTTGCCAAGCTGAAGGAGGTACGCGCATGAACCTGTTGACCCGCCCGGAGCTGGCCAGCGACACGCAGGCGCACGAGGACCACCACGAACACGACCATGGCCACGAGCAGGGCGGCATGAAGGTGTTCGGCATGTGGGTCTACCTCATGTCCGACCTGGTGCTGTTCGGTTCGCTGTTCGCCTCGTACGCGGTGCTCAGCACCGCCTACGCTGGCGGCCCCACCGGCAAGGAGCTGTTCTCGCTGCCGTTCGTGATGGCCGAGACCTTCCTGCTGCTGGTCTCCAGCATCACCTATGGCCAGGCCGTACTGGCAATGCATCGCCACGATGCCTCAGCGGTGCTGCGCTGGCTGGGCGTAACCTTCGTGCTCGGTGCCTCGTTCATCGGCATGGAGATCTACGAGTTCTCGCACCTGATCCATGAAGGCGCCGGCCCGAGCACCAGTGCCTACCTGTCGGCGTTCTTCGCGCTGGTCGCCACCCACGGCCTGCACGTGGCCAGCGGCCTGATCTGGATGGCCGTGGTCATGCACCAGGTCTACCGCCGCGGCCTGACCCCGACCAACATCACCCGCGTGTCGTGCCTGAGCCTGTTCTGGCACTTCCTGGACCTGGTGTGGATCTGCGTCTTCACCTTCGTCTACCTGATCGGAGCCTTCTGACATGGCCCACGTCGAAACCTCGCGCGCCGGCAATGCGCACGGCTCCACCAAGTCCTACCTGATCGGCTTCGTGCTGTGCGCGTTGTTGACCGTGGTGCCGTTCGCACTGGTGATGAACCCGGTGCTGTCGCGGCCGCTCACGCTGTTCCTGCTAGTCGGCTTCGCGGTGGCGCAGATCCTGGTACAGCTGGTCTATTTCCTGCACATGGACCGCAAGTCCGAAGGCGGCTGGAACCTGGCCAGCTTCGTGTTCACCCTGGTGATCCTGTTCATCATCGTCGCGTTGTCGGTGTGGATCATCTGGAGCATGCACTACCACATGATGATCAACTGACCGTGGCCGGGGTGATCGGCATGGACCGCGCGATCACCCCGGCACCTCCGTCCTCTTTCCCCCCAAGGGCAGGCCTGACCGAGACCCCGCCCGCATCTGCGTTGGTGGTACCCGTGAAGCGTCCTGCTGCTGTTGTCCGTTCGTTGTTCTCTCCCCGTTTCCGCCTGCCGCTGCTGGCCGGCCTGGCCATCGGCCTGCTGGCCGGCTGCAGCGCGCAGTCGCGCATGGACTTCTACTCCAGGGACATCGCCTGCGAAGAGCTCGGCCAGCAGTGGTCAATGCCTGACAGCCACGGCACCGTGCGCGGCCCGAAGGACCTGCAGGGGCAGGTGACCTATCTGTTCTTCGGCTTCACCAGCTGCCCGGACGTGTGCCCGACCACCATGGTCGAGCTCAGCCAGGTCAAGCACCTGATGGGCAAGGATGCCGACCAGTTGCAGGTAGTATTCGTCAGTGTCGACCCAGCGCGTGATACGCCGGAGGTTGCGCGCACCTACGTGGAAGCGTTCGACCCCAAGGCGATCGCACTGGTCGGCAACGAAGCACAACTGGCCGCGATGGCCAGCGACTTCAAGGCGTTCTACGAAAAGGAACCCGGTCAGATACCGGAGACCTACACCATGAGCCACATTGCGGGTGGCTACGTGTTCGATCGCCAGGGCCGCCTGCGCCTGTTCGCGCCGTACGGCATGCCGGTGGACAAGCTGTTTTCCGACGTGCAGCGCCTGCTACTCGAGCCCGGCCATCCGGCCGCCGGCAACGGCCCGCTGGCCAGCTGCAGCCGCAAGCACAGCGACACACTCGCCGCCCGGTAGGTGTCGACCTTGGTCGACACGCTGTGAATGAATCTGGTGGGTGCCGACCGTTGGTCGGCACACCCCAACACACCAATCCCCCGGCCGGCCAGGAGAGCCAACCGGCCGGGGGTACCACTCAACGCCTTACTTGGTTTCTTCCCACTGCACCACGTCCGGCTCGGCCGCCTTGATGCCGGCGGTCGACAGCAGCTTGGTGGTCGCATCCAGCGCCGCGTTCACCGACGGGTACTCCACAATCGCGCGGCCCGAGGCCTTGGATACCTTCACCACGGTGCCGCCGGTGGCGGTGGCCGCACGCTGCGCCGAAGCCGCATCGGTGAAGAACACCTTGACCCGCGAGGTCGCCACGACTGGCGCGCCATCGTTGGAGACAGCGGCCGCAAACTTGCTGGAACCGGCATCCGCACGCGCGGCCACACCGGTAGACGCATCGGTGGACCGCTTGCTGCGGGTGCCGACGGCCGCCGCGCTGGCATCAGCCCCGGTGGTGATCCGGAACTGACCGCCGCTGGCCTGCTGCACGGTTGCCGACGGCGCCAGCTGGAAGCGCGAGCCGCCCACATTGAACGAACGGCCGGTGGCCTCCGCCTTCAACTGCTGCGTGTCTACGGTCGACAAGGTCTTCGCCGGAGGTGTCTGGCCCGAGCTCTGTGCCCAGGTGGTGGTGGTCATCGCCGCCAGGGCGAGGGTGCTCAACAGAATGGTCGTCTTCATCATCAGTGCCCCAGAACGCGGATCTTGAAGAATTCGAGGTTGCCACGCGATGCAGCGTTCGCGGCCTGCCCCAGGTCGGTGACTTCCAGTGTCCAGGTGCCCGTGGCGTTCTCATCCAGGAAGGCATTGCTGGACAGCAGGTCCCAGTTGGTGAAGTTACGCTGCACACCATTGAGGCCAGAGCCGATGGCGGTGAATGCCGGTTGCACCACGCTGCGCGTGCCACTAGGCGAGATCAGCACGAACTGCAGCTGGCGGGTGTTGCTGTGGTTGACGCGGAAGCCGAGCTGCACGCTCTCGATGTTGCGCGCTCCATTGGCCAGCTGGAAGGTCAGGCGCGCCGCGGCCGCCGAGGTATTGCCGATGGCCACGGTGCGCGTCGTGTTGCGCCAGCCGCTGTCCACCAGTGCACCCAGCGGCTGGAAGTCCTCTGCGACCTGTACCGCGCGTGCTGCATTGACCACACCGAAACCGTACCAGTTGCTGTAGGCACGGCCGGCGGCATTCACCGTCCAGCCCGGCACCAGCACGCGGCCGTCGGAGTGGGTCACCGCCGCCCGGTTCGGATCGGTGCGGGTGGCGGTGGTGGCCAGGATGTACTTCACATCGCGGTAGGACAGGTTCGGATTGGTCTCCAGCAACAGCGCCGCGACACCCGACACCATCGGCGTGGCCGCCGAGGTGCCGTTCATCTTGCCGGTGTAGTTGCAGGTGCTGTCGATGGCAGACTGGTCGCCGTCCAAGGTGTTGCGCAGGCTCGTGTTCTTGTTGCTGCCCTGCGCGCAGCCGGTGACATCGGTGGTGAGGATGGCCGGATCGTAGCGGATCGCCAGCTGCCCCGGCACGACCTGCCGCTGCCAGCCATTCTCGCCGCCGAAGCCGGACACCCACAGCGCCGAGCCGGTGGACGAGTAGGACGAGCGCACGCCATCGGCGCGCACGGCGGCAACGGTGATCACGTTGAACAGGTTGTTACGCGGGTCGCGGCCGGCCGGAATGCAACCCGTGTTGCGGTTCTTGGTGTCTGCCGAGCAGATGTCGGTGCCATCCGAGCGTGCGCCGTTGTTGTGGTTGTTGCCGGCAGCTTTCACGTAGATGCCACCGCGCCCACCACGGGTGCCGGACATGGCCTGCTCATAGGCGGCGATGTCGTTCTGGCTGTAGGCCAGCGGCAGGTTGGGGTTGCCCGGGCTGGAGCCCCAGCTGTTGTTGAAGACCCCTACATCGGCCACTTCGGCGCCGTCCCACCACGAGTACTCGATGTTGGAATTCGAATTGCCCTGGGCATTGGACGCCAGGAAATTGAAACCCTTCAGGGTGGCCGCCGAGGCCACGCCGCGCACGCCCAGGTTGTTGGCACCTACTGCACCGGCGATGCCGCCGACCATGGTGCCGTGATTGTCGCGGTCCGGATTGGACGGTGAGGGGTTGTTGCTCTGGTTGGCGAAGTTCTTGCCGGCGACCGCCGCGACGTTGGCGGCCAGGTCCGGGTGTGCGATCTGCAGGCCGTCATCGACGATGGCGATGGTGACGCCCTGGCCACGGATGCCATTGCGGAACAGGCCATCCACGTTGAGATCGTTGCCGGCCACCGGCAGGGTATCGCCCAGTACGGCCTGCCCGGTGTTGAGCAGATGCCACTGGCGCCCGGCCAGCGGATCGGCCTGCTGGGCCTGGGCGGTGACGGCCAGGCTGCCCAGCACCAGGGCAGTGGCAAGGGCCAGGCGCGCGGAGCGCGGTGGCGCGGAGCGTTGCGTGTGTCGCTTCATACACGAATCCTTCTGTTGTGAATCGGCATGGCAGGACGGCGGGGCGGGACTGCCCCATCGCAACGAGCCAAACGCGACACAACGAACAACCCCCTACCTCTTCACACTCCCAATCTGCAGATGTGACGATTGCGTCACAAACACTTATGCCGTGGGGGAATGACGACTGCCGTGTCCCGCATCTGCTGGACGCCAATCTTGGCTGGCACCCGCATCCACGCATGGCGTGGATCTACCAAAAGTCATCGCGCCCCCTCACATCCGGCTGTGCTACTACAGCCCGTGCACCCTTCCGCATCGGAGCACGATGATGGTCAACCCTCTAGCCCAGGCCCATCGCGGCCTCGGCACCACGCTGTTCAGCCTGTTGAACCCGATACCCTTCGGCTTCTTCGTCGGCGCACTCATCTTCGACGCGATCTATCTCAACAGCGCCGAGGTGATGTGGGGCAAGGCCGCCGCCTGGCTGATCACCTTCGGCCTGCTGATCGCCATCATTCCGCGCCTGATCAACCTGTTCGCGGTCTGGCGCCGCAACGGTACCGCCACCCGCATCGACCGCGTCGACTTCTTCCTCAACCTGGTCGCGGTCGTGCTGGCCATCTGGAACGCCTTCGTGCACAGCCGCGATGCCTATGCCGTCGCGGTGCCGGGCACGATCCTGTCGGCGCTGACCGTGGCCCTGATCGCCCTGGGCCTGGTCCTGCTGTCGTTGCAGCCGCCGGTGCTGCAGGGAGGTCGTCATGGCTAAGCACATCCTGCCCATCGTGGGCGCCCTGGCATTGGCCGCCGCCCTGTCGGCCTGCGCCGGCAAGGCTGAGTACCATCCGGCCGACCAGTCGGGCCCGCAGCCGCCGCTGCCCAAGCCGGCCAACTTCCTGATGCCGCCGATGCAGGTGCCCAAGGGCGTCGGCTGGGCCGAGGGGCAGTCACCCACGGTGGCCGAGGGCCTGAAGATCGAGCGCATCGCCGCCAACCTGATGCATCCGCGGCGGCTGCTGACCCTGCCCAACGGCGATGTGCTGGTGGTGGAAGGCAACGGCCCCGGTGAAGAGCCGGTCACCACGCCCAAGCAGTGGATCGCCGGCAAGGTGAAGGCACGCTCGGGCAAGGCCGGCAAGGGCGGCAACCGGGTCACCCTGCTGCGCCGCTCGCCGGGAACGAACACCTGGACCCAACACGTCTACATCGAAGGCCTGCATTCGCCGTTCGGCATCCAGCTGATCGGCGACACGCTGTACGTGGCCAACACCGGCAACATCATCCAGTACCACTACGTGCCCGGCGAAACTCGCATGTCCGACAAGGGCCGCGAGTTCACCGACCTGCCCAGCACCATCAATCACCACTGGACCAAGGAACTGCTGGCCAGCCGTGATGGCCGCAAGCTGTACGTGGGCGTGGGCTCCAACAGCAACATCACCGAGAACGGCCTGGCCGTCGAATACCGCCGCGCGGTGGTGCTGGAAGTGGACGTGGCCACCCGCGGCAGCCGCATCTATGCGTCGGGCATCCGCAACCCGACCGGACTGGACTGGGAGCCGAGTACCGGGAAGTTGTGGGCGGTGGCAAACGAACGCGACGAGATCGGTGCCGACCTCGTGCCGGACTACCTCACCTCGGTGAAGGAAGATGGCTTCTACGGTTGGCCTTACAGCTACTACGGCCAGCACGTGGACGAGCGCGTGCAGCCGCAGCGGCCGGACCTGGTGGCGAAAGCCATCACGCCGGACTACGCCATCGGTTCACACGTAGCACCGCTGGGCCTGCTGTTCTACACCGGCCAGGCATTGCCGGCGCAGTATCACGGCGGCGCCTTCATCGGCGAACACGGCAGTTGGGACCGCTCGCCGCTGAGCGGCTACGAAGTGGTCTACGTACCGTTCAAGGACGGCAAACCGACCGGGCGGCCGCAGACCGTGGTCAGTGGTTTCGCCTCGAAGGACGAGAAGACCCTGATGGGCGCACCGGTAGGCATGGCGATGGATGCCGAAGGCGCACTGCTGGTGGCCGACGACGTGGGCGACGTGGTGTGGCGGGTGTCGGCACGATGAAGGCCGCTGGCTTGCACCGGATGACTCGATGCTGGTCATTTCGTTACGATGCTCCCCGTCGATAGGGAGCATCGTATGAAGTTGAAACATGAAACGTCCAACGTGGCCGCGTTCAGCAGGAACCTGGAACGCGAGCTGGAGAACCTGGGGCATAGTGCCTATATCGCGCCAACCGACCATCAGGATGTTCGGCTGGGTGCGGACCTGCTTGCCTCAGATGGCCGGAGCTTCTCGCTGATAGAGTTCAAGGATCGGAAGGCTGATGCAGCCACTGAAGCAAGAAAGCCGCGCAGGAAGACGCTGTGCCGCGTCCTGGATGGGTGGTCTGACATCCATGCAAGCTGCCATCTGATCGGCTGGCGATCGACCGAAGGGGCCAACATCGAATTTCCCGTGCGGAGCTACGGAACCTATGTCTGTACTCCCGAGATCATCCAACTTCCTCAGGCTGATATCACCTTCAGCAGCCCCATCTCCATCCAGTGCGAGACGGTCCAGGCGTTTGCACAGGCGATGGTGTCGAAGAAGGTCGGAGTCGACTTTCAGTGCTTCAGGGACTACGTGCAATGGCTGCTTTCACTGGACGATGACACCGACGATCAAGGCGAAAGTGACGATGACAACGACGTCGAACTGCTGATGTGTTGTACCGTCGGCGGTGAGCTGTACACCAAGGCGTTCGCAAACCTCGCCGAACTCAAGCACTGGATCGACAACGCGCCCGGCCCCAGCCCGCGCAGAACCTTCGGGATGTGATGTGACGTGCGCGTCCATCGTGGCGCGGCCTTGCCCGTATGCCCGACCCCGCAGCCGAGTATCAGTTTGAGTTGCCACGCAACCCGCTGAACACCGATTCCGCAGCAAACCCCACGCCACCCAGCAGCACGCCGAAATACACCACCGTGGCCACCACGAAACCGTAACCGGCCGCCACCGCCGCACCATCGCGCTGGATGAAGCCAATCGCAAACGACATCAGCGCAAGCGCCGGCAAGGTATTGCTGAACGGAATCGGCCCGGCCGGCGCCATCAGCAGCAGGGTCGCGAACACCAGCATCAGGTTGTTCAGGCGCATCATCTTCTTCGAGCGCACCATCACCGCCAGCCGCATCGGCCGCGACAGCCGCTCCATGCGGTGTACCCATTTCAGCGCACGGCCCAGGTTGGCCTTCAGCTTGTCGGTGGCGATCTCGCGGCGCGCCAGCTTCTGCGGCACCCACAGCGGTCGGTTGCGCACCCGGCTCAGGCCGATCAGCAGGATCGAGGCGCCAAACACCGTACTCAATCCGGGAATCGACACCGGGATGATGAAGATGGCCGAGAGCAGGATCACGATCAGCAGCAGGCCCTCATCGCCCAGCGCGCTGAGCAGGGTACCGACGCTCACCTGGTCGCCGGGCAGCTCGTCGATCATCTGCTCGATCTGCTGGGCCAGGGGCGCGCTGTCATTGGTTTCGGGGGCACGGTAGGTCATGCGTCGCAAGGTTCTCCAGGGAAGGGCGGTCAATGGGCCGTCCTGCGGTGGGGGACGCACAGGCCCCCGCAGTATCCCGGCCAACGTAGGCAAAGAGGTGAACCGGGCATGAGGGGTTAAACTGGCGTGCCCCGCACGAGTTGAACGCAATGGACATGGGCCGCAGGCAATCGACCATCGAACTGGTCGCCATCGACATGGATGGCACCCTGCTGGACCCCACCCACACGCTTACCGCCCGGGCCCAGCGGGCCATCGCGCAGGCGCGCGCGCTGGGCGTGCACATCGTGCTGACCAGTGGCCGCCCGGTTCCCGGCCTGGCGCCGTTCCTGCACGAGCTGGGCATCACCGGCGACGATGATTACTGCATCGCCTGCAATGGCGGTCTGGTGCAGCGCATCGGCACGCGCGAAACCGTGGTCGAGTACCCGCTCAGCTTCGACGACTTCCTGTTCTGCGAGCAGGTGGCCCGCGACCTGGGCGTGCACTTCCAGGCGCTGGACAGCCAGCGCATGTACACGCCCAACCAGGACATCAGCTACTACACCGTGGCCGACTCGCATCTTTCGCGGATGCCGCTGTCGTACCGCCGCGTGGCCGACATGGACCCGTCGATGTCCTTCATCAAGCTGATGATGATCGACGCGCCCGACGTGCTGGATGCCGCCATCGCGCGCCTGCCCAGCGAACTGACCGAACGCTTCGCGGTGCTGAAGAGCGCACCGTTCTTCCTGGAAGTGTTCGACCACCGCGCCGGCAAGGGCCCGAGCCTGCAGAAGCTGGCCGAGCACCTGGGCATCGACCGCGCCAACGTGATGGCCATCGGTGACCAGGAGAACGACCTGACCATGCTGCAGTACGCCGGTACCAGCGTGGCGATGGGCAATGCCATCGACGCGGTAAAGGCGGTGGCGCGGTTCGAGACCACCAGCAATGCAGACGAAGGCGTGGCGCGCGCCATTGAGCGTTTCGTCCTGCAGTAACCGGGCTTCCCTATGCCCTGGTAGGTGCCAACCTTGGTTGGCACACGCACACCGTATGCGCCGACCAAGGTCGGCCTCTACCATGCCTCACCGACCCCGGTAGGTGCCAACCTTGGTTGGCACACGCGGGCGGCAAGAGCCAACCAAGGTTGGCCTCTACCAGGCCCCATCCGCCCCGGTAGGTGCCAACCTTGTTGGCACACGCGGGCGGCAAGCGTCAACCAAGGTCGGCCTCTATCAGGCCCCATCCGCCCCGGTAGGTGCCAACCTTGGTTGGCACACGCAGACGGCAAGCGCCAACCAAGGTCGGCCTCTACCAGGCTCCATCCGCCCCGGCAGGTGCCAACCTTGGTTGGCACACGCAGACGGCAAGCGCCGACCAAGGTCGGCCTCTACTAGACCCCATCCGCCTCGGTAGGTGCCAACCTTGGTTGGCACACGCAGACGGCAAGCGCCGACCAAGGCCTATACTCACGTATAACCCGCCCATCCCCATCGCCATTGGCGCTGTACCACGGCGCAATGGCGAATGCGGCAGCGCGATGCAAGAATTTCGCACGTCGAAATCACGCTATCGAATTCTGAGGCAGAGGATCGTCTTCCTCTGCCACTGACCGGCACGCATCGCGCCGTCACTCCCTCAACGCAATCGCATCGCCAGCCTGGGCACCGACACCGGTGCTGCAACGCGCTGGGCGTGCGCCTGCGCCGCTCTCTCTCTCTGCACCTGGATCTGCCCATGAATACCCCACCCACGACGCGCCTCGCCCTGGCCATCATCACGGCCATCACCGCACCTGCTTACGCCGCAGAAACGCACGACGCCGCGCTCGACACGCCCACCACGCTCAACGCTCTGCAGGTCATCGCCACCCCGCGCGGCGCCGCCGTCGCCCCCACCCAGGTGGTCGGCCCCAACCGCTACATCATCAAGGCCGAAGACCTCGACGCGATGGTCACCGGCAACAACGGCCTGGCCATGCTCAAGCAGGTGCCGGGCGCCAGCTACACCGCCACCGACGGGCTGGGCCTGGATATCTCCGCCACCAGCCTGTTCGTGCGCGGCTTCCGCATGAATGAAATGGGCATCACCTTCGAAGGCGTGCCGCTGAACGACAACGGCTTCCTCTCGCTCACCGGCACCAGCGTGGTGAACGTGGGCGTGCCCGATGGCATCGGCGCGATCACGGTCAGCCCCGGTGGGGCACCGGTCAGCGTATTCTCCAGCAGCGTCAACGGCGGCAGCCTGGAATACCGCCTGCGCGACCTGCAGGACACCCCCAGCCTGCGCGTGAAGCAGGGCGTGGGCAGCAACAGCACGTTGGTCACCACCGTATCCGGGCAGAGCGGCCAGCTCGGTGAGCATGGCCCGAAGGTGCTGGTCGACCTGCAGCGCGTGTCCGCCGACAAGTACCAGGGCGAGGGCACCCAGAACTTCCTGCGCGGCGACCTGAAGCTGCAGCAGGACGTTGCCTGGGGCGACTTCACCGTGTTCCTGTCCGACAGCAAGGCCAAGGTCTGGGGCTACAACAACATCTCCTTCGACATGATCCGCAAGCTGGGCTGGAAGGCCGACATCTTCTATCCGGACTATGCGTGGGCCTGGTACGTGGCCTCGCCGGAGAACGCGGACAAATCCTGCGGCGCCTACACCTGCGGTGAGCTGTCCGAACTGATCCCGTACGACACCGGCCAGATCACCCGCGACCGCGTGTCCTCGATCAACCATCGTTTCCAGATCACCCCGGCGCTGAGCGGCAACGTGCAGCTGTACAACGCCAACAGCCACACCCAGGCCACGCTGACCGACCCGACCGTACCATCGCCCAACGGCGCGCCGTTCTCCGAACAGGTGCAGACGCCGCGTGTGAATCGCCTGGGTGGCATGTTCAACCTGCAGTTCGAGACCGGCGCGCACACCTTCACTGCCGGCGTCTGGCAGGAGAAGAGCAAGGCCGCGGCCAAAACCGAGTGGTACCAGCAGCCGCTGCTGGGCGAGGGCCCGCCATTGAAGGCCACCGGTCCGTTCGATGTGTACGGCCCCGCGTTCAAGACCGACAACGCATCGAGCTGGGTGACCCGCTCGCGCCAGTTCTACCTGCAGGACGACATCGTGTTGAACGACACGCTGAAGCTGGGTGTCGGCTTCAAGGCCGTGGACTTCCGCACCAGCGGCGGCGGCCTCGGTGACGCCAAGGACCGGCCGGTGAACGGCACGCTTCGCGCGAAGAGCAACTTCCTGCCGCATGTCTCCCTGTTCTGGAGCCCGACCGAATCCACTGATGCCTTCATCGACCTGGCCAATACCATGAACGGCTATCGCGTCGCTCAGCGCGGCAACATCGGCTACACCGCCTCGGCGTGGACCATCACCGACCAGGAAGAGTTCGACCGCGTGGCCGGCACCCTGCGCCCGGAAAAGAACTGGAACCTGACCGTGGGGGCGTCGCATCGCTTCGACCGGCTGACGATCACCGGCGACGTGTTCTACAACGACATCCACAACCGCCTGCTGTCGGCCGCCATCGGTACGCAGTTCGCGCAGATCAACACGGTGCGGCTGATGCCGAAGATGCACGTGATCGGCGCTGACCTCGGCATCACCGCCGACCTGACCGACCACCTGCAGTTCTACCAGGGCGTGGCCGTGGCCCGTTCGTACTACGACAGCGATTTCGTGGTGGGCGACACGGTGTACCCGATCAAGGGCAACGCCCAGCCGGGTTACCCGCAGATCTCGCTGGTCAGCGACCTGTCCGCCCACTTCGGTGACTGGCGCTTCGGTGCCACCAGCACCTCCTACCTGCGCCAGCCCTTCACCTACGAGAACGACATCCGTGTGCCGACCTTCTGGCAGGTCAACACCTATGCCGCCTACCGCTTTGGTGCGGACAGCGCCGTGCCGGGCCTGGAGCTGCGGCTGGACGTGAGCAACCTGTTCAACCGCCACAACATCGGCACCGCCACCATCGCCGGCTCGTCGTTCTCGGGGGATTACCAGACCCTGCAGCGCAGCGCCCCTCGGCAGCTGATGTTCAGCACCTCGATGACCTTTTAGGTAGATCCACGCCATGCGTGGATGCACTTGGCGGTCCCCAGGCAGGTGCTCAGATCCGCCTACAAACCCGCCTTGCGCAAACAACAGGGATTTTCTGGCGGCGACGCAAGGTTCCCACAATGTTGCTGGGTCATGCTGTCGGCATGGCTCAGTACAACCCGCGATCACCGTTGTTCGACATACGGAGTCATGGACGGCCCCGGCAGGCGCTGTCCGTGGCGCCTGTGATCGACCTGCAGGCCGAGTACCAGTTCTGGCACGTCTACGAGCGTGTGGTCCGCCCGTTGCCCGGTGGGGGGCTGCGGCTGGCCTGGCTGGTGTGCCAGAAGGTGTACCGGGACCGGTGGCAGCACCCGCACGACAGCGACGAGGCGGCGTTGTCGCGGGTGTTGTTCGGCGGGAACATGACGGCTGACCGGGCGTCGGAGCTGGCGGAGCTGCACGCGCTGGTCAGCCGTCGGGTGGCGTTGCTGGCGAAGCGTGGGCGGGTGGATTCCGCTGCGTGATGCCTGCCCTTGGTGGGGTCGACTGTTAGTCGACCGCTCTTTGCATCTACTTCACAGAAGGCCGCGCTTCGCACGCGAGTCGACCAACGGTCGACTCCACCAAGAGCCAACCCGACCGGCATTTCTAAGGCTTTCCCCGATCCAACTGCCGGTAACCAATCGCCTCAGCCAGATGCGCCGTCTGGATCACCTCGCAACCCGCCAGATCCGCAATCGTGCGCGCCACCCGCAGGATTCGATGCATCGCCCGTGCGGAAAGCTGCAGCCGCTCGATGGCCTGCTCCAACAGATCCTGATCGGCCTCGCTCAGCTTCGTGCACGCCCGCAGCGCCGCCGGTGGCAGATGGGCATTGAGCGCGCCACGCGCCTGCTGCCGGGCATGGGCGGCTTCCACCCGTGCACGTACCGCAGCACTGGGCTCACCCAGCGGCGTGCTCTCCCGCAGCTCCACCGCGTCCATACGTGCCACGCTGATGTGCAGGTCGATGCGGTCCAGCAAGGGACCGGACACCCGCGCGCGGTAGCGGTTGATACGTTCGTCGCTGCACAGGCAGCGGTTGCTGCGGTCGCCGGCCCAGCCGCACGGGCAAGGGTTCATCGCTGCTACCAGCTGGAACCGTGCGGGATACTGCACGCTCCGCGCCGCGCGGGCGATGCGGATGTGGCCGGATTCCAGCGGCTCGCGCAGGGTTTCCAACGCACTTCGATTCCATTCCGGAAGCTCGTCCAGGAACAGCACGCCATGATGGGCCAGCGAGATTTCGCCGGGGCAGGGCGGATTTCCGCCGCCCACCAGCGCCGCCGCACTTGCACTGTGGTGGGGAGAACGGAAAGGCCGTTGCCGCCAGCGTCGTGGGTCCAACCCTTCACCACTCACCGAGGCAATCGCCGCCAGCTGCAACGCCTCCGCTTCTTCGGTATCCGGCAGCAGGCTGGGCAGGCGTGAGGCCAACAGCGTCTTGCCGCAACCAGGGCTACCGATCAGTAATAGGTGGTGTCCGCCCGCAGCGGCGACCTCCAACGCGCGCCGTGCATGCGCCTGCCCGCGCACGTCGGCCAAATCAGGCAGTGGCAGGGGCGTCGTGTCCACGCGCTCCACGGGTGGCAGCAGGCGCGGATTGCCAAGCCCCGCGCAGCATTCCAGCAGGGTACGGGCCACCCGCACATCAGCATGCTCGGCCAAAGCTGCCTCTGCGGCATTGCCCGGCGGCACCACCAGAATGCGCCCGGCTTCGGCCGCCGCAATCGCCGCCGGCAGCGCTCCGGCTACCGGCCGCAGTTCACCGGTCAGGCCCAGCTCGCCGAGGAACTCGTACTGCAGCAGCGACTGTGGGTCGACCTGGCCACTGGCAGCGAGGATGCCCAAGGCAATCGCCAGGTCATAGCGACCGCCTTCCTTGGGCAGGTCGGCAGGCGCCAGGTTCAGGGTGATGCGCCGCTGTGGAAAGTCGAAGCGCGCGCAGAGCAGGGCAGCACGCACGCGCTCGCGAGATTCGCGCACGCTGGTCTCGGCCAAGCCCACGATCTGCGTGACAGGCAGGCCGCCAGAGAGATGCACTTCCACCCGCACCAGTGGGGCATCGACCCCGGCGCGGGCACGGCTGTGGACCAGCGCCAGGCTCATGTGTGGTTTCCTGCAGAGGGATGCTCGATGGTGCGGCAGGTGTGCAGTGGGGTGATATCGGGAATTGCTGGTGAAGGAGCTAGGCGGATTCTGGCCGGTGTTCGCTTGGTGCGCACTCGCCAAGGCGCCCAGAGGGTGCCTCGACCCACGATGGCTCTGCGTCTTCTTGAAGTAACCGTCCCAGTTTCCCCTGAGAGTTCATCCAACGCTCGAAACGGATGCGCGCGCGTCCGATATCCGGCGCTCGCCAGACCGCATCGATCATGCTGGCTGCCCAACAGGGCGACTGCTGATTGAGCTGAGGAAGTCTGAACATGAAGAACGGTCCTTGACAATGGTGTGTCAGGTGGAGTAATCATCCGAATGAACGGAAGCTGAGTCGTTTGTCGCCCTCCATCCAAGGATGTAACGGACATGATTTCTGCCAAGGACAGGCGGGGGGAAAATGCTCCCTGCAATGTTTATCCGGGCTCGCCGCTTTGCTCGCTCATCGTGGGCTTGGCACTTACGCTGGGAGCCGGGTTCCACGTCTCAGCCCAGGATGGACTCTTCAACTATCAAGAGTATGAGAAGAGGGTAAAAAGCGCGCAGTCGCTTGCCGCCATATCTGCCGATGAGGTATTCGGGGATCGAACCTCCGGCTTCGACGGCAGCACCGAGTTCCTTGTTGAAGACGTGTCCATACCTGGCAATTTCGACCTTCCGGTCAGCATCGCCCGTCGCTTTGGAGTTGAGGCCGTCAACCGAGGATCTCGCTATAGCGAGGCCAAAGGGCTGACGCTGTTTGACGATTGGGAAATCGTCGTTCCCCACATGTCGGGCGTATGGACCAAGGGGGCTGGATGGATTACGGGCGATCCAGGGGCGCAGACCACGCAGCGTTGTTCGGTCAACAAGGCGCCCTTCCTGTTGGAGACTTGGGGCTATACCAATATCGGCTTCGGCATTGACGTGAAGTGGCATGGCGGAAATGGCGAGGAGCTTCTGATTGCCGACGATCCGTCCCATGCCACGGCACCAGGCTTGGAGGCGCCCAAGTGGATGACGGCTTCGAGAGCACGGTTCACCTGTTTGGCTGCAACACGAAACGGATATCCGGGCGAGGCGTTTATTGGACACACCCCGGATGGGAAGAAGTACTTCTTCGACTGGGGTGTGGAAAGGCCCTATGCAACAGCTCAGTTCAGTGATGGCGCTGCCAATCGTTCGGTGGGGCGTAAGCGGGTCTATCTTCTGGCGTCGCGTGTGGAGGACCGCTATGGGAACTGGGTGTCCTATAGTTACAACGGAGACAAACTTACTAAAATCGAGTCCAGCGACGGTCGCCGGATTGACCTGAGCTATGACGGCGACGGTCGGGTGACCAGCGTGCAAGCCAATGGGCGCATATGGCGGTATTCGTATGCTGGCGACACGGACGGGAACGACGGCGGCTTGTCCCAGGTCACGCTTCCGGATGGCTCGGCGTGGGCCTACAGTCATCGCGGACGCCTCCAGTCCAGTTTCCCTATCCGTAAAGCCGACGATGAGGGCGGGTGCGAAATACGGGCCGGTAGTGAGCCCCCTCCTACGCAGATGACGGTGGTCGCCCCCTCGGGTGCCCGAGGCATATTCGACTTTGAAATGGAGTTGTTCATTCGCTCCGATCCTTGCAATGGACTGACGCCCTCGCACTACCAAGCCTGGTCTTTGAAGAAGCGCACCATCACCGGGCCCGGACTGTCTCCGATGGTCAGTACGCGAAGCTACAACCTGCAGTTGCCGGGAAGCGGCCGCTGGTCCAGCCTGACCAAGCCGAATGGAACGCAGATTCGCGAGCGCTACGGTGCCAATCCAGCTCTGAACGAGCGAAAGCTCATGCAAAAGCAGGTTCTGGACGCAGCTGGCCAAGTGCAGCGTGACGAGCTCTACACCTATACGTTCGGTTCCGAGACCGGTCCGTTCAGGACGCGGGTCGGGCATTCTATCGGGGTCCAAGCGGGTCAGTTCTTGGCGGGCATGCTGAGCGCTCTCAGTGAAAGCACATTCTCTCAAGATGGCGATACCTACCGCGTGGTCTACAGCGATTTCGATCGCAAGGCCCGTCCGGCACGCGTGAGCTATACCGGTCCTTCTGGTACCAAGGCTGAGACACGAGAGCATCTGGATACGGCCAGCCCTTGGGTCTTGGATCAGGTGCTGAGTGTCAAGGAGGCTGCGTCGGGAAAGATCACCACACAGTATGCCTATGACGGTATGGCCAAGCCGAATGCCGTCTATCGGGCCGGGGCTTTGCTGCAGAGTGTTACTTATGCGGCGGATGGCACGATCAGTGCAGTGCGCGACGGAAAGGGGAATGAAACGCAGATCCAGGACTGGTATCGCGGCGTGCCGCGATTGGTCATCAATCCCGATGGCACCACCAATCGCATGTCGGCAGATGGAAACGGGTGGATCACTTCCACCACGGACGCGCTACAAAGGACTACTTCCTATCTGCACGATCCGATGGGTCGCGTGCGCGAAGTCCAACCGCCGGTCGATGAGAACCAGTGGGCCAAGACTACCATCTCATTCCGTCAGGTCGCGGCCGATGAGTACGGCCTTTCGCCGGGGCACTGGCGAGTCGATAACGCCCAAGGGGCACGGCGTCAGGAAACCTATCTCGACGCGCTCTGGCAGCCGCTCCTGGTGCGCGAATACGATGCTAACAACGTCGCCGGCACGCAGCGGTGGGTCAGGAACGCTTACGACAGCGAAGGTCGCCTGACGTTCACCTCTTATCCTTCAAGCGATAGCACTGTGGCGACCGGTACCTGGACCGAGTACGACGCGCTGGGGCGGAAGACCTCTTCGTCCCAGGACAGCGAGCAGGGCCTGCTGATTACAACCATTGGCTACAGCAGCAATGCCACTACCACAGTCGTGGATCCACTCGGCCATCAGACCATCACCCGATTCGATGCGTTTGAAGGCCCGGACTACGGGAAGCCTGCGCAGATCATTCGTGCCGATGGCAGCAAAGTCAGTATCAAACGAAATGCTTTTGGCCTTACCACCGAAGTAGCCCAGTCCGCCAACTAAAGGCATGTCAAGGATGGCAAGCATGTACGCTGAAAAACTGCGCATGGCCGCGGCGGTGCTGCTGGGCTTCGTGCTCATGTTCATCTGCCAGGTGGCCCATGCCCAAGCATGGATTGAACTCACCGGGCCCGCTCAGACATCCTACACGGCGCCTGCAACCTATCAGTTGCAGCTCAATAGTGGCGTCAGAGGCACCGGCCCCAAGGCCGAGTACCTGTCGGACATACAGCTCATGCGTAATGGCCAGGTGATCTCGCGGCTTCCGAGCGGGACGTACACCGAGAACGGCATCTCGCCTGGAAGCTATCAGTACGTCTACAGGGCTCTTGCCGTACGCAATGTCAATGGTGATGAGTTCACGCGAGAGCTGACGTCGCCTGTCATCACGATCACGGTGGCCGCGCCACCGGCCCCCTTTGACGGTGCGGAGTATGTTTCCGCGAGCTGGCCGAGGTCAGCCGACAGGGGCACGCCGTTCAGCGGTACTGTCACGTTCCGGAACACCGGAAACACGACGTGGAGAGCGGGAGATGGCTACCGCTTGGGGCAAGCCGAACGCTATGTCTCCAGTGCTGCGAGACTGGGTATCGCCGACGTCGCCGTTCCCCATGACGTGGGCCCCGGCGGGACGGTTACCTTTACCTTCAACGGCGCGGCAGCCAATGAGAATGGACCGAGCACCCTCCAGTGGCAGATGAACCGCAATGGTGTTCGCTTTGGTAGCACCAGCAGCGAGCAGACCTTTGAGACGACCGGAAGGCTCAATCGCGGCGTCATGTATGAGCAAGAAGTCCCGACTAGCATGGAGGCCGGGCGGACCTATCGCGTCAAGCTGAAGTTCGTCAATACGGGTAATACCACGTGGTCGACGTCTGCGGGCTATGCACTGGGCTCCTGGAATCCCAATGACAATGTCCGGTGGGGCAGGGCGCGGGTCCCAATGCCGAATGACGTCAGTCCACAGCTGCCTGCGTTCTTTGAATTCGATGTGGTAGCTCCTTCATTGCCGGGTGTCTACAGCTTCCAATGGCGATTGCTGGAAGAGGGCAAAGAGTGGTTTGGTCGGGAAAGTGACAATGTCCAGGTCACCGTCAACGGGCCGCCGTCCAAGGTAATCGGCAATATCGATGGCGTCACCAGCGATGGCCAGATCAGCGGTTGGGCATGCTCTACGGGGATTGATTCGTCGATTGACCTTCATGTCTACACAGGCGGGGCCGCCGGCAGTGGCGGGACGATCTTCCTGACCGGCAAGGCCGACTTGCCAAGTGAACCGGCCGTGGGCACCTCGTGCAAGGCGGGCGGTAATCATCGCTTCTCGCTTCCAATGAGCAACGAGCAGCGCCGCCAGCGGGCCGGGCAGCCGATCTATGTCCATGGAATTTCCCCCGTTGGACAACCCAACAACACCATTGGCGGTTCCGGTGCGTTCGTCGTTCCCGCAGCACCCAGTGGCACTCTGTCTGTGTCCCCTGCAATGTGCCAGATTGCAGCTGGTGCGCAGACCTGCAACGTCACCCTGACTTGGTCGGCCACGGACTCCCGTGCAGAACTCAAGCGTGATGGCGGTTCTGTGGTCGGCAGCGGAGCGAGCGGTTCCATCGTGGTGCCGATTGGCGCCGGCACGAATCGATTCACGCTTTCGGTTGCGGGTGATGCGATTGCCCAGGCGGCGGCCACCGCTAAGGCCGCTCCTACCTTGCCAGTCAATCCAGACAATCCGGCCCCAACGGTGGCCCGGCGATACGTCTACGACGACAATCTCCGGCTATGCAAGGTCATCGAGCCAGAAACCGGAGCGACCGTGTTTGGCTACGATGCGGCCGGCAATCTTGCCTGGAGCGCGGGCGGGCTGGAGTTGCCCAGCCTGACCGAATGCAACCGTGAGGCGCCGCAGATTGCAGCGCGTCGCGTTTCGCGCAACTACGATGCCGTCAATCGCCTGCAGACGGTGGTCTATCCCGATGGTCTAGGTGATCAGCAGCTTGAGTACACACCTACGGGCCAGCTGAAGACTGAGAGGGTCTTCAATCAGGACCGTGTGCCAGTGGTGACCACCCGTACCTACAACTCTCTCGGGTCGGTGGTCAGTCAGAGCCGTGTCATAGGCAGCGCGAGCGCCCGAACGCTGGCATTTGGCTATGACCACATGGGTCAGCATGTTCGTACGGACTACCCCGATGGCTACTCCGTCCAGCAGTCCTTGAATGCTCTGGGCCAGCCCGTGCGGCTACAGGATGGCACTGGTGCCGTACTCGCCAGCAACATTGCCTACTTCCCCAGTGGTGAAACCGCCGCGCTGACCTACGGCAATGGCATCGTACGTGGCGTAACCGAGAATGCGCGACAGTTGACCAGCCGCATCGTTGACAGTGGCATGGTCGATCTGAACTACAGCTATGACGCGACGGGAAACATCAGCCAGATCAGCGATGCCGTACGCGGCGACTCCTGGAAGATCAGCTTGGGCTACGATCGCCTTGATCGATTGATTCAGGCCCGCGCGCCGGCATTTGGTGGGAATGGGCAGTACACGTTCGGCTATGACACGTTGGACAACATCGTCTCGATGCGATTGCCAGGGAAGCGGGAGCGCACGTTCCATTACGACACCCGCAATCGCCTGGAACTGCTGCGGGACCCCAGCGGTAACGGCGTCTCTGGCTTCTCCTACGACGCGGCAGGCAATCTGGCGGTGCGCAACGGCCAGGTGTTCACCTACGACGTGGGTGGCCAGCTCCGTTCCGCCGGAGATGTACAGAAATACTTCTACGACGGAGCCGGACTGCGTGCTTACGCAACAGCATCAACGTCGGCACCGACATCAGAGAATTCACCCATTTTGGGCGAGGAGCCCATCACGGGTTCCCACAACTGGGATGTATCCATTCCAGAGCGCGGTGGCGGTGAACTTGGTTTCTTGGCGAGTGATCTGGATCGCTCCTGGCAGTACCTCGTGGGTGGGGAGCTGATGGAATCCACCCACGGTGGGGAAACGTCGGACTACATCTACCTCGGCAAGAGACTGTTGGCTATTCGCACCAGCTCTGCCACGGGCGCAACGCTCACCTATCTTCATCACGATGCACTCAATACGCTGGTGGCAACGAGCAGGGCGAATGGAGAGGTGCTGACGCGTCACTTCTGGTCACCGTATGGCGAGGCAGACGCAGTGCCCGCTGCGAAGATTCCAGGCTACTCAGGCCACCTGGCAGACCCCGACACGGGACTGGTTTACATGGGGCGGCGCTACTACGACCCGCAACTGGCGAGGTTCATTTCTCCCGATCCGTTGGCTGCTAGCACCTCCGGAGGGCCAAATTTCAATCGCTATCGGTACGCCAGCAACAACCCATTCCGATTCTCTGATCCCACGGGCGCGTGTGACCAGGCAACCGGGTCACATATGTGCAATGGCCGCTGGTTCGCCGGGGCAAACCTGACCGGTGCGCCGTCGCCGACACCTGGCGGAGTGCCCCAGCACGATCCCAACGCCCCCGCGCCTGCGGAGACCGTTAAAGCTACAGGCCTGGGCGCCATCGCGGAGTATTTTGACGAACGGAATTTCTTCACCGGGCAGGGGAGCTTGACCGATTTCGACGCCGTGTCGGAGGCAATCGTCGTTCCGCTGATGAACTCTCCTACAGGATCAACTGCTGCTGGCGGCCTCAAGCTTGCCTCCGCCATGGTGGTACTGCGCGAAGCCAATGCGGCCAAGGGCTTTGGAAATCTTTCGCGAGCAGCTGAGTTTGGAGTGATGCCCTATAATGCGCTGCGCAGGGCAGTGGCTGGAACAGGGCTTAAGAGCCACCATCTCATTGAGAAAAGGTTTGCCGCAGTGGTGGGACAGAGGAAATCTCAGATGCTCTCCACCGCAGTAACGGATGCAGAGCATCAACCCTTTACGAATGCGTGGCGGAGCGCTTTCCCATATGGAACCAACTACAGGCAGTTGAGCGCAGATCAGGTTATGAACAAGGCCCGCGAAATTTATGCGAATTATCCAGCAATCCTTAAGGAACTAGGTCTTTGAGGTCTATTTTTTCATGAAGGTAAGATATCGCTTCACCTTTGGCTGGACAGCCAAGCGGGCGCTGAAGCTCGAGCAGATCGGCGCCACTGTTGATCCGTCATCTGACTTCAGTGGGGAGTGCATTATTGGTGTCGTCCATTCGGCGGAAGGGGCTCCAGAATGGGCGGATGTTTCCTCGCTGATCAGGGAATGGGGCGGCTCTTTCCTTGTAACAACGGATTTTTCGGCCGCAGAGATTGCCGCCGCTGATTACTGTGAGCTGCAGGTTACGCATGCAAATGGGTATCCTCAGCCGGAAGACGATTTTGGGTTTCGGGCGCAAACCTACGACACTTCGAAATACTGCGATGAGTGCGGAGCCTGGGCTGTCCAGATTGCGCCTTTCCGTGTGCGGAAGTCATTGAAGTGGGGGCGTAACGCATTTCTCAAACTGTTCTGGGTTGAAGATGCGATCTTCATGCATAAGGATGTCTGGGAAGCGCATCTTGCTCCACTTGGTATTGAGACGTGGCCGGTTGAGGACACCAAGGGAAATGTTCTTGATCACATCGTGCAGCTACGTGCTGACACGAGCGTGGCGTTACAGATGGATGAAGATTTGGGGGTTCGCTGTCCGAAATGTGGGCGTGTTCGCTACACAGGTCCAGAGCGAGGGTTCCTGCCAGCACCAGTTGGCAATCCAGACCTTCCCATCTTCCGCAGCGAGCAGTTCTTTGGAGCAGGCCACCAGTCTTCCAACGCCATTCTCATCAGGCGGGATGTGGTCGCGGTGATTCAGTCGGCCAAGCTGAGGGGGGCCAAGCTATGGCCTTGTGCCGCGCCAGAATAGGCTCCAGGTGTTGTGAAGCAGCTGGGAATTCCTACTGGCTCCAACTCTTGAGAGGGTCGACCTACCCCAGTTGTGAGTAGCATGACGATTTGGAATTCAAGCACCAATTGGACACCTCTCTTCATCAGGCACCACCCTGCCCAAGCGCCCAAAGCGCGCCTCTACCCACGACGGCCCAGCACGCTCCACCAACAACCGACCCTGGCTCTGGTAGATGTCCAGCCAGCGTTCGAAGCTGATGCGCAGTCGCTCGATGTCCGGCGCCCGCCACCGTGAATCGGCGGGCATCCGTATCAGTACACGCGAGGGCGCATTCTCCACGTCCATCACCAGCACGCCCTTGCACCGGATCTCGAAGGACGTCGCTCCGGCATGGCGCGCATACAGTTCAAAGCCCTCGTATGCCTTCGCGGTAACGAAGCCGAGCGCATCGCTGTGCAGCAGGCGGTAATCGGCCGGCCGTAGCTTCTGGTAGGCCCACACTTGATCGCCCGCGGGCTCGGGCCACTCCACCCACATCGCGCCGATCACCGCGATGCACACCGCTGCAGCGGCAAGGCCGTGCATCTTCATTCGTCACCCCGCACACAGGCAGAAAGGTCCGCGCCATACGCGCGCTCAGTCCTTGGGTCGCATCCGCTCGTGGATGAAGGCAGTCAGCGCGAGGTCGGCCATCACCAGCCCCTCCATCACCCGATCGCCTACGTACTGCTCGGGCTCACCGTTCTGGCGCGTACGCTCGGCGGCCAGCAGGACTTCCTGCACGATGCGCTGGCCGGTGAGCGCGCAGTCGGCGTCGGACAACGCCATCTGCCGGCTGCGTAGATGGTGCAGCTCGGGCCAGGGCTGGCCGTCGGCCGCAGCGCCCGCGCCGATGGCGTGCAGGATGGCGATGAGGCTGTTCGGGTCCGGGGCTGGAGCGTTCGAGCGCGCTTCCTGGATGGGGCGCGGGGGAGGGGAGTGCGGCGTGGTCATGGCGGGCTCCGTGCATGCAGGCAGAAGCCGCCACCGATAAAGGTGGCGGGCAGAGCGTGGCTCGAAAACCGGTGTGTGATGATCGCCGGTGGGCACGAGGCCCCCACGCCCCGCCCGCCATAGCCGGCAGACGGATTGCCAGCCGGCACCACGCAAGGTGATGCCGGCTGGCAAGCGCAAACTTCATCACAACAACGGGTTTTCGAGTCCCGGCCACCGATGCACGGTGGCGCAGTAACGATTACCTGCTGTTGTGCGGAATGCCAACGGGTAGGGGGCAATGCCGCCAAAACCCGAGACGCTTTTGGCATTGTCGCATAGCGAGGAAAGCGGCGAGAGCCTTGGCGTGCTAGGCGGCACGGCACTTCTGGAACGGAATCGTCAGAACCTTCCGCCAGAAATGCAGGGAGCGGCAAATGCGACAGCACTCGCCCATCGGACATGTGTGATCGCTCATGCAACCGAACCGCTGCGACACCCGCTGGATGGTTTGAATGACTTCTTGCCTATTGAACCTACCGAGTGCCGCGCGCAATCTGACTACTGCTGTAGTCATTCACGATCGTCCTGCCTGCAGTAGGAAGGTTCTGCAGCGTTCGTCTGGATTCCACCCACTGGCGCAGGCCAAACAAGGACCACCGTACGTGTCACGCCGCAGCCGACTGCTTCTCTGCGCGGGTCTGGTCCCGCTTCCGTGGTTCCTGTTCTGGACCAGCGTTGCCGCCGTGTTTGCGCCGGGCTACAGCCCGCTTGCACAACACGCCAGCGAGCTGCTGCAGGCGCCAACGCTCGCAAGCATCTGCGCCAGGATTGCCCCCATCGGCTGTGGCGTGGGCTTCGTGGCGTTTGCCATCGGGGTATGGCGGGAGTCCGGCCGCCGGATTGCCGTAGGCGCGATCTGCTGGATGATCTTTGGCATTTCCATGCTGACCAACGGGCTCTGGCCCATGGGCCATCCGATGCACGGCTTCTACACCATTGGTATCGCAAAAATCATTGCACCGGCGATGTCGCACATCGAATTGAGCGCGTGGTCTGCCAACCGAAGGGCGTACGCCGTGACCGCTGTGGTGAGCATCGCGGGCATTGTCTATCTCTGGTTGAACGTGGTGGGCGCGGATCCGGAGGGGTTCAGGGGGCTGACACAGCGCCTGTTCTCGTCGATCAACTCGCTGTGGCCATTCCTGGTGGGGCTGTACCTGATGCGGCGGGGTTCAAGGGCGCTGAAGGCGCAGCCGACGTATTGATCGGTAGGCGTGCAGGCACATGGACGACCATTGAGCGTGTGGGGTTGAGAAGGGGATGAGGATTTTTCGCCGTCAGCTGATCTACGTTCGAGTGCACCAGGACCACTTCGTTGCGCGCGTGGTGGGTGGAGACAGGACCATCCGTCGTCAGTGTCATGCCCTTGGCAATCGCGCGGGTCCGATCAAGGACTTCTCTACTCTCCAACCCCAGCTCAAGGCGATCTTCTCGGAACTCCTGCCTGGGTTCTCTTTCGTCAAGCCGTGGGGGCTTCTGCACTTTGATCCGGTTGAGTATCCGGTCACGAAGGAAGAACTGGCTGGGTTCCAGAAGGCTGCCATGCAATGCGGCGTGAGCTTTTGCTTTCTCTCCACGTGGGTGCAGCGGCATGAAGACAAGGATTTGCTGGAGATATTCAAGTAGGGACCACCACGAAAATTATTTCAGGGCAAGACCGCTTCGTGATTGGGCCTGGTGGAGATATTGAGAGCGTCCGCTTCTGGCCGCAAGCAGACATCTGTACTGCGTCCGCGCCTGGTCCGGTGCTATTCTCCGCTTTCGCCCCAAAACGGACATCGGCAACGGATTGGCGACCTCGGAAAACTGTCCCTGATACCTTTAGTTCGGATTTCCCTGAACGCGCCGGGCCAGCTCTACACTTGGGGTGATTGTGGAGGGGATTGCACTGATGCTGAGTGTGATCGGACATGACTTTAAGCGGGACGAACCGCAGGCATTCGGCTGGGACCAGCTACGACAGGGTACCGATCCCGACCAGGTCGGTTCGCCGGGGCCGGGCATTGTTCGCTGTGGCATAGATGCTTGGATCGAGATCGTATGAACATCGACGAATACGCAGGTAAGTACTTTGCGCTCTACGAGTCTTTCGCCGAGACAGTTCAGTTCGTGCTGAAGAAGGCGCTGCTCTCCGCCGAAGGGCTCCCCCATCCGCAGTCAATCCAGTATCGCGCCAAGTCGGTCGAAAGCTTGCGTAACCGACTGAGCGAGGAAGGGAAGCTGGAGTCTCAAACGCTTGAGCAGGACAGGCGGGATCTGGCGGGCGTTCGGGTCATCTTCTACACCAATAACGACGTGGAAAAGTTCCTTGGCTCGCCGTTGATCCGCGAGAACTTCGAGATCGATGAAGGCTCGACGAAGATCCACCATCCGATCCCGGAAAACGAAGGCGCGCGCTATCGGGGTATCCACTACACGGTGCGACTACGCGAAGACAGGATTCGCTTGTCCGAGTATGCCCGGTTCGCTGGGCTGCGTTGCGAAATACAGGTGCAGACGATCCTGAATCATGCTTGGTCGGAAACCTCGCATGACATTGTCTATAAGCAGAAGCTAGGCGATGGCTACGGCAAGCGGGCGATGGAGGGCATCACGCGTCGCTTCGAGCGGATCATGGACGAGTACTTGATTCCGGCCGGATACGAGATACAGAAGGCACAACAGGAGTACGAGCGCCTGCTGCGCGGAAAGCTGTTGTTCGGCAATGACGTGGTCACCCTGCTGGACAATGCGCAGAACAACAACGAGCGCTACGAAATCCTGTCCAGCCTGCAGAACCATGCGATCCCGTACTACGACGATCTTCCCGCAGCATACGACCGACTCAAAGCGCCCTTCCTGAGGGTGGTTCAGGCGGCGCGCGAGGCAGAGCAGGTGGCAATCGAAACGGCGTTCGGAGGCATGAAGGGGTTCAAAGCCGAAGCGGTAACGAAGCTGGTGGTGGAGATCGTCGAGGGGCTACGCTACGCGGATGCGGTCGGCACGCTGCAACTGTTGATCGATATCTACCGCGACGAGTCGAACGAGCAGGCCAGGGAGCAGATCGTGAGCGCCGTCAAGCACCTGGCGGCGTACAACATCGACGCCTACCAGCAGGTCGGCCCAATGTTGCAGATGGCGCTGTTGGAGCAATTGAACGGCATTGATGCTGTGGAGGTGGATAGCATTCGTCCCATCGCACTTGCGGTCTGGTCGGAAGCCCTGCAACTGGACATCACCGGACAGACGTGGAAAGCGGATTCCGTGATCCTTCGCTCCGGAGCAGTGCCGGCGTCGGATCAACTGATGGAGGTGCGGGACAAGGCGATCGTGGCGCTGTTCGCCGCCTACGACCGGTCGGTCGACGACTCACAGCGGCGCAGGGTGCTTTCCGCACTCGATGATGGCACCCGTGCCCCAAGTCAGGTCGCGTGCCCGGACGAACTGCTGACGGCTACGCTTAGGGATGCTGCCCGCATCGTCGAGTTCATGATCGAGCGCGCCACGCAGACTAGCTACGAACTGCTGCAGCATCTGGAGCATCGATACCTCTACGACTACTACCGGGTCAGCGGGCTTGCCGACGGCGAGGGCGGCAAGCCGGGCCACCAGGCGGACGCGGCGGCACTCGTCAGGGCGATCTTCAGGTTCCGCGATGCGATCAATGCCGACGAGTCGTTCGTCCGATACAAGGTGCTGGTCGGGTACGAATCCGTCTTCCCGGCCCACTGGATCGACCGGGACTTCGACTACAAAGAATCGGACGCGTATCGACAACAAGAGGCGGATCGCTACGTCAACGCGGTCGACGCGGAAAACGAGAACGATTGGTTCGAGTTGGCGACGCGCTGCGCGCAGACGAAGTCGAACGATCTCGCTACGTTCCCGGTTTTCGGGGGTTTTATCGCCAAGCTTTCGCAACGCAAGCCGGAGGTCGCCGAAGGGTTTCTGGACAGGGCGGGCGACGATCTGCACGGATTCCTGGCCGCGTTCCTGAACGGCTTGGTGGCAAGCGATCGGCAAGACATCTACGAGCGGGCGCTGGCCAGCGAGCTGGATTCGGCGAGGAACTTGCCTGGTGTCGTCCACCACTTGCGCTACTCCGAGGCCAGACAGCCACATGTTGCGCGACGCCTGTTGGATCGCGCGATGGAAACCGACGATACTGCGGGCGTGACGAATTCCCTGGCGTTCGCGATGGAAGCGTACGGAACGGAGAAGCTGGACGATGCCGACACCATTGTCCACGACGCACTGGCTTATTTGACCGAACGCAAGGATCCGCGCTGGGTATGGGGCGTTTGGTTCGCCGCAGGCCGCGATGTAAGGTTCTATCAGGAGGTGTCGCCGGAGCGGGCCGGGCAGATCCTGAAGAACCTGGTGTTCCTTCCCAGAGTGGATCACCATGTGGAACCTGTCCTGCGTAGTCTGGCCGAGCGGTATCCGGAAGCCGTGTGGGACTATTTCGGTGATCGGCTTGCACGTGCGGGGCAGGTGATCGACGAGAACGGGGGCGAGTTCGAGGCGGTGCCCTACCGCCTGCACGACCTGCAGAAAGCATTGTCCAAGGACGCAGAGCTTGCCGTCGCGAAAGGAATGGCGTGGTTTGTGCGCGATGCCACGTTGTTTCAGTTTCGCGGCGGGCGCCTACTCTGCGCCGTCTTCCCGCGCGATGCGGATGTGCTCATGGCCGCGCTCGCCGGCTTAGTAAAGGAGGGCGGAGAGACCGAGGCCGATTTTGCCCTCGCCGTTCTCAGGAACTACCACGGCGAGACCTTCACCCATGTCGTCTTGAAGGAGATTGTGTCCGGCTTCCCTGAGGACGACCGGAGACATGGCGGTGTCCGGTCGTGTCTGGAGAACACGGGAGTTGTCCACGGAGAGCTGGGATTCGCGAATGCCTGGCGAGCCAAGAAGGAAACCCTTTCGGAGTGGCTGGACGATCCGCGTCAGGAAATCAGAATGTTCGCCGAGAAGGAAAGGGCCAGTCTCGACTTGATGATTGCTGCGGAGGAACGCCGTGCGGAAGCATCGACTAGGATGCGTAGAATGGATTACGACGACCTTGCCGACCATGAGGGGGGCGAGCCGGATCCTGAGGCCGGTGACGAGCGCTGACCAATACAGTACATCGATCAGCGTGCTCTGATGCGCCGTGAAGGGCCTCGGCGAGAAGCTGCATCCGTCTACGAAGTGATCAAGAAAGGGCCGCTTAAGCATGGACCAACGCATCTGTTCCGACCATGTCTCGGAGCCGAAATTGAACGCGATTATCGAGGCCAGCGCCACGATGGATCGGCCATGCGACTACCGCGATCGAACGGCGCCGACCATATCCGCCTGGGAGTTGGCCGAGCACTTCGACACGATGTTCGAACGGTTCTTCGTGTCCACCACAGGCTACGACGATGAAGGCTGGGGTTCGCAATGGGATGAAGATACGGAAGGGGAATCCGTTCTCGACGTCCTGGAACGGGTTGCCGGATTGACAGGCGAAGTGGCAGAGAATGTCGTGGAGCTACTGGGAGACATGTGGTTTGATCGCGACACGATGGCGCACCAGTTCGGTGCGGACCCTCATTTCGTCGAGAACGAGAAGTTCGACGAGCCGCTTAACCAAGCGTGGCAGGACATGACAGATACGCTCAGGCGCTGTTCGAGAATCACTATCGCGAGATAGGCAATGCAGCGCTGTACAGGCAGTGGATGGAGGAGGGCGTTTTGAGAGGAGAACCCGCAGCGTTGCAGCGCCTCGCTTCCCATTTCATCTCGTTGGGCGGGACCGAGAATTGCCACCGGGCTGAAGTGATGCTGTTGCGCGCGCGCGCACGCTTGTGACGGACGGCGATGCGTCGTTCCTTGGAGCCCTCGACTCCACGATGCGGAGGCTTAAGGGCGAGCTTCCGGATAGCACGCCCTGCAAATGAGGGCTACGTGGCCGTGCCGATCTTCCACGTCATCAATTGATGATCTCCCCACTCCCCGAAGCAACAAACGCCTTCAACTGCCGAACGAATTCCGCGTCGTACAGCTCCCACTCAACAATCTCCCCAACCACCCGCAACGGCTGCGCACTCCGATACGACCGCGTCGGATTCCCGGGAAACTTTTTGTTGGTCACGTTCGGATCGTCTTCAAACGGCCCGGTCGGCTCCACCACATACACGCGCGGCCGCCCCTCACCCTTGGCCATCTCTGCAGCCAACCCGGCGCCCTTGGCAATCGTGGTGAAGTAGATGTGGTTCATCACCACACTGTCGCGATAGTTGGAGCGGAAGCCCGCGCTCAGCAGCTCGCCCACCGCCAGATCAGCGCGGGTGCCGTGATAGAACGGCCCGGCGATCTGGTCGCAGGTGTCATGCGAAACGGGTGTCCATTCGGTGTCCTGCGCCATCGGCACTGCCCCTGCGTGTCCTGCCGGATCGACAGGCCGGCGAGTCTAGGGCGCCCGGTGGGCCTTGCTGCAAGGCCCCATCCGGGAAATAATCTGTAAAAGGGAGGCGCACCGCGCCTCCCTTTTTTATTCTGCGGCGCGGCGCCCTTCCAGCTCGCGCACGGCCGTTTCCAGCGCATCCAGCTTTTCGCGGGTCTTCAGCAGCACGGCGCGCTGCACTTCGAACTCCTCGCGGGTGACCAGATCGAGCTTGGCCAAGCCGGCCTGCAGCGCGCTCTTGAAGGTGGCCTGCAGTTCCTCGCGCGATTCGCGCAGGCCCGGCGGCACCAGGTCGCTGAGGCGACGGGCGAGGTCATCGATTTGGTTCAGGTCGATCATGGGGTGCTCCGTGGGGGTGGGCCCGTGCATCCGGCGCGGGCAGGCCATTCGGGCACAAGGATACTGCTGGCACCCATCGCCCGGACAGATCGCAGCGGCTTCGCACGGGCCGCGTTCAGGCGCTATCCTCCACGCCGGAAGACAGGAGATAGACGATGAAGATGGTCATGGCGGTGATCAAGCCGTTCAAGCTCGACGACGTGCGCGAAGCGCTGGCCGAGCGTGGGGTCACTGGGATCACGGTGACGGAAGTGAAGGGCTTTGGTCGCCAGAAAGGTCACACCGAGCTGTACCGTGGCGCCGAGTATGTGGTCGATTTCCTGCCGAAGGTGAAGCTGGAAGTGGCGGTGACCGATGACCAGGTTGAGGCGGTGGTTGAGGCCATCGTGAAGGCCGCCGGCACCGGCAAGATTGGCGACGGCAAGGTGTTCGTGTACGACCTGGGCAGCGTGGTGCGTATTCGTACCGGTGAGTTGGACGCGGACGCGTTGTAACCCGTTCGGCGGGATGTTGTAGAGACGAGCCGATGCTCGGCTTGCTCTTTGTAGAGTCGAGGGGTGGGGGCGGGGGGGCGGGGGACGGGGTCCCCCCGACCGGACACGACACGCCGC